>NZ_JBIAIE010000007.1:0-358784 GCF_042871185.1 Streptomyces sp. NPDC006012
GCGAAAAGGCTCCCACTTCCTCGCCTTCCTCGGCCTCGCAGCCGCCCTCACCTGCTACAAGAAGCTCGCGAAACTCACCACATGAGACATCCTCTAAGGCTCCGGTGATCTCGGGAGGCGCACCGTACACGTCGTGTCAGCCGAATGACTGCACTGATGCGGGCGGCCCGGGTACCGCGGGAACGTTCACATTCACGGGGGACAAGAGCGTCATCGGATTCCAGTACCGGCTCTCCACGCAGAGTGCCTGGTCTGCGACGGTCTCCGGCTCGACGGTGACGCGGGCGGTCAAGCCTTCCCTCGCCGGTACGCAGACGCTCGTGGTCAGGGCCAAGGACAGCCTCAACCGGTGGAGTGGGAACAGCTATTTCGACTTCAAGGTCGCTGCGGCGCAGGGGCCGACGGGGCAGTGGCATTTCGCGGAGGGTCCGCCCTCGACCACCAGCGCGGATTCCGCGACCGTCGGCACACGTCATCCGGCCACCCTGAACGGCTCGGCCGGCTGGTCCAACGACGCCCGACGGGGCTACCTCACCACCGGCGACCACTCCTTGTACCTCCACGGTGACACCTCCTATGCCCAGACCAGTGAGCCGGCCGTGAACACGGCCGATTCCTTCACGGTCTCCGCCTGGGCGTACCTGGAGAGCGACACGACGTTCGGCTCGGTGATGGCGCAGGGCGGGCCTGGCGCGGGGTTGTTCGAGCTGTACTACTCGAAGGGTGTCAACCGGTGGATGTTCAAGTGGCACACCTCCGACAACGTGGTCTACGCGTCCGCCGGCGACACGGGGAAACCGCCGCTGCAGGTTTGGACGCACCTGGCCGGTGTGTATGACGCGGACGCCCAGACGATTCAGCTGTTCGTCAACGGCGAGGCCCAGGGCGACCCGGTCACGATCCCGGCAGCTGACACCCCGAGGGCCACGACGCTGCCGTTGCAGTTCGGCCGCTCCAGCAACTACGCCGGGTCGGCGTACATCGACTATTTCACCGGCCGGCTGGATGAGTTCGAGGTGTGGCAGCGGGCGCTGACGGCTGATGAGATCAGCCTGGACGCCCAGTTGATCGATCCGGACACCAAGTGGCCGTCGACCGAGCTGGTCGCACACTATGACCCGTCGGTTGCTACTGGCACCACGGTCAAGGACATCACCCCCTATCAGCGTCTGCCTTTGCAGCTTTCTGCGACCGGGGCGTTGCTTGACGCGGAGAGCGGGGCGATCAGTCTCGACGGTGCCTCGGGCACAGCCACGACCGGCAGCCCGTTGGTGGATCCCTCCGGATCGTTCACGGTCTCGACCGAGGCGATGCTGGATTCGGAAGCGGTGGAGGGCAAGCCTGTCGGATATACCGCGCAGGTCCTCAGCCAGCAGGCCGCGGACGGATCCGTGTGGGGTTTCTGGTACCAGATCACGGGCATCGATCCCGACCTCGGCACGGTCACGGCGAAGTGGTATTTCGGACGCCGGGACGCCGACGGCAGCGTCAGCACCTCGGCAGTCTCCTCCGAGGAC
The DNA here is from genome assembly GCF_042871185.1 of Streptomyces sp. NPDC006012. Taxonomy (NCBI): domain Bacteria; kingdom Bacillati; phylum Actinomycetota; class Actinomycetes; order Kitasatosporales; family Streptomycetaceae; genus Streptomyces; species Streptomyces sp. NPDC006012. Next base: position 1,518 of record NZ_JBIAIE010000007.1, read on the forward strand.
AATGCCGAAACGGGCAGTCCTGTGCGCCTGGTCGGTGTCTACGACGCCTCCGCGCACGTCGCGCACCTCTACCTGAACATGGATGAGCAGACCAAGGGCGTGAGCTATACACCGGCACAGACGCTTACTGATCTCGCCGTCGGCTCGGCATTGCTGAACGCTACTCGCGGAAACTATTTCCCTGGCCAGATCGATGACGTGAGGATCTGGGCGGGTGCCATGGCCGACGGAAATCAGATCGCCGACGTGATCCTTAATTAACCTCCGACGACCGGTGTGTGGGCCGCGCACTGGCGACCCACACCACCCACTGGAAACTTTCTCTCCCCCAGGCTCCAAGAAATCAGCCGAGCACGATGGGGCAGGGCTGAGCATCTACCGAAGGACTGAGACTCGTGGGCACTGGTTTCAGGTTTGCCACGCTGCGTCGCACCGCCAACCACTCCTCCCCGCCCCTACCGCCTCCACCGCCTGCCCGAAGACGCTCCAGGCGGATGCAGCGCCTGGGCGCCGTCGGCGTAGCGCTGGGACTGATACCGCCGTTGCTGTCCGTGTCGATGGCGACGGCTGCTGTTGCCGCGCCGCTGGGCCGGCCGGATGTGCCCAAGCCGCACGTCAGCAAGGTCTTTCCCTTCGACAGTACGAAGGGCGAAGGCGCTGCGGCTGCGGCGGCCAAAGGGCGCGCCGCTGACGGCGTCCTGGCGGCGCGGGCGCTGAAGGAGCAGACGGCGCCCGTGGCCTGGCCGAAGGCCGCCACCGCCACCCTCACTCTTGCGGCCGGTGGCCATGCCCGGGTGAAGCCCGGCTCGCTGCCGGTCACCGTGACCTCCCTGGCCAAGCCCTCCGCAGCCAAGGCGAAGGCAGGCGCGAGGGCGAAGGCGAAGTCGGGGACGGGTTCGAAGTCCGGGGTGGCTACTGCTTCCGGCGCGGTGAAGGTCTCGGTCCTGGACCAGAAGGCGGCCGAGCGTGCCGGGGTCACCGGTGTGGTGCTGAGCGCGCAGGCCGAGCACGCCGGCACCGCTCAACTCTCCGTTAGCTACTCCGCGTTCGCCGGTGCCTTCGGTGGCGACTGGGCGGGCCGTCTGCGTCTGGTGGAGCTGCCCGCGTGTGCCCTGACCACGCCGCAGCAGGCTCGGTGCCGTCACCAGACGCCGCTGAACTCCCGCAACGACGTGGGCTCCCAGCAGGTACGCGCTGAAGTCGACCTGCCTGCGACACCCGAGCCTGGTGCGGCGGTGTCGTCGTCATCGGGCCCGGTGGTGCTGGCACTGGCTGCCAGCGCAACGGGTGCGTCGGCGACCGGCAGCGGCAACCCTTCCGCTACCCCGCTCGGTGCCTCGTCCACCTGGGAGGCGGGCGGGTCCTCGGGCTCGTTCACCTGGAACTATCCGCTGCGCACCCCGGCTGCGGCGGCCGGCCCTGCACCGGACCTGTCGATCTCCTACGATTCGGGCAGCATCGACGGCCAGACCGCCAACACCAACAACCAGGGCACACAGATCGGCGAAGGCTTCGATCTCCCCTCCTCCTACGTCGAGCGCCGCTACTCCTCCTGCGACGACGACGGTCAGGACGACAAGCAGGACCAGTGCTGGAAGTACGACAACGCGTCCCTGGTCTTGAACGGCAAGGCCAGTGAGCTGGTCAAGGACGACACCACGGGTACCTGGCGGCTGAAGGACGACGACGCCTCCACGGTTACCCACTCCACCGGCGCCGACAACGGTGACGAGGGGGACGCCGACATTGACGGCGCCGGTGAGTACTGGACCGTCACCACCGGCGACGGCACCAAATACGTCTTCGGCAAGGACAAACTGCCCGGCGCGAACACGGAGCGCACCAACTCCGTATGGACCGTTCCGGTGTTCGGTGACGATTCCGGCGAGCCTGGCTACAGCAAGGGTTCCGCCTTCGCCGACCGATCCGTGAACCAGGCGTGGCGGTGGAACCTGGACTATGTCGTGGACACCCACGACAACGCCATGTCGTACTGGTACGCGAAGGAGACCAACTACTACGCCAAGAACGGCGATGACTCTCCGACGACCGAGTATGTGCGTGGCGGGTATCTGAAGGAGATCCGCTACGGGCAGCGCGCGGGGCTGCTGTTCGCCACCGGGACTGATGCGGACAGTCCGGAGAAGGTCACCTTCGACTACGCCGAGCGCTGCCTGGCGGCCGACTGCTCCTCGCTGACCAAGGACACGGCGAAGAACTGGCCGGACGTGCCGTTCGACGCGATCTGCGATCAGGGCAAGGACTGCGCCGCCAACACCGGCCCGTCCTTCTTCACCCGCAAGCGTCTGACCGGAATTCACACCTACACCTGGGACACCCGCAAGAGCCCCGCCTCGCTCCAGCAGGTCGATTCCTGGACTCTGAAGCACAAGTACCTCGATTACGGTGACACCGGCGACTCCAGTGACCAGACCCTGGTCCCGGACCAGATCCAGCACACCGGCTACGGCTCGGGCGCCACATTGTCCCTGGAACCGGTGACCTTCACCTACCAGGACCGCGCCAACCGCGTCGACACGAACAACGACGACATCCTGCCGATGACCAAACCGAGGATCAAAACCATCACCTCGGAAACCGGGCAGGTCACCACCGTCAGCTTCTCCGGCCCCGAGTGCAGCTATGCGGCCGGCCTGCCGGCCCCGGATGCGAACACCAGCGCCTGCTACCCGGTGTACTGGCACATCAACGGCTCCGCCGAACAGAAGCTGGACTGGTTCCAGAAATACCGGGTCATCACCGTAGAGGACGCGGATCCCACGGGCCACTCGGACGCGGTGCAGACCGCCTACACCTACGACGACGGTGGCGCCTGGCACTACAACGACGATCCGTTCACCGAGAACACGTACCGCACCTGGTCCGTCTGGCGCGGCTACGGCAAGGTGACCGCCACCACCGGCACCGGATCCACGGTCTCCAAGACTGTCTCGGTCTTCCTGCGCGGCATGGACGGCGACCGGCAGGTCAACGCCGACGGCACCGCAGACACGCCACGGAAGGTCAGCGTCACCGGCATCAAATCCGGCGCCCTCACCGACAAGGACGAATACGCCGGCTTCCTGCGCGAACAGGTCGTCTACAACGGCGCCGCCGAAGTCTCCGGCACCATCAACGCCCCCTGGTCCACGAAAACAGCCACCCAGCACAAGTCCTACGCCGACATCGAGGCGTACATGGTGCGCACCGGGACAGCCAAGAACTGGACCAGGGCCACCAGCACCGGAACACCAGTGGACCGCTCCACCACAACCACCACCACCTTCGACGACTACGGCATGCCTGCCACCGCACAGACCAGCGGTGACGGCATCCCGACCACCTGCACCCGCACCTGGTACGCCCGCAACCCCAGCGCGGGCATCACCACGCTGACCTCACGGGTCCGCGCCGTCGCCCGGCCCTGCGCGACGGCGGAGACCGACCTGAACCTGCCGGCGGACGACAAGAGCCAAGGCGATGTCGTCTCCGACACCGCGACGGTCTACGACACCGCCGGGGCCACCGCCTGGTCGCAGAACCAGGTTCCCACCAAGGGCGAGACCACCTGGACCGGGCGCGCGACGGGTTATCCGGCGGCCGCGACCGGCGGGGAGCGGCCCCCGTCCTGGCAGACGGTGACAACCATCACGGGCTACGACGGTCTGGGCCGGCCCAGCACCGTGGCCGACGCAAACGGCAACACGACGGTCACGAAGTACACCCCGCCCGCAACCGGTTCCCTAGTGGCTGCGGTGGGCCCGTTGACGCGGACGGACGTCACCAACGCCACCAAGGCACAGACGACCATCACCCTCATCGACCCCTTCTGGAGCCTGCCTTTCAAATCGCAGGACATGAACGGGAAGATCAGCAAGCAGGGCTATGACGCGCTGGGCCGCCTGACCGACGTATGGCGGCCCGACCGCTCGGGAAGTGACACTCCCAACACCAGCTACGCCTACAGCGTCACCGCGGACAAGCCGTCCTGGGTGTCGACCAAAACGCTGAACGCGGACGGCAGGACCTACACCACCAGCTACCAGATCTACGACGCGAAACTCCGCCCGCTGCAGACACAGACACCTTCACCGCTCGGTGGCCGGATCATCACCGACACCCGCTACGACGACCGTGGGCTGGTGACAGAGTCCTACGCGGACGTCTACGACAACACCTCCGGCCCGACCGGCGAACGCATGGGCGTGCAATACGCCGGGGCCCCGTCGCAGACCGAGACCGTCTTCGACGGTGCAGGCCGCCCCACGACCAGCACCTTCCTGGTGCGCGGGGTCAAGCGCTGGTCGACGACCACCAGCTACACCGGCGACTCGACCGCCACCACCGCCGTGGACGGCGGGTCGGCCAGCCGGACGTTCACCGACGTCCTCGGCCGCACCACCGAAACCCGCCAGTACGCCGGCACCAACCCCGACAGCAACACCTCCTACACCTCCACCACGTTCACCTACACCCCGGGCAGCGCCCCCCAGACCGTCACCGCCGAAGCTGACGGCACGACGTGGTCCTACCGCTACGACCTGTACGGACGCCAGACCTCGGCCACCGACCCGGACAAGGGCACAACGACCACCAGCTACAACAAGCTGGACCAGGTGGCCTCCACCCAGGACGCCAACCACAACGTCCTGTCGTACGCCTACGACGCACTCGGCCGCAAAACGAACGAGTGGAACACCACCACCCAGACCGACGCGAACAAGCTCGCCAACTGGACCTACGACACCGTCACCGGCGGGAAGGGCCAGCCCGCCACGTCCACCCGCTACGTCGGCGGAGCCGACAGCACCGGCAAGGCATACACCCGAGCCGTCACCCACTACGACAGCGTCTACCGGCCCACCGACACCACCCTCACCCTGCCGAGCACTGATCCACTGGTCACCGCAGGAGTCCCAGCCACCCTCGCCTTCCACACGGACTACAACGTCGACGGATCGGTGAACGCCGCCTTCGATCCCGCCGTGGCGGGCCTGGACTCAGAAGGCGTTACTTACCACTACAACACGCTGGGCCAGATCACGGGCAGCCAGGGCATCAGCGGCTACCTCCTGGACACCTCCTACTCCGAACTGGGCGACCCCCTGCAACTCAGCCTCGGCCAGTCCGTCAACAACCCCAACAAAGCCTTCATCACCAACCACTACGAAGACGGCACCCGCCGCCTGACGGATTCCATCGTCACCGACACCACCCACCCCTACCAGCTGCAAAACCTCCAGTACGGGTACGACGACGTCGGCAACGTCACCCACATCTTCGACCCCACCACCCTCGGCGGCACCTCAAAGGCCGACAACCAGTGCTTCACCTACGACGGCTACCGCCGCCAGAGCGAAGCCTGGACCCCCACCACCCCCGACTGCTCCACCACCAACCGCACCACCGCCAACCTCGGCGGACCCGCCCCCTACTGGACCAGCAACACCTACACCGACTCCGGCCTGCGCACCACCGAAACCACGCACACCCCGGCCGCCACTACCAAGACCACCTACTGCTACGACACCAAACGGCCGCACGCTCTCACCACCACGACGACGAGCACGGCGACGGCCCCCTGCACCGGCCTCACCCCCACCTACGTCTACGACGACAGCGGCAACACCACCACCAGGCCCGGCCCCAAAAACCCGCAGACACTCCACTGGGACACCGAAGGCAAACTGTCCACGGTCACTGACGCCGCACCGGGCACGGCCGATACCAGCTACCTGTACGACGCCGACGGCAGCCTCCTGATCCGGCGCCCCACCAACGCGACGGGCAACGGCGAAACCGTCCTCTACCTCGGCACCACCGAAGTCCACCTCACCGTCACCGGCACCACCAAAAAGCTCTACGGACTGCGCTACTACACCGCAGGCAGCCAGACCATCGCACTGCGCAGCAACCAGGCCAGCAACGGCGGCACCGCCACCACCCTGACCTTCCTGGCCGCAGACCAGCACAGCACCTCCAGCCTCGCCATCGAGTCCACCACCCAAGCCATCACCAAGCGCTACACCACCCCCTTCGGCGCCGACCGCGGCACACCCCTCTACGGTCCCTGGCCCGACGACAAGGGATTCCTCGGCAAACCAGCCGACACCACCACCGGCCTCACCCACATCGGCGCCCGCGAATACGACCCCACGACCGGCCGCTTCATCAGCGTCGACCCACTCCTCGAAACCGACAAACCCCAGACCCTCAACGGCTACACCTACAGCGCCAACAATCCGGTCACCTTCTCCGACCCCACCGGCGAAGGACTCGCCTGCGGGCAAGGATTCGATGTCGGCTGCGGCGACGGGGTCGTCACCCGCGGCGACGGCAGCCTGTCCAAAAACGGCAAACCCACCGGCGGCGGCGTACTCAAGGGATGGGCCCACACGGGCAACAGCGGCGGCACGGCCACCGCCGGTAGCGATAGCAAGAAGAGCAGTGACTCCGGGCAGAGCTGGCTTTCGACCATCAAGGACACGATCGCAGACGTCGGTTCTGTGCTCTTCTCCCAACCCGAGATCTGGTGGGGCGCTACGGAAACCGTCGGAAGCATTTTCTTGATGGGGTTTGGTGGTGACACCGTCCTTGGCGGCGCCGCCCTCTGCACCACCGTAGTAGGTTGCTTCGCCGGAGCTCCCGCAATCGCAGGCGGTCTGACCATCTCCAGCGTCGGAGCCGCCGGTGCTGGAGACGGCATCGGACGGATCAACGAGGGGCTCGGAACGGCTCTAAGGGAGGCCAGTAGTGAATCTTCCGGTGGTTCGAGAACATTCACTTCGGACGACCCGCTCGTCGGCGACCTGGCCACCTCTATCGAGGCGAAGTACCCTGGGTTGGTCGAAGATGTCAATGTTCCAGTCAACCGTGCTGATGGTTCTACGCTGACTGACTTTGATATTGAGCTCAAGAATGCCGTTATCCAGGTGAAGGCTGGCCCTGGAAAAGGTGCTGGAGCGCAGGTGACTCGGACGCAGGAAGGAACCGACAAGCCGGTGATCGTTTACGGTCCGAAACTTCGGCCTGCCGTGGTAAAAGAGGTAAATAGTCGAGGAGGGATTGGCGTTACGTCAATGGATGATCTACTGTCAGTGATCGCGCCATGAATTCACTGATCGCCTGCTTGCCTTACGGCGTTACGGTCGAAGAGTTCTCTGATGAATTGGAGAAAAGTGGAATTGATGTAGATTTTGTGCGTAATCGTCTTTCCGTTTCGTACGGGGGCTCCCATGCTTGGATCGAAGTAGACTCGCATGGTGAACTGGAGAGGGAGTATGAGCCTGATGAGCGTGCTCTCATAAAGGAGCTCATCGGAGTATGGGTAGGATTCATTATCGATTATCGAACGCAGGAAGCCGCAGATGCTGTCGTTGCTGCAGTAGCTCAGAAATGGCCGTGCGTCGTAGACGACGAGGCAGGTTTTCTGGGGCTGGCGCGAGATTACTTCGAGCGCTGAATTTTCTGCGTCGTCCAGGTTGTTGGGACTCTTCAGGAGGGTTCAGCTGATCCAGGACGTCATCGAAGTGACGCCACGAACAGCTCTTCGGAGCAGCAGCATGGCTGCCGCCTCGGAATCCTCGTCCAGGTTCGTGGCGGTTTCACTCGGGAGACGGAGGGTTGGAAGGTCTTTGTGGCCCCCGTTCCACACTGAAACCGATGCCCTGCCGCCCGAGATTGCTTCCACCGTTCTGTGCCCTGTAATGCGTGGATATAGCTGACGGTGGCAATGAGGGAGGCAGGGCCGCCGGGGCCCCGACTGCACTGGAGTCGCCGGGTCCGCGGTCCCACGGGACAGGAGATTCTAGGATGCTGTTGGGGCATGCGGCCCGTTGATCTTCCGTACGGCGGCGACAGCACCTTGCAGACGGATGTCCCCGCATATGGTGGATACCCAAGCAAAAGGACACTTGCTCTACAGCGAATCCACAATCGGTCGGCAAGGGGTCTACAGGGCGTGATCTTCACGCGCGATGACCGGGCGGGGGAGGGGAAACTGTCGTCGCGGCTCGGTCTGGTGACGGAGGCTGTCGTGGCGGCGCCGGAGATGGATCTGTACGCCTACGATGCCCGCCGTCCTGGAAGCGACCTGTGCGTGGTCTGGGACCGGTGCCCGGTCGGTGGAGTGCGTCACGCTACGGCAGCCCGCCGACCCGCAACCCGACCTGGACCTGCGGCTCGACGCGCCAGGCCGCGCGCACGGTGACTCTCGCCGACGGAACCGAACTTGCTCACGACGTCGTGATCCTGGGTCGCAAACTGAGTGGCACGGACAAGACCAAGTCCACCGCGGCGAGGCCATCGACCCGCGCCAACCGTAGCTGGGCCCGTTTTCACAGGCGGAGACCGTCGGCTACGACCTCACCGGCAACCGGCAACCGGCAACCGGCAACCGGCAACCGGCACGCGGGCATGCCCACCTCCCGGGGCGGATACAGGGCGAGATTCCCTGCCGCCCAGGGCGTGCTGCAGGGCAGTGAGATTGCGGAACTGATTGACTCAGCCGCCGCTCTTGCGCCGGAACGACCGCTGGCTCGCAGCCGGGCCGTGCGCCCCACGGACCTTCGACGCATTGACGTTCGCAGCAAGGTCAGCGGCGTCCGCCTGCACACCCCGCTTGCGCGCCAAGGCCTCCCGGAACTTGCGTTTCAGGTCGTACTGGCCGTCGCTGTCGGGCACCAGAGCGGACGTCTCGGGGCCGGTCGGCTCCGAACCTTCTTCGGATGCAGGCTCTGCGGTCATGGCGACCTCCTGGGTTCGGGCTGTGGGAAACACAGCTTGTCGTGCCGGGCGCAGTACGGGGCGCAAGTAACATCATCTTGGCTCCGGCTTCGGAGGGTATCGCCTCGCGGCCGGGCACACCACGAGGGCCTATCTCGTAGGTGTATGCACAGGAGGGGTTCGGGCCGGGCTGGAGATTCTCCATTCCGGGATCGGAAGTCTTCGATTGTCAGGGCAGCGGGCTCTCAGCCGCCGCGGCGCACCAGGGCCGCCTTGCGGGCCTCGGCGAGCTTGCGGGCCTCGGCGGCCTTCCGGGACTTGCCGCCGGCGCCGCGGGAGGTGTCCTTGCTGGTGCCCAGACCCCGGAAGGGAGCGTTGGCGTTTTGGGGCCGGGGCGCGGCGGGCCTGCCGTCGAGCGGGGTGCCGGAGGGTGCCTTGGCCCCGGTGATCCGGCTCAGCTCCGCCTCGCCCGAGCGCACCTTGGTGATGGTCGGCTCGATGCCGACCCCGGCCAACAGCCGGCTCATCTCGCGGCGCTGGCCCGCCAACACCAACGTGACGACGCTGCCGGACTCACCGGCCCGGGCAGTACGGCCCGCGCGGTGCACATAGTCCTTGGGGTCGGTGGGCGGGTCGACGTTGACCACGAGATCGAGGTCGTCGACGTGCAGTCCACGGGCCGCGACATTGGTCGCCACCAGGACGGTGATCTGACCGTTCTTGAACTGCGCCAGGGTCCGTGTGCGCTGCGGCTGGGACTTGCCGCTGTGCAGGGCCGCAGCGTGCACTCCGCTGGCCCGCAGATGGCGGGTGAGCTGGTCGACCGCGTGCCTGGTGTCCAGGAACAGCAGTACGCGGCCGTCGCGGGCGGCGATCTCCGTGGTGACGGCGTACCGGTCGGGGCCGTGGACGACCAGAACATGGTGGTCCATCGTCGTGACTGAGCCCGCGGACGGGTCGACCGAGTGGACGACGGGGTCGTGGAGATAGCGGCGGACCAGCTGGTCGACGTCGCGGTCCAGAGTGGCCGAGAACAGCATCCGCTGACCGTCGGGGTGCACCTGGTCGAGTACCTCGGTCACGTGCGGCAGGAAGCCCATGTCGCACATCTGGTCGGCCTCGTCGAGGACGGTGATCCCTACCCGTCCCAGGCGGCAGGCCCTGCGCTCGATGAGGTCGTGCAGACGGCCGGGGGTGGCGACGACCACCTCGGCTCCATCGCGCAGCGCAGCGACCTGCCGGCCGATCGACATGCCGCCGACGACCGCGGCCATCCGCAGCCGCAGTGCCTCTGCGTACGGCGCAAGCGCCTCGGTGACCTGTTGGGCCAGCTCTCGGGTGGGCACCAGGATCAGGGCGAGGGGCTGCTTCGGTTCCGCGCGCCGCCCGGCCGTCCGTGCGAGCAGCGGCAGGCCGAAAGCGAGCGTCTTGCCCGATCCGGTGCGCCCGCGCCCCAGGACGTCGCGTCCCGCGAGGGCATTGGGCAGCGTGGCCGCTTGGATCGGGAAGGGCTGGCTCACACCGAGTTCGCTGAGCGTTCGCAGTACCTCGGCCGGCAGTTCCAGGCTGGCGAAGGAAGCGATCGGGGGCACCGTTGCGGCAGTGGCCATGAGCGGGGCGAGATCGCTGTGCGAGGTGCCAGGGCGGTCAGGGAGATTCATGGAGAGCCTTCCGCATGCGAACGTACCGAGGAAGGCCCGGTAGGAATGAGCAGTCGACGAGCAAGAGGAACCGGACAGGCAGGATCGCCCCACCATCACGAGCACGCAAAAGCACAAGGTTAACACAAAGTGACAGCCCCGCGTCCCGAGATCGCGGCCCGGCGCTTCCGGCCCTCGCCCAAGTGACGATCTTGGCATTCTTGGTCCTGCTGACGGGAGGGCAACGGAGTCGTCCGTCGACGGAGTTGTCGGCACCCGGTCCGGTGGCTTGCAGAACGGACGGACGCTGAGGCGCGCAGGGAGGCGCGGGGTTGAATCTGGTTCACGTCGAATACCCGTTCCTTTTGGTGCGTCAGAACGGCAGGCCCTGGAGGTCCACGCCGACGGTGGGCCGGGGCAGGTCGGCCAGGTCGTACGTCATGGTGCTCAGCGGGCAGGGCCGGGGGCCGGCAGGCTGTCGGAAGGTGACCGGCACAGCCATGCGGCGCCATCCGAGCCGTGTGCAGAGCGGGACCAGCTCCGGGCGGCAGAGCAGCATCACCGTTTCGGCCCCGGCGTCCCGGGCGTGTTCGATCGCGACGCTGATCATGGTCCTGGCGATGCCCCGGTTCCGATGGGCAGGGTGCACCAGCACACCGCCCAGCCCGGCGACGCGACGCGGTGCCCCGTCGAATGCCATCTCCCGCAGCAGCAACCCCGCGGAAGCCACCAGCCGGCTGTCACGGAAAGCCGTCAGTGTGTGTTCCTTGTCCGACCAGGCCAGGCCGAACCCGTTGATCCCGAAGGGGTCGGGCCGGCCATCGCAGAGTGCGGCGGTGTCCTCCCGGTCACCGGGACCGGGTGCGTAGTGCAGTCGGAGGTCTGAATCGTCTGAATCACCTGAAACACCGTCCAGTACCGCAGGTGTTTCCGCCTCCGCGTACACGGCGGGATCGAACCGGTACCGCACACAGTGCAGGCCACTGGACTGGACGGTCCCGGACTCCTCGGCACCCAAGCGGCGCAGCACCGCGATCGAGGCCATGTTGCCAGGCAGGACGAACGCGAGGACGGCCGGGAGCTTGAGCCGGCGGAACGCCAGGTCCAGGCAGGCACGGCCCGCCTCCGCCGCGATGCCGCGGCCCTGTGCCCGCGGATGGACGGCGAAGCCGAGGTCGACCCCGTACCCGGCCCGGTTGCGCAGTCCCACCCGTCCGAGGAAGGCATGGTCTGCCGCGTCCCTGACCGCGAAGTCGCCGTAGCCGTGCCTGGACCAATGGGCGACGTGATCGTCACACATGGCCTCGGCTGCGGAGCGGCTGTCCGCCCGGCCGGTCGCCAGCCACCGCATCACACTGTCCTGACTGACCACAGCCTCGAACAGATCGTTGCTGTCCTCGCGGCGGATCGGCTCCATCACCAGCCGCTGCGTGCGCAAGACGGGTCCATGCAACCGAGCCACTCTGCAACTCCCCTCAGCCAACGGGAGGGAAGCATATGTGCCAGGCGTCGTGGAGCTGGTTGAGTCGTTCCATCCGTTCCATCCGTTCCATCCGTTCCATCCGTTCCATCCGTTCTGGCGGGTGTTTCCACCTCCTCCGCGCCGCCGCAGGGCGGTAACCGCACGGTACGGAGATCGCGAGGCCCGCGCATCGGTCATCTGTGATGCAGCCGATCACCTGAGATGTGTGTCCCACCCCTCTCCTTGAAGGCCCGCACGCGTCACCGTGTCGGCGGTGTCGCGTGCGGGCCTCGTGGCGTGCGGGCCTCGTGTTGCCGCGGGCCTTGTGCCGCGTGCTGGCGTCGTGCTGTGTGTGGGCCTCGCGCCGCGTGCGGGCCTCGCGCTGTCTGTCAGCTTCGGATGGGGCCCTCACAGGTGTAGTCCGACGTCCCCGCGACCCGGTTGGACCAGATGTCCACCTCGCCGAACGAGCAGTTCATGTCCGTCAGGTTGTTGTCGCCGCCCGCGGCACGTTCGAGGAGGAAGTAGTCGACCGTCTCGGACATGTCCTTGAAGACCGCGTCCGCGTTGTCGGCGTTGGTCAGGTTCGCGGAGATCCGGCCGGTGCAGACGAACCGGGGGCGATCCGTCGAGCCGGTGGCACGGCAGTCGGGGACGGATTCGGTCGTCGCGGTGAAGGAGGAGCGAATCTGGTCGGGCGAGGTGTCGCGGAGCTGGTCCAGCGGCGTATAGGTGGTGTCGGGCACGTACAAGTCGTCCAAGTTGGCGATCTGTTCGTCGAGGAAGCGGTCGTACGCGCTCTGCAACCCCGCGTCCCTGCCGAGTCGGTCGCGCCAGGCGTCGAAGGCCGCCGGGTCGTCGGAGCGCAGGTCGCGGTACATCTCCCGGAGCAGGGAGGGGCGTTCGGTCCACAGGAACTCGAAGAACGTGCCCGCGTAGTCGTAGAAGCGGAAGCCGTCGCCGTCGTAGGTGGCGTGCAGGAGCTGGTTGACGGTCATGCGCGGCCCGCCGCCGGCCGTGTCGTGGATGATGCCCTGGACCAGGGACTTGCGGACCCGGATGCCGTCGTCGCGGGTGGCGCCGTCGAAGAACTCGGCGGTGCCCTCGTCCATCGCGGTGGTCCGGTCGCCCTCGTACCAGGGCCCCTCGCCGAAGGAGCCGGGCACCGCCCAGCGGCCGTTGAGGTAATGCGTGTACTCGTGGCGGAACAGTTCCTCCAGGGTCAGGCTGGAGTCCTGCGGGACGCGGCGCTGGTAGGTGTAGAAGGTCGCTCCCTGCTCGATGTAGATGCCGCCGTTGTCGGTGTCCATGCCGGTGAGGAGTGGGTGGAAGTTCTCGTAGTCGGCGCGGGAGGCGTACAGGACGATGTGCAGGGTGGTATTGGTGTCGCCCGCCAGGGGCTCCTGCGTACCGAGGACGCGGTGGAACTGCGCATTGACCTGCTTGCTCGCGTAGTAGAGCTGGTCGACGGTGTCCCGGTCGAGGGCGGTGCGGACCTGCATGCCGTCGACGCCGTCGGCGCCGTATGCGTACGTGGACGGGAAGAGACGTTTCTCGATGTCGTCCTTGCACACGTGGTACGGGGCGCAGGCCTCGAACCACACCAGCCAGGTGGCGACCTTCGCCCACGGCGCGCTGCTGTCCCCGAAGTTGCGGGCCGTGGTGTCCAGGAGGGTGCCGAGGCCGGAGACGGTCTCGTCGCGGAGCCCGTCGATCTGGCCGAAGCGGCCGTATTCACTGAGCGCGTCGCGTACCACCCAGGCGTTGGGCCCGTCCTTGAGGTGGGTGTAGTCGGCGAAGGACCTGAACATGGTCCGGTATGAGGGGTCGGCCAGCACCGCGGCGTGGAAGGCGGCGTCCTGGTTGCCGGGGTACACGCCGAGGTAGTTCACGGAGAGCGCCGCGAGGGCGGCACCGGCCCAGGAGGTGTCCTGGGCGGTGTCGGGGTGCTGGGCGTCCATGGTGGTCAGAACCCGCTTGATCAGCGGGAGTTGGTACTGGCGCAGGCCGGGGGCGGAAGCCGCGTCGAGGGCTTCGCGCAGGGTCTCGGCGTTGGGGCGGGTGACGTCGAAGGTGCGGGCGGCCGAGCCGAAGGCGTCGACGGCCTCGCGCATGGCGTTCACGGTCGGCGCGTCGGTGACGTCGATCTCGCCGTGCGAGAAGTCCTGGTAGGCCACGGCGTGCAGGTAGGTGAACATCTCCAGCAGGTGACTGCCGTTCTTGCCGTCGTGGGCGGAGGCGAGCCGGGTGATGCGGCGGGAGACGGCCTGGACGTGTTGGTCCGACATGACGGGGACGAGCCGCTGGTCCCAGGTCCACAGGATGGAGCGCAGGCAGTCGTCGGCGGTGACGGCGGGGTCGGCCAGGAAGTCGGCGAAACTCTCCGGGGACAGACCGGTGACACCGTCGAGCGTGCAGGGCACGGATGCCGCGCCGAGGGTGGCAGGCGGTGTGACGGCGTGGTCCTTGCCCTTCGGTAAGGGTGTACGGGGCCCGGGGATGCGACCGCCTGTGAGGCCGCCGGGGGTCGGCACCTTCCGGGCGTGGTTGGGGGCCTTGGCCAGGCGGTCGACCGTGTCGAGGGGGTTCGGCGAGGCGGTCGGGCTGGTCGCCGAGGCCGGGCGTATCGCCGTAGGCGACGGGGCTGCGGGGGCGGCCGCGAAACCGGACGGGGTCGCCGTCATGCAGAGTGCCACCGTCGCGGTGGCGGTGAGCAGGCTACTGCGCGTGGTTCTGCGCAGAAGCCCGCGCAGGTTTCTTGACTGGAACACCGTTGGCTCCTGTCTGGGAGTGGGCAAGCGATGCGTGCGCTGGGGGCAGTGGGGCCGCGCGGCCTCAACTGCTCCGTGCGTGGTGGCGTGTGAGGAGACGAGGGTCGTGTTGTTGAGTACATGACGCCATGTGATGCGTAACGTTATTATGTGAAATTGCACTGACGTGCAAGAGTTGCGACGTGACGGATTGCGGAAGCGCGCGCCAAGTGGCTCGGGTGCGCGGTCGGCAGCCGGTGAGGCAGCCGGCGGGAAAAGCGGTACCTGCGCTGAAAGGTGACACGTCGCGCGACGGTGCGCAGGTGCACTCGACGGATCGAGGAGGAGCGATGAACGAACCCCAGGCCGACGCACCCAGGACGGTCAGTCATGACCTGCCCGTCTCACCCGAGTTCGAGGCGTTCATGGCGGAAGGCTGGGCGCCCACCCCGCTGGCCGCCGACATCCGGCTGGCTGCCGCCGACTTCACCCCCGCCCGCCGTGCCCGGCTGTCCGCCCGCTTCCCCGGCGAGCGGCTGATCATCCCCGCGGGAGAGCTGAAGGTCCGCTCGAACGACTGCGACCACCGCTTCCGGCCGCACAGCGCGTACGCCTGGCTCACCGGTCTGACCGGCGAGGAGCAGGCCGGGCACGTCCTGGTCATGGAGCCGGACGGACCTCATCGGCACGAGGCGGTCCTGTACGTGCGGCCCCGCTCGCCACGTACCGACGGCGGCTTCTACCGGGACCGGCGCTACGGCGAGTTCTGGGTCGGCCGGCGCCCCGACCTCGACGAGGCCGAGCGGATGACCGGCATCCGCTGCGCCCGCCCCGGCGGCCAGGGAGTGCTGCCGCCGGGCCGTGACGCCATGGCCGACGCGGAACTCGCGGCGGTACTGAGCGAGTTGAGGCTGATCAAGGACGTCTGGGAGGTGCGCCAGTTGCAGTACGCCGTGGATCACACCGTCGCCGGTTTCGAGGACGTGGTACGTGACCTGCCGCGCGCCCTCGCCCACCCGCGCGGCGAGCGCTGGATCGAGGGCGTGTTCGGCCTGCGTGCCCGCGCCGAGGGCAACGGCACCGGCTACGAGACCATCGCGGCGTCCGGCGCCCACGCCTGCGTCCTGCACTGGATACGCAACGACGGCCCCCTGGATGCACAGCAGTTGCTGCTGCTGGACGCGGGTGTGGAGACGGACAGCCTCTACACCGCGGACATCACGCGCACCTTCCCGCTCTCCGGGCGGTTCTCACCCGTGCAACGGCAGGTGTACGAGCTCGTGCTCGCGGCTCAGGACGCGGGCATCGCGGCGCTCAGGCCGGGGGTGAGCTTCCGTGACTTCCATCGGGCCGCGATGCGCGTGATCGCGGAAGGGCTCACGGAATGGGGTGTGCTCAAAAGTCCCGAAGGCGACCTGCACCGCCGCTACACCCTGTGCAGCAGCGGGCACATGCTCGGGCTCGACGTCCACGACTGCGCGCAGGCGCGGGCGGAGAGCTATCTGGACGGGGTGTTGGCGGAGGGGCAGGTGCTGACGGTCGAGCCCGGCCTCTACCTCCAGCCCGACGACGAGACGCTGCCGGACGAACTGCGGGGCATGGGCGTACGCATCGAGGACGATCTGCTCATCACCTCCGAAGGAGCGCAGTTGATGTCCGGTGCCCTGCCGCGCACCCCGGATGCGATCGAGGCGTGGATGGGGGAGCTGACCGGGAGCCGCTGAGCCTCTTGGCAAGGAAAGTGCAATGTGAAATATTACTTGTCGTGCCCACGAGAAGCTCTGCGGATCTCATCGTCATCGGGGCGGGCGTGGTAGGCGCGGCCTGCGCCTACTACGCGGTCCGCTCCGGCCTCTCCGTCACCGTGATCGACCGTGGCGCCGTCGCGGGCGGGACCACGGGAGCCGGCGAGGGCAATCTGCTCGTCTCCGACAAGGAACCCGGCCCTGAACTCGAACTGGCCCTGCTGTCCGTGCGGTTGTGGCGTGAGCTGTCCGGCCTTCTGCCACCCCTGATCGAGTACGAGGCCAAGGGCGGGCTGGTCGTCGCTTCCGATGAGACGTCCATGGCAGCCCTGCGGAGCTTCGCCTTCCGGCAGGAACGCGCGGGCGTGCAGGCGGAGCAGGTCACCGGCGACCGGCTCCGTGACCTGGAGCCGCACCTCGCCCCGGACCTGGCGGGCGGCTTCTGCTACCCGCAGGACGCCCAGGTCCAGCCCGCACAAGCCGCCGCGCATCTGCTGCGTGCCGCGGGCGGGCAGGGCTCTGGCGGCGTGCGCCTGCGGCTCGGCGAGGAGGTCACCGGCGTCCTCACGGGTGCGAAAGGGGAGGTGCGGGGCGTACGCACGGCGAGCGGTGACGTGCACGCTCCGTACGTCGTGAACGCCGCCGGGAGCTGGGGCGGTGCGCTGGCCCGGCTCGCCGGCGTGGACCTGCCCGTGCTGCCCCGGCGCGGCTTCGTCCTGGTCACCGAACCGCTGCCGCGCGTGGTGCGGCGCAAGGTCTACGCGGCCGACTATGTCGCCGATGTCGCCAGCGGCTCGGCGGGGCTGCAGAGTTCCGCCGTTGTCGAGGGCACCCCGGCGGGACCGGTCCTGATCGGTGCGAGCAGGGAACGGGTCGGCTTCGACCGCACGCTGTCGGTGGAGGCGCTGCGCCGCCTCGCGGCCCAGGCCACCCGGCTGTTCCCGGTGCTCGCGGGGGTGCGCGCGATGCGGACGTACGCCGGATTCCGCCCGTACCTGCCCGACCATCTGCCCGCGATCGGCCCGGACCCCCGCGTTCCCGGACTGCTGCACGCCTGCGGCCACGAGGGCGCGGGTGTCGGGCTCGCCCCCGCAACCGGGCTGGTCATCGCCCGCATCCTGTCCGGCGCCCGACTCCCTGTGGACATCGAGCCGTTCCGGCCGCACCGCTTCGGTGCGGCGGGATGACATCCAGGACGCCGGTCGCGTCCGTCGTCGGCGGAGCCTCGACCGGACGCCCGTCCTGCACGCCCTCACTTGAGAAGGAGCCGCTCCATGGCGCGTGACCGCACCCCCGCCGGGCTTGTCGGCGCGGCACCCGGCACCCCCTTCGAGATCACCTTCGACGGGCGCACCCTCACCGCGCTGCCGGGACAGACCGTGGCCGCCGCCCTCTGGTCGGCAGGCGTCCTCGCCTGGCGCACCACCCGCCGCGACGGCCGTCCGCGCGGAGTCTTCTGCGGCATCGGCCAGTGCTACGACTGTCTCGCCACGATCAATGACCTGCCCAACAGGCGGGCCTGTCTGGTCCCCGCTCGCCCAGGCGACGTGATCACCACTCAGGAAGGGCACGGCCATGCCGAACTCGCCGTCTGACGAGGCCGCCGAGGACGCGTACGGCGCGCGGTACGACCTCGCGGTGATCGGCGCGGGCTGCGCGGGCCTCGCGGGTGCCGTCGCCGCGTCCGAACGGGGCCTGTCCGTAGCCGTGTTGGACGCCGCCGGCCAGATCGGTGGCCAGTTCTACCGCCACCCCGCCCCGGCCCTCGGCGCGGCGCGCCCTCAGGCACTGCACCATGACTGGTCCGTCTTCGCCGGCCTGCGCCGCCGCTTCGAGGCGAGCGGCATCGTCCACCTCGCCGGGCACCATGTCTGGACCGTGGCGCGAGCGGGCGAAGGGGAGTGGGCGGTGCACGCGGTCACGGGCGCGGACGGCACAGGCGAACGCCCCGTCCGCGTACGGGCCCGCACGGTCCTCCTCGCGACCGGTGCGTACGAACGCCACTTGCCCTTCCCCGGCTGGACGCGGCCGGGTGTCGTGGGTGCCGGCGGTGCGCAGGCGATGCTGAAGTCCGGGCTGGTCCTGCCCGGCAGGCGCGTCGTGGTGGCGGGCAGCGGCCCGCTGCTGCTCGCCGTCGCCGCCTCGCTCTCCGCCGCCGGGGCGCGTGTGCCCGCGGTGGTCGAGGCGTCCGGCTACACGGGGTACGCCCGCCGCCCCGGCGTCCTCATCGCGAACCCGCACAAGCTGATGGAGGCCGTGGTCCACGGTGCGGGCCTGGTACGGCGCGGGGTGCGCGTGCGCACCCGCAGCGCGGCGACCCAGGTCCACGGCACCGACCGGGTGGAGGCGGTCACCGTCTCCCGTGTCGACCGTGACTGGCGTCCCCTGCCGGGAACGGGCCGCCGGATCGCCTGCGACGTGCTCGCGGTGGGGCACGGTCTCGTCCCGCAGGTGGAACTCGCCACGAGCCTCGGATGTGCGACGCGGCGGACCCAGGACGGAACGTACGCCCTCGCCCTGGACGCGCTGCAGGAGACCTCGGTACGAGACCTGTGGGCGGCGGGCGAGACCGGCGGGATCGGCGGTGCGGAACTCGCCCGCGCCGAGGGCGAGCTGGCGGGCATCGCGGTGGCCGCCCGGGCGCGCGACCGGCCCGGACTCGCCCGCGGCGGCCGCGTGCGGGAGCTTCTACGCCGCCGCGATCGCCTGCGGGCCTTCGCCGACACCATGGCCGCCGTGCACGCACCGGGGCCGGGCTGGACGCACTGGCTCGACGACGCGACGGAGGTGTGCCGCTGCGAGGAGGTGAGCGCCGGCGCCGTCCGTGCGGCCCTCGCCGACCACGGCGCCCGTGACGCGCGCACCGTCAAACTCCTCACCCGCGCGGGCATGGGCTGGTGCCAGGGCAGGATGTGCGGGCCGGCCGTGGCCTGCCTCGCGGCCGGAGCGGGCGCCGAGTCCGCACCGGCATCGCCCGAGCGCCGGCCGCTCGCGGTGCCCGTGCCGCTGGGAGCGCTCGGCTCGATCGAGCCGAGCGGGACGGCCGCCGTGCCCACCGACGCGTCCGGGCAGCCCGGCGTGGCCGGTCCGGACGGGCCCGGCCGACCCCATCGGACGACGGACCGGACGAGTCCGCCGGCAGACGAACACCGCCGGTCCGCCAACTGATGGACCCGGCACCACCCTTGTGGGTGCCGCACGCAGCACAATAAAATGTCACACATCATAGAGGGGGTTCTTTCATGACCGCCACCACCGCCACGACCACCACCGCATCCGCCTCCAGCACGACCTGGAACGCCGACCGCCCATGGCGCGGCATCATGGTCGCCACCGCACTGCCCCTGCGCGAGGATCTCTCCATCGACTACGACGCCTACGCCGAGCACGTCCGCTGGCTCATCGGCAACGGCTGCGACGGGGTGGTGCCCAACGGCTCCCTCGGCGAGTACCAGACCCTCACCGACGACGAGCGTGCCCGTGTGGTCCGCACCGCCGTCGAGGCCGCGGGGGACGGCGCGCGCGTCATGCCGGGCGTCGCCGCGTACGGCAGCGCGGAGTCCCGCCGCCTGGCCGAACAGGCCGCTGAGCAGGGCTGCGGGAGCGTTCTGCTGCTCCCGCCGAACGCCTACCGCGCCGACGCACAGGCGGTGCGCGCCCACTACGCGGACGTCGCCCGGACCGGACTGCCCGTCGTGGGCTACAACAATCCCATCGACACCAAGGTCGATCTCACGCCCGCACTCCTCGCCCAACTCCACGGCGAAGGCAGCATCGTGGCCGTGAAGGAGTTCAGCGGCGACGTCCGCAGGGCCTACGAGATCGTCGAACGCGCCCCGGAACTCGACCTGTTGATCGGGGCGGACGACGTCCTGCTCGAACTCTCCCTGGCCGGCGCGGTCGGCTGGATCGCCGGCTACCCGAACGCCTTTCCCGTCACCTGCGCCGAGCTGTACCACGCCGCCACCGCCCGCTGCCTCGACACCGCGCTCCCGCTGTACAAGTCCCTGCACCCGCTGCTGCGCTGGGACTCCAGGGCCGAGTTCGTGCAGGCCATCAAGCTGTCCATGGACCTTGTCGGCCGCCGCGGTGGCCCCACCCGCCCGCCGCGCATGCCGCTTTCCGCCGCGACGGAGACCTCGATCCGCGCGGCGACCGAGAAGGCCGTCGCCGACGGCATGCGCTGATCCGGACCGGCCCCAGAAGAAGGGACGTTCAATGCGTACCCGTCACGTCTTCCATGCCGTCGACTCGCACACCGAAGGCATGCCCACCCGCGTGATCACCGGAGGTGTCGGCGTGATCCCCGGCACCACGATGGCGGAGCGCAGGCTCCACTTCATCGAGCACATGGACCACCTGCGCACGCTCCTGATGTACGAGCCACGCGGCCACGCCTCCATGAGCGGCGCGATCCTCCAGCCGCCGACACGTCCCGACGCCGACTACGGCGTGCTGTACATCGAGGTCTCCGGCGTGCTGCCGATGTGCGGACACGGCACCATCGGCGTGGCCACCGTCCTCGTCGAGACCGGCATGGTCCCCGTCGCCGAAACCACGACCGTCCGCCTCGACACCCCGGCCGGACTCGTCACCGTCGACGTACACGTCGAGGACGGCGCCGCGAAGTCGGCCACCCTCACCAACGTCCCCGCCTACTGCGCCGGCCTGGACCGCAAGGCGGAGGTGCCGGGGTACGGGACGGTGACGTACGACCTCGCCTTCGGCGGAAACTTCTACGCCTTCGTCGAACTGGACGCGCTGGGGCTGCCGTTCGACCGGTCCCGCAAGGACGACCTGCTCGCGGCCGGGCTGGCCGTCATGGACGCGATCAACGCATCGCCGGACCGCCCCGTCCACCCGGAGCGGTCGGAGATCGCCGGGGTCAAGCATGTCTACCTGGCCGCTCCCGGCTCCGACGCCCACCGTTCACGCCACGCCATGGCCATCGACCCGGGCTGGTTCGACCGCTCACCGTGCGGCACCGGCACCTCGGCGCGGATGGCGCAACTGCACGCCCGCGGCGCCCTGCCGCTGCACCGCGACTTCGTCAACGAGTCCTTCATCGGCACCGAGTTCACCGGCCGCCTCGTGGCGGAGACCGAGGTCGGCGGGATGCCCGCCGTCGTGCCCCGGATCACCGGGCGTGCCTGGATCACGGGCACCGCCCAGTACTTCCTCGACCCGGACGACCCCTTCCCCGGAGGCTTCCTCCTGTGACCACCGGCCCGGCCCGCATCGTCGCGCGTGACCCGGCCGATCCTTTTGACGTACTGGTCCAAGCCCCCGCTCCCGGGGCCCCAGCCACGGCCCACGCGAACAAGGCCATGACGCCCTGGAGTTCCACACCAGTGGCCGCGCCTGCACACTGGCACCCGCACACCCGTAGGCTCCGGCGAGAACAACGTGACATTATACTCAGGTGATCCGCTCGGCCGTGCGGGCACGGGGCACGAAGGGGAACACCACCGCCATGGGCCACCTCAAGCAGCGCAACCTCATCACCACCAGGGAGCGGCTGCGCGACCAGGTCGCCCACGCCTTGCGCGCCGCGCTGATCTCCGGCGAACTCCGCCCCGGTGAGGTCTACTCGGCGCCCGGGCTGGCCGAGGACTTCGGTATCTCCGCGACACCGGTGCGCGAGGCGATGCTCGACCTCGCCCGCGAGGGCCTCGTCGAGCCGGTCCGCAACAAGGGCTTCCGCGTCACCGAGGTCAACGAACGCGACCTCGACCAGTACACCGAGATCCGCATGCTGATCGAAGTCCCCATGATCGGCCGGGTCACCCGCAGCGCCGCCCGCGAGGAGCTGGAGGCGCTGCGTCCGGTGGCCGAGGACATCGTGCGCGCTGCACGCGAGCACGACCTCATCGGCTATCTGGAGGCCGACCGCCGGTTCCATCTCTCCCTGCTCGCGCTCGCCGGAAACGACCGACTCGTCGAAACCGTCGGCGACCTGCGCAAACGCTCACGCCTGTACGGACTGACCGCCCTGGACGAACGCGACCAGCTGATCCCGTCCGCCGAGGAGCACCTCGAACTGCTCGACCTGATGGTCGCGGGTGACGCGAAGGGCGCCGAGAAGTGCGTCGCCCGCCACCTTGGGCACGTGCGTTCGCTATGGGCCAGGGGCGACCAGGAGCCGGAGCCGGCGGGGCGCGCACCCAAGAGAATGCTGGGCGCGGGCCGCTGAATTTTCCGGAGGTAGTCCAAAGGTCTGGCTTGGACATCTGTCGGCGGGTGAATGGGCCCTCGTTGCCGTGTATCGCACCGAACGTGCTGCGCAACAGGGCGCGAACGGTACGCCGACATCGGAATGCGATGTCCCGGATGCCGTCGTAGGGCGCGCTTGCCCGACATCGCGGACGTGGGGGCCAGGATGGGGTTTCCGTGTCCGGGCCCCATTCCCGATCAGGAGTCGGCGTCCCCGCAAAAGGACGATTCCTCCGCGGTCAAGAAGGGCCCGCACGCTTCGTGGAGGGTGGCGGCCATCGCCGTCGCCGCGGGTGTCGCGGGGAACTGGGCCTGGGTGGCGAGCGCCAGTGTCCAGGTGAGGGCGGGTGCGACCGGAACGGTCCGCAGACCGGGGTAGTCGCCGGCCGCCGTGGCGGGCATCAGGGTGACGCCGAGCCGGTTGCGGACCAGGCCGGCGGCGGTGTCGTAGTCGGCCACCTCGTAGGGCGCGGCCACGTCGGTCCCGGTGGTGGTGAAGGCGTCGTCGGTCAGGCGGCGGATGCCCCAGCCCGCGGCGAATCGTACGACCGTCTCCCCGGCCAGGTCCGGCACCTGGACCTGGCTGCGGGAGCCCAGCCGGTGGTCGGGCCGGCACAGCAGCACCAGGGGTTCCCGGGCGACCGGCCGCAGGGCGATCTGCGGCGGTGCCGAGGTGGCGGCGACCAGGGCGAGGTCCAGCGAACCGTTCGCGACGGCCGCCAGGTGTCCGGCGGTGCCGGCGACGCTCTGGTGCAGCCGGATCGACACCAGCGGATATGCGGTGTGGAAGCGGCCGAGGGCGGCCGGCAGGTCGAGCGGTCCGGACGACATCAGCGTGCCGAGGTCGACGCTGCCGCTGAGCTGCTCCCGGAACTGCTCCACGGAGTTCTTCGCGCGCCGGGCCGCGGCGAGCGTCCCCCGTGCCTCGGTGAGGAACTGGGCACCCGCCGAGGTCAGCGCGATCCGGTACCGCGAACGGTCGAGAAGCTCAATGTCGAGTTCTCGTTCGAGCTTGGCGACCGCCGTCGACACCGCCGACTGCACGACATGGACCCGCTCGGCACCACGGGAGAAGCTGCGTTCGTCGGCGACGGCCACAAAATACTCAAGCTGCCGTAGTTCCACCCACAAAGCATCTCACGGCGAGATCATCTTCGTCGTACTGTTTTGTCGGACGAGATATTTCTGTCGGGGTCACGCATTCTCGCCACGGGTCGAGAAGCAGATCCGAGCGAGGGGGAGACGAGTGATGGCGATCGACCTGACCGAGGAAACGATCACGGCCGCGGTGCAGGGGACCTTCGCTGGGGCGACCGACGCGCGCCTGCGTGAACTCTTCGTCAGCCTGGTCCAGCACCTGCACGACTTCGCCCGAGAGACGCGCCTCACCAGCGAGGAATGGTTCACCGCGGTGGACTTCCTGGAGCGGGTCGGTCACCTGTCGTCCCCCACCCGGCAGGAGTTCGTGCTGCTCTCGGACATCCTGGGGCTGAGCGTGCTGGTCGACCGGATCAACCACGCACACAGCTCCGCCACCGAATCCACGCTGCTCGGGCCCTTCTACACGGAAGGCCGCCCCCGTGCCGAGAACGGCGCCGACATCTCCGGCGGCGTCACGGGCATGCCCTTGTTCTTCAGCGGCGCGGTCGTGGACACCGAAGGACGGCCGGTGGCGGACGCGCACGTCGACACCTGGCACAGCGACGGCGAGGGTTTCTACGACGTACAGCAGGCCGACAGGCTGAACGGCGAGACCGCCATGCGGGCGCTGCTGACGACGGACGCGGACGGCCGTTTCTGGTTCCGTTCGATCGTGCCGCGGTACTACCCGGTGCCCACCGACGGCCCCTGCGGTGAGATCATCCACGCCGCCGGCCGCTCCCCGGTGCGGCCCGGCCACATCCACTTCCGGCTGCACGCGAACGACTACGAGTCGCTGGTCACCATGCTGTTCCGGGACGACGACCCCTATCTGGAACGGGACGCGGTGTTCGGCGTCAAGAGTTCGCTGGTCGCCGAGTTCCTCCAGCACGGCGCCGGGGAGACCGCGCCGGACGGGACGGAGATGTCCGAACCCTTCCAGACCGTCGAGTGGACCTTCGCCCTCGCCCCGGACCGCCGCTGACGCCGCGAAGCCCGGACACATCCCTGTCCCTCACCCGTCCGGAAAACGCACCCGCCTGCGGTCAGCGCGGGCTCTCGATCACCGAGAAGACCGCGCCCTCCGGGTCCGTCACGGTCGCCACCCGCCCGTGTTCGCTGTCGTGGGCCGGCTTCAGGATCCCGCCGCCCAGGTCGCTGACTTGGTGCAGCGTCGCGTCCGTGTCGCCGACCTCGAAGTACGTCAGCCAGTGCGGCCCGCGGGTGCGTGGCAGCCGCTGTCCCGCACCGTGCACGCCGGCCACCGGGCGGTCGTCGACGCGCAGGGTCACGTAGTCGAAGCCGTCGGACACCACCGGCTCCTGCTCGTACCCGAACACCGACTCGTAGAACTTGGCGACGCTCGCGGTCTCGAAGGTGACCAGTTCGTTCCAGGCCGGTGTGCCGGGCGCTCCGGTGACGGCCGTGCGGAGGCGGGCGGTGTCCTGGCAGATCCCGAAGACGGCTCCCGCGGGGTCGGAGGCGATCGCGATCCGCCCCGCCTCGTCCGCGTCCAGCGGGCCGACTCCGACCGTGCCGCCGCACAGCCGTACCGTTTCGGCAGTCCGGTCCACGTCGTCGGAGGCGAGGTAGGGGGTCCAGGCGACGGACAGCCGCCGGTCGGGCGGCAACTGGCCGATGACGGCCACCTCCTGTCCGTCGAGCAGAGCCCGTACGTTCGGGCCGAGTTGCAGCGGTCCGGGCTGGAACTCCCAGCCGAACAGTGCGCCGTAGAAGTCCTCCGTCGCCGTCAGCGTGTGCACCATGAGACTCACCCAACAGGGTGTGCCGGGCGCACGCCGGGCGTGCGCGCCGCCGGCTGAGTCGGCCGGCCCCCGTGACTCGGTCATCGTCACCCTCTCCCCGGCCCCTCGCGGTGGCCGTGTCGCTTCCGCTCAGCGGAACCGGTGTGCCGCGGCGGCATGCGCGCACCGTGCCGGTGCCCGCACCTTCCGTGCCCGCGTACGGCACGGCTGCGGTGTCGACCGACGGCGCGCTGGCGGAAGAATGCCCGATCTGTCGTTTCCCGCTCGTTTCTGGGCGTTTGCCGTCGGGTGTCCATCATCTGTACAGCACGTGCCCGGTTCCGTACGCCTCGTGATCGAGCCTGTCCGGCGGAGCACAGTAGTCGGACCTGGACGACGCGGCCACCCCTGGCGTATGGATGGGGGCCATGGAAGTCATCATCACCGCATCCCGACTCGCCCACGATCTGACCGCGGACCGTCCGCCGGTACTGCTCGACGTCCGCTGGCAGCTCAGCACGCCCGGGGCGAAGGCCTTCGACGGCCGGGCCGCATACGCGGCCGG
Source organism: Streptomyces sp. NPDC006012 (assembly GCF_042871185.1). Lineage (NCBI taxonomy): Bacteria > Bacillati > Actinomycetota > Actinomycetes > Kitasatosporales > Streptomycetaceae > Streptomyces > Streptomyces sp. NPDC006012. The sequence goes on from NZ_JBIAIE010000007.1 coordinate 27,502, forward strand.
GCACCTCCCCGGCGCGGTCTTCGTCGACCTCGACGAGGAACTGGCCTCGGCTCCGGGGGAACGCGGCCGGCATCCGCTGCCCGAACTGGCCGAGTTCGGCGCCGCGATGCGCCGGGCGGGCGTGTCGGCCGGCCGGCCCGTCGTGGTGTACGACGGCGGTCAGGGCTGGGCGGCGGCCCGCGCCTGGTGGCTGCTGCGCTGGACCGGGCACCCGGACGTGCGGGTCCTGGACGGCGGGCTGTCCGCCTGGGAGGGACCGCTGTCGACCGACGTCCCCGAGCCGGACGAAGGCGACTTCGAGCCGGTGCCGCGCCCGACGGGGCTGCTGGACGCGGCCGGGGCCGCCGCGCTGGCCCGGTCCGGGGTACTGCTCGACGCCCGCGCGGGGGAGCGGTACCGGGGTGACGTGGAACCGATCGACCGGGTCGGCGGGCACATTCCGGGCGCCGTGTCGGCGCCGACGAACGAGAACGTGGGACCGGACGGCCGGTTCCTGCCCGCGGACGAGCTGAAGGCGAGGTTCGCCGCGCTCGGCGTCCCGGACGCGGCCCAGGTCGGCGTGTACTGCGGCTCCGGGGTCTCGGCGGCCCACCAGGCGCTGGCGCTCGCGGTCGCGGGGATCCCGGCGGAGCTGTACGTGGGGTCGTGGTCGGAGTGGTCGGCGGATCCGTCCCGGCCGGTGGCCGTGGGGCCCGACCCGCAGTGACGACGACGCGGGAGGCGAGGGCGCGGACACCGAGCCCCGCCTCCCGCGCCACGGGCAGATCACGGGCGCTTCCAGGGGGTTCCCGGGGAACTCCGCCGGGCCGTCACGGGTCCCGCGCGGGACGGCCCGCGGCGGGCCCCGGTGCAACGCTCCGGACTAATCCTGCTTCTTGCGCCGCGTGCCGAAGACGATCTCGTCCCAGCTGGGGACGGCCGCCCGGCGGCCCGGACGGACGCCGTCGGCCTCGGCCTGGCGGTCGGTGGCACCGACGAGACGGTCGCGGTGGCTGCCGACGGAGCGCGGCATGAGGACGTCCGCGTAGGCGGAACCGGCCGAGGCCGCCGGGGCGGGGGGCTCCTCCGCCGCGGGTTCCGCGACGGGCTCCTCCTTCGGCTCCGCCGGGCGTTCGGGCACCACCATGTCGCCCCGGAAGCTCGGCACCGCCTCCAGCAGGCTGGTCAGCGAGTCCCGCTCGCTCGTGATCTCCTCGGCCGGCTCGGGCGCCGGGGCCGGCAGGCTCGGCCGTTCCCGGTCGTGGGAGCGGTCGAGCGGGCGGTCGCGCGGCAGCCGGGCGATACGGGGCACGAACGGAAAGCTCGGCTCCGGTACGGCGAGGTCGTCGGACTCGCCGATCAGCGAGCGCGCCTCCTCGTCGACGGCCTGCACGAGCCGCCGCGGCGGGTCGTACGTCCAGCTCGCCGAGTGGGGTTCGCCCGCCACCCGGTAGACCAGCAGGACTTCCCAGGTGCCGTCGTCGCGGCGCCACGAGTCCCACTGCACGGTGTCCTTCTCGGCGCCGCGCAGCAACAGCCGCTCCTGGACCGCTTCGCCGAGCAGCGGCCCGGAGTTCTCGCCGGGGCGGCGTACCGAGGTCTTGCGGGCCCGCTCCGCCATGAAGGCGCGCTCCGCGAGCACGGGACCCTCGAACCGGCGTACGCGGTCGACGGGGATGCCTGCGAGTTGCGCGACCTCTTCCGCGGTCGCGCCGGCGCGTATCCGCGCCTGGATGTCGCGGGGGCGGAGATGGCTCTCCACCTCGATCTCGATCTGGCCGAGGCGGGGGCGGTCGCCGCGCACGGCGGCACGCAGCCGCTCGTCGATCGGAAGGGTGTATTCCGTGGAATCGGCAGCCTTGAGCACCAGCCGTGTGCCGTCATTCGAGACGGCCACGACACGCAGTTCGGGCATGGGAACCTCCCGGGTGGTGCCTGCCGACGTCACGTGCGTCGCTGCTTCCGCTAGTCGAGTGTGGCCTGCCCGGGTGCAGCCTGCCACAACCTTGCCGAGTTGCCCGGCGTGTCGGGCTGGGGCCCTGGATCGCCGTTATGGCACGGTTACCTATTCGCAACGCTAAGTGATCAAAGCCGCCACCCTGCGCAACTAGCCCCCTTCCAGCGGTCCAGCATGGCCCCGGGCACCCCGAAGGGCGACCGGACCCAGGGCTCGCCACAGTACTCCATTCGGACCACGCGCGTGGATTGGCACGCCGCCCAACTTCCGGCAAGGAGCGGGTGTCAGGCGTCCCCGCCCCGTTTTCTCGATCACGAGCATGGCGAACTTCACGCAATCCACAAAAACGGAACTATCGGTTTCGCCCGTACACCACCTTCTTGCGCATTTAGTCGGCCAACTGTGTGAAAGGTGGGAAAGATCCGAGATGGGCAAATGGCCCGATTCGGCTGGTGGGTTGAGGAAGCGGGAGGAGGCGCGGGGCGAGCGGTTCGATCTGAATGTCCCGTGGGTCTCGGGGAGCGCCGTGGCCGCGGTGGGCGGGGTGCCCCGCGCGTTGGTGCTTCCGCGGCGGACGGGGCGACCCCCGCGTCAAGCGCTTCCCCGGACCCGGGGCCGGGCGTCCGGAGGAGGCGACTCCGTCGCCCTCCATGACGCCCGGCGGCTCGGTCAGGGCCCCAGCACCCTCCGCAAGTAGTCGTTCTGGAACCGCCGGTCGGGATCCAGCCGGTCGCGCAGTGCCGTGAACTCACCGAAGCGCGGGTAGGCCCCGGCGAAGTAGGCGGCGTCCCGGGTGTGCACCTTGCCCCAGTGCGGCCGCCCCTCGTGCGCGGTGAAGACGCGCTCGGCGAGGGTGAAGTACGCCTGGAACGGCGTGCCCCGGAACATGTGGACGGCGATGTAGGCGCTGTCCCGGCCGCAGGCGGTGGACAGGGCGATGTCGTCGGCCGGGGCCGTGCGCACCTCGACCGGGAAGCTGATCCGCAGCCGGGAACGGTCGACCGCCGTTCTCAGTTCGCGCAGCGTGTCCACCAGGGCGGCGCGCGGAACGGCGTATTCCATCTCCACGAACCGCACCCGGCGCGGGGATGTGAAGACCTTGTGCGGGATGTCCGTGTACGTGCGCGCGGACAGCGCCCTGCTGGCGGTGTTCGCGATGGCCGGGACGGCCGTGGGCACCGCCCGGCCCACCCACTGGGCCACCTGGAAGACCCCGTTGGAGAGGAACTCGTCCTCGAACCAGCCCCCCAGCCGCCCCACCGGCCGCTCCGGGCCCGCGCTGCGGTTGTTGCGCTTGGTGTTGGTGTTTCCGGTGTGCGGGAACCAGTAGAACTCGAAGTGCTCGTTCTCGGCCCAGAGTTCGTCGAAGCCGGCGAGGACCCGGTCCAGGGGCATCGGCTCCTCACGTGCCGTCAGCAGGAAGACCGGCTCCACGGCGAAGGTGATCGCGGTGACGATGCCGAGGGCGCCCAGGCCGATCCGGGCGGCCGCGAAGACCTCCGGGTTCTCCTTTTCGGAGCAGCAGAGCACCGAGCCGTCCGCCGTGACCAGCTCAAGACCTCTGATCTGGGCGGCGATGGAGGCCGAGTCCCGGCCGGTGCCGTGGGTGCCGGTGCTGGTGGCCCCGGAGACCGTCTGCTCGGTGATGTCGCCCATGTTGGTGAGCGACAGGCCCTCGCGCGCCAGAGCCAGGTTGAGCCTCTTGAGCGGAGTGCCGGCCTCGACGGTGACGGTCATGGCGTCCCGGTCGATATTGCGGATGCCGGTCAACAGCTGAGGGCGGATCAACACTCCGTCGGTGGCGGCGACGGAGGTGAAGGAGTGCCCGGTGCCGACCGCCTTCACCTTGAGGCCGTCCTCGGCGGCCCGCCGTACGGCAGCCGCCAGTTCCTCCACCGAGGCGGGTGTCACCTCCCGCGCCGGATGGGCGGCGACATTGCCTCCCCAGTTACGCCACGTGCCGTTCTTTTCGCTCGCTGTGGTACTCAACAACGCCTCCCCGACCCACGGCCGGCCTGCTGAGCCGGCGGAACCCGAGGAAACCGACCGTGACCGCGACGGCTCCGGACACGGCCGGCACCCCGTACCCGGCGCGCGCACCGGCCGAGTCGATCACCCAGCCGGCCACGGAGGAGCCGACGGCGACCCCGACCGCGAGGCCGGTGCTCACCCAGGTCATGCCCTCGGTGAGTTTCGCGCGAGGTACGTGCTGCTCGATGAGGGACATCGTCGTGATCATCGTCGGTGCTATCGACAGGCCCGAGACGAACAGCGCCACGGCCAGAAGCGGCAAGTTTCCGACCAGTAGGAGGGGGATCATACTCACGGCCATCGCGCAAATTCCCGCCAACCACCGACGTTCCGGCCGTCCGGCGGGGTGCAGCAGGCCGAACACCATCCCGGCCACGCAGGAACCCGCCGCGTACAGCGCCAGGACCACGCTCGCGGCGCTCTTGTGGCCGCGCTCGTCGGCGAAGGCGACCGTGACCACGTCGACCGCCCCGAAGATCGTCCCCGTGGCGACGAAGGTCGTCACCAGCACCTGGAGGCCGGGCGCGCGCAGTGCGCTGCCGCCGTGGTGCGCACGGCGGTGGGGCTCGGGCTCGGTGGCGTGCTGGGCGGTCAGCCAGAAGACGCCGATGGCCAGGAAGCAGGCGGCCAGCAGCGGCCCGGCCTCCGGGAACCAGGCCGTGGACAAGCCGATCGAGATGATCGGCCCGAAGATGAAGCAGACCTCGTCGACCACCGATTCGAACGAGTAGGCGGTGTGCAGTTGGGGGGTGCCCCGGTACAGCGCCGCCCAGCGGGCCCGGATCATCGCCCCCAGGCTGGGTACCGTGCCGATCCCGGCCGCGCAGACGAACAGCACCCAGTCCGGCCAGGAGAAGTACGTGGCGAGCAGCAGGCCGGCCGCCGCGGTGAGCGCCGCCAGGGTCGCCGGGCGCAGCACCCTGCGCTGCCCGTGCCGGTCGACCAGCCGGGAGATCTGCGGGCCGATCGCCGCGGCCGACAGTGCGAGGGTGGCCGACAGGGCGCCCGCGAGTCCGTACCTCCCGGTGAGCTGGGAGATCATCGTGACCACGCCGATGCCCATCATCGACAGCGGCATGCGGCCGAGGAACCCGGCCGTGGAGAACGACTTGCTGCCGGGCGCGGCGAACAGGGCGCGGTAGGGGCTGGGCACGTGGGTCTCCGGGGTGCGGTACGGCGGGCGGTCCGGCCGGCGGCGGGCGCGTGGGCCGCGGCGGACCGGTAAGGCGTGAAGCCAGTCGATACAGCTTACGAGTAAGGGGACCCTAATGCACCAGGAAAGTCACGGGAAATCCGGCCAGAATCGCACCCGTCACCCTGCTGTTCCCCGGCTGTCGGTACCAGGTGGCAGGATCGAGACATGCCAGACGCGCACGATGCCACTCCCTACGACGCCCTGCTCCTGCTCTCCTTCGGCGGCCCGGAGGGCCCGGACGACGTGGTCCCGTTCCTGGAGAACGTGACACGGGGGCGCGGCATCCCCAAGGAACGCCTCAAGGAAGTCGGCCGCCACTACTTCCTGTTCGGCGGGGTCAGCCCCATCAACGCCCAGAACCGCGCCCTGCTGGACGCCCTGCGCAAGGACTTCGCGGAACACGGCCTGGACCTGCCGGTCTACTGGGGCAACCGCAACTGGGCGCCGTACCTGACGGACACCCTCCGGGAGTTGACCGCCGACGGCCGGCGCCGCGTCCTGGTGCTCGCCACCAGCGCCTACGCCTCCTACTCGGGTTGCCGCCAGTACCGGGAGAACCTGGCCGACGCGCTGGCCGCCCTGGAGGCCGAGGGGCTCGAACCAGTCCGGGTCGACAAGCTCCGGCACTACTTCAACCACCCCGGCTTCGTCGAGCCCATGATCGACGGCGTGCTGGAATCCCTCGCCGGCCTCCCCGAGGACCTGCGCGACGGTGCCCACATCGCCTTCACCACCCACTCCATCCCGACCTCCGCGGCCGACGCCTCCGGCCCGGTCGAGGCGCACGGCGAGGGCGGCGCCTACGTCGCGGAGCACCTGGACGTGGCGCGGCTGATCGCCGACGCCGTCCGCGAGCGCACCGGCGTGGACCATCCGTGGCAACTGGTCTACCAGTCCCGCTCCGGCGCCCCGCACATCCCGTGGCTGGAGCCCGACATCTGCGACCACCTCCAGGAGCGGCACGCCGCCGGCGTACCTGCCGTCGTCATGGCCCCCATCGGCTTCGTCTCCGACCACATGGAGGTCCTGTACGACCTCGACACGGAGGCGAAGGACAAGGCCGACGAACTGGGCCTGCCGGTGCGCCGCTCGGCCACCGTGGGCGCCGACCCGCGGTTCGCCGCCGCGATCCGCGAGCTGGTCCTGGAACGGGCCGCCGCCCAGCGCGGACGGCCGGTCGAGCGGTGCGCCCTGGGCGCGCTCGGCGCGAGCCACGACCTCTGTCCGGTCGGCTGCTGCCCGGCCCGCACCCCGCGTCCGGCCGCCGCGGGCGCCGACAGCCCCCACGCCTGAGGAGCCCCGTGACCGACATCCCGTACCCGGACCTGCTGGCCCTCGCCAGGGAGGCCGCCCGCCGGGCCGGCGACCTGCTGCGCGACGGCCGTCCGGCCGATCTCGCCGTGGCCAGGACCAAGTCGAGCCCGATCGACGTCGTCACCGAGATGGACATAGCCGCCGAAAAGCTGATCACCGGGCTGATCGCCGACCGGCGCCCGGACGACGGATTCCTCGGCGAGGAGGGCGCCTCCAGTGCCGGCACGAGCGGCATCCGCTGGGTGATCGACCCGCTCGACGGCACGGTGAACTACCTGTACGGGCTGCCGACCTGGGCCGTGTCCATCGCGGCCGAGCAGGACGGGGAGGCCGTCGTCGGGGTGGTGGCCGCCCCGATGCGCGGCGAGACGTACCACGCGGTACGCGGCGGCGGTGCATGGGCGTCCGGAGCCTGGGAGGGCGAGCGCGCACTGGCCTGCCGTCCGGCGCCGCCGCTCGACCAGGCCCTGGTGTCCACGGGCTTCAACTACGTCTCCGACGTCCGCACCCACCAGGCCCAGGTCGCCGCGCGGCTGATCCCGCTGCTGCGCGACATCCGGCGTGGCGGCTCGGCCGCGGTCGACCTGTGCGACGTGGCCGCGGGCCGCCTGGACGGCTACTACGAACGCGGGCTGCACGCGTGGGACATGGCCGCGGGGGGCCTGATCGCCCGGGAGGCGGGCGCCCTGACCGGTGGACGCCCCGGAGAGCGCCCCTCCGGCGACCTGGCGGTGGCGGGCACCCCTGGCGTCTTCGAACCCCTCCAGCGCCTCCTGGAGGACTTCGGCGCCTGGCACGACTGACCGGCGCCCGGCGCCCGGCCCCCGGAGGGCCCGGCGCCGGACCCGGCGGCGGAACGGACCGGAGAACGCAGCGGGACCCCGGCGCTGGATTCGCCGGGGTCCCGCTGTTGCGCTACGGGCTGTCAGACGCTTGACGCGCCGACCTCCACACCGTGTTCGGCAGCGAGGCGGTGCAGGTCGTCGAGTTCGGCCTGCTCCACCTCGACGAGGAAGTCGTCGCCCTCGTCGAGAGCCCGCGACAGGTCGGTCTCGGTCGCCTTTATGCGCTGCAGAAGTCCCGTGGTGAAAGCGTCCATGCTGCGCCCCCTCGTCCTGGGTCGTGGGTCGGTGGCACGGGGTGTGCCGTTCGAGGGGCGATCACGTCTCCTGAGGTGCCCAGCGCTGCCCTGCTGGGCGGCGACGGTGCCGGACACCCGTGCCCGCTCTGCGGGAAGCGGATGAACATGCCGCATGGTGGTACGGCACACGCAGAGCGTGATCGCGGGGTGTAAACCGGTCCTCCCCCCGCTCCCTTCTGGAGAAACCTCAACCGAAAGAGAAAATTTCGCATTCCCGCACCGGCGCCCCGGTCCGTCCCGCTCCGTTCCCGTCTTACTGCCGACTTATGGCCGAAAAGGGCAGGATGGAGCCACACCCGGGAAAGCCCTTCCCGCACGCCCGCGGTTGGGCCGTGCGGGTGGACACAGGAAGGACAAGACGTGCGCGTACTCGTCGTCGAGGACGAGCAGCTACTCGCGGATGCGGTGGCCACCGGACTGCGCCGGGAGGCCATGGCGGTCGACGTCGTGTACGACGGCGCCGCCGCCCTGGAGCGCATCGGCGTCAACGACTACGACGTGGTCGTCCTCGACCGAGACCTCCCGCTCGTGCACGGCGACGACGTCTGCCGCAGGGTCGTCGAGCTGGGCATGCCCACGCGCGTGCTGATGCTCACCGCGTCGGGCGACGTCAGCGATCGGGTCGAGGGCCTGGAGATCGGCGCCGACGACTATCTGCCCAAGCCCTTCGCGTTCAGCGAGCTGATCGCACGCGTGCGTGCCCTCGGCCGGCGGACCAGTGTGCCGCTGCCGCCCGTCCTGGAGCGGGCCGGGATCAAGCTCGACCCGAACCGCCGCGAGGTCTTCCGCGACGGCAAGGAGGTCCAGCTCGCGCCGAAGGAGTTCGCCGTGCTGGAGGTGCTGATGCGCAGCGAGGGCGCCGTCGTCTCCGCGGAACAGCTGCTGGAGAAGGCATGGGACGAGAACACCGACCCGTTCACCAACGTCGTGCGGGTGACGGTCATGACCCTGCGCCGCAAACTGGGCGAGCCGCCCGTCATCGTGACCGTGCCCGGCTCCGGCTACCGGATCTGATGCACCGTGGCCACGACACCCGCGCCCCCGCAGGCGCCCCCGAAGCCGACCTGGGACCCGCGCAGACCCCAGCCGCCGTTCCCCTGGCTGCGCCCGACCATCCGGATACGGCTGACACTGCTGTACGGCGGCATGTTCCTGATCGCGGGCATCCTGCTGCTGTCGATCATCTACCTGGTGGCCGCGAACGCGCTCAACGTGGGCAGTGAGCTGCCGTTCAAGATCCTCTCCGGTTCGGTGAGCAGCAGCAGCTGCAACTTCCCGAGCGCGCCGTCCGCGGCCGAGCTGAACAGCGCGATGAACGACTGCGTCAACCAGCAGCGCCAGCACGCCCTCGACGACCTGCTCAGCCGCTCGCTGCTGGCCCTGCTGGGCCTCGCCGTGATCGCCTTCGCGTTCGGTTACGCGATGGCCGGCCGCGTGCTGTCCCCGCTCGGCCGGATCACCCGCACCGCGCGCGCGGTGGCGGGCTCGGACCTGTCCCGGCGGATCGAGCTGGACGGCCCGGACGACGAGCTGAAGGAGCTGGCGGACACCTTCGACGACATGCTGGAGCGCTTGCAGCGGGCCTTCACCGCCCAGCAGCGGTTCGTCGGGAACGCCTCGCACGAGCTGCGCACCCCGCTCGCGATCAACCGCACCCTGCTTGAGGTGCACTTGTCGGACCCGGGGGCGCCCGTGGAGCTGCAGCAGCTGGGCAAGACCCTGCTGGCCACCAACGAGCGCAGCGAGCAACTGGTCGAGGGACTGCTGCTGCTCGCCCGCAGCGACAACCAGATCGTCGAGCGGGGGCCCGTGGACCTCGCCGAGGTCGCCTCGCAGGCCATCGACCAGGTCCACGCGGAGGCGGAGGCCAAGGGCGTGCGGATCATGGGCGAGCGCGGCCCCGCGGTGGTCCAGGGCAACGGCGTACTGCTGGAGCGGATCGCCCTGAACCTGGTGCAGAACGCCGTGCGGTACAACGTGCCCGAGGACGGCTGGGTCGAGGTCACCACCGAGGTCCGGCACGGGCAGGCGGTACTGTCCGTCTCGAACACCGGCCCGGTGGTGCCGGCCTACGAGATCGACAACCTTTTCGAGCCCTTCAGGCGGCTCCGTACGGAGCGGACGGGCAGCGACAAGGGTGTGGGCCTCGGCCTGTCCATCGTGCGGTCCGTGACGCGCGCACACGGCGGTCACATCTCGGCACAGCCACGTGAGGGGGGCGGGCTCATGATGCGGGTCACCCTGCCGACGTGAGGTGAGGGCGCCGCGATCACCGGTCGCGGCGCAGAGGATCTTGCCGATGGCCGACACACGCGGGGATGTTCGCTTTGCGCTGAATTCTCGGGTGGGTCGACGGGCGTTCGCGTGTGTGATCAATCACAAGGGCGGATTTCCGGCCATCTACTCTCCGTGATCACAATTCTGGGCGGAAAGCCGGGAACATCCGGGTTTTCAAGGGTCTTGATCACGGGAAGTACACGGTGAGACGCCTTTGAGGTGCGGCATTCGGACCGTGTACGGTCCCCATCGCCATCCAAGCCGATCACTCTTGAGGAGTCCGGTTGGGTGTCGATTGAGTAACAGACCTTGATGTGAGGCAAAATCTCCGCCTCGGGTCGGGCACAAGTCCGGCCTCTCACGCGTTACGTGCGCTGGAGACACCGCAGACACCCAGAGGGGGAGAGCGACATGGCAACCGATTACGACACTCCACGCAAGACCGACGACGACGTCGACTCGGACAGCCTGGAAGAACTGAAAGCCCGGCGGAACGACAAGTCGACCTCCGCTGTGGACGTGGACGAGTTCGAGGCCGCAGAGGGCCTGGAACTGCCGGGCGCCGACCTCTCGAACGAGGAGCTGGCGGTCCGGGTACTGCCCAAGCAGCAGGACGAGTTCACGTGCATGAGCTGCTTCCTGGTACACCACCGCAGTCAGCTGGCCCGCGAGAAGAACGGTCAGCCGATCTGCCGCGACTGCGACTGAGGGCGGGTCGGCCGTGACTGGCTCGACCCCTCCTCGGAAGCGCCGCTTCCCGTTGCGGGGAGCGGACCACGGGCCGCGGGACGGCTCGCAGGGCGCGCGTGACGACGAGCGAGGCTCACCGGACAGGGGAGCCTCGCTTGAGTCCGTCACCGACCGGGGTGACCGCCCGGAGCCGTCCGAGCACCCCGCGTCCGTCGCACCGGCGGAGGATCTCCCTGCCCGGACGCGGCTCAGGGCGCGGGGGAGAGCCGTCGCCATCGGCGGCAAGGCCCGGGATCTGGCCCGGGAAGGGGCACGCAAGGGCGGGAGCCGCGCCAAGGCGGGGCTGGGGTACCTCGCGGACCGGATCATCGACATGGCCCCGCGGATCGCCGTACGTGACCTCGCGGCGCTGCGCAGGCAGTTCCCGGGCCTCGGGCCGGAGCAGATCGCGGACAAGCTCGTGGCGGGTGCCGCCCACGGGACCTCGACGGTCGGAGCCGGGGTGGGTGCGGCGGCGATGCTGCCGGTGCCGCCCGCGATGCCGACCGAGCTGGCCGCGGAGATCACCGGGGTCGCGGCGATCGAACTGAAACTGGTCGCCGAGCTGCACGAGGTCTACGGGGTACGGCCACCGGGCAGCCTGATGGCCCGCAGCACCGCGTATCTGTCCTCCTGGTCGGGGGAGCGCGGGATCGACGTGATGAAGCCGTCGACGATCAACACGGCCCTCGGGGGCCAGATGAAGCGCGAACTGCGCCAGCAGATCATGAAGCGGATGGTGCGGAACCTGCCGAACCTGATGCCGTTCATGGTCGGCGCCGCCGTGGGGGCGGTCATGAACCGCCGCGACACCAAGAAACTGGCCGCTCGGATCCGCACCGACCTGCGCAAGGTCCAGGTCCCCTGGGACGAACTGGCCGAGTTGCCTGAGCTGGAGCCTCCCGCGAACCCGCTGAGACCGGGAGACGTCCCCGGGGAACTCGACCGCTGAGAGGCCGTCCCCGGGCCTTCCCGCCCTAGGCCGTCGCGCCGTCGCGGGCCGCGTCGATCGCCGCCGCCAGCTCCTGCGGGGTACGCGTCGACAGGTACAGGTACGGCGTCGGGTCGGCCGGGTCGCTGACCTCCACCCGCAGGGCCTGCGGGATGTAGGAGCGCAGCAGCAGGAAGGCGCGGGTGTCGGCCTTGTACGTGCGCCAGGCGCGGGCCTCCTCCGGGTCCAGGACCTCCCACTCGCCGAGCGCCGTCACCGGGATCTTCGCCTCGCCCGCGATCAGCTGACCGCCCACGACGCGGATCCGCGGCGAGCCGTACGAGCTGGCCATCACCGCGGTCACCGCCGTACCGCCGACCAGTCCGCCCAGCAGCGGCAGGGTGCCGAAGGGGAGCAGGACCAGGGCGCAGGCGACGCCGACCAGAAGGCTGATCAGCCACCAGGAACGGGGGGCGGTGAGGCGTTCTTCGTACGGGGTGGCGGGGTGCTCCATGAACCAAGCTTGGCACGCGCTGCGCAGGCCGCCCGAATCGGGGCACCCGCCGCAACCGAACGCCGGTGAGGGGTGTAGCCGCCAGGTGCTGCGGGGTAGTGCGGAGATGGGCCGGCGGGCGAAGGTGGTGGGGCGTGACAGGCCGGGTAAGGTCTGCGGCTGTGAGTGGTGGTTCCGCTGTGCTTCAGCCTCCCGTCGACGCCGTGAAACCGGTGCGGCATCCCGATGCGCCCGCGCCCGGTGAGGTGCTCGGCTCGCATTACGGACAGTGCTTCGGCTGCGGCCAGGAGCAGCCGCACGGGCTGGGCCTCGCGGTGCGGGCGGGTGAGGGCGTCACCCTGACCGCCGAGTTCACCGTGCGCCCCGCCCACCAGGGCGCCCCCGGCCTCGCGCACGGCGGGGTGCTGGCCACCGCGCTCGACGAGGCGCTGGGCTCGCTGAACTGGCTGTTGCGCAAGATCGCGGTGACCGGGCGGCTGGAGACCGACTTCGTGCGGCCGGTGCCGGTCGGCACGCGGCTCCACCTGACCGCCGAGGTGACCGCGGTCGCGGGGCGGAAGATCTACGGCTGTGCGGTCGGCCGCATCGAGGGGCCCGGCGGCCCCGTGGCGGTCCGGGCGGACGCCCTGTTCATCGAGGTCGCGGTCGACCACTTCGTCGACAACGGCCGCGAGGAGGAGATCCAGGCGGCCCTGAGCGACCCGGACCAGCTCCGGCGGTCCCGCGCCTTCGAGGTGAACCCGTGAGCGCCCCGGACAGCGCGTCCCCGGCGGGCCGTGCCCCGCTGGACGTACTGATCCGGCGCGTCGACCCGGACGTACCGCTTCCGGCGTACGCGCACCCCGGGGACGCGGGGGCCGATCTGCGCACCACACAGCGGTGCGAATTGGCACCCGGAGAACGGACCGTGCTGCCCACGGGCGTGTCGATCGCCCTCCCCGAGGGGTACGCGGCCTTCGTGCACCCTCGATCCGGTCTGGCCGCCCGCTGCGGTGTCGCGCTCGTGAATGCCCCGGGGACGGTTGATGCCGGGTACCGTGGGGAGATCAAGGTGATCGTGGTGAATCTCGACCCGCGCGAGTCCGTGCGGTTCGAGCGCTTCGACCGGATTGCCCAACTGGTCGTCCAGCAGGTCGAGAGGGTCCGCTTCCAGGAGGTCGCGGAGCTTCCCGGCTCGGCGCGGGCCGAGGGGGGCTTCGGTTCCACCGGGGGCCACGCCACGGTGGGCGGCGAAAGCGGCAGAAGTGGCCAGGTCGCCGAGGGCGGCCGGGCGGGTGGGAATCGATACGCTTCGGTCGTATCCGACCGGGAAGGACAGTGACGTGTTCGGACGTCGCAAGAAGAAGGGTGCCGCCGAGGACGCGGCCGGCGAGACCGAGCAGGTCGTCGACAGCGTCGGCACCGAGGCGGACGAGGAAGCAGTGGGCGAGCCCGGGCAGCGGGTGCGGCTCGAACCGGAGCCCCGCCCCGACGGGCCGTGGGACGACTCCGAGGTGCGCGACCCGGCCGAGGGCCGGGTGGATCTGGGTGGTCTGTTCGTGCCGGGCGTCGACGGCATGGAGCTGCGCGTCGAGGTCGCGGGCGACGCGATCGTCGCGGCGACCGTCGTGCTGCGCGACAGCGCGGTCCAGTTGCAGGCGTTCGCCGCGCCCAAGCGCGAGGGCATCTGGGGCGAGGTCCGCGAGGAGATCGGGTCCGGCATCACCCAGCAGGGTGGCATCGTCGACGAGGTCGAGGGCCCGCTGGGCTGGGAGCTGCGCGCCCAGGTGCCGGTGCAACTGCCCGACGGGACCAGCGGCTTCCAGGTCGTGCGGTTCATCGGCGTGGACGGCCCGCGCTGGTTCCTGCGTGGTGTGATCTCGGGCCAGGGCGCGGTGCAGCCGCAGGCGGCCGGGCTGCTGGAGCAGATCTTCCGGGACACGGTCGTGGTTCGCGGCGAGGGCCCGATGGCGCCTCGCGACCCGATCGTCCTGAAGCTGCCGAACGACGCCCAGATGGTTCCGGAGGGCGTCCAGCAGGAGGAGTCCTCGCGCTTCTCCGGCGGCATGGGCCAGTTGCAGCGCGGACCTGAGATCACCGAGGTCCGGTAACAGACAGTCGAGAACGATGAGGGCCGTACCCCTGGCCAGGGGTACGGCCCTCATCGTGTTCACATCCATGGCCGTTGATTCCGTTCCGACGCATGGACAGCCGATCTCTTGTGCGGGCCCTTGACGGGAATTTGGTCCGTACCTATGGTCTCCGGCCAACGCCTCTGTTCATAAAGGCGCTCCGAGTTCATATACGAGAACGGAGTTGCTGTGCGTCGTACCCCCCTCCTCGCGGTGGTGGCCGCCCTCGTGCTGGGCGTCTTCGCGGCCCCCGCCGCACAGCGCGCCGACGCTGCCCCCACCGCCTTCGTCCACCCCGGAGTCACCGTCTCCCAGGGGCAGCTGGAGTTCGCCCGCACCAAGGTGCAGGCCGGAGCCCAGCCCTGGAAGGGTGCCTATGACCAGATGATGGCGAGCAAGTACGCCGACCTGAACCGCACGCCCAAACCCCGCGCCACCGTCGAATGCGGTTCGTACTCCAACCCCAACTACGGCTGCACCGACGAGCGCGAGGACGCGATAGCGGCCTACACCGACGCCCTCGCCTGGTACATCACCAAGGACGCCCGGTACGCCCAGAAGGCCATCCAGCTGATGGACGCCTGGTCGGCCACGATCACCAGCCACACCAACAGCAACGCGCCGCTGCAGACCGGCTGGGCCGGCTCGTCCTGGCCCAAGGCCGCCGAGATCATCAAGTACACGTACAGCGGCGGCTGGGCGAACTCCGGCCGTTTCGCGACCATGCTGCGCAACGTCTACCTCCCCGTCGTCATCAAGGGCTCCAACTCCAACGGCAACTGGGAGCTGTCGATGATGGAGGCCGCCGTCGGCATCTCCGTCTTCCTGGAGGACAAGGCGTCCTACGACACGGCCATGGCGAAGTTCCGCACCCGCACGGCCGCCTACGTCTACCTGTCCACCGACGGTGACCTGCCGAAGACCGTGCCCAGCCAGAACCTGGACACCCGGGACAAGATCGTCTCGTACTGGCAGGGCCAGTCCACCTTCGCCACCGGGCTCACCCAGGAGACCTGCCGGGACTTCACCCACACCGGATACGGCATCTCGGCGATCTCGCACGTCGCCGAGACCAGCCGGATCCAGGGGCAGGACCTGTACGGCACCGACGTCGGCGAGCGGCTGCGGCAGGCCCTCGGCTTCCAGTCGAAGTACCAGCTCGGGACGGCCGCGCCCAGCTGGCTGTGCGGCGGCTCCCTCAACCTCGGTCTCGGGCCGGTCACCGAGGTCGGCTACAACGCCCTGCACAACCGCCTCGGCATCGCCATGACCAACACCCAGACACTGACCCAGAACAACCGGCCGGCCGGCACCAACGCCCTCTTCGTCGCCTGGGAGACCCTGACCCACGGCGACAACCCGAACTGACGGATCCGCACCGATCAGCTCCGAGGTCGGAGCATAGGCCAGAACAGACCAGAACAGACCAGAATTGACCGCAATAGATCAGAACAAAGCAGAACGGAACAGGGCAGAATCGAACGGACCTGATCCGAACCCTTGGACGGCCGGGCGTCGGGCGGCGATACTGGCGCCCGGTCGACGGGGGGAATCGGTTGTGACGGGGGAAGCGGCATGAACGCTCAGGTCATCACGGAGACGATGGTGCGCGTCGAGGACGTGCACCGCTCCTACGGGCACGGAGCCGCCGCCGTGCACGCCCTGCGCGGCGTCTCCTTCGAGATCCCGCGTGGCGAACTCGTCGCCCTCAAAGGGCGCTCGGGATCCGGCAAGACCACCCTGCTGAACCTGGTCGGCGGGCTCGACGTACCGGACCGCGGCCGGATCACCGTCGACGGCCGCGACCTCGCCGGACTGGGCGAGAACGGCCTGCTGGAGCTGCGGCGGGACCGGATCGGCTTCGTCTTCCAGTCCTTCGGGCTCATCCCGATCCTGACCGCGGCGGAGAACGTGGGCGTGCCGATGCGGCTGCGCCGGGCCGACCCGCGCGAACGCGAGGAACGCGTCGAACTGCTGCTCTCCCTGGTGGGCCTCGCCGAGCACGCGGCCCAGCGCCCCGGCGAGCTGTCCGGCGGCCAGCAGCAGCGCGTCGCCATCGCCCGCGCCCTCGCCAACCGTCCCGCGCTGCTCGTCGCCGACGAGCCGACCGGCCAGCTGGACGCCGAGACCGGCCACGCCGTGATGGAACTGCTGCGCGCCGTCGTGCACAGCGAGCAGGTCACCGCGCTCGTCGCCACGCACGACACCACCCTGCTGGACCTGGCCGACCGGGTGCTGGAGCTGAGCGACGGGGAGATCGCCGAACGCTGACGCACGGGCCGGCGGCCGGCGGGTGGGCTCGCCGCGCCACCGCGGCCCGACGCCCGCCGTATCGCGCCCGGTACCCTCTGACCTGCGCCGACCGGCGGTGACGGACGACGGCGGGCGTGGCTTGGGTCGGCTCATCAGGGTTGCGTCAAAGTTGCCCGTCACCCCACCACCTGCCCCTTTTGTCGCCATTGCGGGCCGTAAGGTCGACGCTGCGTTGGCAGCAGTGACGGGAAGACAATGGGGCCATGGCACGCGGAAAGCTGCGGATCTATCTCGGTGCGGCACCGGGCGTGGGCAAGACCTACGCGATGCTGTCGGAGGCACACCGGCGCATGGAGCGGGGCACCGACTGCGTGGTCGCGTTCGTGGAGCACCACGAGCGGCCGCGCACCGAGGTGATGCTGCACGGCCTGGAGCAGCTGCCCCGCAAGGAGCTGGAGTACCGGGGCAGCAGCTTCACCGAGATGGACGTGGACGCGGTCCTGGCCCGCAGCCCCCAGGTCGCCCTGGTGGACGAACTCGCCCACACCAACATCCCGGGCTCGCGCAACACCAAGCGCTGGCAGGACGTGGAGGAAATGCTCGCCGCCGGGATCGACGTGATCTCGACGGTCAACATCCAGCACCTGGAGTCGCTGGGCGACGTCGTCGAGTCGATCACCGGTGTGCGGCAGCAGGAGACCGTCCCGGACGAGGTGGTCCGTCGCGCCGACCAGATAGAGCTTGTCGACATGTCGCCGCAGGCCCTGCGCCGCCGCATGGCGCACGGCAACATCTACCAGCCCGACAAGGTGGACGCGGCCCTGTCGAACTACTTCCGGCCGGGCAACCTGACCGCCCTGCGGGAGCTGGCGCTGCTGTGGGTGGCCGACCGGGTCGACGAATACCTCCAGCAGTACCGCAGCGAACACCGGGTGTCGAAGATCTGGGGCTCGCGGGAGCGGATCGTGGTCGGCCTGACCGGCGGCCCCGAGGGACGGACGCTGATCCGCCGGGCGGCCCGGCTCGCCGAGAAGGGCGCGGGCGGCGAGGTGCTGGCCGTCTACATCGCCCGCAGCGACGGCCTGTCCGCGGCCTCGCCCAAGGAGCTGGCCGTCCAGCGCGCCCTCGTCGAGGACCTGGGCGGCACCTTCCACCACGTCGTGGGCGACGACATACCCGCCGCGCTGCTGGACTTCGCCCGCGGTGTCAACGCCACCCAGATCGTCCTCGGCTCCTCGCGCCGCAAGACCTGGCAGTACGTCTTCGGGCCCGGCGTCGGCGCCACCGTCGCCCGTGAGTCCGGCCCGGACCTCGACGTGCACATCGTCACCCACGGGCAGGTCGCCAAGGGCCGCGGGCTGCCCGTGGCCCGGGGCGCCCGGCTCGGCCGGAGCCGGATCATCTCCGGCTGGCTGGTCGGGCTGCTGGGCCCGGTGGCCATGGCGCTGCTGCTGAACGCCGTGGACCTCGGCCTCGCCAACGACATGCTGCTGTTCCTGTCGCTGACGGTGGCGGCGGCCCTGCTCGGCGGACTGCTGCCGGCCCTGGCCTCCGCGGCCTTCGGATCGCTGCTGCTGAACTACTTCTACACACCCCCGCTGCACCGCCTGACCATCGCCGACCCGCACAACATCGTCGCCATCGTGATCTTCGTCGGGGTAGCGGTGTCCGTGGCCTCGGTGGTGGACCTCGCCGCCCGGCGCACCCACCAGGCGGCCCGGCTGCGTGCCGAGTCGGAGATCCTGTCGTTCCTCGCCGGCAACGTGCTGCGCGGCGAGACCAGCCTGGAGGAGCTGCTGGAGCGGGTCCGGGAGACCTTCGGCATGGAGTCGGCCGCCCTGCTGGAGCGGGCGAGCGACGTCGAACCGTGGACCTGCGCCGGCCGGACCGGCTTCGGCCCGGAGCTGGAGCGCCCCGAGGACGCCGACGTCGACATGCCGGTCGGGGACCACATGGCGCTCGCGCTGACCGGCCGCGTGCTGCCCGCCGAGGACCGCCGGGTGCTGGCGGCCTTCGCCGCGCAGGCCGCCGTCGTCCTGGACCGCCGGCGTCTGCGGGAGGAGGCGCTGCAGGCCCGCGCACTGGCCGAGGGCAACCGGATCCGCACCGCGCTGCTCGCCGCCGTGAGCCACGACCTGCGCACCCCGCTGGCCGGCATCAAGGCCGCGGTGACCTCGCTCAGGTCCCACGACGTCGACTGGTCCGAGGAGGACCGGGCGGCGCTGCTGGAGGGCATCGAGGAGGGCGCCGACCGCCTCGACCACCTGGTCGGCAACCTGCTCGACATGTCCCGGCTGCAGACCGGCACGGTCACCGCGATCATCCGCGAGGTCGACCTCGACGAGGTGGTGCCGATGGCGCTGGTCGGCGTGGACGAGGCCGGCGTGGAACTGGACGTCCGGGAGACCCTGCCGATGGTTTCCGTCGATCCCGGTCTGCTCGAACGGTCGGTGGCCAACCTGGTGGAGAACGCCGTCAAGTACAGTCCGCCCGGCCGCCGTGTCATGATCTCCGCGAGCGCGATCGCCGACCGGGTGGAGGTCAGGGTCGTGGACCGCGGGCCGGGCGTCCCGGACGAGGCCAAGGAGCGCATATTCGCGCCCTTCCAGCGCTATGGCGACGCCCCGCGCGGCGCCGGGGTGGGTCTCGGCCTCGCGGTCGCCCGTGGCTTCGTCGAGGCGATGGGCGGCACACTGACCGCCGAGGACACCCCCGGCGGCGGCCTCACCATGGTCCTCAGCCTCCGGGCGGCAGGATCGCGTCCCGAGCCCCTCCCCGCCGGAGAGGGCGTAGCAGAACCCGAACCCGAAAGGGAGGCCTCATGACCCGGGTGCTCGTGATCGACGACGAGCCGCAGATCGTGCGCGCCCTCGTGATCAACCTCAGGGCCCGCAAGTACGAGGTCGACGCGGCCCCCGACGGCAGGACCGCCCTCGAACTCGCCGCCTCCCGCCACCCCGACGTGGTGGTCCTCGACCTCGGCCTGCCGGACATGGACGGCGTCGAGGTGATCAGGGGCCTGCGCGGCTGGACCCGGGTGCCGATCCTGGTCCTGTCGGCCCGGCACTCCTCCGACGAGAAGGTCGAGGCGCTCGACGCGGGCGCCGACGACTACGTCACCAAGCCGTTCGGCATGGACGAACTGCTGGCCAGGCTGCGCGCCGCCGTGCGCCGGGCCGAGCCGGTCGGCCCCGGCGAGGACGACGTGACCACGGTGGAGACCGAGGGGTTCACCGTCGACCTCGCGGCGAAGAAGGTCAACCGGGGCGGCAAGGACGTCCGGCTGACCCCCACGGAGTGGCACCTGCTGGAGGTGCTGGTCCGCAACACCGGACGGCTGGTCAGCCAGAAGCAGCTGCTGCAGGAGGTGTGGGGACCCTCGTACGGGACCGAGACCAACTACCTGCGGGTGTACATGGCGCAGCTGCGCAGGAAGCTGGAGGCCGACCCCTCGCACCCGAAGCACTTCATCACCGAGCCGGGGATGGGGTACCGGTTCGAGCGGTAGCCCCCCGGGAGGGATTCCCGGCGGGCGCCGACGGGTGTGATCGGTCCCTCCCCAGGCCCCCGGACGTACCGGTACGTCGCCGTCGGCGGGCGCCGGTACGCTTCTTTTATGAGTGCTGTTCCGCATTCCGAGAAGCCGGTCGGCCGGTTCCGGCGCATGCTCGACCGGCTCTCCTCCTCGCAGGAGGACCTGGAGTCCGAGGAGCTGCGGGAGGACGCCGAGACGGCCGGCTGCATACGCATCGGCGACTGCCAGGACCGGCAGATCGTCACGGTAACTGGTACCTTGCGCACGGTTACGCTGCGCCCGCGCGCCGGGGTCCCGGCGCTGGAGGCCGAGCTGTTCGACGGCTCTGCCGCGCTGGACGTCGTGTGGCTCGGCAGGCGTTCCATCGTGGGTATAGAACCGGGACGCAAGCTGATCGCATCGGGCCGGATCTCGATGAGCCGGGGCCGCCGGGTGCTGTTCAACCCGAAGTACGAACTGAGACCCCTTGGACGGGAGTAGCCGGTGACGTCACTCGACAAGCCGACCGAAGACGCCACTCAGCAGGACGACGCGCGGACGGTGACCGAGGCCGCGCTGTTCGAAGCGTTCGGCGGTGTCCGGGGCATGGTCGAAACGGTCCTGCCCGGGCTCCTCTTCGTCACCATCTACACGATCAACAAGGATCTGCACTGGTCCGCCATCGCGGCCCTGGCCGTGTCGCTGGCCCTGGTCGCGGTTCGGCTGGTGCGGAGGGACACCGTCAAGCACGCCTTCAGCGGCGTCTTCGGCGTGGCCTTCGGCGTCCTGTTCGCCATGTTCACGGGCAACGCCAAGGACTTCTACCTCCCGGGCATGCTCTACACCCTGGGTCTGGCCCTGGCGTACATCATCACGACCCTCGCCGGTGTTCCCCTGATGGGCCTGATCCTCGGCCCGGTCTTCAAGGAGAACCTGTCCTGGCGCCATCGCAACCCCGGCCGCAAGAAGGCGTACGCCAAGGCCAGTTGGGCCTGGGGACTGATCCTGCTCGCGAAGTGCGTGATCCTCTTCCCGCTGTACTGGTGGGCCGACACCGCACAGCTCGGCTGGGTCCTGGTGGCGCTGAAGATCCCGCCGTTCCTGCTCGCGGTCTGGCTCACCTGGGTCTTCCTCGCGAAGGCGCCCGCGCCGATCGACGTGTTCGCCGAGATGGAGGCCGCGGAGAAGGCCGAGGAGGAGCGGAAGGCGGCGCAGGCCGGTCAGGCCGCGGAGTCCGACGAGTCGACCGCGGGACGACACCGCCGGGAGGCGTGACGACATCTTCGACACGGAGGGGGCGCCCCGGATCACCGGGCGCCCCCTCCGTCGTGTCACTCTCCGTCGTGTCACTCGATCCGCTCAGCCCTGGCGGGCCGGAGCGAGTCCGGACTCGGCGGCGGCGGCCGTCCGGCCCGGGCATCCGCGTCCGTGCGGGCTCGGTGCGACCACTCTCGTCCTGACTTCGACCTTGACCTGGCCTGGACCCGGAACCTGACCCAGCCCCGGCGCCGGCCCCGGACTCAGGCGCCCTCGCGACGCACCGAGAGCAGATCCTCCAACTGCTCCTCGCGGGCCTGCGCCGCCACGAACAGCAGCTCGTCGCCCGCTTCCAGGGAGTCCTCCTTGGAGGGGGCCAGGACGCGGTTGCCGCGGATGATGGTCACCAGCGAGGTGTCCTCCGGCCACTCCACGTCGCCGACCTGGGTCCCGGCCAGGGCGGACTCCTCCGGCAGGGTCAGTTCGACCAGGTTCGCGTCGCCGTGGCTGAACCGGAGCAGCCGGACCAGGTCGCCGACGCTGACCGCCTCCTCGACCAGCGCGGACATCAGGCGCGGCGTGGACACCGCCACGTCGACCCCCCATGCCTCGTTGAACAGCCATTCGTTCTTCGGGTTGTTCACCCGGGCCACAACGCGCGGAACGCCGTACTCCGTCTTCGCCAGCAGGGACACGACCAGGTTGACCTTGTCGTCGCCCGTCGCGGCGATCACCACGTTGCAGCGCTGCAGCGCGGCCTCGTCCAGGGACGTGATCTCACAGGCGTCGGCCAGCAGCCACTCCGCCTGCGGGACGCGTTCGACCGAGATCGCGGTCGGCGCCTTGTCGATGAGCAGGACCTCGTGGCCGTTCTCCAGCAGCTCGCCCGCGATCGAGCGGCCGACCGCGCCGGCACCGGCAATGGCGACTCTCATCAGTGACCGACCTCCTCTTCGGGACCTTCGGTGAACGCCGCCTCGACCTTGCCCAGGTCGTCGGTCCGCATCATCACGTGGACGAGATCGCCCTCCTGCAGCACCGTCTGGGAGGTGGGCAGGACCGCCTCGCCGAGCCGGGTGAGGAACGCCACGCGGACCCCGGTCTCGTCCTGCAGCTTGCTGATCTTGTGGCCGACCCAGGCCGGGGAGGTGTGCACCTCCGCGAGCTGGACGCCACCGGTGGGGTCACGCCACAGCGGCTCGGCCCCCGAGGGGAGCAGCCGGCGCAGCATCTGGTCGGCCGTCCAGCGGACCGTGGCCACCGTGGGGATGCCCAGCCGCTGGTAGACCTCGGCGCGACGGGGATCGTAGATGCGGGCCGCGACGTTCTCCACGCCGAACATCTCGCGGGCCACCCGCGCCGAGATGATGTTCGAGTTGTCGCCGCTGGACACCGCGGCGAAGGCGCCCGCGTCCTCGATGCCGGCCTCGCGGAGGGTGTCCTGGTCGAAGCCGATCCCGGTGACCCGGCGGCCGCCGAATCCCGGGCCCAGCCGGCGGAAGGCGGTGGGGTCCTGGTCGATCACGGCGACCGTGTGCCCCTGTTGCTCCAGGGTCTGGGCGAGAGCGGAACCCACTCTCCCGCAGCCCATGATGACGATGTGCACGACCGTCCTTCCGATGTCCATAAACTGACAGCTCAGCCCCATCAGGGTCTCAGACCGGTGTTCAAGCTACACACGCACTCTCCGGGCTCGGCACCCCCGTGCAGCTCCGCCCGTGGTCAGCGGCGCGTGATGCTGCGCACGCTGAGCAGCGTCAGCAGTCCGAGGCCGACGAACGAGGCGACGGCGCCGATCAGCTCTGCGGTCGCGGGCATGAAACCTCCGGAGGCTGCGACGGGCGGGTCTGCCATCTAGGCACGGCGGGCGCTCCATGCCCGGAATCCCCAGTTCTATCCGACTCGGAGTTCACTCGTGAGGCAGATCTGGGACGGCAGGTGGGCGGCTGCCAGTTCGAAGCCTTACGATGCTCTGTCGTGTCCAAACTGACCGACGTGCCCAAACGGATCCTGATCGGGCGCGCACTGCGCAGCGACCGGCTGGGGGAAACGCTCCTGCCGAAGCGCGTCGCGCTCCCCGTCTTCGCCTCCGACCCGCTGTCCTCCGTCGCGTACGCACCGGGGGAGGTGCTGCTGGTCCTGTCCATCGCGGGCGTGTCGGCGTACCGTTTCAGCCCCTGGATCGCGGTCGCGGTCGTCGTGCTGATGTTCACGGTGGTCGCCTCCTACCGGCAGAACGTGCACGCCTACCCGAGCGGCGGCGGCGACTACGAGGTCGCCACCACCAACCTCGGCTCCAAAGCCGGCCTCACGGTCGCCAGCGCACTGCTCGTCGACTACGTCCTGACCGTCGCCGTATCCATCTCCTCCGGCATCGAGAACCTCGGCTCCGCGATCCCCTTCGTGGTCGAGCACAAGGTGCTGTGCGCGGTCGCCGTGATCGTGCTGCTGACGCTGATGAACCTGCGCGGCGTGAAGGAGTCCGGCACGCTGTTCGCGATCCCGACCTACGTCTTCGTCGCGGGCGTCTTCATCATGATCGTGTGGGGCGCGTTCCGGGGCCTGGTCCTCGGGGACACCATGCGCGCGCCCACCGCCGGCTACGAGATCAAGGCCGAGCACGGGGGCCTCGCGGGCTTCGCCCTCGTCTTCCTGCTGCTGCGCGCCTTCTCGTCCGGCTGCGCCGCGCTCACCGGCGTCGAAGCGATCTCCAACGGCGTCCCTGCCTTCCGCAAACCCAAGTCCAAGAACGCGGCGACCACGCTGGCCATGATGGGCCTGCTCGCCGTGACCATGTTCTGCGGGATCATCGCCCTCGCCATGACCACCAGGGTCCGGATGGCCGAGAACCCGGCCACCGACCTGCTCCACAACGGCCTGGCGCTCGGTTCCGGCTATGTCCAGAACCCCGTGATCTCACAGGTCGCCGAGGCGGTGTTCGGCAAGGGCAGCTTCCTGTTCGTCGTCCTGGCCGCGGCCACCGCGCTGGTGCTGTTCCTGGCCGCCAACACGGCCTACAACGGCTTCCCGCTGCTCGGCTCGATACTGGCCCAGGACCGCTACCTGCCCCGCCAGTTGCACACCCGCGGCGACCGCTTGGCCTTCTCCAACGGCATCGTGCTGCTCGCGGGCGCCGCCGCCCTGCTGGTCTTCCTCTACGGCGCCGACTCGACCCGGCTTATCCAGCTGTACATCGTCGGTGTGTTCGTGTCCTTCACGCTCAGTCAGACCGGCATGGTCCGGCACTGGAACCGGCACCTCGCGGCGGAGCGGGACCCGGCCCGGCGCAGCCGCATGATCCGCTCCCGGGCGATCAACACGTTCGGCGCCTTCTTCACCGGCCTGGTGCTGGTCGTCGTCCTCGTCACCAAGTTCACCCACGGCGCCTGGGTCGCCCTCCTCGGCATGGTGATCTTCTACGCGACCATGACGGCGATCCGTAAGCACTACGACAGCGTGGCCGAGGAGATCGCGGCACCCGAGGGGCCGAGCGACGAGAGCGTACGGCCCTCCCGGGTCCACTCGATCGTCCTGGTCTCCAAGATCCACCGCCCCACGCTGCGCGCCCTGGCCTATGCCCGGCTGATGCGCTCGGACACCCTGGAGGCGCTCACCGTCAACGTCGACGCGACGGAGACGAAAGCGCTGCGCGAGGAGTGGGAACGGCGCGGCATAGAGGTACCGCTGAAGGTGCTCGACTCGCCCTACCGGGAGATCACCCGGCCGATCATCGAGTACGTCAAGAACCTCCGCAAGGAGTCGCCGCGCGACGCGGTCTCGGTGATCATCCCCGAATACGTGGTCGGCCGCTGGTACGAGGCCCTGCTGCACAACCAGAGCGCCCTGCGCCTCAAGGGCCGGCTGCTGTTCACGTCCGGTGTCATGGTGACCTCGGTCCCCTACCAGCTCCAGTCCTCCGAGGTGGCCAGGAACCGGGCCCGCAGGCGGCAGGAGTGGACCGCGCCCGGCGCGGTGCGCCGCGGCCCGGCGGAGCAGCGGCCGAAGGACCCCGGCGCCGCCGAACCGAGCCGGGGCGAGCCCGCCGGGAAACTGACCGGGAGGGAGCCCGGCGCCGGGAACTGACGGGTGCGGTGCCGGGGGCGGCCGTGACGGTGCCGGGTGCCGGGTGGATCGTACGGGCGGGCCGGCCGTCGGGCCGATCGTGCGGCGCAGCCGGTGCCGGGCGGCCCGTCCCCGCAGCCCCTGGGGCCCGCCCCCGCAGTCCCCGGGGTCTGCGCAGCACGTAGACTGGTGGGCTGTCGTCGGCCCCCGAGCGGGCCGTTCCCCTCACCCCCATCTGGAGTCACCCCGCCATGCAGGCACAACGGAAGAAGTCGCAGGCGGGGTCGCTCGTGGGGGAGGAGTACGAGGTCGAGGTCGGCCCCGTCGCACACGGCGGCCACTGCATCGCCCGCACCACCGAGGGCCAGGTCCTGTTCGTGCGGCACACGTTGCCGGGCGAGCGGGTGGTGGCCCGGGTCACCGAGGGCGAGGAAGGGGCCCGCTTCCTGCGCGCGGACGCGGTCGAGGTCCTTCAGCCGTCCAAGGACCGTGTCCCGGCGCCCTGCCCCTACGCCGGACCCGGCCGCTGCGGCGGCTGCGACTGGCAGCATGCCAAGCCGGGCGCCCAGCGACGGCTGAAGGGCGAGGTCGTCGCCGAGCAGTTGCGGCGCCTCGCGGGCCTCACTCCCGAGGAGGCCGGCTGGGACGGCACCGTGCTGCCGGCCGAGGGCGACAAGCTCCCCGCGGGCGAGGTACCGCAGTGGCGGACGAGGGTGCAGTACGCGGTCGACGCCGCCGGGCACGCCGGTCTGCGCCGGCACCGCTCGCACGAAGTGGAGCGGATCGACCACTGCATGATCGCGGCGGCGGGCGTCGCCGAACTGGGCATCGAGAAGCACGAGTGGTCCGGCATGGATTCGGTCGAGGCCATCGCGGCGACGGGTTCGGGGGACCGGCAGGTGATCATCACCCCGCGCCCGGGCGCCCGGCTGCCGCTGGTGGAGCTGGACAAGCCCGTCTCGGTCCTCAGGGTCGACGAGACGTCCGGCGGTATGCACCGCGTCCACGGCCGCCCCTTCGTCCGCGAACGCGCCGACGGCCGCACCTACCGGGTGGGGGCCGGCGGCTTCTGGCAGGTCCACCCGAAGGCGGCCGACACCCTGGTGACCGCCGTCATGCAGGGACTCCTGCCCCGCAAGGGCGAGACGGCCCTCGACCTGTACTGCGGTGTCGGCCTCTTCGCCGGCGCCCTCGCCGACCGCCTCGGCGAGAAGGGCGCGGTGCTCGGCATCGAGTCCGGCAAGCAGGCCGTGGCGGACGCCCGGCACAACCTCGCCGAATTCCCGCGCGTGCGCATCGAACAGGGCAAGGTCGAGTCGGTCCTTCCGCGCACCGGGATCACCGAGGCGGACCTCATCGTCCTGGACCCGCCCCGCGCCGGCGCCGGCCGCCGGACCGTCTCCCACCTGGCCTCACTCGGCCCCCGCCGGATCGCCTACGTCGCCTGTGACCCCGCCGCGCTGGCAAGGGACTTGGGATATTTCCGCGAGGAGGGTTACCGGGTGCGGACGCTGCGGGCGTTCGATTTGTTTCCCATGACCCACCATGTGGAGTGCATCGCCATCCTTGAACCGGCCGCGAAGGGCTCCTGACCTGCGGTTTTGTGTGTGCGCATGATGTGCGGTGCGGGCGTTGCGGGCGATGTCCTGACGCCGGAACGACGCTCGTGACGCTCGCTTGACGTTCGTTCTGATGGGGTGTCAGGCGGCGTGCCGGGCAGATCAAGACCTGTCGGGGCGGCGTATGTCAACGGGGTGCCGAGGGCGGGTGACGCTCTGCGCGGCGCTGCTGGCTCCTGATGGTCAGCTGTCGCGGAAGAGGCCAGAGCTCACCATCCTGGGCACCGGCACCCCGGACACCTACGGAACTTGCTCAAGCCCTGAGGTCCCGCCGGAGTGTGGTCAAGCCGGGTGCGGAGGGCTGCTCGGGCACGACGAGCTGATTCCGCTCGACGGCCACGACGATATCGTCGGCCGACGGCGTATCCGCTCAAGTGATTGGATATTTCTGACTGTGCTCAAGAGGCAGGGAAATCCCAAGAGCAAGAGGTGGATAAAAGACTCAAAGGAATGCGGTCGGCAGATAGTACCTTGCAAATGGTACTTGCAAGATTCAAGTAGTTGTGTCAGGGTTTTCGGGTCGGAGTGACTGGCCACAATCTCCAATGTGCCTCCGTAGACATGAACGGCGAGTGTCGTGCTGAAAAAATCAGAGCGGCAGGCTGCTCGATCGTGTCCACGTCGATGAGATTGATGGGGTCAATGGGGGAGCCGCCGTCCAGTAGGACGGCGGCACTTCGCTTACCTGGAAGTGCAGTTCATCACTCGTGAGCCAGAGAATGGCTAAGTGTCGAATTCAAAGCTAACTCCAGGCGCCCGGTGTTGAGGATTCGAGTTGCCGGGATCTCGTGGCACCCACCTTGAAGCGTCAGTAAACCGACAACTCGTGCGTAGGCCGCACATGTCAAGGATGGGGAGTCATCGTGAGCTTTGACTCCGCCAGGCTTGCGAAAACCAATCCAGCGGAGCATTCTGTAGCCACCACGGGATTTCACATATCATCCTGATGGGTGTCCGGACCGGCGGGAGCGCACGCAGGCGTTCCCGCGCACCACTCGTCCCACCGGAGATCTTCGTGAGCCCTTCCCCCGTTGTGCTGCCGCTCGCTGCCGAGGCCTGCCGGGCCGTACTGCGGGAGCAGGTGGCGGCGTCCGAGCCGCTTCTGCGCACCGCCGCCCCGGACACGCCGATGCCCACCTGCGGCAACTGGACCCTGCACCACCTGCGCACTTATCCGGGCCAGACCTACCACCGCTCCGTGGCGACGGGGGTGCGGAACGGCAAGCCGTCGGGTGAGCAGGTCGCCCCGGCGAACGGGGAGCGGATCGTCGACCGGTACGTCCAGGGTGCGGGCGTGCTGCTGACCGTCCTGGAGAAGGCCGATCCGGCCCGCACCACTCCGGCGGGAGAATTTTCGCCGACGTTATTATCAATGGCTTTGGCCGGTCCTCACGGTGTCGGACCGGTTTGCCTTTCCTGGCCGGAAGCCCAACTGATACGCGAACTCCACGAGGTCCGTTCGAGCGATGACGTCCCGCTGTTTTGCGGACCTGGCATGGCCCAGGAAGTGAGATGGTTCCCGATCGAGTTGGACGTCGAGCTGCTGCCTCTCGAAGTTGTGGCCTCCGTTTACCGTCCCGGCCCAGCCGGGCCCTACGGAATGGACGGGTGCCATGGATAGCGATCAGAACGGCTGCGAAATGTCCCAGCCGGTCGGTGACTGGGTACTCAGCTCGGTCCAGGCGAGGATCCTGGAAGGCGTTGCGGCCGGCTTCTCCAGCGGGCGACTTTCGAGAGAGTTATACCTCAGTTCGAAGACCATCGACTATCACGTCCGCGTCATGTCCGACAAGCTGCAGGCGCCAAATCGTGTCGCGTTGGTTTCGAGGGCGTTCGTCCTCCAGATTCTGCGAACAGATTCGTGGCCCCCGCGCATTGCGGATGAAACTATGGATTAATACGTGTGGGCCACGCCGTGACCTGGCTCGGGCGATCCGCTGCAGCGTGGCGTCGATGTCGGCGGTGGATGTGGTGGTCATTGACTGCACCGGCGCGACGGCGCCGACCGGCACCGTGCCCGCCATGATCTGGTGGGGTGTCCGCCGCGTGGCCACCGAGAGCGGGACCTCGTCCTTGCGTGGCAAGGGCATTCCCACATCGACGGTCGTCAATGGTCCTCCCCTGAGTGAACCGGCCAGGTGCTGGGCGCGTCGATGCCCGCCGACGCTGGTGCGGCGTCGAGGCGGGTCAGCAACTCCACCACGGCCCTGGTGATGTTCTGCGTGGTCAGCCCGCAGGCGGCGAGCACCTCGGCCCTGGAGTCGTGGCTGAGGAACCGCCTCGGGATGCCGAACTCGTGCAGCGGGGTGTGTACGTCGGCGTCCCGCAGCGACTGCGCGATCGCGGAACCGACACCCCCCGCACGGCTGTTGTCCTCGACCGTGATCGCGAGCCGGTGGCGGCGGGCCAGGCCGGCCAGCGCGGGGTTGACCGGGGTGACCCATCTCGGGTCCACCACCGTCACCCCGATGCCCTGTACCCGCACACCGTCGGCGACGGTGAGCGCGAGCCCGGCCAGCGCACCTACCGCGATGATCAGCACGTCCAGCCCGCCGGAACGGCGCAGCACGTCAATGCCGTTGACCGTGGCGGTGGCGGGCAGGTCCGCACCGGCGGGGCCTTTGGGGAACCGCAGCAGTGTCGGACCTTCGTGCCACGCCACCGCCTCAGCCAGCAGTTCGGCCAGCCGGGTGCCGTCCCGCGGTGCCGCGATCCGCAGCCCCGGCACCACCTGCAGCACCGACAGGTCCCACATGCCGTTGTGGCTCGGCCCGTCGTCGCCGGTCACCCCGGACCGGTCGAGGACGAACGTCACCGGGCGGCGGTGCAGCGCGACGTCCATGAGCAACTGGTCGACCGCGCGGTTGACGAACGTGGAGTAGATGGCCACCACCGGATGCACGCCGCCCATGGACAACCCCGCGGCCATCGTGACCGCGTGCTGCTCGGCGATGCCGACGTCGATCACCCGGTGCGGAAACCTGCGCTGCAGCGGCAGGAGCCCGGTCGGCTCGGTCATCGCGGCCGTGATCGCCACGAGGTCGTCGCGCTGCTCGGCCAGTTCGACCAGCTTCTCGCCGAACACCGACGTGAACGACCGGGGCGACACCTTCAGCGCCTGCCCGGTGTGCGGGTCCATCGGTTTGACGGTGTGGCCGAGGTCGAGGTCGTTGGTCTCGGTGTGCCGGTATCCCCTGCCCTTGGCGGTGATCACATGCACCACCACCGGCCCGCCCAGTGCGACCGCGTGGCGCAGGGAGTCCTGGACGGCGGAGAGGTCGTGACCGTCGACGGGGCCGAGGTAACCGAGCCCGAGTTGTTCGAACACACTCGGCCCGCGCCCGGCGCGCAGGTCGGCCAGGTGCTCGGCCAGCCCGCCGACGGTCGGCGCGTAGGAGCGTTGGTTGTCGTTGAGCACGATGACGAGCGGCCGCTCCGGCCCGCCCGCGATGTTGTTGAGCGCCTCCCAGGCCATGCCGCCGGTCATCGCGCCGTCGCCGATGACCGCGACGGTCGCCCGGTCGCGTCGGCCGAGGTGGGCGTCCGCCCTGGCCAGCCCGTCCGCATAGGACAGCGCGGTGGACGCGTGCGAGTTCTCCACCAGGTCGTGCTCGGACTCCTCCCGGCTCGGGTAGCCGGAGACCCCGCCCGACGTGCGCAGCCGGTCGAACCCGGCCTGGCGGCCCGTGAGGATCTTGTGCACGTAGGACTGATGTCCGGTGTCCCACAGCAACCGGTCCCGCGGGGACTCGAACACCGTGTGCAACGCGATGGTCAGCTCGACCACACCCAGGTTGGGCCCGAGGTGTCCCCCGGTCGCGGAGACCCGCTCGATGAGGAACGCGCGGATCTCCCCGGCGAGGTCGCGCAGCTCCCCGGCGGTCAGCTCACGCAGCCGCGCCGGGTCGCGCACGGTTTCCAGCAGCGCCATGTCGAGCAGTGCTCCTCACCGGGTGTGGTCGGCGGCCGCGGCCGCCCTCTCGGTCAGTTCGGGCCGACTGCCCGGCGCGATGCCGGTTCGGCCGACGTCCTCGTGTGTCGGCTGACGCCTGGAAGGAGGGTGGCCGTGGCCGGTCGGACAGGTCGGAGCGACGGCCGACGCGGCTCACCGCCGACGTGTTCCTGCCGGCGGAGTCCTTGTGGGCGCCGTCAGCGACAGGGGTCGCCCGGTCTCGATCGGTCACGGCACGTCCGCCACTCCGGTCAGCCGCGTGGGCGGGGAGAACACGATGTCCTCGGTCGCCACCCGTGCTACGGACGTGTCCGCGTGACCCAGTTCGGCGAGCCGGTCGAGCAGCTGGTCGACGAGGATCTCCGGCGCGCTCGCCCCGGCGCTCACGCCGACCGTGCTCACGCCGGTCAGCCACGTGGGGTCGAAGTGGGTCACGTCCGGCACCAGTTCGGCCCTGCCGCCGAGCCTGCGCGCCACCTCGACCATCCGGATCGAGTTGCTGGAGTTGGTCGAACCGACCACCAGCACCAGGTCGCACCGGTCCACCATGGCCCTGATGCCGTCCTGGCGGTTCTGGCTGGCGTAACAGATGTCGTCGGTGGCGGGCCCGCGCAGGTCGGTGAACCTGCGCTGGAGCACGGCGATGATGTCCCTGGTCTCGTCCACCGAGAGCGTGGTCTGGGTGAGGTAGGCGACCGGTGCGTCGGGGGGAAGGTCCAGTGCCTCCGCGTCGGCAACCGTCTCGACGATGACCGTACGGTCGGGCGCGTGCCCGTAGGTGCCCTCGACCTCCTCGTGGTCCGCGTGCCCGATCAGCAGCAACGTCCGCCCGTCGCGGGCGAACCGGCGGGCCTCCTGGTGCACCTTGGCCACCAGCGGGCAGGTCGCGTCGAGCACCTCAAGCCCGCGTGCGTCTGCGTTCTGCCGCACCTGCGGGGAGACGCCGTGCGCGGAGAAGACACACACCGCGCCCTCCGGTACCTCCTGCTCGGAGTCGACGAACCGGACTCCCCGGCGCTGGAACTCGCGCACCACGTAGTGGTTGTGCACGATCTCCTTGCGGACGTAGATCGGCGCGCCGTGCTGTTCCAGCGCGAGGTCGATGATGGCTATCGCCCGGCGTACACCGGCACACAAACTCCGTGGCTCGGCCAGCAGGACCTGCTTACCGTCACTCATCCCACTCCGTTCCGTGCCATGACGTTTGCGTCGGAACGCCTGGCTTCGTTGCCGAACAGGGCGTCCACGCCGGTCGGTAGAAACCGAGTCGTTCTCAGGAAGTCTTGTCTGCCGTTGGGTGCCGGCTTAATAGCCGGACTCGAAGTACGGCCTTGGTGCCGCCCAGCAGCTACTGTTCCGCAGGATCGTCCAATCCAGTCCTTGCGTCGTCTTCTTTGGGGTTTTTCCTAAAGTCGAAGATGCTCACGCCGCGTCGTTGACACGACCAGGGCTGTCCCCCAGGATGGCATCCAATAGTTGCCACTCGATTTCGGGACGACTCAAGATTCCAGATCATGAGGGCGGCTCTGCATTTCGAACGAGGCGCTGCTCGTGCCGCAAGCCACTTCATGGAATCCGGTCCGGCGATCCCTGTTAAAGGACGTATCCTCGCCAAAATCATGACGAGCGCAGCGTAACGACCACAGCAAGTCATTCGCCAATGTCGTCGGTATCCGAGCTCTGGAGGAGTGACCGTGTCAAATCTGAATGAACTTTCAAGTTCCTCTCAAACAGCGCTGGAGCCTCAGGACGAGGTAAGAATAGTTGGCCAATACTACGACGACAAAACAGCCAGGCTTGTTCGCAAATACGGGCCTGGGCCCAGGATTCACTACCATGTGGGTCACTACCCTTCCTCCGAAACGCCACTGCATGCTCACGATGCGACGCCGGACGCCATTCGCCACAGCATACGGAGTCATCAAGAGGGTTTGCTGCGGTATGCGGCCAAGATCTGGGGCGCTGAACACCGGCTGTCGGGGAGAATCCTGGACGTCGGCTGCGGCCTTGGCGGGGGCTCGCTGTTCTGGGCACAGGAATACGGCGCCGACGTCACGGCGGTCACCAATGCTCAGGAACACGCGCCGATAGTTGACGGGTTCGCGCGGGAATGCGGTGTGGACGGGAAGGTCCGAACACTGGTCTGTGATGCAATGCATCTCCCCTTGGACGGCCCCTATGACGCAGCAGTGGCAATCGAGAGCAGCGGATATTTCAACCGCCCTCAGTGGTTCGAGCGTCTGGCCCGCGTGCTTCGTCCGGGCGGGAGCGTGTGCATCGAGGAAGTATTCATCACACGCCCTCACGGGGCCGATGTGTGGGCCGAATACTTCTACACAAAACCGGCTACGGTACGCGACTACGCAGAAGCCGCGCAGTCTGCGGGTTTCGAATTGGTCGATGACGTCGACGCTACGTCAGAAACCTTGCCGTTCTGGGAGGAGAGTGCCGCCTGGACGAAGGCGGTACTGGACAGTGACAGCAGCCTTTCGGCAGTTGCCCGCAGGCAGCTGAGGATATCTCTGATGGCCAACCAGGCGCTTGGCGCTGAATGGCAAGCAGGGGGATTGCGGCTGGGCTTCCTGCGCTTCGAGCTGAAGTGAGCGAGGGCCCACCGTCGAGGTGAACGGCGGCGGCCGGCCGGTACGGCTCCGAGTCGCGCCGCACCACGAGAGCCCCGGGGACGACGGGCCGCCGCAACGCCACACCTTCGGCGGCCTGGGTTCCCAGGACATGTCAGCTGTATCCACGTCGCCGGCCGTCTCCTCGCCGCGTTCCCCCGCATGTGGCTCGCGGTCGACACCCAGGACCTGCGGTGGCGTGCCAACACGACCATGGCGGGCGCACCGCCGGTACGGCTGAACCGCCGCCGACTTCCCGCCGCCTTCACAACGATACGGAATTCCTCATGACGCTCGAACAGTCTCCCGCTCACAGCGACGTCCGCAACGTGTACGACGGGTTCGGTCGGATCTACGGTTCCGCGTGGGGCCGCAACATCCACTACGGCTACTGGGAGAACGACGCCGACGACAGCTCCGTCGAGGTAGCCACGGACCGCCTGACCGACCTGATGATCGAAGGTCTCGCCGCGCAGGCCGGCCAGCGGGTCCTGGACATCGGCTGCGGCGTCGGCCATCCCGCGCGGCGGCTCGTCCGCGCCTGTGACGTGGACGTGGTGGGCATCACCGTCAGCCACATCCAGGTGGCGGAGGCCACGGAACTCACGGCCGAGGCCGGGCTCGCCGACCGGGCCACGTTCCAGTTCGCGGACGCGATGGACATGCCCTTCCCTGACGGCTCTTTCGACGCGGCCTGGGCGTTCGAGTCGATGTGGCACATGCCCGACCGTGGCCAGGTGCTCTCCGAGGCCGCCCGCGTCCTGCGCCCCGGCGGCCGCCTCGCCGTGGCCGACGTCATCCAGCGCGACCCGGTCAGCCCCGAGGGACGTGTGGTCCTGGACCACGTCTGCGAGAACTACGCGGTGCGCTCCTTGGGCACGGTGGACGAATACCGGGTGGCGTTGGCCGCCAACGGTTTCGTCGACGTGGAGATCCGTGACATCACCGACAACGTCATCCGTACCCTCGGGCTCATGGCGGACGCCTTTGAGACTGTCCGTGACAGGCTGTCCGATCTGGTCGGCAAGGAACACGCCGACTCGCTGATCGACTTCGTACGCAGGTTCGGGGCCATCCCGGAGAGCGGTTACCTCTTCCTGACCGCGGTCCGCGCATGACCGTGGGCGCCGTCCCCGGTTTTCAGCTCGGCGTCCCATGGTGTAAGGCTGAGGTCGAGGTGCGTCCTGACGCTTCCTCAACAGTGAGCCGTCCTCGGTAATGGCCTGCCACGTCAAGTGATACGGCGGACGCGAGGCCCGGCCGGTGCACGTCATGCGTGGCCCCGAGTGCGTGACAGGGCCACGCCGATCGCGTACTCGAACTGCGTCACCGGCCGCAGGCCAGAGCCGAGGACCGCATCCGCGCCGCCCAAGCCGAAACGGCCCGCCAGTCGAACTGGCGGGCCGTCACGAATTTCCGAGGCCGGCCGGCATCCTGATCCGTGGAGCCCAGGGTCCTCACCTTGACTGCTGTCGGCCAGATGAGTTCTGCGGGGTCAACGGGTCGTCAGCTGCCCGGCGACCGCCCGGACGCCCGTCCTCACTGCCGTACCCGCAGCTCGGTCAACGCCCGAAGCGGAAACACCGGCCGGTGATGTGGCGGCAGCCCCGGCGCCAGAGCCAGACCCGGCATCCGGGCGGCGATGGCCTGTATCGCGATCTCCAGTTCCGCGCGGGCGAATCCGGCTCCGAGGCAGAAATGGATGCCGTGCCCGAACGCGAGATGCGTGGCGGACCCACTGCCCGGACTGAACCCGGCCGGACATGCGTGAGCGCGACTGTCCCGGCCGGCCGCTCCGTACAGCAGAAGCAGCCGGCTCCCCGCGGCCAGGTGGACGTCGCCGACCACCACGTCACGGACCGCGGTCCGGTACATGCCCGCCAGTGGGCTGTCGAACCGCAACCCCTCCTCGACAAGGTCCCGTGTGGCGATCGTCCCGTCGACGACCTCGGCCCAGCCGCCGGGTGACCGAAGCTGCTGGTAGAGGATCGTGCCAAGCGCCTCGGCACAGGTCATGTGTCCCGCGAAGATCAGTGTGGGGACCTGGACGGAGACTTCGTCGGCGGTGAGCGTGCGGCCCGCCTTGCCGTCGTGGAGCAGCTCGCTGATCAGGTCGTCCTGCGGTGCGGCCAGCCGCTCCTGCACGAGTGAACGGGCGAACGCTCCGAATTCCATCAGTCCGCGGGCGTATTCACGCAGCCGGTCAGGATCGGCGTTGCGCTGCGACATCATGAGTTCGATGCGTTGCTCGGACCACGTGCGGCAGCGGTCGACGTATTCGTCCGGGACTCCAAGGCGCCGGCAGATCACCTCAAGGGCGTACGGAACGGCGAACGCCGAGATGAAATCGAACTCCGTCAAGACCCCAACACGCTCGACGAGGTCGGTGGCGATCGCACGGATCGTGGGTTCGAACGCTCTGACCCTGGCCGGCGTGAACCCGGCGTTGAGCACTTCCCTGATCCTGGCGTGCTCGGGAGGGTCGAGTGAGCCGACGGCCACCGCATCAGCGCCGCGCCAGGTGCGGAACATCCGACTCACGTCCTCGGGCAGCGCGACCGCAGGACGGGGGTTGTGGTCACGGGCCGAGAAGCTTCGGTCGTCCCGCAGTACGGCAACCATGTCCTCGCGCCGGGTGACGCACCATGCGCCGAGCAAAGGAGCGTAGAACACCGGCTCCGCATCTCCGACGTCAGCCAGGAAGGAATACGGGTCGTCGCGATGTGCGCCATACGGGTCGAACGAGGTGCTTTCATGCAATTGCCCAGAATCAACTGACATAGCCATTCCGCCTCTCCAGCTTTCAGCGAACCATTCCGGGTGGGGATCAGTGACGTTGTGTCATTTTGCTCGGCCCGCCGGAGCCGAGACAGGCCGCTCGGCCCAGGAGCTATTCAGCGGTATGGCCGACCCGGTCGAGGCGCAGCAGTTCTTCGCCGTTCCCTCTCCGTGGTGTGTCGGAGGGAAGGTTCAGTGCCGCTGCGCCGGCAACCGTCCCGACGATGACCGTCCGGTCGGGAGCGTGCCCGTGGGTGCCCCCGACCCCCTCGTGGTCCGGGTGCCCGAACAGCAGCAACGTCCGCCCGCCGCGGGCGAACCGACGGGCCTCCTGGTGTGCAGCTTGGCCACCGGGGGGCAGGTCGCGTCGAGCCTCCGTTCCGTGCCATGACGTGTGCGTCGGAACGCCTGGCTTGCGTTGCCGAACAGGGCGTCCACGCCGGTCGGCAGAAACCGAGTCCTTCTCAGGAAGTCTTGTCTGCCGTTGGGTGGCCGGCTTAATAGCCGGACTCGAAGTACGGCCTTGGTGCCGCCCAGCAGCTACCGTTCCGCAGAATAGTCCAATCCACTCCTTGCGCCGTCTTGTTTGGGGTTTTTCCTAAAGTCGAAGATGCTCACGCCGCCTCGTTGACACGACGAGGGAGGTCGTTCAGGATGGCGGTCAGAACGGTCACGTAAATTCCTGCGCCTCTTCTTTGGGGTTTTTGCTGAAGCCGAAGATGCTCACGCCGCGTCGTTGACACGATGGGAGAGGTCGTTCAAGATGACGGCCGGAACGATCACGCAAATTCCGGTGTATCCCTCCAGGTTCAGATTGCGCGTAGACGCGGCAGCTGCCTACGTATTGACCTGTGGTGATGTCGGGTGATCATGAGCTTTGCGCAAGCGTTCGTCTGTCGACAGTTCGCCGAGGCTTCACCGCACGGCGAGGTGTGGCAAGGGCTGAGAAGATGTTTACGCAACATATCCAGCACAGTGATTTTGAGTGATGCAATTCGCGAACCCCAGGCGCGTAGGTTCTGACCAGGAATTGGGAGGGCGCGCAACCGGAGGAGAATCCCGATGAGCGCACTCGACACCCCGTCGACCGGGCTCCAAGCCTTCCTGTCGCCGAAGACAGTGCAATCCACAACCGATCAACCTGCCGCTGGGCGACTTCCTCGTTCCTCGACGGACACCGGGGCGACGAGCTCCAGTACATCGTGATCGTCCTCGACAAGGTGGTCCGAACCTCGATTCCGGCGGAGGCCGTCAGTGAGTACCCCAGCTCAATTGCCTTTCGAGCAGACGAATGTGCTGCAACTCGCGCCAGGGCTGCGCACGCTCCAATCCCAGGGCACGGTCCATCGGGTTCGTACTGCCGACGGCGACGAGGCGTGGCTGATCACCGGTCATGCCCAGGTGGCGCAGTTGCTCGACGACGGCCGGCTCGGCCGCTCCAACCCCGATCCGGAGGCGGCGAAGGACGGCGGGTCGGCGCTTCTCGCCGGCCTGCTGGGCGACTTCGCCACCGACCACGCTCGGCTGCGGGCGCTGTTGGAGCCGCACTTCTCACCCGAGCGGATGCTGGCGCTGCGGCCCCACGTCGAAAAACTGACCGGGCGACTCCTGGACGAACTGGCCGGGCAGAAGCCACCGGTGGACCTGCGCCAGGCCTTGGCGCTGCCGCTGCCGATTCAGGTGATGTGCGAGTGGTTGGGCGTGCCCCAGGAGGACAAGGACCGGTTCGGCAGCTGGACCCAGGACGCCGCCAACCTCGGGGACCCGGTCAGGTCCAAGCAGGGACTGGGCGAGTTGTTCGGCTACTGCAGGCAACTCGTCGCGGACAAACGGCGGAATCCGGGCGATGACGTGATCTCCAGGATCTGCGCGACCGAGGGGACCAACGACAACGAGGTCCTCGGATTGACGGCGTTGTTGCTGTTCGGCGGCTATGAGACCACGGTCGCCCGGATCGGCACCTGTGTGTCGCTGTTGTTGGCCAACCCCGAGCAGTGGCAGGCGCTGGTGGACGACCCCGGCCTCGTCCCCGGCGCGGTCGAGGAAACCCTGCGGATGTCGATGCCGAACCCGCACAACGGCGGCATGCCCCGTTATGCGCTGACGGACTTCGAGATCGACGGAGTCACCATCCGAACCGGCGACTTCGTGCTGCTGAACATCATCGCGGCCAACCACGACGAGACGGCCTTCGCCGACCCCGGCCGGATCGATGTCGCTCGCGACACCACGGGCAGCCTCGTATTCGGGCGCGGCGCGTACTCCTGCGTCGGCGCGATGCTGGCCCGGATGCAGCTGCAGGTGGTGCTCACCCAGCTCGTCGCGCGATTCCCCACCATGCGTCTGGCTGTCGGTGTGGAGGAGCTGGGGCTGCGCCACAACACGCTGATCGGCGGGTTGATCCAACTTCCGGTGACATGGTGATTGGATCCTGATGCTGCACAAGATATCTACCGGCGTAGTCACGAAGAGCCCGGATTCGGCCCGCGCGTATCTCCTGTTGATGCGACTGGACAGGCCCACGGGGTACGTGCTCTACCTGCTTCCAGGGCTGTGGGCTGCCGTCCTCGCCCCCGGGAAACAACCCGACCTGCTGGCGGTGGTGGTTGTCGCTGTCGCCGCGGTGCTGGTGCGCGGCGCGGCCTGCGCGGTCAACGATGTGGTCGACAGGGACGTCGACGCCCGAGTCGCCCGTACCGTGTCGCGTCCGGTCGCGTCGGGGACGATCAGTATCGGGAAAGCACTCCTGTTCGCCGCCGCCCAGGCCGTGGTCGCACTGCTGGTCCTGGCGGTGGCGAACGTGGAGACGGCCCTGGTCGCCGGGGCCTCGTACCCGTTGATCGTCGCGTACCCCTACATGAAGC
The DNA here is from genome assembly GCF_042871185.1 of Streptomyces sp. NPDC006012. NCBI lineage: Bacteria > Bacillati > Actinomycetota > Actinomycetes > Kitasatosporales > Streptomycetaceae > Streptomyces > Streptomyces sp. NPDC006012. The sequence continues at coordinate 66,601 of NZ_JBIAIE010000007.1, forward strand.
GCATCTTCTTCTGGCCCTCGGCGTTCCTGGCGCTGGTGATGAGCGTCTACGTGCTGATCGGCTGGACGGCGGTGACCGGGAGCGTCGACTACCCGCCCGCGGTGTACGGCCTGTACGCCGGCGGGGCCTTCTGGACCCTGATTCACGATGCGATCTACTCCCATCAGGACAAGGAGTACGACCGGAACATCGGTGTCAGGTCTTCCGCTCTGCTGTTCGGCAAGGCCACCAAGGTGTGGCTGGCGGTTTTCATGGTGCTCAGCGTCGGCGGCGTGCTGTGGGCCGGTTCCCAGACGTCGATGGGGTGGGCCTTCTACCTCATCGTCGTGCTCGCGGGAATCTTCCTGACCTATCTGGTCGTCCGTGTGGACCTGGATGATCCGAAATCGTGCTGGGACGCCTTTGTCACCAACACGTACTTCGGTTGGATCATTCTCGCGGCCGTGGTCGCCGGGCAGTTCACATGAAGGATGAGGTACGTGTGACGGATTCGATGTGGCAGGGCAGTGGCGTCGACCTGGACGCCTACCTGACCCGCGTGGGCTACCAGGGCGACGTGGCTGCGGACCTCGCCACGCTGCGCGGTCTGCACGCCGCCCACGTCGATGCGATCGCCTTCGACAACCTCGACGCGGTGCTCGGGCGGCCGACGGTGCCGTTGGACCTGGACAGCGTCCAGGAGAAGATCGTGCGAAAGGGCCGTGGCGGCTGGTGTCTGGAACAGGTCGTGCTGGTGGCGGCCGTGCTGGACCGCATCGGGTTCACGTTCACGGCGTTCGCCGGCCGGACGCGGATCCGCACCGGGAACAAATTCGGTCCCGCACTCCACGTCGCCCTGTGCGTGGAACTCGACGACGAACGCTGGATCTTCGACGTGAGTTTTGGTGCATACGGGCCGCACGTCCCCATCCGCCTCGCCGAGAACTCGCGGCTGGACGGCGATTGGCCCTTCGACCTGGTGCGGGAACCGAATGGTGAACACGTGCTGCGGTTCCTGCGACCTGAGGGGCCAGCAGAACTCTACGGTTTCACCACCGACGTGCGCTATCCGTCGGACTTCGAGCTCCTCAACCATTTCTGCCTGACTCACCCGCGCTCGCCGTTCAACCACCGGATGGTCCTCCAGCGCACACAGCCCGAAGTGAGGCACCTCCTCGCCGGCAGCACTCTCACGGAAATACGTCCCGCAGAGCCGGCGACCTTCCGGGAACTCGACAAGGACGAGCTGCTTTCCGCTCCCGAGAAGATTTTCGGGATCACCTTGGCACCGGGCGACATCCAGGCGCTCCGGAAAATCTTGGACGGTCCGTGATGCGTACCTTGCTGCTGGACAACTATGACTCGTACACCTTCAACCTGTACCAGTTGATCGCCGACATCAACGGTCAGGAACCCGTCGTCATGGTCAACGACGATCCGATGTTGTCCAGCCTGCGGCTGGAGGACTTCGACAACATCGTCGTCTCACCCGGGCCTGGACGGCCGCAGAACCCCCGCGACGTCGGGCTCCTCGACGACCTGCTGCGCCGCACCACGCTGCCCGTGCTGGGCGTCTGCTTCGGCCATCAGATGATCGCGCACCTGGCCGGAGCGTCGGTGGTCGCCGCGCCCGAACCGAAACACGGGCACCTTGCCAAGGTTTCCCACGAGGGAGATCCGCTGTTCGCCGGAATTCCGCGGGAATTCGTCGCGGTTCGCTACCACTCGCTGTGTGTGCGGGAGCCCCTGCCCGAGGAACTCATCGCCACCGCGTGGGCGGACGACGGTGTGCTCATGGCGCTGCGTCACCGCGATCTGCCGCAGTGGGGCGTGCAGTTCCACCCCGAGTCGGTCGCTTCTCAGTACGGGCGTGAGATCCTGCAGAACTTTGCCGAGCTGACCCGCCGGACGCAGCACGGACAACGGCCGTCCGCCACCGACACCGTCGCCGTCACCCCACTGTCCGACGACACGCCTGGCGCGGTCGAGGAACTGGGAGTCATCAGCACGGTCGTGCCGACCGCTGCCGATTCCGAGGCCATTTTTCTGCATCTCTTCGACAACACCCCGTACTGCTTCTGGCTGGACAGCAGCCGGGTGGAGGAGGGCCTGTCCCGGTTCTCGTTCCTCGGCGACACGTCAGGTCCGCTCAGCGAGACCCTGACCTACCGCACCGGCAGCGGGACAGTGGAAGTGCGCGATGCGAACGGCGTCGGCTTCGTCACTGGAAGCGTGTTCGACGTCCTCGAACAGCGGCTGCGCGAACGACGCATACCCGACTCGGACCTGCCGTTCGACCTGACCGGCGGCTACGTCGGCTACTTCGGCTACGAACTCAAGGCCGAATGCGGGGCCACGGCCCGCCACACCGCCGAGACACCGGACGCCCTCTGGATGTTCGCCGATCGCGTCGTCGCGGTCGACCACCAGGAGGGACTGACGTACCTGGTGGCCGTCCACGACGAGAAGACCCGGGGCGACGCGCAGGAGTGGGTGGAACGGACGTCCGCGCTCCTGATGGGCCTGAACCCGGCCGGCGCCGAGCCGCCGCGCGAACCTGCCGCCGGCCCGCCCCCGAACGCCGAGGAGTACCTCGGCCGCGGCCGGAGCCAGTATCTGGCGGACATCACGGAGTGCCGACGGCAGCTGAACCGGGGCGAGAGCTACGAGATCTGCCTGACCAACCAGTTGCACATGCCCTTCCATGACGACGACACGTCCTTCTACCTGAGGCTGCGCCGGGCGAATCCGGCACCGTACGCCGCACTCATACGCCTCGGCGACGTCACGGTCTTCAGCTCCTCGCCGGAGCGGTTCCTGCGCGTCGAGAGGGACCGCACGGTCACCAGCAAGCCGATCAAGGGCACAGCCCCTCGCGACGCCGACCCGGTGCGTGACGCCGAACTGGCTGCCACCCTCGCCTCAAGCGCCAAGACCCAGGCCGAGAACCTGATGATCGTCGACCTGCTGCGCAACGACCTGGGCCGGGTGTGCGAGGTGGGCAGCATCGAGGTCGACCCGTACCTGGCCGTCGAGAGCTACGAGACCGTGCACCAACTGGTCTCCACCGTGCGCGGACGGCTCGATGACGGGGTCAGCGCGGTGGACTGCGCCCGGCAGTGCTTCCCGGGCGGGTCGATGACCGGGGCGCCGAAGCTGCGGACCATGGAGATCATCGACCGCTTGGAGACGGAGGCCCGGGGCGTCTACTCCGGCGCCCTCGGCTACTTCGGCCTCTCCGGCGGCACGGACCTGAACATCGTGATCCGCACCGCGGTCCGCGTCGGTGACCGGTTGACCATCGGAGCCGGCGGGGCGATCGTGCTCGACTCCGACCCGCAGGAAGAATACGAGGAGATGCTGCTCAAGGCGGCAGCGTCGCTCCGCGCCTGGCGTGCGCCGGCGGTGCCGGACGCGGGCGGCTCCGCACGATGAACACGCCCGTGAGCACCGCGACCGACCAGGGCGTCCGCCGGTGGTGGGACGCCGATGGCGGATGGTCGACGGCCGACGCCGCCGGGACGGTGCTGGTCATCGACTCCTGGCTCGTGGACGAGGGGCGGGTGCGGGGACTCGACCGGCACGCCGGACGCTTCCGTTCGGCCTGCGACCGGTGCTCCGAAACGGGAGCGGCACAGACGAACCGGTTCCTGCGGGCGGTCGCCGAGTCGCTGCCCGCGCGAGGCCGCTGGTTTCCTCGCGTCGAACTCGTGCAGATCGGGTCGAGAACGCGGCTGCGGATGTGGCTGCGCCCCGCGCCACCGCGCACCGCGACCGTCCGGCTGTGGACCGCGACGGGCCCCGACCGTCGTCGACTGCCGGCCGTCAAGGGCGCCGACCTGGACCACCTGGCTTCCCTGCGTGCTGCCGCGGCTACGGCGGGAGCTGACGAGGCGCTGCTGATCTCGGCGGAAGGGCACGTGGTCGAAGGGGCGTCCACGAGCATCGTCTGGTGGCGGGGCGACACGCTGTGCGGGCCACCACCCGGCCCCGGCCTGCTCCCCGGGATCACCCGCGCCCTGCTCGGCGAGCTCGCCGGTACGGCAGGGCACCAGGTCGTCACCGAGCGGGCCACCGCGCCGGACCTCGCCGATGTGCCCGTCTGGACGCTGAACGCCCTGCACGGCATCCGGCCGGTCACCGAGGGGCTGGGCCGGTTCCAGGACACGGACGCCGCAGCGGCCGAGCGCTGGCAGTCGCGCCTGGCTGCGCTCGCCGTTCCGGCCGGCGCCTCCCTGATTCCTGTGGTGAACCCATGACGGAGGTTTCCCGATGACCGCGGCACGTGAAGAAGCCGAGTACGAGCGCGACCTGCTGGTGCAGCTGACGCGCCGCTGGGGGAGACGAGTGGCCGTCAAGAAGGACGAGCTCGACCTCGACGGTCACTTCGACACGGCGCTGCCGGACTTCCCCGAACACCTCGTTCCGGTGCTGGGACTGCCGGGTGCCGACCGGCTCGACCGGGACGCTCGCGAGCGGATCCTGTCCGCGGCGTGGATCGCCTACAACGCCAAGACCGCCGCCATCGAGGACGAGATCATCCTGCCGGCCTGCCGGTTGATGCTCCAGGAACGGATCCCCGTCCGCCGCGACGACGTCGCCGTCGATGCGCTGCACCAGACGATCATCGATGAGCACTACCACATCCTGATGTGCCACAACGCCGTCGGCGTCACCCGCAGGCGGCGCGACATGACGGACGTGCGGTTCGCGCCGGGCGTCTGGTCGGTCGTCCAGGAACGGGACGCGACCCGCGCCGGGCTGTCCGGGTTCGACCGCGACATCGTCGACATCGCGTTCTCCCTGGCCGCCGAGACGACGATCAGCGGGTTCCTCTCCACACTCGCCACCGCCCAGGAGATCCAGCCGATGAACCGGATCACCACCGATCTGCACCGGCGGGACGAGAGCGGACACGCGGTGGTGTTCCGCGAGTTGTGCGGCTCGCTCTACCGGAGCCTGGACGGCGCACTGCAGCGGACGTTCCGCGAAGCGCTCGTCACCGGGCTGACCGCGTTCCGCTCCGCCGACCTGGACCCCTGGGTGACCGTGGCGGCCCAGGGCGGCTTCGAGATCGACACCGGTCAGCTGAGCGAGTGGGCCGCGTCCCGTCCCGTGCCCGCCCGGGACACCGGACCATTGCAGCTGCTCCTCGACGACCTGGGCATCAGCCACGACCTCGTCGAGATGGTCCAGCGCTGACCGTCCCACGCCGTTGAGCCATGAGAAGGGGACGGAGATCATCTTGACCCTCACCGGCGACGCCGCGCACTGGCGGACACTCGTCGCCCATCAGCGGCCCAAGTGGCCGAGCCCGGCTGAGCTCGGCGAGGTGGCGGATCACCTGGCAGCCTCGCTCCCGTTGGTCACGCCACAGGAGTGCGACACGCTCACCGCACAACTCGCCCAGGCGGCAGAGGGCAAAGCGTTCCTGCTGCAGGGAGGCGACTGCGCCGAACGATTCGACCGCCTCTCGACGCAGGCGATTCACAGCAAACTGCGCCTCCTGCAGCAAATGGCCGTGATCCTGACGCACGCGTCGGCGGTGCCGGTGGTCAAGGTGGGCCGGATGGCCGGGCAGTACGCGAAGCCCCGATCCCGGCCGACCGAGACCGTCGACGGGCGCACCCTGCCGGTCTACCGGGGCGACGCGGTGAACGGCATCGGCTTCAGCCAGGCCGAACGACGGCCGGACCCGGCCCGGCTGCTTCGGATGTACGACGCCTCGCGCCACACCCTGGACGTCATGCGCGCATTCGCCCGTGGCGGCACCGACCTACGCCGACTGCACCAGGAGAGCCAGGACTCCGTCTCACGTTCGCCTGCCGGTGAACGCTACGACGACCTCGCCGGTCGAATCGGCCAGGCACTGTCCGCCAAGGCCGCGGGTGGCGCCGATCCGCTGCGCACCACGGAGTTGTTCGCCAGCCACGAGGGACTGCTGCTCGACTACGAGGCCGCGCTGACCCGCTACCACCCGCGTTCCGGCCGAAGGTATGCGGGCAGCGGCCACATGCTGTGGATCGGCGACCGCACCAGACAGCCCGACGGCGCCCACGTCGCCTACTTCGCGACCATCGACAACCCGATCGCGGTGAAGCTGGGCCCTGCCACCACGCCCGCGCAGGCGCTGGCCCTGATCGACCGCCTCGACCCCGACCGGCGGCCGGGCCGGCTGACGTTCATCGTGCGCATGGGGGCACACCGCGTGCGGTACCTGCTGCCGGAGCTCGTGGAGCAGGTCACGGCTTCCGGCGCGCCGGTGGTGTGGGTGTGCGATCCGATGCACGGCAACACCTTCGAGGCGCCCAGCGGGCACAAGACCAGGCGGTTCGACGACATCCTCGCCGAGGTCGCCGGCTTCTTCGAGGTGCACGACGCGCTCGGCACCCACGTCGGCGGACTGCACGTGGAGCTGACCGGCGAGGACGTGACCGAGTGCGTCGGCGGCGGCGCCGGTCTGGGTTTCGACGACCTGCACCGCAGGTACGAGTCGGCGTGCGACCCGCGCCTCAACGGAGGCCAGGCGCTTGACCTGGCCTTCCGGGTAGCCGAGCTGTTCACCCCGGGAGCAACCGGCGTCGGGGCGCAGGACGCAGCGGTGAATACCGCGGCCTGGGGCGCGGGTGACGGCAATTCACCCGCTTAGTCCGGCGCGTGAGACCAAAAGGATCTTCGAGGATGCGTCCACGCATCGGGATTCCGCCCTGTGGACCCTTCTTGCGATGTCTCATGAGCGGTTCACGAGAGCCCGTCCGAACGAGTCGAGCTGAGAACCCCAGCATCCTGACTCTGGCCGTACGCCGCTTCGGCCGCATTATATGGAGTGCGTGGCGATTCTGAAAGTGGCTGCAAAGGTTGTCTGACCTGCGGGTTCGGGTGGTGTGCGTTATGTGCAGTGTAGGTGTTACAGGTGAAATGAAGCTTTCCGGGGAATCTTGACGCTCGTCATGAACGGGGTGGGTGACCAGCCTGCTCGCATCCATCGAAGACCGATGCCTACCGCAGGGCACGAGGGGTGGCAGGTCCCTCACTCCGCGGACGTGCTCACCAGTAGTCTGGAGCCACACCTTCGGTCACTCGGTGTGAGGTTCTTGCTCAAGCTATGCCTTTGGTGGAAGATCGTCACCGGGTGCACGGACATCGATTTCGAAGGCCCCGCAAAGATCAATTCTGATATACGCGCTACCCCTCGGGATAGGCATATGTCACCTTTGATGGTCATGCGCAGCGACGTGATCGATTACTCTTTCCTTGATCGGAGTGTCGATCCGCCCATTCGTTCGGCGGTCCCGGTGTGCTCAGCTCTTTGGCTGAATGCGTATCGTAATGAGCTGCTTTTCGGCCACCTTTTCCTGCGTCGGTACTTTTGAAAGTTCCGTATTGGAGTCTTCTTGCATAACTGCGACACCCTCCGAGCAGCGGATTCGCTCCGGGTGTCGTGGTTCACGTCTTTGCGTCACTGTCAAACGTGACTCCGAACACAGCTGATCTTTTCCGTCTTGTGATCGCACCATGGATATCTGCACCCCGTCCGCACCGTCGTGGAGGCTGGTATGTGCTCGGTCAGGTGTTGCCTGACTGCCCTTGGGTCCCGGTGGCGCACTGACGGAACGTCATATCGCTGCCTGCCTGGTGGTGACGCCTTGGGCAGGGCGGGGCGACCCGCCACCGTCCGGCGGCCGGGGCGCCGCTCGCCGCGCTCGCAGCCCACGTGGCCCGTGCTCAAGACCGGGAGCAACTCCCGTCCTGCTCGTTCCGGGTCAGGGATCCAGGCAATGTGCCGACCGCCGAGAACCACGTTTTCGGTCATCGTTCCAGGGATCGGCTCCGGAGCGAATTGACCTTGGCCTCGCGTATCGAAACCCCACACTGCGGCCGGACCGGCCGCGCGACACGGCAAGACAACGGAGGAACACGAGAATTGAGAACCACGGAGGAATCTGCCGATCACGTCGGCCCCAGTACGCTGCGCCGGCTCACGGCAGCCTGGCCGAGGCGGGCCACGGTCCGTACCCACATGGACGAGATCACCGGACCGGAGGAATACGATCCCGAACTGCTCGACTACCCGGTCGCCCTGATGCCGTTCGGGGAACACCCGGACTTCCAGGGCGCGTCGGAGGACAAGCGGCGCACGGTGAACACCCTGGGCTGGATCGCGTACAACGAACGCGTCGTGGCGGCTGAGGAGTTCGTCGTCAACCCCACCTTCGAGAAGCTCGGCCACGCCGTCTACCCCGGCGTGGACCGTTTCGAGGTCAAGGAAATCGTGCGGCAGTCCCACATCGACGAGGTGTGGCACACGTATATGCACATGCTGGGCATGCAGCGCACCCGCGAGGCCCGGGAGATCACCGCCGAACCCGACTGCGGCCACCCGGTGACCAACCGCCTGCTCTACCAGGCGCAGGAGGCGTCGGGGGAGCGCAGCGCAGCGGATCTGCTCTATCTGCTGTGGACGACGGTCGGCGAGGTCAGCGTCAACGCCTTCCTCGACCTGATGGCCCGCGACGGGACCGTGCAGCCGATGCACGCCCTGATCGCCCGGCTGCACGCCCGCGACGAGGCGGCACACGGCCCGGTCATGGTCGAGGTGATGAAGGACGTCTTCATCAACCTGAGCAAGCGGCAGCAGGACTTCTTTGTGGCGTCCCTGCCCGCAGGCATCAATGCGTTCTGCACCGAGGACTTCGACTGGTGGCTGAAGGTTCTCGCGTTCGCCGGCATCCCGAAGGCCCGGGACATCATCGAGGACTCCCGGGGCGGCGGGGGCCACGCGGGACTGCTCGTCACCGACTTCTCCGGCATCCTGCGCATGCTTCGCGAACTCGGCGTCGAGGACCGGGTGGACTTCGACTTCGCGGGCGCCGCAGCGGCCGGCACCACGGGGAGGGGCGCATGATCCTCACAGGTCCCGAGATCACCGAGGCCGCGCAGGACGGGCGTATCGTCATCTCGCCGTTCAATCCCGCCCAGGTGAACCCCAACAGCTACAACGTCTGCCTCGGGGACAGTCTGCTGACGTACGCCGAGGACGTCATCGACCCCTACCTCCCGAACGCCACCCGGGAGATAACCATCGGGGAGGACGGCTACGTCCTGCAGCCCGACCAGCTCTACCTCGGACACACCGTGGAACGGGTCGGCTCCGACCTCTATGTCCCGCTCCTCTTCGGACGGTCCTCGGTCGGCCGCCTCGGACTCTTCGTGGAGATCACGGCCCCCATCGGCGACATCGGCTTCCACGGCCAGTGGACGCTGATGCTGGCCCCGGTACGGCCGTTGCGGGTCTATCCCGGGATGAAGATCGGTCAGATCATGTTCTTCGTATCGCTCGGGGAGGTCGATCTCTACCGGGGCAAGTACCAGGCCTCGGCGGGCCCCCAGGAGTCCCGGTACTGGAAGGACGTGGCGGTGCCCACGACATGATCCTCACCCGTGGAGCCATCGCCGCCGCCGTCGAGCACGGCGACATCGTCATCGAGCCCTTCGAGGCCGACCGGATCTCCCCGAACGCCTACGACTGGCGGCTGGGGGACCGGATCCGGGTGTGCGAGGGCGACGAGTTGGACGCCGCGGCGGCGACCAGCGTCACCGAGCACATCATCCCGCCCGAGGGCATGGTGCTCCGGCCGGGGCAGCTCTACCTCGGCGTCACGCACGAGCGCACCCACTCCGAGCGCTACGCCCAGATGATCAACGGCGACCGCAGCATCGGCGCGCTCGGGATCTGGGTCCATGTGTCCGCCCCGCTCGGGCACGTGGGCCACGCCATCCGCTGGACCCTGGAGATCCGGGTGGCACGGCCCGTACGGGTCTACCCGCACATGTCGTTCGGGAAGATCGTCTTTCTGGTCGCTGCGGGAGCGGTGTCCAGCTACCAGAACATGGGCCAGAAGTACACGCGGACCAGCGGAATCGACATATCGCGGCTGTATGAGGAGCTGCGATGAGCGCGGTGCGGGTGTTGACGGGTCTCGACCTGCCGTGGGGCAGTCCGGGTGGCAGCGTCGAACTGCTCAAGGACCTCTATCTGGACGCCCCCGGGGCACTCGCGGCGAACTCGTTCATGCTCGTCCCGGATGGCCCGCCGCCACCCCCTGAGGACGCGGCGGAGCTGCCCGATCTGCTGAACGTGCCGGGCAAACAGCTGGAGGGCGACGGCTTCTGGGCGTACGTCGAGCGGCTGACTCAGGCGGTCACCGAGCGTTTCCCCCACGACGAGCAGGACGTCATCCATCTCCAGCACCTCGCCTTCGGCGCCACACCGGCGCTGCTGCGGGGCTATCCGAAGCAGCCGTCCATCGGACTGGTACACGGCACGGACCTGCTGTTCGCCGCCGAGTATCCGACCCAGGCAGAGGTACTGCGAGAAGCGGTGGCCGCCGCCTGCTCCCTGGTGGTGCCGACCGCCGGGATGGCCGACCAACTGCGGCGCCTGGCCCCGGTGGAGAGCAGCCGCATCGTCCACATCCCCTGGGGAGTCCCCGACGCGCTGCTGGCAAAGCCGCCCGTGCGCAAGGAGCGGGACGACGGGGAGCTCCGTGTGCTCTACGCCGGCCGCCTCACCGCGGAGAAGGGTGCCGCCGAACTGGTCGACGCCCTCGACGGCGTAGCCGGACTGCGGCTCAGCATGGCCTCGCCCGAGGCCGAGTACCGCCGGCTCTCCGCCGTGCGGGACGTGTCCGCCGTGCACTATCTCGGCTGGCTGACGCGCAAGGAGCTGTGGGCGGCCTTCGCCGAGCACGATCTGCTGGTGATGCCCTCGGCGAAGCTCGAAGCCTTCGGCCTGGTGGCGGTGGAAGCCCAGGCGTGCGGGCTCCCGGTGGCCTATCAGCCGGTGCCCGGGCTGAGCGACGCGCTGGGCGACTCGGCCCTGCCCCTCGACATCCTCGCCGATCCGCGGCGGGCCCTGGCCGAGCTGATCAGGCTGCGTGAAGACCAGGGGGCGCTGGACGAACTCCGGCGCTCCGGTTTCCGGAACGCGGCACGCTTCCCGCTGTCCAGGACCGCACAAGAATTGGCTTCCCTCTCCGCCCAGGTGCGATGAGACCGGCTCCAGCTGCCTACGCCCGAAGGAAGGCGACATGTACACCGCCGCGCTGTTCGACCTCGACGGCACGCTGATCGACACGGAGCCCCGCAGCTATGAAGCGTGGTCGCGGCTCTTTCGCAACCACGGGGTCCCCTGCGACGAGGCCACCCTCAAGGGCTTCGCCGGACGGCCCGGAAGAGAGGCGCTGCGCGACCAGCTCGACCGGTTTCCCGGTCACACCGTCGACGAACTCTTCGCGGAGGCCATCGCCTACACGGCCCTCCCGGACATGCCTCCCGTCCGGGCCGTGCCCGGCGCCCTGGAACTGCTGGCCCGACTGCGTGCGCAGGGGGTGCCGCTCGGACTGGTCACCTCGGGCACGAGGGACTACGCCCGGCACGAACTCGGCGTTTTCGGCGCCCTGGACTTCTTCGACGTACTGATCACGGCCGACGACGTCACCCGCGGAAAGCCGGATCCGCAGGGCTGTCTCAGGTGCTGCACGGCGCTGGGTGTGGACGCGTCCGCCGTCGTGGTGTTCGAGGATGCTCCGGCCGGAGTGGCGGCGGCCAAGCGCGCCGGCGCCGATTGCGTGGCGATCACCTCCACCCAGCCGGCGGCGGCGCTGGCCGCGGCGGACCTGATCGTCCCCGATCTCACCGGCATGACCTGGCCACCCCCGACCCCTGCTGTGGCCGCGACGGCGCGGACGGAGGTCTGAGGGTGAGCGAGGCGATTCTGGAGGTGGTCGTCACCTCGGCCGAGGAAGCCCTCGCGGCGGTCGCGGGGGGCGCTGACCGGCTCGAACTGGCGACGGACATGGAGGCGGACGGCATCACCCCCGCACTGGCGGAGTTCGTCCGCACGCGCGAGGCCGTCTCCGTCCCGGTGCGTGTCATGCTGCGCGACCTGGGCGGTTTCCAGGTCGCCGACCTCGACGAGTTGTGCGTCAGGGCCTCGGCGATGCGGGCCGCGGGCGCCGAGGAGTTCGTCCTCGGGTTCCTCACTCCGGACGGCGCGCTGGACCTGCCCGCGATGCGCGCGGTGCTCGACTCGGTTCCCGGGTGCCGCTGGACCTTCCACCGGGCCGTGGATCACGCGGCGGACCGGACAGCGGTCCGGCGTGCCATCGAGGGGCTGCCCGGCATGGACACCGTGTTGTCCGCGGGCAGTGTGATCGGTGTCGCGGACGGTCTGGACATCCTGCTGGAGGAGGCGGACCGCCAAGGGGAGCCGGGCTACACCATGGCCGTCATGGCCGGCGGAGGGCTCGACGCGGGGCACGTCCCCCTCCTGTGGGCCAGAGGTGTTCACGCGTTCCACGTCGGTACGTCGGTCCGGCGCGGAGGCTGGGACAGCCCGGTCGAGCCGGACTCCGTACGCCGCTGGCGACACCTCATCAATGCCGCCCGGAAGGACGTCGGCTGATATGCCGTCCGAGACGCCCACCGCGGCCGACTGCGTGTTCTGCGACATCGTGGCGGGCCGGCTGCACGCCGAGATTCTCCACGAGGACGAGCGGACTGTCGCCTTCCTCGACAACACCGCGGTCATGGAGGGCCACACCCTCGTCATCCCCAAGCGCCACGCGGTGGACATCTGGGCGATCTCCGAGGATGACGCGGCGGCGGTGATGCGTATGGCCCACCGCATGGCCGGGGTCCTTCAGGCTGCCCTGGAGCCGCACGGCATGACGCTCTTTCAGGCGAACAGGCCGGCGGGCTGGCAGGACGTCTTCCATCTGCACGTCCACCTGGTCCCGCGGCGGAACTCCGACCACCTTCACCGCCCCTGGGTCGTGGACCGTGCCGACCCGGCGGCACTGGCGCGGACCCGCCACCGCATCCTGCGCCGCGCGGGAGCGGCGGCTCACCCAGCCCCCGCCGAGGTCATCCCGGACGACCATGGTTAGGGCCACGGATCTTCAAAGAGCCGCTGCGAAGAGGTACTTCAAGGAGAGACGCGCAGGCGGTGGGCCGGTGTGTGCCCGGGCCGTCAGACCGCTCGGCGGTACGGGGGGCGGTAGTACGGGCCGGTACGAGGGCGGTACGGGGGGAACTCGCCATCGGACATGCCACCGAACCCCGCCGGCGGTAACTCAATCATCGGGCACCCGCCTAAGACGCCATGACATGAATGTCAATCGAATCCTTCCGATTCTCACGAATTGGTCACGCCGAGACAACCCTGAATCCTTGATCCTGGTCCGGTCCGTACAGCAGAGTCTTCATGATGGTGCCGACGCAAAATGCAGGACGGACCAGAGGTAGCTGCGGGATCCCGTTTGCATTAAGATGCCTGTTGGTAGAAATTATCTCCAGGTTCACGTCTCCAAGCTCATGGTCCACACGTTTCCGGTCTCTTCTCAGGACAAGGAACATGCTCATGGCTTCTCATGGGGATCTTATCCGAGCGTGCCCGATGATGCGCGATCACGACGACTTTTCTGCAGCAGCCGCCAGTAGTGTGGTGCTTACTTCCGATGTATTCGGACAAACTGCCGCACCGGATTACTGGAATTGGTCCGAAACGGCTCATCGTGGAGTGGTCGGTGCCCTGCTGGGTAGGGGGACGGAATCCGTTGGGCGGGCTGTCACTCAATTATTGGAAAACCCCGAGAGCGGCGATCTCCATCACCAACTCCAAGGGTGCATCAAAGAGTATCTGGATCACAGCAATGCGGCCGACCTCTTCCCGCTCGCCGAAGCCGTCTGGAGTGTTGAACGTCGGTCGCGCCTTCGGTTCCATGTCGGCCCCGACTGGCACTCTTATGGCGAGAGCGTGTCACTCACCGATCTGGCGAATAGTTGCCGGACCGCAGAGTCGGAGGCCGTGGACCCGGAAGCCGCCATTGTCATTCCTTTTCGTGGGAGCGATCCGCATTCGGCCCGGATTCGGAATCTCCTCGCGACTCTGAGCGCACTCAGCCAGCAGACCTGTGCTAGACACCGATATCGAGTCGTGGTGGTAGAAGCCGACAGTGAGCCACGGTGGCAAAGCCTCATTGAACCTGCATGCGACGTCTACATATTTGCCCCTCACACGGGAAGATTCAACAAGGCGTGGACCACGAACATCGGGGTTGTGCAGGGTGCGACTGGAGCAGAAGCCGTCTGTATTCTTGATGCCGATATTCTGGTGAATGACGACTTTGTCGAGCGCGCCATCACGCGATTTCAGGTTGCCGGAGCGCAAGCACACTGGCCATTCAGGGACATGCTGTTCCTGGACGCGAGGTGCAGTGAACTCGCCATCCGCGGACGCTGCATCAAGCGTGAGGCCGCAGTGCCTCATCCCATGATGCGTGGTGTATATGTGCGCCGTCCCCCCGGGGGGTGTATTTGGCTGAGAAATGGTCTCTTCCGGCGGATAGGCGGAATGGATGAGCGGTTCGAAGGCTGGGGAGGAGAGGATCAGGACTTCGAGTGGCGAGTAGATCGCTACGGTTCCCTCGACCGTCATCCGGATCCGATCGTGCACCTTGATCATCCCAGAATGCCTTACCGAGCCGATGACGGGCTCCCATTCTTCAAAGAAATCAGCTTCTGCAGCTGGCCGTGCGAGTCAGAGATCGGGGACGTTCACAAATACGTCAGTCGGCCATGATCCAGTAATCGCGACAGAGGGAGATCTCGGTGGAATCGTCTCGGACGGAAGAGGTACGTTTTTCTGCCTCCCGATGCGAGACTGGGCCTCTGACCTGGGCCCAGCGTCTTCTGTGGAGCGACACGCAATGGCTCAAGCCGGACGACCACTTCTACAACATAGCCTTGCAATTCAAAGTCCCCGACGGGCACAGCCTGAAAGACGTACTGAGCGCGTTGACCGCCCTCGTACAGCGTCACGAGTCCTTGCGGACCCGTTTCGTCCGCTCCGACAGCGGCGAACCGGTACAGCAGGTCACGTCGGAAGGGGCATTGTCGATCGAGATCCTCTCGGCCGGCGCGGCGGATGCCGACGCAACCGCAGGCGCCTGGCTGAAGGAAAACCACGACATTGCGTTTGACTTCTCGAAGGAAACGTCGGCCAGGATTGCCGTATTAGAGGTTGCCGGATCGCCTCGGCGAGCGCTTTTCATCATCTCCCACATGGCTCTCGACCAGGCCGGAGGCAATATTCTCCGGACGGAGTTTGAGCGAATCTTGGTACTGGGTGCTGATTCCCGATCCGCGCAGAGCGCTGTATATCAACCGCTGGACCGGGCTGCTTATGAGGCCACAAAAACCGGGCGTCGGCAATCCGAGATGGCCCTCGGCTACTGGGCGGACGTACTGCAATCGACGCCGGCGCGTATGTTCGCCTACCCGCCGCAGCACCCGGAAAAGCCGCGGTATGTGAATTTTGCTATGAAGTCGGAAGCGGTGTCCACATGTTTGGACATCCTTACGGAACGTTACCAGGCAACCAACGCCTCCGTGCTGGTCGCGGCGACGGCAGCGATGCTGAGCACGGTGACCGGCAGCACGGACATCCTGCTCAAGACGGTCAGTAATAACCGGTTCGTGCCGGATCTCAAAGACTTGCTGGGTATCGCGTTGGGGAACTCCATCATGGCTGTACCGGTTGGCGGCCACAAGTTCGGAAAGATCATTCAGCGCGTCAGCGGGACAACGGTAGCCGCACTCATGCATGCGCAACTCGACTCCGTCGAACTGTCCGAGCGCGTTGCTCGAATGAACCGCGAGCGGGGTGTTTACACCGATCTCTTCGAAGCATTCATCAATGACCGGCGATACTTCAGTCCCCTGACAGGTCAGAAGGAGTTCTCGCTCGCGGAACTCCGGCAGATGGCTCTGAAGACCGTGGTGTACAGGGACGGAACCTGGGAGCGGCAGAACGCCAAGTTCTTCCTTGACGCAGGCCCGGGTGACAGCGGGGGCGGAGATGTATTCAGCATCATGGCGGATACGGCCTTCATCTCTGCCGCGACCATCAAGCAGATGCTGCGAGGGCTGGAGTCGCTGCTGATCACGGAGACCCACAGAGAGGTCGACTCCTCGGAGATCTCGGCCATCGTCGGTATACCGGAGCCGGCCCGAGGCGATTCCTGGAAACTGATCGACCAGTGCTGGGCCGATTTGGACAGGTCCAGAGATGTCCTGCGCCAGGTCACAGGCGGCTCGCAGGTCGGCCTCTTCCCTGTCGACTCCGGGGAAGGGCTTGAATTGGTGGCTTATGTCCGAAGTGAAGATCCCTTGGTGACCCCCGAGACGATCCATTCCCTATGTGTCGAAGCCCTGGAAGAGAACCCGACCGCCATGGCTGCCGGTCGCTATGTCATCTGCCGGAGCGCCCCTGCTTCCCCGGCGGAGGACGAGGCCTCTTGGCTGCGGCAGCCGGTGGTGTGTGCGGGGACAGGGCGAGGGCGTTGATGGTGAGCACGCGGGTTTGTTCTCCGCGTGCTCCCGCCGGCACCGACCGCTGGATCCACCGGCTCCCTGTGCGCTCCCGTCCGTCCACCACCCGAAGGGGCGAGATCGAACTCCTCATGTCGAAGATCTGAGTTGCTGCGCTGCACGGACTGGCCGATATGGAAGGTTAGGAACACTGTGTCTGCCGAGTTATTGATGCTCTGTCTGGATCTGCAGCTCGGGCGCCCCCCGGCGCCCGCAGATGCGAAGGCCCTGACGGACGGCGAGACGACCTTGACCTACGGCAGCCTTCACGATCTGGTTGTTCAAGAAGCCGCGGTACTGCGCCGGGACGGCCTTGGACCCGGCTCCCTCGTTGCGTTGCCCACCGGAGAGAGACGAACTGTCGGCACCATCGTGTCCCTGCTGGCGATCCTGGCTGCCGGTGCGGCGTTCACTCCGGTGCCGGCGGGCGCCGACGGCAAGTCCCCGGTCCTTGAGATCGTGTCGGACCGTTCGGCCTGGCCGGGTCACCTTTCGCCGCTCTCCGCCCCGGCCTACGTCTTCTCCACTTCAGGCAGCAGCGGCGCCGCCAAACACACGGTGGTCACCAGAGAGGGTTTGCGCAACGTCTTCGCCGGCCTGTACGCCCGCTTCCACGAGCACGTTCCGCCGTTGGCCGTGTGGACGCAGCTGCATCCGCTGACGTTCGGCTTCAGTATGTGCGAGGTACTCGGGAGCCTGACGTTCAACGGCACGCTTGCCCTGGTCGACCGGGAGGAGCCCGTGACGTTCACGGCGCTCTCCCGGAGACTGTCCGAGGAGGCCGGCCCGCACGTGGTGTGCCTGACGCCCTCGGAACTGTCGGTCCTGATGCGGGAGACGAAGGATCCGCTTCCCTCCCATCTGGTCCTCAGCGGCGAACCGGCGCACAGGGCACCGTTGCGCGAGGTCTTCTCCCGTGCGCAGGACGGGCCGTCGGTCGTGGTGAATACGTATGCGGCGACGGAGACATCAGGACAGATCACCGCCGACCTCGTCAGTGCCGCGGGGCTCGAAGCGGCCCTCGCCGGCCACGTCGGGCGCCCCCTACCGGGTGTCGAGGTCGTTCTCCTCGGCCAGGACGACGCACCGATCCCACCCGGCGACACCGAAGCCGAGGGGGAGATCGTGGTGCGGGGCCCGACAGTGTCAGGCGGATATCTGGACCCGGTCGCGAACAGCGAGAAGTTCTCTGCCGGCGGTAGGGAAAGGGCCTTCCGTACGGGAGACCGAGGGCGCTGGTCGAGGGACGGCGGGCTCGTGGTCACCGGTCGCTCCGAACGCCGCGTGAAGCTCACGGGTCACTGGACGGATCTCGACGAGATCGAGCGGGCTCTCACCGGGGAGGGTCTCGCGGCCGAGGCGGTCGCGGCCGTCGAGGAGTACACCGTCGACGCCACCTCGGCCAGCCGTCTCCTGGTGGCCTTCGTCGCTCCGGGAGCGGCAGGCAACGAGTCGGCGGCCCGGGTCCGACGCCGGGTGCTACGGATGCTCGACGGCCAGGTCACCCTCCGGGTCATCGCGTGCGGGACGATTCCGCGCACCGCCAATGGAAAGACCGATCTGGCCGCGATGCGACAGGCACCGCAGGCAGTCGCGCGCTCCGGACTCGCCGCCACCGTGATGGGGGTGTGGGGGGAACTGCTGGGGGCCGGGTTCTCCGCCGATGCGAATCTCTTCGAGAGCGGCCTGGATTCCCTCGCCGTGACCGCCGCGGCGGTCCGGCTCACCCACGTCCTCGGGCGTGAGGTGTCGACGACGTTCGTCTTCGACCACCCGCGGATCACCCTCCAGATCGAGGCTCTCTCCGGCGCCGTCGACCCGGCCGAGCAGCGACGAGTACGTCAGCCGAGCCCCCTGAGCAGCGCCGCGGACCGGCGTCGGGCGGCCCGACGCCCGGACTGTCTGTCAGTGCCGCCCGCCCACACCGAAGGAGTGACGCAATGAACGACCGTGATGTAGTGGTCCTGGGGTACTCGTGCCGTGTTCCCGGTGCGTCGACCGTTGCCGCGCTGTGGAAGCTGGTCGCGGAGGGCCGGGACGTGATCACCCGTGCGGCGACCAATGTGGGGGCGACCGCCAGGGACCGCGTGCACGCCTACGGTCTCGTGGACGAGCCGGAACTCTTCGACGAGAACTTCTTCGAGTATTCGCCGAAGGACGCCGCCGAGATCGACCCCCAGCAGCGGCTGCTGCTGCTGTGCGCCGTGGAAGCCCTGGAAGCGGCCGGGGTGCGGCCTTCGGCCCTCCCGTACGACATCGGAGTGTGGGCCGGCACAGGACTCAGCTCCTACCTGCTGAAGACGTGGGACTCGACGCTGATCGGCACCGAGGGCATGTCCGCCCTGATGGGCGGCGATCACCATTACGCGGCCACGCGCATCGCCTACAAACTGGGTCTGACCGGACCGGCGCTGTCCGTCGGCTCCGCGTGCTCGTCGTCGCTGCTCGCCATCCACACGGCGTCCCAGGCCATCCGGGCCGGGGAATGCGATCTGGCCCTGGCGGGCGGGATGGACATCGAGCATCCGCAACCCATGAGCTACGTCCACCAGGAGGGCGGCATCCTCGCCGTGGACGGTGTGTGCCGTCCCTTCGACCGGGACGCCACCGGTACGGTGTTCGGCTCCGGCGGCGGCCTGGTGCTCCTCGCCGACAAGGCTGTGGCGCAGCGAGAGGGCTGGCCGGTCCGGGCGACGCTCCTCGGCACGGCCGCCAACAACGACGGCGCGGCCAAAGCGTCGTTCACCGCGCCCAAACCCGCCCGTCAGGCCGCCGTGATCCGCCAGGCCCTCGCCGTCAGCGGTGTGGAGCCGGGCGAAGTGACCTACGTGGAGTGCCATGGAACCGGCACCAAACTCGGCGACCGCAGTGAACTGGACGCCATGGCCGCCGCCTACGGCCGGGAGACCGGGATCACCGTCGGGTCGGTCAAAGCGAACATCGGGCACTTGCGGGTGGGCGCGGGCGTGGTGGGTTTCATCAAGGCCTGCGAAATGCTGCGGCACCGCACCCTGCCGCCGGTGGCCAACCTCAACGAGGTGACGGCATCGGCGAACGAGACGGGCTTTGCCGTCCCGGCCCAGGCGGTCCCGATGGCCGATCCCGACTCGGCTGTCATCGGCGTCAGCTCCTTCGGCTTCGGCGGCACCAACGTGCACGCCGTCATCGGCGCAGTCCCCGCCACCGTCTCCGAAGCAACGGACGCCGAGGGCAGCGACCACGTGGTCCTCCAGGTCTCCGCGGCCACTCCGGACTCCTGCCTCGCCACCTCCATACGGCTCGCCGACCATCTCCGGGCCGAGCCCGGGGTCGGGCTGGACGCGGTCGCGGAGACTCTGCGCCGGGGCCGGGAGGCCAAGCCGTATCGCCTCGCCGTGGTCGCCCGCGAACGGGCAACCGCAGTGTCCGGCTTGGAGGGTGACTCCGCCCGCACCGTTGAAGGCTGGGCCTCCGCGACCACGGCTCCCGTCGTCCTCGTTCCCGGTCAGGGCGCGGACTTCGGCCCCCTCACCCGTGCACTGTGGGAGTGGGAGCCCGTGTTCACGGACTCGCTGCGCCGGCACTGGACACGGTTGCAGGAGCTGCGCCCGGCCACCCCGGGGATCGAGACCGCTCTCGGCGACCCGGCACAACTGGCGCGGGGCCAACGCCACGCCTGGCACACCGCGGTCGTGCTGTCGGTCATCGAGCAACTGCGCAGCCGGGGGCTGCCGGACCACCTGTACGCCGGATACTCGCTGGGCGAGTACGCCGCAGCGGTCGCCGCCGGAGCACTCGACGCCGATCGCGCCCTGGCCCTTCTGGCCGACCGGGGCGAGGAACTGGACCGCACTGCTCCGGCAGGCCGGATGCTGGTGGTTCAGGCCGGCCCCGAGGAAGCGGCCCGCGCACTGCCGGGCCTGGTCCCGGCGGCCGTACTCTCCGACGACCGCACGGTCTTCGCGGTCGCTTCCGACCAGGCCGACGAGGTGCGCCACCGCCTCGCCGACGCCGGCCTGGCCTGCCGCGACACCGCCGTCGACCTTCCGTACCACTCGCCGCTCCTCGGGGAGTCCGCGGCCGCCTTCGGGCCCCTGGCCCGTACGGCCGCGCCGAGGAAGGCGGAGCGGTGGATCCCCACGCTCGCCGACGGCGCGGAGCATTCCTCCTACTGGGAGCACCACCTCGTCCGGCCCGTGGACCTGCGGGTGATCGCTGCCTCGGTGGACAGCCTCGCGAAGGAGACCCGTCCCGCACTCGTCGACCTGAGTCCCGACGGCTTCCTGGGACGTGCGGTGCGGTCCCGTGAGGCGGACGTCCTCACCGTCCGTCCCTGCCGGTCGGCCGGATCCCCGCGGGAGTCCTACCTGCGGGCACTGGCCGAGCTGTGGACGGCCGGGATCGAGGTGGACCTGAGCAGGCCGGCGCGGAGCGCGGCGACGGTGACGCTGCCGCCACGGGCGTGGGATCTGCGCCCGCATCAGAAGGAAAGCCTGGAGGGTAGCGAGTCGGCCGCCGTACGCAAGGGCACGCGTCTGGTGGTGCGGGAACGCTCCCTCGACCGCTGGATGTACCACCCGAGTTGGAGCCTGCGCCGACGTCCCCCGCAGCCCGTCGAAGTGGCGGGTCAGCGGTGGCTGGTGTTCGCCGGACGGGACGAACTCAGCGAGCGTATCGTCACCGACCTGCGGCAGCTCGGCGTCGACTGTGTGTGTCTGCGTCCCTTCGACGACGTCGTACCCGGTGACGAGGAATCCGTGAAGGCAGCCCTCGCGGGCCTGGACCTGGACTCCCGGCCCGTCCAGCGGGTCGTGCACCTGTGGTGCGCGGACGGCCTGGTGGATCCCGGAGACCTCGACGGCCGGCTCACGGCGCTGGAGTCCGAACTGGCCGGCGGCTTCTACACCTTGCTGTTCGGCCTCCAGGCCCTCACCTCCCAGCAGGGCGCCGCGCCGGTCCAGCTCGACATCGTCGCCCGCGGTGTCCATCCCCTCGACAGCAGCGGCACGGCGGTGTCGCCGGAGCGTGCGCTGCTCGCCGGGCCCGCGCTGGTCATACCGCAGGACTTCCCGTTCGTCACCGCCCGCTCGATCGACATCAGCGCCCTGGCCGACGGCCACGCCGCCGCGGAGACGGTGGCGGAACTGCGCACGCCCGCCAAGGACCACGCGGTCGCCCTCGCTCCCGGCGGGCGCTGGGCCCGCACCTACGAACGCGACGTCCTGCCCGAGGTGGAGGCGGATCAGTTGCCGCTGCGCCTGCGGGAACGCGGTGTCTACCTGATCACCGGCGGCCTCGGCGGTATCGGCATGACACTGGCCGAATACCTGGTCCGCACCTGTCGGGCCCGGCTGGTCCTCACCGGACTGGACGCGGTGCCGTCCCCCGGCGCTCTCCCGTCGGACGGCGATCCGGGGCTCGCGGAACGTGCCGAGCGGATCCGCAAACTGGAGGCGCTCGGCGGCGAGGTGCTCGCCGTGCGCTGTGACGCGGCCGACCGGGAACAGACGGCGGCGCTGTTCGCCGAGATCGACCGCCGCTTCGGCGGACTCGACGGGGTCGTCCACGCCGCCGGTGTCTTCGAGACCCGACGAGCCTTCCGCGCGCTCTCCGAGACCGGCCGGGAGGACTGCGAGCGGCGGCTGCGTCCCAAGGTTCAGGGCACCCTCATGCTGGCCGAGTTCCTGCGGGGACGTCGCCTGGACTTCGTTCTCATGCAGTCCTCGCTCTCCTCGCACCTGGGCGGCCTCGGCTTCTACGCCTACACCGCCGGGAACGCGTACATGGATGCGTTCGCCGAGCGGCACCGCGATGACGACATCCCGTGGATGACGGTCAACTGGGACGGCTGGATCTTCCGGGAGCGGGACGACGACGCTCCCCACGAGTCGGTGGTCTCGCCGTCCTTCGCCTCGCCCGACTTCGGAGTGGTCGCCGAAATCGCGATCCGTCCGAGCGAAGGCGCCGAGATCTACGGCCGGTTGATGAACCTGGACGCACCTCACCAGGTTCTTGTCTCCACGGCCGACTTCGACGCGCGCATCGACCAGTGGGTACGCGGAACACTGACCAGTCCTGCGGCCGTGCCGGGCCCGGAGACCGTACGGCTGCCCGAACCCGCCGGCGCAGGCTGGGCCGACCCTGTCGCGGCGAAGGTGGCCCGGGCATGGACCGACCTCCTCGGGGTCGAAGACCTGAGTCCGGATTCGAACTTCTTCGCACTCGGCGGGGACTCGCTGCTCGGGGTTTCCCTCGCCCACCGGCTCATCCAGGAGTTCGACACCGTGCTCAGCGCCATCACCCTGTTCGAGAACCCCACCATTGCGCAGATGGTGAAGGAGATCACCCGAGCTACCGCGCACGGTGCGGACAACCGGGAGGAATCGTGACCGACCGATCCGCGTCCCCAGCCACCCGGACCGACGGGGCCGTCGCCCTCCACCATGCGCCGGCCAGGTTCTCCGTCACCAAACTTTTTGACGACCTGCCGTGCACCCACCGCTCCTGGGCACACGACGGCAAGTGCTCCTTCCTGCACGGCTACGAGAGGAGCTTCGAGATCGAGTTCGGTTGCAGCACCGTCGAGCCGAAGACCGGATTCGTGGTCGACTTCGGCGAGCTGAAGGAGGTCCGGGCGCTTCTCCAGGCCCAGTTCGACCACACCACCCTGATCGCTGCCGACGATCCCCAGCTGGAGTTGTTCGAGGAACTCAGGCGCTCCGGCGTCATCGACCTCCGGATCATGGACCATACGGGCATGGAGGGAGCCGCCGAGTGGGTTCATGACAACGTCGACGGCCTGGTCCGGGAACGCACCGCGGGCCGGGTGCGGGTGATACGTGTCGTCGCCCGCGAATCACGGAAGAACGCCGTGGTCTTCCGGTCCGACGCGCATGCCCAGGGGCCGATGTGAGCGGTGGGGCCGACCCCGTCGTCGGTGCGGACGACCGACTCGTCCTGGCTGTCGTGCCACGGCAGGGCGGAACTCCCTGGCTGCTGCTGCCCGGGTGGCAGCAGTCAGCCGCGCACTGGACACCGGTCGCCCGCTGGCTGACGGGCTCACGGATCACGCTTCTCGCCGCCGACCTGGCAGGCGCGGCGGCCGGCTGTACCGCCCCGCGCGGCACGCTGGCCCGGACCGAGGAACTCGTGGACCGCCTGCTCGGCGAACCGGTCACTTCCGGGACGGTCATGGTGGTCGGTCACTCGGCCGGGGCAGCGCTGGCCGTGCTCGTCGCCGCCGCCCTGCCCGGCGCCCAGGGCGTGATCATGATCGAGCCCGTCGCCTCGCATTTCGGAGCCGCCCCACCCCGCCCCTACGCCGGCCCGCCCGAGGGGCGTGGCAGGCCGCGCAGCCTGCGCGACCAGTACCCCATGGCGGCCGAGGCCACGCTGCGCAGCATCGGCGCCGCGGCACGCGGGCTGCCGGGGAGCGAACCGGCCCCCCGTGCCCGGATGCCGACGGGCGACGCCCCCGAACGAGAGGTGCGGGTCGGCCAGGCCCTGGCCGCCGCCCGGCTGCCCGTACTGGTGCTGCGCGGCGAGGCGTCGGCGCTGCTCTCCGCCGAGGACGCCCGCACCCTCGCCGCCATGGCACCGTCAGGGCGGTGCGCCACCCTCCCCGGCGCCGGCCACTCACCCCACATCGACCGACCCAGAGCCACCGCCGAGCAGTTGACCGCCTTCGCCGCTCAGGTGACCATCCCTCCCGACCCACGCAGGAGCATCCAGTGAGTGATCATATGGACGTAGTGGCCGCACGGCTGCTGAGCAGCCGGGAAACGGAGGTGCGCACCCACGGCACAGTAGATCTCACCCGGATCGAAGGGGCGGTCCGTGACATCCTCCTCGCCGTGGGGGAGGACCCCGACCGCAACGGCCTCAAGGAGACGCCCAAGCGGGTGGCCCACGCCTACGCGGAACTCTTCGCGGGACTGCGGGTGGACCCGGCAGACGTACTGGGCACCACGTTCGAGGAGGGCCACCAAGAGCTGATCATGGTGTGCGGCATCGAGGTGCAGTCGTTCTGCGAACACCATCTGCTGCCCTTCATGGGGCGGGCGGACATCGCCTACGTGCCGGGAACGAGCGGCTGCGTGGTGGGGCTGTCGAAACTCGCCAGGCTCGTGGAGATCTACGCCCGCCGACCGCAGGTCCAGGAGAGGCTGACGGCCCAGATCGCCGACTGCCTGTATGCGGCGCTCGACGCCGCCGGAGTCATGGTCGTGATCGAGTGCGAGCACAGTTGCATGACCATGCGCGGGATACGAAAAGCGGGTGCCCGGACGGTCACCTCCGCGGTCCGGGGCACGCTCCAGAGCGACCCTCGTACCCGTAACGAAGCCATGCAACTCCTGCGGCGCACCGCAGCCTGACGAAAGATCGTGATGCCCGTTCAGCGAAATGCCGCAGCGACGGGGGCGGGCCTGGTGGCAGCCGGTTCGCCCGGGAGGCTCATCGCCTGGGTGCTGAGACTCCAGGCCGGACGCATGGCCGTGGCCGTGATCGCCCTGGCGGCCGCGGCGGTGGTCCATATGGTGCTGCCGTGGTTCCTCGCCCGGATCGTCGACGAAGGGCTGATCGCCGGGGACCGTGATGCCCTGATCTCCTGGTCGCTCGGCATGTTCGCGGTCTCCCTGGTCAACCCGCTCTGCTACATGCTCGGCTACCGGCAGATGGCGCTGGCCGAAGCCGAGGTCCAGCGGCGGATCGCCGACTCCCTGACCGACCGGGTGAGCCGTCAGACCGGTCAGGAGGGGCAGCGGTCCGCGGCCGGCGACATGGTCAATCTCGTCACCGGGGACAACCAGGCCACCGCGTCCATGTGTTCCACATTCGGGCACGGGATGATGAACCTGATCGCGTTCGTGCTCGGTACGGTGCTGGTGTGGCGGATCCACCCCTCGCTCGGGATCACCCTCGGCCTGGGTGTGGTCGCCACGACACTGATCGCCGGGCCGCTGCTGGGCCGGCTGCAGCGGCGGCAGCAGGACTACCGCCAGGAACTCGCGGACCTCACCGGCCAGGCGGCGGACGTGACCGCCGGGCTGCGGGTACTGCGGGGCATCGGTGGCGAGCGCCGGTTCTTCGAGCGCTACCGGCGGCAGTCGCGCAGACTGCGGGACTCCGCCTACCGGATGACTGATTCCAGCTCCTGGGTGTACGCCCTGCAGCAGACGGTGCCGCTCGCGTATCTCGCCTCGGTCACCTGGCTCGGCGCCCGGCTGGCGCTGTCCGGTGCCATCAGTGTCGGTGAACTCAGCGCCGCCTTCGGCTACGCCACGGGACTGATCATGTATTCCGGTTCCCTCCTGGGCAACGCGCATGCCATCGTCGCCGCCCATGTCGGCGCCGGCCGGCTCGTGGCGGCGCTCACCTCGGCGGACGACGCCCCGCGGGAAGGCGGCGAGCTGCCCCCGTACGGCGATCTGCGGGACGCCCGCACCGGGCTGGAGGCCCGCGCGGGGAAGCTCACCGTCGTCGTGGCCGAGCGAACTGCGCAGGCCGCCGAGGCGCTGGGACGGCTGGCCGGCCACGGCGGCCCGGACGCCGGGGTCACCTGGGGCGGGCCGCCGCCGACCAGGATCGGGGCGGAAGGGACACGCCGGCAGGCGCTGCTCCTCGCCGACGATGACTACCTGTTCGCCGGTACGCTCCGCGACGTACTCAACGCCCCCCACGATGCAGCGGCGTTGGCCGCTCTCGACGCCGCCTGTGCCACGGACGTACTGGCCCAGCTCGGCGGCACCCTCGACGGTGCGGTCGCCGACCGGGGGCGGAATCTCTCCGGCGGCCAGCGCCAACGCCTCATGCTGGCCCGCGCGCTGGCCGCCCGGCCTGCCGTCCTGCTGGCCATGGAGCCCACCTCGGCGGTCGACGCCACCACCGAGTCGCGGATCGCGGAGCGCCTCAGGGCGGCGCGGCAGGGCAGCACCACCGTGGTGGTCAGCTCGTCCCCGCTCTGGCTGGCGAGAGCCGATCACGTGGTGCGGATCACGGATGCCGAGAACACCGGCACCGACGGATACCCGGCCGGAGCCGCACGATCCGGCGGCGCCGCGGTCCCCCGGGCGGGGAAGGGAGCACAGTGAGCGTCACGGAGCCGTCGCGGCTGCCCGTCGCCGCACCACGCCATGTCCGGCGTACCGTCTACCGCCTGCTCATGCGGGAGAAGGGCACGGTCGCGCTGGTCTGCCTGCTCTATCTGGGCGCCGCGGCGGCCGGCGCCGCACTGCCGGTCATGCTCGGCGGCGTCGTCAACGGCATCGAGGACGGCTGGGGCGCCACCCAGGTGGACGCCGTCTGCCTGGGGCTGTTCGGCTGTGTCGCCGTACAGCTGGCGCTGACCCGGCTCGGCCGGCGGCTGGGCCACCGCTTCGGCGACCGGTCTTCCGCCCGGATCAGGGAACAGGCCCTCCAACGCGTCCTGCGCCTGCCCATGCGCACGGTGGAGCGCGCGGGGAGCGGCGATCTGTCCACCCGGACCTCCGGGGACATCGACACCGTCGCCGGCCTGTTGCGCTCCACCGGGCCCGAAGTGCTCGCGGCCCTGGCCGAGGTACTGGTCGTCGTCGCCGCGGCGTTCTTCGTCGACCCGCTGCTCGCGCTGCTGCTGGCCGTCGTGTTTCCGCCGCTCCTGGTGGCCGCGCGTGCCTACGTCCGGCAGGCGCACCCGGCCTTTCTCTCCGAACGCGCGGCGCTGGGCGACCTCACGGAGGCACTGACGGCTTCCGCCGTCGGCGCGCGCACGGTCGCCGCCCACCGACTCCAGGGCCGGCGCGTGGCCCTCGGACACCGCCTGGCAGGGGTGCGGTACCAGCAGCAGCGGCGCATCATCCGCATGCAGAGCTGGTTCCTGCCCACCCTCGACCTCGCTTACATCCTTCCGGTGTCCGCCGTCCTGTGCGCCGGAGGGCTCGCGGCGCTCGGCGGCGGGCCCAGCGTGGGAGCGGTTGTCTCCTGCACGATGCTCGCCTACCGGCTCTCCGGGCCGCTGGACCGCGTCATGTACTCGCTCACCGAGTTCCAGGAGGCCACCGCCGCACTGGCCCGCGTGGAGGGCATCGGCCTGCTCAAGCCGGAGTCGCGTACCGCACGGTCACAGGGCAGCGACGTCGACCTCAGCCGGGTCAGGTTCGGATACGGTGCTGGGCCGGACATCCTCCACGGGCTCGACCTGAAGGTCAGGCCGGGTGAACGGCTCGCGATCGTCGGCCCGTCCGGTGCCGGCAAGTCGACCGTGGCCTGGCTCATCGCGGGCATCGAGCGGCCCCGCGCCGGAACAGCGTCGGTCGGGGGCGTGCCGAGCGCGGACGTCGAGTTGGAAGACCTGCGCCGCACCGTCATCCTGGTGACCCAGGAGCACCATGTCTTTGCCGCCGGCCTGCGGGACAACCTCGCGCTCGCCCGGGACGAGGACGACGACAAGGCGCTGCTGGACGTGCTCCACCGGGTGGGTGCCACCTGGTTCGGGGAACTCCCCGAAGGGCTCGACACCGTGCTCGGCCAGAACCACCACCGTCTCACCCTCCACCAGATCCAGCAGTTGGCCCTGGCGAGAGTGCTCCTGGCGGACCCCGACGTCGTCATCCTCGATGAAGCGACCGCCGGGCTCGACACCCGTTCCGCCGACGAGACGCAGGCCGTCCTTGCCGAGGCACTCGCCGGCCGGACTCTCATCACCATCACCCACCAGTTGGATGCGGCCGAGAAGGCCGACCGCATCGCCGTGGTCGAGGCTGGGCGTATCACCGAACTGGGCAGCCACGCCGAACTCATCGATTCCGGGGGCGCTTATGCGGAGCTGTGGAAGACGTGGAGCGGCGACACAGTCTGATCTGAGATCGCAACAGTGTGTGCCTGTGATGACGAAGGAGGCCGAATGATCGTCGCTACGACTCAATTTTTCCGAAGGCGAACCGGTCAAGCCATAATTCCGCAGACCCGGCCGTATCACGCCGATCACGACAACGCGCCGGATCCTTCTTCCCGCTGCGGGGACACTCTGCGTGAAGTGTTCTCGCTCGGCCTTGCGCGAGACGCCCGGGCGGCGGCAGAGCTCGCGGAGAAAACGGCATCCAGACTCCGCGGATCAGAGCGGCAGTACGCCGGCGCTGCGTACGATCTCGATCGCGCCCGGGCGTTCTGGCTGGGTGTCGCAGGGGAGATCGACAAGGCTGTCAGCCAGCTTGAAGACCTGCTGGCGAACCTGCTTCAGGAGCGCCCCGGCGACTCTGAGGCATTCGATGTCCGTAGCGACATTGCCTACTGGCGTGGCGAGTCCGGTGACGCAGCCGGTGCGCTACGACTGCTTGAACAGCTGCTGGTCGATGTCGTGGCCGCGTTGGGCCAGGACGCCCCCTGTGCGTTGTGGGTACGCAACAATATCGCGTTCCGGCGCGCGCTCGATGGCGACCTTAAAAAGGCACTGGAAGAATACCGCGACATTCTCGCGGACTACGAGGGCGTGTTCGGCGTCGAGAGCCGGGACGTGCTGATGGTTCGCAACAACGTGGCCTTCTGGCGCGGTCATTCTGGTGACACGGCCGGTGCTCTGGGGCTGTTTGAACAGCTGCTGGTCGATTCCGTGGCCGTGCTGGGCCGGGGGGACCTCTATGCACTGTTCACCCGGGACAACGTGGCGTACTGGCGAGGCTTCAGCGGCAACGTCCGAGGGGCCTTGGAGCAGTACCGGGTCCTCCTGGGGGACTGTGAATTCCTGCTCGGCGAGAAGGACTACTACACCCTGGCCATTCGACTTCAGATCGGGCTGTGGAGCGGGGTAGCGGGAGATCTTGACTACGCGGTCGAGTCACTGAGCAGGCTGCTGCCCGACGTGGAGGGGGAACTGGGCTCAGACCATGAACTCGGACAATCGGTCCGTCATCAAATGGCCCGGTGGTACGGAGCCCGTGGCGACACCCGCAAGGCCGTCTCACTGCTCGAACCGCTCGTGGCGGATCAGACGCGGACGTTCGGCGAGAAGGACTACCGGACGCTTGCTTCGCAAGGGCTCCTGAGTCGTTATTCGAGGTGAGGTGCTCCGGGAACGGCGCGGGCTCGATTCCCCGTTCGTGGTGACCGGTTACTGGTGACCGGCTACCAACCGGATACCGGCTACGGGCTCCCGTCGGCTACTGGCGGTCGGCTACCGGTGGCCGGGGTCGGCGCCACCGGACCGCTGCGCACCGCTCTCAGCGTCGGCCCTGACCCACCCGTATGTCCATGTTCCAGGCATTGCTCCGGCCGTTCGGTCCGGTCTTGCAGACCGTGTCGTAGCAGCGCCAGAACCAGATGCCGGTCGTGCGGCGGCGCAGTTCGATGCTCGTGCCGCCGCAGCGGGCACACGTCGGCGGGCGGGTGAACAACTCGGCGTGCTCGTGCTCCAGCAGCTTGCGGGCGAAGTGGCCGCCCCGCATCGTCACCATGACCTCGCGGGTCCACGACTGGGACAGGGCGTTGAGGCTGCCCAGCATCACCGTCTGCTCGTCGATCACCGCGATCTTCTGGTGCATCACATTGACGGGGACGACGGTGTCGACGACGGCCCGGAGGTCGGCGATGAGGTTCTGGTTGTCCGGGCGAGCCTGGAGCTGGTCCGTGTCGTCGCGGACGAACACGGTCACGCGCACGCCACGCCCCGTCGCCTCGCGCAGCAGCGGCAGGATCCCGCGCACCCGGTTCGCGACCCAGGGTGCCCACAGCCAGATCGAGGTGCGGGACTTGCCGATCTCCTCCTCGAAGGTGCTGAAGAAGGTCAGTTCGTCGTCGAGGCCCGTCACTTCGACGTGCCGGGCAAGGACGTCGGCGAGTGCGGCTCCGAAACCGCCGAGATCCCGGGCCTTCTCGTGCGGCGGCGTGATCAGATGGCTGGCCCGCAGCCGCCGTACGCCGGGCGTGCCGACCAGAGCGGCCAGATGGGTGAAGGCCCGGCCGTTCCGCGCGCTCCGGATCCGCTCCCAGCCGCCGAGCACGTACAGACGGGTCTGGACGTGGGTGGCCGCCACGTTGAACAGACGCACACCGTCCCGCGCCCAGTCGGACGCGTCCGGTTCCCGGTGCGCCCGGGACATCCACAGCTCGCGTTCGCCGGAACCCTCGACCGTGTCGAAGACGACGACGGGGAACTCCCGGCCCTGGAAACGGTGCGCCGTGCCCACTTCGGCCAGCTGGCCGCCCCCCGCTCTCCACGTCCCGCAGAGCCCCAAGCGTCGCGTCCGCCTGGGTACCGTACGGTGTGACGACGCCCGTCTCCTCTCCCCTCTCGCGGTGGTAGTCCACGAGGGCCCTGGCGATCAGTGTCCCGGTCGGCCACCAGCCGCTTCTGCGGCCGGTCAGGTGAGGTCTCGCCAGCTCGTGCAGTCCGTCGGTGTCGACGAGAACGATCTCCGGATCGTCGGACGGTCTCGGCGCCGCGGTCTGTTTGCCGCCCCGTAACGATCCACCGTAGGCGAGGGAGTTGGCCAGCCGCATGACAGCGGGGCCAAAGCGGTGCTGCTCGATCAAGGTGACGCAGGCCGCGTGCCGGTGGGCGTCCGCCGGCTCCCGGATGCCGCAGTGCTCGAAGACGTCCGGGAGCAGCCAGCGCTTGACGTCCGGGCGGTCAAGGTCTTTCAGCTTCTCCTCGACGACCGGCCCGAGCTGCATGAAGTCGCCGAGCAGCACGGCGGTCCGGGACGCCTTCGCCGTCGGGAGGATCACCTCCGGCAACGTCGCGGCGCCCGCCTCGTCGACCAGGACCATGTCGTACGGGCCCTCGAAGACCGCCTTGTTGGTCCGGAACCGAGCAAGTGTGGTGGCGACCAGCCGGGCGCCCTTGATGATCTCGCCCTGGGCATTGCGGGCGAGGCGTTCGTACTTCTCCTGGACCTGCTGGAACTGTGCCTCCAGAGCGGCACGGCGGGCGGTGTCGGCGGCCACCTGGGGGCGCAGCCGCTCGGCGCGAGCATGGCGGGCCGGCCAGTCCTGCCGCGCGGCGAGTCCGGTGAGTTCCGCGGCGTCGAGGGCCCGGACGACGGCCCGTGCCAGCTCGGTGACCTCGTCACGGCGGGCCGCAAGGGCGGCAAGGGCCGACCTGCGGCCCGACTGTGCCGAGGCGAGCGCCCGCTCCAGGGCCGTGAGCTGCAGCCACAGATACGCATCCGGAAGGTCCGCGAATTCGGCGACCTTGAGGGTGAGCAGGGAGCCGTTCTGCACCGTCTCCGAGACGACGAACCCCTTCGTCTCGATGTTGTCCGATTCCGCTCCGGCGAGTCGCAGGGCGTCCAACTGGTCCGGTCCGATGTCCGAACCACGCAGGTCCACCGCGTACCAGCCCGCGTCCTTGGTGCGGACCGCGCGCCCCACCCGCTGCCAGCGCGGCTGCCTGCCCGAGCCACCCGTGATCGTGATCAGCTCGCCCAGAGCCGTGGCGATCTCCTCGCGCCACCTAACCCGCGTCGCCCCCGTTCCGCGTCGTCCCGGGAGCTCTCACGTGTGCCCGGGCGGATCCCGTGGGGACCTTACCCACCGGGTACCTGCGACGATTCCGTGGACGTCATGCCGTATGGCGAATTCCGGCCGTGGGCGCCGCCGCCGAACGCAGGGGTGTCTGGAGCGGCGGCAACGGAGGCGCCGGGCCGCGGCGCCTGGGTCGGGCCGGACGGCGCCGCGGCAGTGGCGGGCGCCTCCGCGAGAGTGGCGGACGGCCGCGTTCTCGTATCCGCTGCGCGCCCGACGCGCCCCGCCCGTGCCGGCTGCGTCCACGGACCCACGCGCCCCCATGCCGGCTGCATCCCGTGCTGGACGCGTTCCCCTGCCGGACGTCGCCGTCACCCGGTCGCACCATGCGCGGATTGCATCCGGGCGTGTGGCCAGCACGGTAGAGGTATGGAGGGCGCGGTGCGGGGCACCGGCCGACGGGGCGAGGACAGGGACGGTACCCGTGGCGGACGAGGCGGCAGGGACGGCGGCCGGGGACGAGGCGACGGCGCGTGCGGCGCCGACCTGTCTGGTGACCGGTGCGAGTGGTTACATCGGCGGCCGGCTGGTGCCCGAGCTGCTGGCCGCCGGCCACCGGGTGCGCTGCCTGGTGCGCACTCCGGACAAGCTGCGCGACCACCCGTGGGCGGGCCGGGTGGAGATCGTCCAGGGCGACGTCACCGACGCGGAGTCGGTGGCGCGGGCCATGGACGGCGTGCACGTCGCCTACTACCTGGTGCATGCGCTCGGCACCGGCCGCGACTTCGAGCGGACCGACCGCGACGCGGCCCGCGTCTTCGGTGAACAGGCCCGCCGGGCCGCCGTCCGCCGCCTGGTCTACCTCGGCGGTCTCACCCCACAGGGCGTGCCCGAGTCACGGCTCTCCCCGCATCTGCGCTCCCGCGCCGAGGTCGGCCGGGTCCTGCTGGATTCGGGTGTGCCGACCGCCCACCTGCGTGCCGCCGTCATCATCGGCTCCGGGTCGGCCAGCTTCGAGATGCTGCGCTATCTCACCGAGCGGCTGCCGGCGATGGTCACCCCGCGCTGGGTGCACACCCGTATCCAGCCGATCGCCGTACGGGACGTCCTGCGCGTCCTGGTGGGCTGCGCCGGGCTGCCCGCCGAGGTCAGCCGT
This sequence comes from Streptomyces sp. NPDC006012, assembly GCF_042871185.1. Taxonomy (NCBI): domain Bacteria; kingdom Bacillati; phylum Actinomycetota; class Actinomycetes; order Kitasatosporales; family Streptomycetaceae; genus Streptomyces; species Streptomyces sp. NPDC006012. Next base: position 99,587 of record NZ_JBIAIE010000007.1, read on the forward strand.
GCCTTCGACATCGGCGGCCCGGAAGTGCTCACCTACCTGGAGATGATGCAGCGGTACGCCGCCGTCGCCGGCCTGCCCCGGCGGCTCATCGTGCCGGTGCCCGTGCTCACGCCCGGTCTGTCCAGCCACTGGGTCGGACTGGTCACCCCGGTACCGGCCTCGGTCGCCCGTCCGCTCGCGGAGTCCCTGCGCCACGAAGTCGTCTGCGGGGAGCGGGACATCGAGCGGTACCTGCCCAGCCCGCCTGGTCATCCTCTCGGTTTCGACCGGGCCGTCGACCTGGCGCTGCGCCGCGTCCGGGAGGCGCAGGTCGTCACCCGCTGGTCCTCGGCGTCCGTGCCGGGTGCCCCCAGCGATCCGCTGCCCACCGACCCGGACTGGGCCGGCGGCAGCCTCTACACCGACCTGCGGGAACGCGACACGGACGGGGCGCCGGAGGCGCTGTGGGAGGTGATCGAGGGCATCGGCGGGGAAAACGGCTGGTACTCCTTCCCTTCTGCCTGGGTCGTGCGCGGCCTGCTCGACCGGTTCGTCGGCGGTGTGGGCCTGCGCCGGGGGCGCCGGGACGCGCGGCGGCTGCGGGTGGGGGACTCGCTGGACTTCTGGCGGGTCGAGGAGATCGAACGCGGGCGGCTGCTGCGGCTGCGCGCCGAGATGCGGCTGCCGGGCCTGGCCTGGCTGGAAATGCGGGTGGACGACACCGGCGCCGGGCCCGTGCGGTACCGGCAGCGGGCGCTGTTCCATCCACGCGGGCTGCTGGGCCACCTGTACTGGTGGAGCGTCTCGCCCTTTCACGCGGTTGTCTTCGGCGGCATGGCCCGGGGCATCGTCCGGGCCGCCGCCCGCGCACAGCAGGGGCACCCGCACACCCCCGCGGCGGGCGCGGCCGGCCCACGTACCGCATCCGGATCCGCCGCGCTGCCGGAAGACAGTGCGGACAGTGAACACCGCGCTGTCCGCACCGACCGCCGACCACCGGAAAGAAGCTGACCGCCATGCACGTCTCGGTCGTCCTGTTCACCTCCGACCTGCGCCTGCACGATCATCCGCCGCTGCGTGCGGCGCTGGAGGCGGCCGACGCGGTGGTCCCGCTGTTCGTGCGCGACCGCGCGGTGGAGGCGGCCGGGTTCGTCACTCCCAACCGCAGCGCCTTCCTCGCCGACTGTCTCGCCGACCTGGACGCCTCACTGCGCGAGCGCGGCGGGCGGCTCGTGGTGCGCTCCGGAGACCTGGTGGAGCAGGTCTGCCGCGCGGTGGCCGAGGCGGACGCCGACGAGGTGCACATGGCGGCGGCGCACAGCGCTTTCGCCACCCGCCGGGAGGAGCGGCTGCGGCGGGCCCTGGAGTCCGACGGCCGCCGTCTGTTCGTCCATGACGCGGTCACCGTCGCCGTTCCGCCGGGCGAGGTGACCCCCTCGTCCTCCGACCACTTCGCCGTCTTCACGCCGTACTACCGGCAGTGGGCGCGGTTTCGCCTGCGCACTGCCGTGACCGCCCCGCGCCGCGTGCCCGTGCCCGACCAGGTGACGAGCGAGCCGCTGCCCGCGCGCGCCGACGTCACCGGTGTCTCGCCCGCCCTGCCGCCCGGAGGGGAGAGCGAGGGCCGCAGGCGAATGGCCGCCTACTGGCGGCACGGTCTGGACACCTACGAGGACCTGCGCGACGACCTGGCCGCGGACGCCACCTCCCGGCTCTCCGCCCACCTGCACTTCGGCACCCTGTCGCCGGTGCAGCTCGTCCACGGGGCCCGCCGCCGGGGCGGGGCGGGCGCGGAGGCGCTGGTGCGGCAGCTGGCCTGGCGCGACTTCCACCGCCAGGTCCTCGCCGCCCGACCGCAGAGCGCCCACGCCGACTACCGCACCAAACGCGACCGCTGGCGCACCGAGCGCACGGCGAGGGACGACATCGAGGCGTGGCGGGAGGGCCGCACCGGCTACCCGGTGATCGACGCGGCGATGCGGCAACTGCGCCACGAGGGCTGGATGCACAACCGCGCCCGCCTGCTGACCGCGAGCTTCCTCGCCAAGACCCTCTACGTCGACTGGCGGATCGGCGCCGCCCACTTCCTGCACTGGCTGGTCGACGGCGACATCGCCAACAACCAGCTCAACTGGCAGTGGACGGCCGGCACCGGCACCGACACCCGGCCCAACCGGGTCCTGAACCCGGTCATCCAGGCCAAGATCTACGACCGCGACGGCACGTACGTCCGCCGGTGGGTGCCCGAACTGAAGGGCGTCGACGCGCCGGCCGTGCACGAGCCGTGGAGGCTGCCCGGTGAGAGCCGCGCCGCACTCGACTACCCCGACCCGATCGTGGACCTGTCCGAAGGACGGGAAAGGTTCAGCCGGGCCCGCGACCGGCAGGAATGACCAGGACCGACCGGCAGTGCCCGGCCTGCCCATGCCGGTGCCGTAGCACTCGGCGAGCGCCGTCCGCACCGTGCGCGCTCCCGTCCGACGGCTGGGCAGGCGGGTGCGGAGGCGGCTGCATCCTGCCCGTGTCCGCCGACACCCCGGGCTCAGCTTGGCATGTGACGTCAATGCCAAGCCGGCCACGGACGAGGACCGTCTGCGGCTGTTGCTGTCAGTTCTCCCGGATGAAGCAGTCCGAGACGTAGCCCTCCACGCCGGTTCTGTTGTTGTGGATGTACGTCCAGTGGTCCTTGACCTGGCCGTCGGGGCACCGCACCTCGTCGGCGCCCGTGCTCTGGCCCCCCATCCAGGTGTATCCGTCGCCCGGATTTCCGTGTCCCCGGACTGATGAGTCGAGCTTGTAGCCGCTGTGGATCTTGACCCCGGTGGCGGTGAAGTCGCCCCGCGGAGGGTCCGCCGCGATCGCAGCTCCCGGCGCGGACAGAACGCTCAGCAAGGTCAGTGCCCCCACGGCGGTCCGGACGACCGTGAAACGCGCAATGTTCATGGTGCTGCCTCTTTCTTGAGCGGGGGTGTCACAGCCGCCGCAGCGAGGAGTAACTGTCTTCCCAGGTCATGTGGCTGAGCGCGATGGGTTCGGGTCCGTCTCCCCACGACAGTTACATCACCCACAGTATCTTCCGAGTACTGTCCGTTACAGGCGTATCGGATGGGCCCGGAAGCACGCTCCCTCCCCGCAGTGCACTCCGCGCCCCCTGCGTAACTTCGCGCGCCACCGGACCTGAGCTCCCGGCACCGGCAGGCGTTCCTGAGCAGATTCGACCGGGAGCACACGTTCCGCATGATCAAGCAGACCCCCGGCTGGACCCGCAGACCCACGCTTGGAAGGTAGGACAAGCTCAGCGTGCCGGTGACGCGTGCCGTGCACCGTTGTCGTCGCCGTACGGGCGGCTCAGGGTCGCCACGGCGTCCCGCAGGCCGGTGCACCGCGGAAAGCCCGCGGAGGCCCGCCGGTCCCAGCCCGGCCCGGCGGGCAGGACGAGGGGCCGCCCGCGTGCGCCTGCCGTTCCCCACTCCAGACCGGCGACGTGCCGGGCCAGCGGCACCGACGCCGTCGAGCGGGCCTGCGCCCACAGCACGACCGCGGCCGGTCCGGTACGCCGTACGCACGCCAGCAGCGCTTCCGCGGGCACCGCCGCGCCCAGCGTCCGGGTCGGCACGCCGCGTTCGCCCAGCGCGGCGGTCAGCGCCTCCAGAGCGAGGGAGTGCTGCTCGCCGGGCGCGCAGGCCAGCACCACGGGCGGGGCCTTGGCGGTCGGCACCGCACTCGGCAGCAGCAGTGGCGCGCTGCGCAGGGCGGAGGAGATGTGCCAGGACAGCAGGTGCTCGACCTCGACGTACCGGTCACCGGAGGACTCCCATTTGCGGCCGACCGCGCGCAGCGTCGGCACCATCACCTCCTCCCACGCCACCGTCAGACCGTGCCGCCGGACGGCGTCCAGCAGCCGGTGTGTCAGTTCCGGCGCGTCCAGCCGGACCGCGGCCCGGGCCAGGCCCCGGCACTCCTGCCGTACGTCCCCGAGCGGGAGCCCGCCGCCCGGGCCGCCGGGGCGGGCGGACCCTTCTCCGGCGGCCGGCCCGGTGTCCGGCTCCGCGGCAGGGGGACCGGCCGGGACTTCGTCCGGCGCCGCCGGGTCGTGCGGGGCGAACCGCAGCAGGGCCACCCGTGCCGCCTCGGCCGGCGGGGCGCCCGCGGCCGTGAGCCGGCACATCTCCTCCGCCATCGCGATGTCCCTGGGCACCCAGCGCCGATGACCGCCCTGCGAGCGTCCCGCGGGGCCGAGCCCGTAACGGCGGTCCCAGGAACGCAGGGTGGTCGGTGAGACGCCGAGCCTGCGGGCGAGTGCGCCCGTCGGCACGCCGACCGTCGAGGCCGGGTCCGCTCGGCCGGTGCCGGCCTCGGGATGGGCACTGTCCTCGGCGGTGTGGGGTTCGTCGTTCATGGCTGTCGTGGTCCTCGGCGTCCTCGTGCCGCTGCGATGCCGGACGCGGCATCGGATGGGAGACGGGGATCGGATGAGAGATTCGCTGCGATATCGATGCGAGTTGTCCCATCTTGCTCCGGTGCGCAGTCTGGTGCAAGGCGGGGCCGGTGGCCGACCGGACCGCCACGGACGGCCCGGGAGGCTCGCGATGGACCGGCTTACGACGCCCCACGGCGGTACGGCGGCCCGTCCCGACCACGGGCGTGCCGACCACGAGCGTGCCGACCACGGGCGTCCCGCCGAGACGCCTGCCGTCGAGACGGCGTCCGTCGTGACGCCTGCCGCCGTCACGACCTCCGTAGAGACGTGCGGCCCCGGTGCCGACTGGGCGGAACTGCACCGCCAGTGGTCCGGTTTCGTCCACGCGTTCGCCCGGCGGGCGTTGGGGGACGTACGGGACGCCGAGGACGTGACCCAGCAGGTGTTCGTCGCCGCCTGGCGCGGCCGTGACGGCTACCGAGCCGACCGCGGAGCGTTCCCCGCCTGGCTCACCGGCATCACCCGGCGCAAGGTGGCCGATGCCCTCGCCGCCCGCTCGCGGCGCGTCGAGCTGACCGTACGGGCGGCCGAACGGCTTGCGACGAGCCCGCGTCCGGAGTCCGACCCGGAGGCGGCGCTCGACCGCGTGGTCGTCGCCGCGGCTCTGGCCCGGCTCTCGGCTCCCCAAAGGCGTGTCCTGCGGCTGGCCTTCTACCAGGACCTCACCCAGACGCAGATCGCACAGGTCACCGGCTGGCCGCTGGGCACGGTCAAGAGCCACACCCGGCGCGGTCTGGAGCAACTGCGCCGCAGTTTGCGGGACGACCGGGTGCTCGCCGCGTGAGCCCCGTGAGTTCCTGAGCCGCGTGAGCCATGTGAGAACCGCACGAGCCGCGTGAGCCATGTGAACCGTTCTAGCCGCATGATCCGCATGATCCGCATGCTCCACATGAGCCGGATGAACGCCTGGTGGAGAAAGCGATGCACGGTCGATGCGTCATGCGCTCTGTCTGTCTGTCTATCTGTCTGCGCGCCCACGTGCCCACCTACCCGCCCGCGACACGGCCGCGCTCCGTATGCGGCCGTCGGCCGGCCGGCGTTCTCAGACCGGCAGCAGCCCGTTCGTCGCGTACCGGGTGTCGAGGCTGAAGTCCTGGTGGTGGACGGGCCGGATCGAGTGGAGCCGGACGCGGGTGACCGAGGGGAGATGCCCCGGGGCGGTGGCGAGCACGATGACCGAGCCGGGGTGGAGGCCGGCCGCCGTGTAGGAGCCGTCGGCCGTGGTGGTGGTGCGCAGGATTCCGCGCCCGTGTTCCGTGGTGACGGTGATCGTCGCACCGGCCAGCGGCAGGCCGCTCCGATCGGTGGCGCGGCCGGTGAGGGTGCACAGCGGCATCTCCATGGTGGGGTCGTCGACCGGCGCGGCCGGCGGCAGGGCCCGCGCGTTCTCCGCCGGTGTCCGGGCCAGTTCCTTCACCCAGCCGAGCAGGATGAGCAGGGCCCCGAGCGCGATCCACGCGGACAGTGCCAGGGTGGGCCGCAGCAGGTTCTCGCGGTGGAAGTACCCGATGTCGCGCACCGCGTCCACCACGTTGCCCATCGGCAGCACCGGATGCAGGAATCTGAAGAACGCGGGCACCATGTCGGTCGGCACGGTCCCCCCGCTGCTGGGCATCCCCAGCATCATGAAGAGGACGACCGCGACGGCCGGGAAGAACCGCCCGAAGAACGCGACGAGACCGAACGAGGTCAGCGTGACCGCCTCGGCCATCAGGCAGAGGTAGAGCAGTATCAGCGGGTTCTTCGGCACGGCGTGGTAGCCGTAGGCCGGGACGAGGTAGCTGACCGCGGCGATGACCAGCGCGCCGCAGACGTACGTCAGCACCTGTTTGCGGCGGCTGAAGCCGGCCCGCTGCAGGGAGACGACCATGAAGTAGCAGGGCAGTGTGCAGGCCAGCGCGAGGTAGAGGCCGGTGGTGCCGGAGGCGTCGTCGGGGAGGGTCGGCACCAGTTCGTGGACCTGCAACTGCGGTGCGGCCTTGGGGTGCTGGGCGGCGGTGGCCGCGCCGACGGCGTTCTCCAGGACGGTTTCGAGCGAGGCGCCGTCGGCCTTCGCGAGGTAGAGCTGCGGGTGGTGGGCGTCGGGCTGCCACGCGGCGACCGTGTCCTGGTGGAGGACCGCGCCCCGGGCCGCGCGCACGCTGTCCACCGGGCGCAGGTCGAAGGCGCCGGGCGCGGTCCGGTCGAACTCGGCCTGGAGGGTGGAGGCGGTGTGCGCGGGTGCGGCCACCGCGATGCGGACGCCGTGCGGTGTGGCGTGGTGGAAGGCCGGCAGGTAACAGAAGATCAGGCCGGCGAGGAAGACGGCCGGCAGCCAGAGGTTCCCCGCCAGTGCGCGAACGGTCGCGCCCACCTGTGTCTGCTCCTGCTGCAACGTGGCCCTGTCCATGTCCGCGAGCCTAGCAAATCTTGCATTCGTGCAAACATGCACTCCTGCAGTTATGCATCGTGGCAGATAGGCTGCGTTCGACGACAAGGCCGAGAGCGCGTGCAGAGGGCGGAGGACGATGGTGTCGGGCGAGCGGGAGCCGGGGCTCCGCGAGCGGAAGAAGGCCCGCACCCGGGCCGAGTTGCGTCACGCGGCGGTCGCCCTGGCCCTCGAACACGGCCCCTCCGCCGTCACCGTGCCCGAGATCTGCGCGGCGGCCGGAGTCTCGCCGCGCACCTTCTTCAACTACTTTGACAGCAAGGAGGAGCCGCTTTTCGCCTGGGACTCCTGGCTCAGCCGCGAGGCCACCGCCCGCCTGGCCCGGCGTCCGGCGGACGAGGACACCTTGACCGCCCTGCGCAACGCCATGCAGGAGACCCTCCCGGGCGTCGGTACCTCCGGCGACTGGCCCGCGCGCAGAAAGCTGCTGACCACCCACCCGGAGCTGGTCGGCCGCCTGGCCCAGAACCTGCACCACATGGAGGACCTGCTCGCCGGGGCGCTCGCCGAACGCCTGTCCGTTCCGCCCAGCAGCCTCTACCCCCAGCTGGCCGCCGGTGCCGCGGTGAGCGCCCTGCGCGCCTCCTTCGTCGCCTGGGACCCCGACACCGGCCAGTCCGGCCTGGCCGCCCTCCTCGACCGGTCCTTCGACCTCTTCACCGCGGGGCTGCTCGACGGCGGCGGTCAGGGGACCGGACGGAGGAACCGACGGGAACCCGAAAAAATCTCGGACGGCGATGTCGAGATCCCGTGATCGGCTCCGTCCCTGTGACGAGCGCGACCACAATGGGGGCGCACCAGATCGAGGAGAACCACGATGGCCAAGTACTTGCTGCTCAAGCACTACCGCGGCGCTCCGGCTTCGGCGAACGACGTGCCGATGAGCCAGTGGACGCCCGAGGAGATCACGGCGCACATCCGGTACATGCAGGACCTCGCGGTCCGGCTGGAGGGGACCGGCGAGCTCGTCGGCGCCGAGGCGGTCGCCCCCGAGGGGACCTGGGTCCAGTACGGCGGTGAGGGGCGCCCGCCGGTCACCGACGGACCGTTCGCCGAGACCAAGGACCTCATCGCCGGCTGGATGGTGGTCGACGTCGACAGCCACGAGCGGGCTCTCGAACTGGCCGGGGAATTGTCGGCGGCCCCCGGGGCGGGCGGGAAGCCGCTCCACGAGTGGATCGAGGTGCGCTCCTTCCTGGCCGCACCGCCCGTGGTGACGGAGTGACCTCTGCAATGGACGAGGCACTGCTCCGCAGCCTCATCCCGAGCGTGCTCGGGATCCTCGTCCGCCGCGGAGCCGACTTCGCGGCGGCCGAGGATGCCGTGCAGGACGCGCTGACCGAGGCGCTCCGCGTCTGGCCGAGCGGGACTTCCCCGAACTCCGCGAGCGGGTCGGACGCCGTGCGGGACATGAAGGGCTGGCTGGTCACCGTGGCCTGGCGGCGCTTCCTCGATGCGAGCCGGGCGGACGCCGCCCGGCGTCGGCGTGAGGACCTCGTCGACGAGGAGCCACCGCCCGGGCCGGTTCCGGCCGTGGACGACACGCTCCAGCTCTACTTCCTGTGCGCCCATCCGTCGCTGACGCCGTCGTCGGCGGTCGCGCTCACGCTGCGCGCCGTCGGCGGGCTGACCACCCGCCAGATCGCCCGCGCCTACCTGGTGCCCGAGGCCACCATGGCGCAGCGGATCAGCCGGGCCAAGCGCATGGTCTCCGGCGTGGGGTTCGACCAGCCCGGCGATGTCGCCACCGTGCTGCGCGTCCTCTACCTCGTCTTCAACGAGGGCTACTCCGGCGACATCGACCTCGCCGCCGAGGCCATCCGGCTCACCCGGCAGCTCGCGGCCATGACCGACCACCCCGAGGTGGCGGCGCTGCTCGCCCTCATGCTGCTCCACTACGCCCGGCGTGAGGCCCGGACCGAGCCCGACGGCAGCATCGTGCCGCTCGCCGAGCAGGACCGCAGCCGGTGGGACACCGAGATGATCGCCGAGGGCGTCAGGATCCTGCAGGCGGCCCTCGCCCGCGACCAACTGGGCGAGTACCAGGCCCAGGCCGCCCTCGCGGCACTCCACGCCGACGCGCAGAGCGCCGAGGAGACCGACTGGGTGCAGATCGTCGAGTGGTACGACGAACTCGCCCGTCTCACCGACAGCCCGGTCGTCCGGCTCAACCGCGCGGTCGCCGTCGGCGAGGCCGACGGACCGCGCGCCGGACTGGCGGCGCTCACCGAGCTGGACGCCACGCTGCCCCGCTACGCCGCGGTGGCCGCGTACCTCCACGAGCGCGACGGAGACCCGGCGACGGCGGCCCAGTTGTACGTGGAGGCGGCCGGGAAGGCGGCCAACCCGGCCGAGCGCAACCACCTGACCCGCCAGGCCGCCCGGCTCAACACGCGCCGCCGTCGCTGACGGCACCGGGCCCCGTTACCGCCGGGCGGTCACGGGCGTCGGGGGCCGGCCGGCGTGCCCGTGCCGTGTGTCGAGCACACCTGGAACAGGCGCGGCTGCACGTCGGTGGCGATCTTCGCTGCCTCGTCCATGTGGACGCGGGCCTCGGGGTTGGCGAGCATCGCGCGGTAGTGCTCCTCGGACTCCCACTGGGCGTAGTTGAGGACGCGCAGGCCGTCCTTGGAGGCGTGGAAGTTGGCGCAGATGAAGCCGGGCTGATGCTTCATCGTCTCCTCGGTGGCGCGGGCGAGCAGGGTGACGAGTTCGTCCTGCCGGTCGGGCGGCACGGTGAAGACATTGATGAGCGTCGCCACCGGGCGGGTGCTGTCGATCTGTGCGGTAACGGTCATGCATCTTCTCCTCCCCTTACGGAGGACGGGCGGGACGCCTCCGGGTCCGCTTTCCCCCGATCGGATCCAGAGCGGCGGCGTCGAGTACAGCGCCTTTGTCTGCATCGTCGCCCTCGCCCCCATCACCGCCATCACCACCGTCGTTCCCGGCCGGCCCTTGGCCGGTTTCTTTCGGGGCGGGCTGACGTGCCGACGGGCCGCAGCCGCGCCCGCCCTCGTTCCCGCGTATGCAGGCGCGGTCCGCGTCAGTCGCGAGCCGGGGTATGCACCGGCTGTTCCGCCGGAGGTGTCACGGGCGGGTGCTGGGCGGGCTTGTCACCTTCGAAGTCGATGTCGAAGTCGGCGCCGGGCAGGACGCGGTCGATCCAGGCGGGCAGCGACCACGCCCGCTTGCCGAGCAGGGCGAGCGCGGCGGGCACGATCGTCATACGGACGACGAAGGCGTCGAAGGCGACGGCTGCCGCGAGTCCGAAGCCAAGCGACTTCAGCATGGCGTCGTCGGCCCCGATGAAGCCGGCGAAGACAGAGATCATGATGAGGGCGGCGACGGTGACGACGGTGGCGCTGTGCCTGAAGCCGGTCCGGACGGCGGCAAGGGCGTCGGCGCCATGGACGTACGCCTCCCGCATGCGGGTGACCAGGAACACCTGGTAGTCCATGGCCAGGCCGAAGACGATGCCGACCATCAGGACGGGCATCAGGCTCATGACGGGGCCGGTCTGCCGCAGCCCGAAGAGGTCCTTCAGCCAGCCCCACTGGAAGACCACGACGGTCGCCCCGAGCGAGGCCAGTACCGAGAGCAGAAAACCGAGGGCGGCCTGCACGGGGACCAGGACCGAGCGGAACACCAGCATCAGGACGAGGACCGCCAGGCCGACGACGAGCGCCAGATACGGCGCGATGGCATCGCCGAACTTGGCGGAGATGTCGATGTCGACGGCCGTCGCTCCGGTCACCAGGGAGCGGGCACCCGTCTCCGCCCTGACGCGGTCGGCGCGGGAACGGATCTCACCGACGAGCTTCTTGGCGGCGTCGCTGGTCGGTGCGGTCCTGGCGACGACGGTGATGACGGCGGTGTCGCCCGCCGGGTCGAAGGCGGCCGGGCTGACGGCGGCGACATCGGGCAGGCCGGTGAGGGAGACGCTCAACTGCTCGGCGCCGGCCCGTGCGACGCCGGGGTCGTGGTGGTCGACGGTCACCACCAGGGGGCCGTTGAAGCCGGGGCCGAAGGACTGCGACAGCAGGTCGTAAGCCCTGCGCTGGGTGGAGGAGGCGGGCTTCGAACCGTCGGCGGGCAGCCCCAGCGAGAGCTTCGTGGCGGGCACGGCGATCACCCCGAGCCCGACCACCGCCAGGAGCAGGACCTTTGCCGGCTTGCGCAGGATGTGGGAGATCCACCGCTCGGAGAGCCGGGCACGGCCGGTCCGCGCCCCGTCGTACCCGGTGCCGGACCGCTCGCGGGCGGCCCCGCCGAGGACACGTTCGCCGGCGAAGCCCAGCAGCGCGGGGATCAGCGTGACGGCGACGAGGACGGCGACGACCACCGCACCGGCGGCGGCCAGCCCCATCTTGGTCAGCAGGGGCAGGTCCACCACCGCCAGGCCCACGAGGGCGATCACCACGGTGAGGCCGGCGAAGACGACGGCCGATCCCGAGGTGCCGTTGGCACGGCCGGCGGCTTCCGCGGGGGCATGGCCGGCCGCCCGTTCGGCGCGGTAGCGGGAGACGATGAACAGGGCGTAGTCGATGCCAACGGCGAGGCCCAGCATCGTGGCCAGGGACGAGGTGTTGTTGTCGAGCTTGAGCGGCCCGCTGAGCGTCGTGACGAGGGTCATGGTCGTGGCCACACCGACCAGAGCCGTCAGGAGGGGGAGGCCGGCGGTGACCAGCGAGCCGAAGGTCATGAAGAGGATGACGGCGGCCAGGGCGAAGCCGACGGTCTCGGCCGTACGCCCCTCTTCCGGCCCGAGCAGCGCGCTGCCGGACGCCTCGACCGTCAGGCCGTGGTCACGGCCGTACTCCATTGCCTCGTCGAGGCCGGTGTGGTCACGGTCGGTCAGGTCCGTGGCCTGGACGGTGTAGGTGACCTGCGCGTAGGCGGCGGTGCCGTCAGCGCTGACCGTCCGTGCCGTGAAGGGGTCGCTGACCTGCGCGATGTGTCCGGAGGATCTCTTCACCTCCGCCAGGGCCGCGTCGAGCGCCTTCTTGTTCGCGGCGCTGCCGATCTTCTCCCCGCCGGGTGCTCGTACGACGATACGGGCGGTGGCGTGCTGGACGCCCATGGCCGGGAACTTCTTCGCCAGCAGGTCATTGGCCTGCTGTGCTTCCGTGCCGGGCAGGGTGATGGTCGAGTTCCGGGGGCCCGAGCCGCTTGCGGCAGCGGCGCCCATGAGGCCCAGGGCGAGCGCCCACAGGAGGACGACCAGCCGACGCCGCTGGAAGGCGGCCCGGCCGATCCGGTACAGGAAGGTGGCCATGAGGGTGCGACAACTCTCTGTCTGTCGAAGCTCTGTCCGTGCTCGGTCGGTCGGTCGATTCGGGCGGGCGGCGCACGGCTACCGCGGTCCGGGCGTCAGACCGTCGACCACGGAGGTGACTCCGCCGTCGACGAGGAGGCCGGTGACGGTCCCGGTTCCCTTCCCAGTCCCGCTCCCGGTTCCGGTGCGGAAGCCGCCGCCGGGCCGAGCGGGAACCCGGCGGCGGATCCGGGCGTGGGAGCGTCGGGCCCGCACCGGCTGATCCGGTGACCGGCGCCCTCCAGTCGGACCCTCCCACGCGCGGCACCTCGCCGCCGTGGTCGGCGCGCGGGAGGCGGCGTCCGGCGCCGAACCTGCCGCCGGACGGGGGACCGGCCCGTGCCGCCCGCTCCGACGACGTCCGGAACATCGCGGTTCACGCGACCGCTGCTTCGTGGCGGTGAGCGCCCGGCGCGGCAAGGCACAGCGTGGGAAGGCAAGGCGCGGTGCGGGTGCGGGTGCGGACAGAGGTGAGCCGCTGGTCACCGGTCATGGTGCTGCGGCGGCTGGAAGTCGCAGGTGGGAGGGCGACACGGCGTCGGAGTATTTCTTCGCATGCTTGTGTGAGCCCTGTACGCGCCCCCTTCTGTGCGGAGAAACTGCGCCGTGTCGGCGGACAGCGGTCGATCGCCTGTTCGGCCAGCTCCCAACTCGCCCCGGAAGGCAGGTCGTCTGCGGTGCTGCTGCGGTTTCCCACATCCGTGTCCGAAGCCCAGGAATGCCTGGCGGAGGAGTCCGTCCCGATCGGCGGAGCGACGCTGGTGTGGGCCACCTGGCAACGCGACGGCTTCCCTCAACACGCCATGTCACTGAGGGACTTGCCGGAAGCCAATGTCGTCGGGCACGAGCTGCTGGGCGGCGCCGTCGTGCTGAACCGGATCGACGAGCGGCTGCCCGACGTGCTGCGCCTGGCCGCCGCCACGATCGGCACCGGCGCCGTACGCCGCACCGCCACGGTCGGCGGCAACATCGTCGGCAGCGCCCTGCGGTGCCTGCTGCCCGCGGCCCTCGTCCTGGACGCCCGCGCCCGGATCCTGGAAGCCGACGGCGTCCACGAGACCGACCTCGCCGAGGTCACGGCCAAACGCCCGCTGCTGCTCAGCCTGCACTGGCGCGCACCGGTCGCCAGCGCGTACCGCAAGCTGCCGGGTGCGCCGGGCGGCCCGCCGCCGCTGGTCGTCGCCTCGGCACTGCACGCCGACCCCGCCCCCGACGCCGGTGGCGGCAGGCTGCTCCGGGTCGCCGTCCGTGACGGTTACGACGTGCTCGTCGGCAGCGCGGAGTGCGCCGCCGACACCGACACGGCGGAGGTGCTGCACGTCCTGAGGAGGCAGCACTTCGGCGACCTCCCGGCCGACGCCCGGACGGCGATCGGCGACCAGGTCTCCGGCCTCCTGAGCCACCCGGCCGACTGAGCCCGCGTCGCCGCTCAGCCGCTCAACTCGCCATTTTTCACTGCCGTGATGAAGGCGGACCAGCTGTTGTTGGGGATGATGAGGGCTGGGAGGTGAGGGGTCTTGCTGTCGCGAACGGGGACGAGGGTCGCGTGGGCGTCGGAGATCTCGACGCACTCGCCGCCGTCAGAGTTGCTGTAGGAACTCTTGCGCCAGCCAGCGGCATTCAGGTCTATGCCTCGCAAGGTGTTTCCTCCAAGAGGTCCAGGATGAACTTCCGCGATTCGGTCGGTGACAGAGCCAGATCACGCATCGCATCGTACTTGCGCTGCAATCGCTCGACCGGTCCGTCCGCCTCGATGAGTTCGCCACGATGTGCGTTTTCCGTGTACGCCACCGTAAGCCCGCCGGGTAGCCGCAGGAACATCAACGTAGTGCTGTCCAAGCCATGCATGCCGGTGCTCAGCGGGAGCACCTGCATCGTCACCTTCGGTCGCTCGGCCACCTGCATCACGTACTCCAACTGCTCCCGCCAGTCTCCCGCGTCCCGCAATGGAGTGCGCAGCACCGCCTCCGACAGGATCGTCCGGAACGGTGGCGCGTCCTTCCCCTCCAGCAGTTCGCGCCGCCCCATCCGAGCCTCAACTTGCTGCTCAAGTTCTTGTCCCTCCAGCCCGCCCGCCGCCAGTACCTCTCGCGCGTAGCCCGGTGTCTGCAACAACCCCGGCAGTACGCTCACCGCGAAGTGCCACAGGCTCACCGCCTCGGCCTCCAACGCCATGTACCGCCGATACCGCTCCCGGAACTGCGTATGGTCCCCCGCGGCCAGTTCCCACAGGGCCAAGAGCAGGCCCGGGGTTCCGTAGTGCTGGTCGAGGGCCTGGGCGACCTCGGGGCTGCCCAGGGTTTCGCCCTTCTCCATCTTGCCGAACAGGGACCAGTCCCAGCCGAGCCGTTCGCCGAGTTGCCGCAGGCTCATCCCGCCGGCCGCCCGGAGGGTGCGCAGTTCTTCCGCGAACCGTTGGCGTGGTTCCTGGCTGCGTCCGGTGATGGCGCGTCGTTGCGGCATACCGCGTCCTCCGGGATGTGCGTTCGGCCCTGTGGAAGATGTGGCACCTGCTCCGTACGACCGGGAAAGAGAGCCCGGCCACGGCGTGAGCCGGTCCTGATCGGGCGCATTCTCGTAACACCCGGACTACGCACCGTAATCCAGGCTGCGCAGCCGCTTCAGGAATTCACCGGAACTGTACGGACAAGGACGGTCATGACCCCCACACCTCGACGCACCGACGCAGCGACCAACCCGGAGCACACCGCCATCGTCACCGGGCCCCCGGAACCCCGGGTGCCTACGGTCCAGGAAGCGCTCGACGCCCGGGACACCCTCGCCTCGGCCCTGAGCCGGGCCGGTATCCAACTGCCCGCCATGGACATCCGTACCCCGTGGGCCGACGACCGCGAGGGCGAGGCCCGGTACGCGCTCGTCCACCTCGGGGTCTGCTCCGCCCCCGTGGCGTTGATGATCGCGGACGTGATCCTCCGGGGGGTCGCCTCATGACGGAGGATGAGGTTCCCGGCGTCGGAGAGGCGGTTCACGACAGGGCGCACGGCCGGTCCGGGAGGGTCACGGGACGTGTGAGTACGCATCTCCGGGTGTCCCCGTTCGGCGGTGGCCGGGCCTGGGACGCCGACCCGGAGCAGGTCCGGCGGCTGAGCCAGGACGAACTGCTCCGGGAACTGGTCGCCGAGGCCAACGCACGGAGCAGGCAGACCACGTGACGGCAGGGCAGCGTCGTCAGGACGTCCGGCGCTGCCGCCTGATCGGTTCCCCGATGCGGTGCATGTGGGTGAGCGCTTCGCGGTAGGAGCGGAACAGCCCGGTCTCGTGGTACGGGACACCGATCTCCGCGCAGTACTCGCGCACGACGGTCTGGGCCCGGCGCAGATGGGGCGTGGGCATGCTGGGGAAGAGGTGGTGCTCGATCTGGTAGTTGAGGCCGCCGAGCATCACATCCGTGAGCAGACCGCCGCGCACGTTGCGGGAGGTGAGCACCTGGCGGCGCAGGAAGTCGGGCCGCTCGTCACCCGTGAACGTGGGCATGCCCTTGTGGTTGGGGGCGAAGGTGCAGCCGAGGTAGACACCGAAGAGGCACTGGTGCACCGCGAGGAACGCCACCGCCTTGCCGGGCGAGAGCACCAGGAACAGCGCGGACAGATAGGCCGCGAGGTGCAGGAAGAGCAGGACGCCCTCCAACAGCCGGTGTTTCATGGACGGCGAGCGCAGCGCCCGCGCGCTCGCCACATGCAGGTTGAAGCCCTCCAGCGTCAGCAGCGGGAAGAACAGGAACGCCTGATGGCCGCCGATGATCCGGGCGATGCCCCGGCTGTTTCGGGCCTGTTCGGTGGACCACACCAGGATGTCCGGCGCCACGTCGGGGTCCAGTTCCTCGTGGTTGGGGTTGGCGTGGTGGCGGGTGTGCTTGTTCATCCACCAGCCGTAGCTCATGCCGATGCCGAGGTTTCCGAAGAGGCGGCCCCAGGTCTCGCTCGGCCGGCGCCGCCGGAACACCTGCCGGTGCGCCAGGTCGTGGGCGACCAACGCGACCTGACCGAAGACCAGGGCCAGGAACGCGGCGACCGCCAGTTGCCACCAGGTGTCGCCGAGTGCGAAGAAGGTTCCCCAGCCCGCCGCGAGAAGCGCGATCACCAGGCCGAGCCGTGCCGTGTAGTAGCCGGGGCGCCGCTTCAGCAGGCCCGCGTCGGTGATCCGCTGGGAGAGCCTGGCGAAGTCGCTGCCCCGCCCGGCGGCAGAGCCTGAGGTACGTGTGCGGGGGCCGGGCACGGTGACGGGTGCTGTGGGTGCTGCGGATCCTGCCGGTGCGACAGAGGGATCGGTCGAGATCGTCATGCTGTCGAGTCTCGGGACGACGGTCCGGCCGAGACAGCCTGCCAGGCACCCGAAGCGGCCGGGGGCTGTCCCCAGGGACCCCAGGGGGCTTCCACCACCCTGGGGCTCTGACCTGAGCTTTTCATCGTCGTACGGGTGTCGGTGCGGTGCGGGATGGGGGTCGGCCCCCGGGTGAAATGGGGGTCGGCACCGATGGCGGTCCGGCGCTCGGGCGGGTGACGGTGGGAGTGCGCCGCCCGGTGTCTCGTCCAGCGCCCCTCCCGGTGCCCGGCCCTCCGTGGTGTCCGCCGAGGCCGAAACCGTGACCGGACCGGCCGGTCAGGGCTCGATCAGGCCGTCGCGCATGCCATGGATGCCCGCGCCCTCGGACGCACCGTCGACGCCACGGCCATCGTCCCGGCAGTTCCACGCCGGTGGATGTCCTGCGGAGGCTCAGTTCGGTCCGGCCCGGTCGCCATCCGTGGCGGCACCCATCTTCAGGTCCGGACGCCCGGTATGCGTGACGGCTCCTGTGCGGGGCAACCACCAGGAAGATGAGGGCCGAACCTGATGGCGGCAGGCCGCGGGCGGGGGAGAGCCTGGAGGTCCGGATGGGCCGGTCGGGTCAGGAGTGACGGACCGGCTCGCCGACCGTGTCGGGTTCGGGAGGGATGGAGCCGTGACCCAGTTCGACGATGAACGTCTGGTCGACCTCGCCGCACGGCTGGAGCGTGACGACCCCCGCTTCGCCCGCGGGCTCGGGGCCGGGCGCCCCGCGCGGCCCCGCGAGTACCGGCGCACCGGCGCCTGGTGGGGGCTCGCGACCGGCGGCGTCGCGCTCGCCGCGGGCGTCTTCCTGCCCCAGGGGCTGCTGATCGCCACCGGGCTGGTGGTCATGGGCATCGCCGTGCAACTGCTCGACCCGGACCGGGCCCGCGGCGGGGACCGGGCCCGGGGCGGGCACCGAGGGTCGCCGCAATGAGATCGTGCGCCTCACCGGTGGCGTTCTCGGGTGGCCGCTGCCGTCGTGCGGTCGGCGTCTCTGCGTGGGGGTCGATGTCTCCGAGTGGCCTCTGTGTGGTGGTCGACGACTCCGTGCGGCCGGCGTCTCCGTGCGGTGGTTGATGTCTCCGAGTGACCGGCGCCTCTGCGCGGCTGACGTCTTCGGGTGGTGGTCGATGACCCCGTACGGTGGGGGTTTTGTTCCCGTGTCGTGGCTGGTGAGCCGGTGCGGTTGACGGTGCGTGCGATGCGTGGCCGCTCCGGGCGGCGGCCCATGCCGTCGGGTGCCGACGCCTGGGTTTCCCTGAGGGCTCGTTCTGCTGTGCGATAGACTTCTTTGCCGAGCCCTTACACTCCGTTGAGCGTTTGTGTGCTCAGTCGTTGGTGGTCGCCGGTTTCCGGCCGACGTGATGGGGGGCGTGAGATGGACCGAGCCGTCTGTGCGCGCGCCGCCGTCCGCGTCCGCGTCGACAACACCGCCCGCGACAGCGTTCCTGATACCGACAGTGCCGTCCTGAGCGACCACCGCTCGCGCTGACGCCTCGTATCCGCAGCCCAGCCGGTCCCCTTCCGCCGCGACGGGCCGCCGCGGCTCGCACACCGCACCGCCGCCCCGCACCGGCCCCGCTCGACTTCGTCTCTTGCCATGAGACGGCATCAGGCCGTCGGCCGGCCGACGGACATGAGCACGCGCAACGGCACCGGACATGACCACGCGCAACGGAATCCCGGACATGCGTACGCACCACGACACCGGTACCGGCGCCCACATCCGGCGCCCGGAACCCGCGAAGGCACAGACGCCGCCACCGAACCGATCGACGGAGGTCAGACGCCCGTGCACGACACCACCGCCATGCTCATCGAACTCGGGGCGATCATCCTGGTCCTGGGCCTGCTGGGCCGTATCGCCGGGCGGGTGGGCTTCTCGCCCATACCCCTCTACCTGCTCGCCGGACTCGCCTTCGGGCAGGGCGGTATCCTGCCCCTGACGGCCAGTGGGGAGTTCGTCGCCACCGGCGCCGAGATCGGTGTGATCCTGCTGCTGCTCCTGCTCGGCCTGGAGTACAGCGCCTCCGAACTGGTCACCACCCTCCAGACCCAATTTCCCTCCGGGGCGGTCGATTTCGTCCTCAACGCGCTGCCCGGCGCGGCGATGGCGCTGCTGCTGGGCTGGGGCCCGGTCGCCGCCGTGGCGCTCGCCGGGGTCACCTGGATCTCCTCCTCCGGAGTGATCGCCAAGGTCCTCGGCGACCTGCGCAGGATCGGCAACCGGGAGACCCCCGTCATCCTCGGAGTACTCGTCCTGGAAGACCTGGCCATGGCGGTCTACCTGCCGATCCTCACCGCGCTCCTCGCCGGGGTGAGCCTGGCCCGCGGCACCCTCACCCTGCTGATCTCGCTGGGCACGGTCGGTGCCGTTCTGTACGTCGCGCTGCGGCACGGCCGTCTGGTCAGCCGCGCGGTCTCCTCCGACAACGCCGAGATGCTGCTGCTGGTGGTGCTGGGTCTGACGCTGCTGGTGGCCGGACTCGCCCAGCAACTCCAGGTCTCCGCCGCGGTCGGCGCGTTCCTGGTCGGGATCGCCCTGTCCGGCGAGGTCGCCGAGGGCGCGCACAATCTCCTGGCGCCGTTGCGGGACCTGTTCGCGGCGGTGTTCTTCGTGTTCTTCGGTCTGCATACCGATCCCGCGGAGATCCCGCCGGTCCTCCTGCCCGCCCTCGCGCTGGCCGTGGTGACGTCCCTCACGAAGATAGCCACGGGGTACTGGGCCGCACGCCGCGCCGGGATCTCCGTGAAGGGCCGCTGGCGGGCCGGCGGCACCCTCGTCGCCCGCGGCGAGTTCTCCATCGTCATCGCCGGACTCGCCGTCGCCGCCGAGCCGCGCGTGGGTCCTCTCGCCACCGCCTATGTGCTGCTCCTGGTCATCCTCGGACCGCTCGCGGCCCGCTGGACCGAACCCCTCGGCCGCCGGTTGTCCCGAGGATCACGGCATACGGTGGCCGACGCCGCGGCGGCCGAACAGGCGGAGGTGGCCCGTGCGAACGGCTGAGCACGGCAGGCGCGACGGGCCCGGGTGCGCCGAGCGGCCTGGTGCGTGGGGCGCGGGCGACGGGCCGCCGGTCGAGTTCGGGTGGACGGGGGACAGGGGAGGCGACGGCGCGTCCCTGGTGGACGAGGAGCCACCGTCGGACGGCCCCGGCCCCGGGTCGCGTCCCGCGCCGGTCGACGGCGCCACCCCCGACGTGTTCCTCGACGGCTTCGCGCGGATCCTGGCGGACGCCACCGGCACCGGCCGTCGGCTGACCCGGGACGAGACCGAGTCCCGGCGTGCCCTCGGCGCCCGCGCGGCTCAGGCCGGGCACGGCTGGCGGGCGCTGGTGCGCGCGCACCTTGCGGCGAGCCGGGCCGGCAGGCCCGCCGGGGCCGGCCCGGACAGCGTCCTCGCCGTGGTGGAGCAGGCGGTCGATGCCTTCGCCGACGGGTACGAGCGCGCGCAGCGGCACGTCGTGCGCAGGGAGGAAGCCGCCCGCCGCGAGTTCATCGACGACCTGCTGCACGGACGTGGCGACCCCGGCCAACTCGCCTCGCGCTGCGAACGGTTCGGGCTGCGCCTGTCCCGTACCCACGCCGTCGCGGTGGCCGGCGGCCCGGAGGGCTACGACGAGTCCGACCCCGTGCCCCGACAGGTCGCCGACGAGTTGTTCGCCCGCTTCGAGAACCGCCGCATCCTGTTCACCACCAAGGACGGGCGGATGGTGTGCATCGCCCCCGGCGACCAGGACGACGTACTGACCTGGTTCGGCAAGCTCGTCCACGCCCGGGTCGCGGGCAGCCAGGTCTCCGTGGGCCGGCCCAGGCCGGGCACGGTCGGCATCGGGCACAGCTACGAGGAGGCGCTCAACGCTCTCGACGTCGCCCAGCGGATGGGCTTCGACGATCCGCTGCTGCGTGCCGCCGACCTGCTCGTCTTCCCCGTCCTGGCCCGGGACCGGCCGGCCCTGGTGGATCTGGTACGGCACACTCTGGGCCCGCTGGAGCAGGCCCGGGGCGGCGCGCAGCCGCTGCTCGACACGCTCACGGCGTACTTCGACACCGGCTGTGTGGCCACCGCGGCGGCCCGCGCACTGTCGCTCAGCGTGCGCGCACTGACCTACCGGCTGGCCCGGATCCACGACCTGACCGGCATGGATCCCGCCGATCCCGGCGACCGCTACACCCTGCAGACCGCGGTCATGGGCGCCCGGCTGCTGGCCTGGCCGGGCCGGCCCCTGTGACCGGGGCCGGCCGGACGGCGCCTGCTCATGGCCGGCCGAACGCGTCCTGATCCTCCGCGGCGTCCCGCGGCGCCGGCACCGTGTCCTCAGTCGATTCCGCCGCCGTGGCGTCGGCCGACGCCACCGCCGTGTCCTTTGCCGACGCCACTGCCGTGTCCTTTGCCGGTGCACCCGCCGTGTCCTCGGCCGGTGCCTCGCCGGAAGCCGCGGGCGCCGGTTTGCCGAACCGCCGTACGAGGCCCTGGACCGCGGGTTCGGTCCAGCGGGCGGTGAGCGGTCCGAGGATGACCAGGAGCAGCACGTAGGCCGTGGCGAGCGGGCCGAGCGAGGGCTCGATCCCGGAGGTCACGGCGAGTCCGGCGATGACGATGGAGAACTCGCCGCGGGCGACGAGGGTGCCGCCGGCCCGCCAGCGGCCCTTCACGGAGATCCCGGCGCGGCGTGCGGCCCAGTACCCCGTGGCTATCTTCGTGAGGGACGTCACCACGGCCAGCGCGAGGGCGGGCAGGAGGACCGGCGGGATCTCCGCGGGATCGGTATGCAGACCGAAGAACACGAAGAACACCGCCGCGAACAGGTCCCGCAACGGCGCCAGGAGATTGTGCGCGCCCTCGGCGACCTCGCCGGACAGGGCGATCCCGACCAGGAACGCGCCGACCGCGGCGGAGACCTGGAGTTGCTGGGCGAGTCCGGCCACCAGCAGCGTCAGACCCAGCACCACCAGCAGCAGCTTCTCCGGGTCGTCGCTGGAGACGAAGCGGGAGATGTGCCGGCCGTAGCGCAGCGCGAGGAGCAGCACCAGACCGGCGACCCCGAGGGCGATGGCCAGCGTGACACTGCCCGCCGCCAGCCCGGTGCCGGCGAGCAGGGCGGTGAGGATCGGCAGGTAGACCGCCATGGAGAGGTCTTCGAGGACCAGGATGCTCAGGATCACCGGGGTCTCCCGGTTGCCGAGCCGCCCCAGGTCGCCGAGGACCTTGGCGATCACTCCGGAGGAGGAGATCCAGGTGACCCCGGCGAGCACCACCGCGGCGACCGGGCCCCAGCCCAGCAGCAGCGCCATCGCCGCGCCGGGCAGCGCGTTCAGCGCCGCGTCCACGAGGCCGGCCGGGTACTGGGTCTTGAGGTTGGAGACCAGATCGCTCGCCGTGTACTCCAGGCCGAGCATGAGCAGCAGCAGGATCACGCCGATCTCGGCACCGGTGGCGACGAACTCCTCACTGGCGTCCAGCGGCAGCAGCCCGCCCTCGCCGAAGGCCAGTCCGGCCAGCAGATAGAGGGGAATCGGCGAGAACCGCAGCCGCCCGGCGAAACGGCCCAGCAGTCCGAGGCCCAGCAGGACCGCGCCGAACTCGATCAGAAAGGTTGCATAGGAGTGCACAGGCGGTCACTCCCGGCCGAGGATCTCGGCTGCTGCGTCCACGCCCTCATGGGTACCGATCACGATCAGGGTGTCGCCGCCGGCCAGCCGGAAATCCGGGCCGGGGGAGGGTATCGCCTCGGCCCGCCGCATCACGGCCACGATCGAGACGCCGGTCTCCGTGCGCATCCTGGTCTCGCCCAGCAGCCGCCCGTTCCAGTGTGACGTGGCCGACAACTCGACCCGCTCGGCCACCAGACCCAGTTCGGTCGTCGACAGCAAGCTCGGACTGTGATGCTTGGGCATCAGCGCGTCGATGAGCGCGTCCGCCTCTCCGGCGGCCAGCCGCACCGACAGCGCGCAGGCGTCCGGGTCGTCCGCGCGGTACGCGCTGAGCGTGCGGGAGCCGTCCCGGTGGGCCACCACCGAAAGGCGGCGTTGCTCCCGTGTCGTCAGGTCGTAGCGCACCCCGATCCCCGGCAACGGAGTCCTACTCATGCGTGCGGCGCCCACAGTGATCCCCTGTCTTGTTTGACTGTTCCTTTACAAAAGGGTTGGTGACACTCTAACCAGCACCCCGGAACCGCCGACGGAGCCCGGTAGCACCCCGTCGGCGCCCGGCCGGACCGGAAGGAACGTTCAGCATGATCGAGTGGGTGTCATTCCGCTCAGGGGCCCGACCGGTGCCCCAGCCCGTCGCGACGCCGTTCGTGTGGGCCGGCGCCTTCGGCGGGGCGTTGGTGCTGGTGACCCTCCTCAACCATGTCGTGGGCCCCTACCGGCCCACGCTCGCGCTGACCGTGCTGTCCCTGCTCGCCGCCCTGCTGGGGCTGTGCGCCCGCTTCACGGCGGCGCCCGGTACGGCCCTGCTGTGCTGGCTGCTCCTCAACGGCTTCGGGATACCTCCGGAGGGGACCCTCACCTGGGCCGCTTCCCGTGACGCGTTCTGGCTGTCCTGTCTGTTCGGCGCCACGCTCGTCGGCACGGTGCTCGCCCGCCTGGTGAACGCCCGCGCCGCCTACCGACGGCTGACCGGCGTGCCCGGCCCCCTGCCGCCCCGGTACACCGACGGCGGCCGCTGAGGACGGCGCCGCCACCCGCACCCCTTGCGGGGCGCCGTCAGGACGGGGGATCGCCGAACGCCTTCAGGATTTCCTCCGCCGCCAGGGTCGCCGTCAGCGAGCCGTCCCTGACCCGCTGCTCCAGGCCGGGGGCCGCGGCACGGACGGACGGGTCGGCGTGCAGACGGCCGAGGAGTTCGTCGCGGACCATGGACCAGGTCCAGCCGACCTGCTGGTCGCGCCGCTTGGCGGTGAGCCGCCCGGTGGACTCCAGCAGCACCCGGTGCTGTTCGAGCCGCTCCCACACCGTGTCCAGCCCGGACGACTCACGGGCGCTGCAACTGAGCACGGGCGGCGTCCAGAACGCGTCCCTGCCGTGCATCAGCCGCAGCGCGCCCGCCAGTTCCCGCGCCGCCGCCCGGGCGTCGCGCTCGTGCGGGCCGTCCGCCTTGTTCACGGCGATCACGTCGGCCAGTTCCAGGACGCCCTTCTTGATGCCCTGCAACTGGTCGCCGGTGCGGGCCAGGGTGAGCAGCAGGAAGGAGTCGACCATGTCGGCCACCGCGGTCTCCGACTGGCCGACGCCCACCGTCTCCACGAGGACCACATCGTAGCCCGCCGCCTCCATCACCACGATCGACTCGCGGGTCGCCTTCGCCACCCCGCCCAGCGTGCCCGCGCTGGGCGAGGGCCGTACGAACGCCGCCGGATCCACCGCCAGCCGCTCCATCCGGGTCTTGTCACCCAGGATGGAACCGCCGGTACGGGTCGAGGACGGGTCGATGGCGAGCACCGCGACCCGGTGCCCCAGGGAGGTCAGCGACGTGCCGAACGCGTCGATGAACGTCGACTTGCCGACGCCCGGCACCCCGCTCACCCCGATCCGCCGGGCCCGGCCGCTGTGCGGGAGCAACTCGGTGAGCAACTCCTGTGCCAGCGCCCGGTGCTGCGGCCGGGTGGATTCGACGAGCGTGATGGCCCGGGCCACGACGGCCCGCTTCCCGTCGAGCACACCCTTCACATACGTGTCGAGATCGATCGCAGCCATGGTGCCCTACAGATCGTGGCCGAGGTCGGCCGCAAGCCGCCGCACCAGGTCGTACGCCGCGTCCGGGATCACCGTCCCCGGCGGGAAGACGGCCGTGGCGCCCATCTCCAGCAGGGTCGGCACGTCCTGCGGCGGGATCACCCCGCCGACCACGATCATGATGTCCTCCCGCCCCTCCGCGGCCAGCTGTTCGCGCAGCGCCGGTACGAGGGTGAGGTGACCGGCGGCCAGTGAGGACACCCCGACCGCGTGCACGTCCGCCTCGACCGCCTGGCGGGCCACCTCCGCGGGGGTCTGGAACAGCGGGCCGACGTCGACGTCGAAGCCGAGGTCGGCGAAGGCGGTGGCGATCACCTTCTGGCCGCGGTCGTGTCCGTCCTGGCCCATCTTGGCGACCAGGATGCGCGGCCGGCGCCCCTCGGCCTCCTCGAAGGCGTCCACCAGGGCGCGGGTGCGGTCCACGGACGGGGACGCGCCGGTCTCGTTGCGGTACACGCCGGAGATCGTACGGATCTGGCCCGCGTGCCGGCCGTAGACCTTCTCCAGGGCGTCGGAGATCTCGCCGACGGTGGCCTTCGCGCGGGCCGCGTGCACGGCCAGCTCCAGCAGATTGCCGTCGCCGTCCGCGGCCCGGGTGAGCGCGTCCAGCGCGTCCCGGCAGGCCGTCTCGTCCCGCTCCTGGCGCAGCCTGCGCAGCTTCTCGACCTGCTGGGCGCGCACGGCGGAGTTGTCGACCTTCAGGACCTCGATCTGCTCGTCGGACTCGACCCGGTACTTGTTCACACCGATCACCGGCTGGCGGCCGGAGTCGATCCGGGCCTGGGTGCGGGCCGCGGCCTCCTCCACCCGCAGCTTCGGAATGCCGGCGTCGATGGCCTGCGCCATGCCACCCGCCCGCTCGACCTCCTCGATGTGCTGCCAGGCCCGGTGGGCGAGGTCGTACGTCAGCCGCTCGACGTAGGCGCTGCCGCCCCACGGGTCGATGACCCGGGTGGTGCCGGACTCCTGCTGGACGAGCAGCTGGGTGTTGCGGGCGATCCGCGCCGAGAAGTCGGTGGG
The DNA here is from genome assembly GCF_042871185.1 of Streptomyces sp. NPDC006012. Lineage (NCBI taxonomy): Bacteria > Bacillati > Actinomycetota > Actinomycetes > Kitasatosporales > Streptomycetaceae > Streptomyces > Streptomyces sp. NPDC006012. The sequence goes on from NZ_JBIAIE010000007.1 coordinate 124,877, forward strand.
CAGCGCCAGCGCCTCGTCGAGGGCGTTGGTGTGCAGGGACTGGGTGTGACCCTGAGTGGCCGCCATCGCCTCCACGCAGGTGCGGGTCACGTTGTTGAACACGTCCTGCGCGGTCAGCGACCAGCCGGACGTCTGCGAATGCGTGCGCAGCGACAGCGACTTGGCGTTCTCCGGGTCGAACTGCGCGACCAGCCTGGCCCACAGCAGACGCGCGGCGCGCAGCTTGGCGATCTCCATGAAGAAGTTCATGCCGATCCCCCAGAAGAAGGACAGCCGGGGCGCGAACGCGTCCACGTCCAGGCCCGCCTCCCGCCCGGCCCGGATGTACTCCACGCCGTCCGCGAGCGTGTACGCCAGCTCCAGGTCGGCCGTGGCGCCCGCCTCCTGGATGTGGTAGCCGGAGATCGAGATGGAGTTGTAGCGGGGCATCCGCTGCGAGGTGTACGCGAAGATGTCGGAGATGATCCGCATCGACGGCTTCGGCGGATAGATGTACGTGTTGCGGACCATGAACTCCTTGAGGATGTCGTTCTGGATGGTCCCGGCCAGCTTCTCGGGCGGCACGCCCTGTTCCTCGGCCGCCACGATGTACAGCGCGAGCACCGGCAGCACGGCGCCGTTCATCGTCATCGACACCGTCATCCGGTCCAGCGGGATGCCGTCGAACAGCTGCCGCATGTCGTAGATCGAGTCGATGGCCACGCCCGCCATGCCGACGTCACCGGTCACCCGCGGGTGGTCGCTGTCGTAGCCGCGGTGGGTCGGAAGATCGAAGGCGACCGACAGGCCCTTCTGACCGGCCGCCAGATTGCGCCGGTAGAACGCGTTGGACTCCTCGGCGGTGGAGAAGCCCGCGTACTGGCGGATCGTCCAGGGCTGGTTGACGTACATCGTCGGGTACGGGCCGCGCAGATACGGCGCGATGCCCGGGTAGGTGTCCAGGAAGTCCAGGCCCTCCAGGTCACGGCCGGTGTACAGCGGTCTGACGCCGATGCCCTCGGGCGTCTCCCACACCGGGACCTCGCCGCCGGTCGCCCACCGCACGGCCGTACCCCAGTCCGCGGCGGTGCCCGCCGGGTGCGGGGTGCCCAGTTCGATGCCGGAGAAGTCGGGGATTCCCATCAGGCCACTCCCATGCGGTCGAGGGTCGCGGACAGCACGGCTACGGCGTCGCAGCCCGCGAAGACGTACGAGTCGACGCCCGGATGGCCGGCCGGGCGGCCCGCCAGGGCCACATGCCGGGCGCCGGCCGCCCGCAGGTCCGCCGCGGCCTGTCCGGCCTGCTCGGCGTAGAGCGCGTCGCTTGAGCACAGCACGGCCTCCGCCGCGCCGCTGTCCGCGAAGCGGCCCTCGGTGACCGGTTCGACGCCGCCCGCCTGGAAGAGGTTGGCGGCGAACGTGGCGCGTGCGCTGTGCGCGGCGGCCGGGCCGAGCGTGGCCAGGAAGATCCGCGGCCGGGCGCCGGTCGCCGCGAGGTGGGCGTCGGAACGGGCGCGCAGCGCCTCGAACGCCTCGTCGCGGCGGACCCGGGGCAGCCCGCCGGAGCGCGGCGTCGGAGCGGGCTCGCGGGTCAGGGGCTGCTCGGCCAGGAACGGGAACTCGCTGACCCCGGTGACGGGTTCGCGCCGGGTGGCGAGCCGCGCCGAGCGCTGCTGCCAGGTCCGCGCCAGGTCGTCGCGGAGCCGGCCCGAGCGCAGCACCGCCGCCTGGCCGCCGCCCCGCTCGATCGACCGGAAGAACTCCCAGCCCGCGTGGGCGAGTTCGTCGGTGAGCCGTTCCACGTACCAGGAGCCGCCCGCCGGGTCGATCACCCGGGCGAGGTGCGACTCCTCCAGCAGGATCGTGGACGTGTTGCGGGCGATGCGGCGGGCGAACGCGTCCGGCAGGCCCAGCGCGTGATCGAACGGCAGCACCGTCACCGCGTCGGCGCCGCCGACCCCGGCGGCCAGCGTCGCCACCGTCGCCCGCAGCATGTTCACCCAGGGGTCGCGGCGGGTCGCCATCACCGGCGAGGTCACGGCGTGCTGGACCTGCGCGCCCGCGTCGGGCGCCCCGCACACTTCGGCGACCCGCGCCCACAGCCGGCGTGCCGCGCGCAGCTTGGCGACGGTCAGGAACTGGTCGGCGGTGGCCGCGTAGCGGAACTCCAGCTGCGCACAGCCCTGCTCGACCGTCAGCCCGGCCTCGGTCAGCTCGCGCAGGTAGGCGACGCCGGTGGCGAGGGAGGCACCGAGTTCCTGCCCGGCGCTGCCGCCGGCCTCGTGGTACGGCAGCGCGTCCACGGTCAGCGCCCGCAGCGCCGGATACCCGGCGGCGCAGCGTTCGGCGAGCGCCGCGACCGGGGCGAAGTCCTGCCGTTCGCCGGTGCGGGCCTCGTGCCCGAGCGGGTCCGCGCCGAGGTTGCCGTGCGCCGCCTCCGGTGCGACGTCCCGCTCCGCGTACAGCCCGAACAGCTCCTGCGCGGCGGCCGGCGTGTCCTGGCCCGCGTCCAGGACCACCGGGGCCAGGTCGAGGAGGACGCCGTCGAGCGCACGGCGCAGCTGAGGCACCGGGATCCCGTCCGCCCCCACGAGCAGCCAGAGCGAGGTCGCGCCGTTCTCCAGGTCGGTGAGGACCGCGCCGTCGGCGAGCGCCGCGTGCCGCTGCCGTACGTCCCAGCCGCCCATGGTGTTGCCCTGCGGGCGGCTGCCACGGACGAAGGGGGCGAAGCCGGGCAGGCCGGGTTCGGGCGCGGTGTCGCGCGCGGTGTAGAGAGGACGGGTGCGCAGCCCGTCCTGAAGCGTCGTGGACAGAGCGTCCTCAGCTGCGGCGCCCGAGACTTCCTTGCCCGACTTGCGCAGCACGCCCGCGACCAGGCGTTGCCACTGCTCGTGCGTCGGGTCAGGGAACTCGGCGGCCAGTGAGAGCCCGTCGTCAGGCAGGACCGTCATGGTCGGATGCTAGGGCAGCCCGCTCACCGGACAGCAGAGCACGCGCTGTGACGTTGCCCTCGCCGAGATGGTGAACTGCGCCTCTTCGAGGCGGCCCAGGGTCCTTCAGGGGCTCCTCAGGGGTTTCTCCGCGGCAAGTCGGGGCTCGGCAGGGGCTGCTGCGGGCCCGCCGGGCCGCTTGGGGCGGACGGCCCGGCGGCCGGACACCCGGCGGCCGGACACCCGGCGGCCGGACACCCGACGACCGCGACCGCCGTACACCTCATGGTTCACCCGCGCGGCGGCCCGCGTCGGCGGCGAGAGCGCGCCGAGACCGTTCGGGCCGCGAGAGCGAGCTGAGTCGTTCAGATTGCGAGACTGCGCCGGGACCGCGCGGGCCGCGACTCGGTGCCGCACGGCCGGTCGCCGACCGCGAGCCGTTTCTGCCGGGAGACCGCGTCGCCCGGCAGACCGTGCCGCCCGGAAGATCCCGCGTCGGCAGGGCCCTGCCGACGGTAACACCGCCCCGGCCGTCAGCCGGTGCCTCCGGGGACCTCTCGCAGGTGGACGTCCTGACTCGACAGTGTCTGCGGCGTGGCCGTGAACGCGCGCAGCCGCACCCGGGCCTTCGTCTTGGGGAGCCCGTAGCCGCCGTCCGGCGGCCGTAGCTCCACGGTCGCCGTGCTGTGCGCGGGCAGCGTCGCCGGACCCCGCACCAGGGACCAGTACTTGTTCATGCCCTGGCCCTGGGTGAGCGTGAAGTGCGGGGTGAGTGCGTCGCCCGCGGTGTTCGTCACCCGCAGGGTGAGCGCCGAGACGACGCCTGCCGAAGCGTGCCGCACCGCGGTGACCCGCATCCGCAGCGGCGGCGAGCCGGTCACCGCCAGGACCGCGCTCACCAGCGCCGGGAGGACGAGCAGCGCGCTCACGGCGGCCAGGGCCGGCCGGCGGCGCACCCCGGCCAGCGGCCCGGGCCGCGGCTGCCAGGCGTGCTCGAACTCCGCCGCCGGAGCGGTGATCGCGCCCACCAGCCACAGCGGCGTCATCAGCAGGTAGTAGCCGTCCTGGGAACGGGTCGCCAGATAGAAGGCGCACCAGGGCAGCACCGTCGCCGCCGGGCCCAGCCGCCGCACGAACAGCACGAACAGCGCGAACAGACCGGCCGCCAGGAACATGCTCGCGTGCCCGTACCAGTCGAGCCGGCCGCTGCCGTCGGTGAAGTACAGCGAGATGTCGTCCAGGCCCTGGCCGTGCAGCACCGCGCCCTGGGTGAGCGGCAGCGCGACCCCGTCCAGCCACGGTCCCGGTTCCTGCACGACGAAATAGGTGTTGATCAGCAGCCAGGTGGTGACCGCGATCCCGACCAGCCGCAGCACCACCAGCCCGGCCGCCCGGCCGCCCAGCTCACCACGGCGTACGGCGTAGACGCCGGCCAGCAGGAACGGCGCCACGAACCACGGCAGTTGCTGCGCCGCGCAGGCCGCCCCCAGGCAGACGGCCCGGGCGATCCCCGCGGCGCCCAGCCGGCCGTCGAGCCCGGTCCGCGGCCAGCACACCACCACCGGCATCAGCAGGGCCAGGCCGATGATCGCCGGGTAGCCGAGCCGTGCGTACGTCGGCAGGAAGCCGAAGCCCAGGCAGGCCATGGTGACCGCCGGCCGCCAGGGCGCGGGCAGCATCCGCCACAGCACGACCGTGCCGACGAGCAGCGCGCCGGTGGTCACCGCGGTGGCGGGCGCGGCGCCGTGACCGAGCCACAGCAGCGCCGCGGTCAGCATCGGGGCGAGCGGCGGATAGCCGTACGTCAGGTCGTAGCCGCCGTTCGTCGTCGGGGTGAGGGCCACGCCCTTGCCGTGGAACAGCCAGGGCCAGGGCCGGCCGTAGACGGTGTGTCCGGCCGCGAGTTCCCGGGCGGCCTGGGCGGTGAGGGCCCCCTCGTCGCCGCCGCCGTGGTTCATCGCCCAGTTGCACAGGACCAGCATCACCGCCGTCACCAGCACCACCAGATCGAGCCGGGCCAGCGAGCCGGCCCGGCGGACCGTCAGGGCCAGCACGCCGGTGACCAGGATGGCGGCGTAGCACAGGGAGATGACGGCCGCGAGGACCAGGTGGTGCGTGGCCGCCTGGGTCCAGACCGACCGGGTGCCGATGAAGAGGCTCACATCGGCCAGGACCGTGAGAACGCGATGCCACTGCGCGGGGGAGCCGGGATTTCCCCGGGTGGCGGACACCACCGACCGTGTCCGCCACCGGGGTGCCACCAGCTGTGTATCTGCCAAGTGCACGACTCGGCAACGTAATAGCGGCCGGTGAGCGGGGCGTCGCAGAAGGAGAAGAGTCCGGTGTGAGGGCGGTAAGAAGCGGGCGTATTCGGACAAGTGCTCAGAGAATCCACCGGGGAGTGGGCGGTCGTAGCGGTGGCCCATCGTGTCGCTGTTGGGCCGAACGGGTGACTTGGCGTAAGAATTGGCCGGTGAAGGCATGGAGAGCGAGTCAGATCGGGGGGAGCCGGTGAACCGTTACGACGCCACCGACGAACAGTGGGAGGGGCTCGCCCAGGTCGTGCCGTTGCGGGGCCGGGACGCCTGGCCGTCCTCGGTGGGCCACCGTGCGCTGCCGGAGGCCGTGACCGAGGCCCGGCGCCGGCTCGTGGTCCTGCGGGTCAATGTGTTCGCGGACGCCCGCGAGGTCGCCGAGACCCTGATGACCGGCATTCCCGTGCTGCTCGACCTCACCGGAGCCGAGACCGATGTGGCCAAGCGTGTGCTCGACTTCAGCACGGGCGTGGTCTTCGGCCTGGCCAGCGGAATGCACCGCGTCGACCGCAATGTGTTCCTGCTCACACCGCCCGGCATAGAGGTCAGCGAACTGATGGACCAGGCAGGGGCGTCCGGCGGCTGAGGACGGTCCCCCGATCGTAGGAAAGTGCCGAGGGCGGAACGGTTCGCCTCGGCGCCGTGGCCCTACGGTCCCGACATGGCCGAGCCTCACGCGTCCGCCGCGCCCGTCCCGCCCCTCGCGAACCCCGCCGCCGACCGGCTGCCGCCGTCGGTTCCACCGGCGGCGTTCGTACCGGCGGCGCGCTCGGCCCCACCGTCACCGCCGATGCCGTCGGCCTCCCGGAACCGGCCGGACCCGCCTGGTCGGCCGGACCTGCCTGCCGGGACGGACCTGCGCCGACCGAGCGCGTCTGGCCGGTCGAGCGCGACGGACCGGCCCCAGGGGGCAGCGGGGGCGGTGCGGCCGGGCCTGACCGAGTTACGGCTGTCCGCCTTCGCCGGGCACCGCCGGACCGCGCTCCCGCTGGGCCCGGTCACCCTCTTCGCGGGGCCCAGCGGGTCCGGCAAGACGACCGCGCTGCGGGCGTACGAGGCGCTGGCCCGGCTCGCCGCCGGCGCCCCGCTCGCCGAGGTCTTCCCGGACCCCGCCGCCTGTGTGCCCGAGCGGGCCAGGCCCGACGCCCAGCGGCGCCGCGGTTTCCGCATCGGCTGTACGGCGGACGGCCCCGAGGGCCCGGTCCGGCTCGACGTCGCCGTACAGGCCGAGCCGGAACTGCGCATCGTGGGCGAGCGGTTGACAGCGGGCGGCCGGGCCCTCCTGGAGACCGCCCTGCGCGATCCGGGCCGGCGTACCGTACAGGCCGCCTGGCACACGGCGGGGTCGGCGCCGGTGACCCGCGCCCCGCTCCCGGACGACCGGCTCGGCACCGCGCTCCTGCCGCTGCGGGTGGCCGGCAAGACGGACGGGCAGCGCCGGGTGCTCGCCGCCGCCGAGCAGGCCGTGCTCGCCCTGCGTTCCGTCTTCGCCTGCGATCCGCGGCCCGACCGGATGCGGGCGCCGGTCCGCATCGGCCCCGGACGGCTGCTGCCCGGCTGCGACAATCTCGCGGACGTCCTGTGGCGCACCAGGTCGGAGTGCGGACGCCGGTACGCGCAACTCGTCGCCGCGGTGCGCGACGGGTGCCGCGGTCCGGTGGCCGACGTGCTCGCCGAACCGCTGGGCGACGGCACCGTACGCCCGGTGCTCGACCGGGGTGACGGCATCCGCACCGACGGCGGCCGGCTCGGCGACGGCGAACTGCGTTACCTCGCCCTGGCCCTGGTACTGCTCACCGGGCCGGGCGTGCTCGACGTCGACGCGCCCGGGGAGGTGCCCGACGCCCTGCGGGGCCTGACCGTCCTCGCCGACGGCTTCGACCGCGCCCTGGACCCCCGCCAGCGCAGCGGACTGCTGCGGCTCGCGGCGCGGATGTGCGCACTCGGGCACATCCGGTTCGTCGGGGCGGTCGCCGACGCCTCATGGGCCGTCGGGGCGGCCGGAGTCACAGTGGTAGACCTGGACCCGTGACGGAACACCTGGACGTGCCGAAACTGCAGCGCCGACTGGCCGACTTCGCGGCCGCCCGGAACTGGCAGCCCTACCACACCCCGAAGAACCTGGCGACCGCCCTCAGCGTGGAGGCGTCCGAACTGGTCGAGATCTTCCAGTGGTTGACGCCCGAGGAGTCGGCCCGCGTCATGGAGGAGCCGGACTCGGCGCACCGGGTCGAGGACGAGATCGCCGATGTCCTCGCCTATCTGCTCCAGTTGTGCGAGGTGCTGGGCGTCGACCCGCTGTCCGCACTGGCCGCGAAGATCGACCGCAACGAACGGCGGTTCCCGGCGCCGGATGCCGCCGCGGGGGAGGGCACCACGGGGGAGGGCGCCGGGGATTCGGCCGGGGGATGACACCGCCGCAGGCGCAGAGGAGCGCGCGGTGCGGTGCGCAGGGCGGGGCACTGCGGAGAACGACGCAGGTGGGGGCGTCGGAGAGGGCGCGTGGTGGTCCGTTGCGGGGTGTCGGGGGCGGCGCGGCGCGGGGCGGCACGCGCCATGCGCGGGGCGGAGCCACGAAATTTCACGCTCCACTTTCACTCTCCGTAGTCAAAATTCCTGTCGAATCCGAATTGTTGTCCGCAGATTTCCGTCTTCCTCTGGCTTTTCGTCCCACGGACCTTCACTCTGGGTAGTGAACAGTGGAGTCAGGTCGGACGTGTGGAGAGCACGTCGGAGGGACGGGGCAGCGCATGGATGCGGTGCGGCTCATCGTGACGAGCAGACGCGCCCTCGCCGCGAGCGGGGACGCGCCGGGGACCCTGACCGAGGTGTGGCAGGCCCAGGCCCTGGCCCAGGCGATCGGCAGCCGTCTGGCGGTCTCCGGGCCACCGGAGTTGCGGGGCGAGGCGCTGGGCCTGACCGAACTGGCCGGCCGGGGCTGCGGTGTCCTGGCGGCGCCGGACCTCGACACCGCGGACCTGCGCGCGGCCCAGCTCACCGAACTGGACGACGCCCGCCACACCCTGCTCTGCCTGGGCGGCCTGCTCGCCGAGGTCGGTATCGCCCTGATCGGCATGTCCAGCGCCGCCGACGAGACGACGTACTGGCAGTGCATGGAGGCGATCGACGCGGCGGACGAGTCCCGTGACCGGGTGCGGGAGATGCTGCGCAAGCTGGCCGCCAGAGAGGAGGCGGCGATGCCGGAGACGGAGGTGGGATAGCCCCACCCGGTCAGGCTTCCGGCAGCCCGGCCTCAGGCGGCGTCGCTCCCGTCGACGGGACCGTGCCCCGGACCCCCGGCCGACTGCAGATCCGCGTCCAGAGCGGACAGATCCGCGTTCAGCGCGGCCATCAACTCCTCCATCTTCTCCAGCAAACCCTTCGGCTGCCCGGCACCCGCCGGGAGCGGCACGGAATCCTCGGACACGACGGCCTCCTCGCGGGCGCCGGACGGTCCGGCTCCGCCCGGCCAACGACCAAGGCGGGAAGCCGGTCACTGCTCTGGCGGCGTCCCGCGCGCGGTTGACGTGATTTCACCCGACCGGGGACGGCCGCGACAGGGGGTGCCGGTGGGGTCGAAGAGGCACGTGGCGTGCAGGATGGGTGCATGGACCTGCGCATCTTCACCGAGCCCCAGCAAGGGGCGACCTATGACACCCTGCTCGCCGTCGCGAAGGCCACGGAAGACCTCGGCTTCGACGCCTTCTTCCGCTCGGACCATTACCTTTCCATGGGCAACGTGGACGGCCTGCCCGGCCCCACCGACGCCTGGATCACCCTCGCCGGCCTGGCCCGTGAGACCAAGCGCATCCGGCTCGGCACGCTGATGACCGCGGGCACCTTCCGGCTGCCCGGCGTGCTCGCCATCCAGGTCGCCCAGGTCGACCAGATGTCCGGCGGCCGGGTCGAACTCGGCCTGGGCGCGGGCTGGTTCGAGGAGGAGCACAAGGCGTACGGCATCCCCTTCCCGAAGGAGAAGTTCGGCCGCCTGGAAGAACAACTGGCCATCGTCACCGGCCTGTGGCAGACCAAGATCGGTGACACCTTCGACTTCCACGGCACCCACTACGACCTGACCGGCTCGCCCGCGCTGCCCAAGCCCGCCCAGGCGAGGATCCCGGTGCTGATCGGCGGTCACGGCGCCACCCGCACGCCGCAGCTGGCCGCGCGGTACGCCGACGAGTTCAACATCCCGTTCGCCTCGGTCGAGGACACCGAGCGGCAGTTCGGCCGGGTCCGTGCGGCGGCCGAGGCTCTGGGCCGGCCCGCGGACGGGATCACCTACTCCAACGCCCTCGTCGTCTGCGTCGGCAGCGACGACCAGGAGGTCGCCCGGCGGGCCGCCGCGATCGGCCGTGACGTCGACGACCTGAAGACCAACGGTCTGGCGGGCTCCCCGGCCGAGGTCGTCGAGAAGATCGGCAGGTACGCGGAGGCCGGCTCCGAGCGGATCTACCTCCAGGTCCTCGACCTCTCCGACCTGGACCACCTGGAACTGATCTCCTCCCAGGTCCAGCCCCAGCTGTCGTAACACCCGGCCCCGCCGCGCCCGGCCCCTGCCGTCCCGAGCCGGGCCCCGCCGCTCCGGTTCCTCCGGCCGGCCCCTGCCGGACCGGGACGGTCTCCGTCCGTGGCCCGGACGGGAGCGGCGGCCCCGGCCCCGGACGGCCGCCCGGGCCCCGGGAAAACCGCTGGTCGTCGAGGGGCGTCGGCAGCGAGACTCGGGGCATGTTTCTGACCCTTACCACCACCGGCACCCCGGAGCGTCCGGCCACCGATCTCGGGTATCTGCTGCACAAGCATCCCGACCGGGCTCAGGCGTTCTCCACCTCCTGCGGCACCGCACACGTCCTCTACCCCGAGGCCAACGTCCTGCGCTGCACGGCGGCGCTGCTGCTTGAGGTGGATACGGTGGCGCTGGTGCGGCGCGGAAGGGGAAAGGGCCGCGGGGGAGCACCGGACGCGGCGCTCGCGCAGTACGTCAACGACCGCCCGTACGCGGCCTCTTCGCTGCTCGCTGTTGCGCTGGGCAACGTCTTCTCCAGCGCCATGCGGGGCGTCTGCAACGCCCGGCCGGAGCGGGCCGCCGAGCCGCTGCCGCTGCGCGTCGAGGTGCCCGCGCTGCCCGCCCGCGGTGGCGCGCGCAGCGGTCCCGACCTGGTCCGGGACCTGTTCGAGCCGCTCGGCTGGACGGTGACGTCCGAATCCGTACCGCTGGACGCCGAGTTCCCCGAGTGGGGCGACTCGCGTTACGTGCGGCTCGTCCTGGAGTCGGAGCGGCTCACCCTCGCGCAGGCACTGCGGCACCTGTACGTACTGCTGCCGGTCCTCGACGACGCCAAGCACTACTGGGTGGCGCCCGACGAGGTCGACAAGCTGCTGCGGGTCGGCGAGGGCTGGCTGGCCGATCACCCCGAGCAGCGGCTCATCACCAGCAGGTATCTCTCCCGCCGCTGGTCCCTGACCCGGCAGGCGAGCGAGCGGCTGGAACTGGTGCGGCTCGCCGAGACCGACGACAGCGAGGCCGAGGAGATCGACAACGCCGTCGAGGACGACAACGCGGACGAGGCCGAGAACGAGAAGGGGAGCGAGGGGGAGAACGGGCGCGCAGGCGAGGGCGAGAAGGGGGCCGAGGCCGCCACCGGGATCGAGGCCGAGACTCAGACCGGAGCCGGTACCGGTGCCGCGAACCAGGCCGGTACCGGTACCGGGGCCGAGGAGAAGCCGACGCCGCTCGCCGTGCGTCGTCGTGACGCGCTCGTCGACGCGCTCAAGCGGGCCGGCGCCGGCCGGGTACTCGACCTCGGCTGCGGCCAGGGGCAGTTGGTGCAGACCCTCCTGAAGGACCCCGCGTTCACCGAGATCGTCGGCGTCGACGTGTCCGTGCGGGCGCTCACCATCGCCGCCCGGCGGCTCAGGCTGGACCGCATGGGCGAGCGGCAGGCCGCGCGCGTCAAGCTGGTGCAGGGCTCGCTCGCCTACACCGACAACCGGTTGCGGGGCTACGACGCCGCCGTGCTCTGCGAGGTCGTCGAGCACATCGACCCACCGCGGCTGCCCGCCCTGGAGTACGCGGTGTTCGGCGCCGCCCGCCCGCGCACCGTCCTGGTGACGACCCCGAACGCCGAGTACAACGTCCGCTGGGAGACCCTGCCGGCCGGACGGCTGCGCCACCGCGACCACCGGTTCGAGTGGACGCGGGAGGAATTTCGGACCTGGGCCCGGACGGTGGCCGAACGGCACGGGTACGACGTGGAGTTCGTGCCCGTCGGACCCGACGACCCCGAGGTGGGGCCGCCCACGCAGATGGCCGTGTTCGGCCTCGGAACCACTGACGAGAAGAACGAGGCGAAGGCCGCATGACCGCGATACCGGGACAGGCACAGGAGCCGGACACAGCACCGGCGCAGGCACGGACACCGCGCGCGGGGCGGGTGCTGCCCGTCACCGATCTCTCCCTCGTGGTGCTGGTCGGCGCCTCCGGCTCCGGCAAGTCGGCCTTCGCCCGCCGGCACTTCAAGCCCACCGAGATCATCTCCTCGGACTTCTGCCGCGGCCTGGTCAGCGACGACGAGAACGACCAGAGCGCCACCCGGGACGCCTTCGACGTCCTGCACTACATCGCCGGGAAGCGGCTGGCCGCCGGCCGCCGCACCGTCGTCGACGCCACCAGCGTGCAGGAGGACAGCAGACGGCAGCTGATCGAGCTGGCCAGGACCTACGACGTACTGCCGATCGCCATCGTGCTCGACGTGCCCGAGGAGGTGTGCGCCGAACGCAACGCCGTCCGCCCCGACCGGGCCGACATGCCGCGCCGGGTGGTCCGCCGGCACACCCGCGAACTCCGCCGCTCCCTGCGGCATCTGGAGCGCGAGGGCTTCCGCAAGGTGCACGTCCTGCGCGGGACGGACGAGATCGAGCAGGCGAGCGTCGTCACGGAGAAGCGGTTCAACGACCTCACCCACCTCACCGGCCCGTTCGACATCATCGGCGACGTGCACGGCTGCTCGGCCGAACTCGAAGCACTGCTGGCCGAGTTGGGGTACGTGGACGGGGCGCACCCGGACGGCCGCACGGCCGTCTTCGTCGGCGACCTGGTCGACCGCGGGCCGGACAGCCCCGGTGTGCTGCGCCGGGTGATGGCGATGACCGCCGCGGGCCACGCCCTGTGCGTGCCCGGCAACCACGAGAACAAGTACGGCCGCTACCTCAAGGGCCGCAAGGTCCAGCCCACCCACGGGCTCGCCGAGACCGTCGAGCAGATGGAGAAGGAGAGCGAGGAGTTCAGGGAGCAGGTGCGGGAGTTCATCGACGGACTCGTCAGCCACTACGTGCTGGACGGCGGCCGGCTCGTCGTCTGCCACGCGGGACTGCCCGAGAAGTACCACGGGCGCACGTCGGGGCGGGTGCGCTCGCACGCGCTGTACGGCGACACCACCGGCGAGACCGACGAGTTCGGCCTGCCGGTGCGCTACCCGTGGGCGGAGGACTACCGGGGCCGGGCGGCCGTGGTCTACGGGCACACACCGGTCCCCGAGGCCGCCTGGCTGAACAACACGATCTGCCTGGACACCGGCGCCGTCTTCGGCGGCAGGCTGACCGCGCTGCGCTGGCCGGAGCGCGAACTCGTCGGCGTACCGGCCGAGCGGGTGTGGTACGAGCCGGTGAAACCGCTGCACGGCGAGGCGCCCGGCAGCCGGGAGGGACGGCCGCTCGGCCTCGGCGACGTGCTCGGCCGCCGGGTCGTCGAGACCCGGCACGCGGGCCGTGTCGCGGTGCGCGAGGCGAACGCCGCGGCGGCGCTGGAGGTCATGAGCCGGTTCGCGATCGACCCGCGGCTGCTGCCATACCTCCCGCCGACCATGGCGCCGACGGCCACGAGCCGGGTCGACGGCTATCTGGAGCACCCGGCCGAGGCCTTCGCGCAGTACGCCGAGGACGGTGTCGCGCGGGTCGTGTGCGAGGAGAAGCACATGGGCTCGCGGGCCGTGGCCCTGGTGTGCCGGGACGCGGCGGCGGCCCGCGGGCGGTTCGGGGCGGACCGGGTGACCGGGGCGCTGTACACCCGCACCGGGCGGCCGTTCTTCGACGACGAGGCCGTGACCGAGGAGATCCTCGGGCGGCTGCGGTCGGCGGCCGGCGCGGCCGGGCTGTGGGACGAGCTGGACACCGACTGGCTGCTGCTGGACGCGGAGCTGATGCCGTGGTCGCTGAAGGCGTCCGGGCTGCTGCGCAGCCAGTACGCGGCCGTGGGCGCCGCGGCCGGGGCGGTCTTCCCGGACGCGCTGACAGCGGTGGAGGGCGCGGCGGCGCGCGGGGTCGACGTGGCCGGGCTCCTCGCCCGCCAGCGCGAACGGTCCGCCGACGCCGCCGCGTTCACGGACGCCTACCGGCGCTACTGCTGGCCCACCGAGGGCCTGGCCGGGGTGCGGCTGGCCCCGTTCCAGTTGCTCGCCGTGAGCGGGCGCAGCCTGGCCGGGGTGCCGCACGACGAGCAGCTCGCCCTGATCGACCGGCTCGTCGAGCACGACGAGAGCGGGCTGCTGCAGACCACGCGACGGCTGTACGTCGACACCGGGGACCCGGAGTCGGTTCAGGCCGGTGTCCAGTGGTGGCTGGAGCTGACCGGGCGGGGCGGTGAGGGCATGGTCGTCAAGCCGCTGACCGCGCTGGCCCGCGACCCGCAGGGCCGGCTGGTCCAGCCCGGCATCAAGTGCCGGGGCCGCGAGTACCTGCGGATCATCTACGGTCCCGAGTACACCCGCCCGGACAACCTCGCCCGGCTGCGGCAGCGGTTCCTGAACCACAAGCGGTCGCTGGCGCTGCGCGAGTACGCGCTCGGTCTGGAGGCCCTGGACCGGCTGGCGGAGTCGGAGCCGCTGTGGCGGGTGCACGAGGCGGTGTTCGCGGTGCTGGCCCTGGAGTCGGAGCCCGTCGACCCTCGGCTGTGAGCTGCGTCACGAGCCCTGCCCCGTGGTTCGACGCGGGGCGGGGCGGGACGCTGCCCGGTGACCGTGGCCCGGCGGCCCGTGCGGGGTGCCCGGCAGGTCCGGCCCGCCTGCCCGGCCCGGTCGATTTATCCTCGGAAAGGGGTGGGGCCGAGGATGAACCCGGTCAGCTGCGGCGAGGATGGAGGCATGGGATTCCACGTCGACTCCGAGGCCGGGCGGTTGCGCCGCGTCATCCTGCACCGGCCTGATCTGGAGCTGAAAAGGCTCACCCCCAGCAACAAGGACGCCCTCCTCTTCGACGACGTGCTGTGGGTGCGTCGGGCGCGTGCCGAGCACGACGGGTTCGCCGACGTGCTGCGCGACCGCGGGGTCACCGTTCACCTCTTCGGCGACCTGCTCACCGAAACCCTGGAGATCCCGCAGGCCAGGGCCCTCGTCCTGGACCGGGTCTTCGACGAGAAGGAGTACGGTCCGCTCGCCACCGACCATCTGCGGGCCGCCTTCGAGACCCTGCCCGCGCGCGACCTGGCCGAGGCGCTGGTCGGCGGCATGACCAAGCGGGAGTTCCTGGACGCGCACGCGGAGCCCGCCTCCGTCCGCTTCCATGTGATGGACCTCGACGAGTTCCTGCTCGACCCGCTGCCCAATCACATCTTCACCCGCGACACCTCCGCCTGGATCTACGACGGCGTCTCCATCAACGCCATGCGCTGGCCGGCGCGGCAACGGGAGACCGTGCACTTCGAGGCGATCTACCGGCACCACCCCCTCTTCAAGGGCGAGGGATTCCACATCTGGTCCGAGGGGCAGGCCGACTACCCGTCCACCATCGAGGGCGGCGACGTCCTGGTCATCGGCAACGGCGCCGTCCTCATCGGGATGAGCGAGCGCACCACCCCGCAGGCCGTGGAAATGCTCGCGCACAAACTCTTCGCCGCCGGGTCGGCCCGGACCATCGTGGCGCTGGACATGCCCAAGCGGCGTGCCCTGATGCACCTCGACACCGTGATGACGATGGTCGACGGCGACGTCTTCACCCAGTACGCCGGGCTCGGCATGCTCCGCTCGTACACCATCGAACCGGGCGCCGCCGACCGGGAACTCAAGGTCACCGACCATCCGCCGGAGCACATGCACCGGGCGATCGCCGCGGCCCTCGGCCTCAGCGAGATCCGGGTGCTGACCGCCACCCAGGACGTGCACGCGGCCGAGCGCGAGCAGTGGGACGACGGCTGCAACGTCCTCGCCGTCGAACCCGGTGTCGTCGTCGCCTACGAGCGGAACTCGACCACCAACACACATCTGCGCAAACAGGGCATCGAGGTGATCGAGATCCCGGGCAGCGAGCTGGGCCGCGGCCGGGGCGGGCCGCGTTGCATGAGCTGCCCGGTGGAACGGGCCGCCGTGTGACGGCCGGAAGGGGGCACCCAGGTGCTGTATAGAAATGCTGCCCATCGTATAGACTTCCACGGTCTTCCGTAGCGTCCCCGTTCTCGCGATCCCTGGAGCGCCCCCCATGGCGACAGTCCCGACCGCCCTCGCCGGCCGCCACTTCCTCAAGGAGCTGGACTTCACCGAGGAGGAGTTCCGCGGCCTGATCGAGCTGGCCGCCGAACTGAAGGCGGCCAAGAAGGCCGGGACCGAGACGCGGCACCTGAGCGGCAAGAACATCGCGCTGGTCTTCGAGAAGACCTCGACACGCACGCGCTGCGCGTTCGAGGTCGCGGCGGCCGACCAGGGGGCGCACACCACCTACCTGGACCCGGCCGGCTCGCAGATCGGACACAAGGAGTCCGTCAAGGACACCGCCCGGGTGCTCGGCCGGATGTACGACGCCATCGAGTACCGCGGCCACGGCCAGGGCGTCGTCGAGGAACTCGCCGCGTACGCCGGAGTGCCCGTCTACAACGGCCTCACCGACGAGTGGCACCCCACCCAGATGCTCGCCGACGTGCTCACCATGACCGAGCACAGCGACAAGCCGCTGACCGGGATCGCCTTCGCCTACCTCGGGGACGCCCGCTACAACATGGGCAACTCCTACCTGGTCACCGGCGCCCTGCTCGGCATGGACGTCCGGATCGTCGCGCCCCGGCTGCTGTGGCCGGACGAGACGATCGTCGACCTGGCCCGGCAGCTGGCCGGGGCCTCCGGCGCCCGGATCACGCTCACCGAGGACGTGGAACAGGGTGTGCGCGGCGCCGACTTCGTCGCCACCGACGTATGGGTGTCGATGGGCGAGCCCAAGGAGGTCTGGGACGAACGCATAGCGCTGCTCGGCCCGTACGCCGTGACCATGGACGTGCTGCGCGCCACCGGCAACCCGGGGGTGAAGTTCCTGCACTGCCTGCCGGCCTTCCACGACCTCGGCACCGATGTCGGGCTGGAGATCCACGAGCGGCACGGGCTGACCGAGCTGGAGGTCACCGACGAGGTCTTCGAGTCCGAGCACTCCGTCGTCTTCGACGAGGCGGAGAACCGGATGCACACCATCAAGGCGGTCCTGGTCGCGACCCTGGCCTGAGCCGCGCCGTGCGGCCCTGCCCCGGACGGCCCTGAGCCGGGGTCAGAACGGGCGGGGCTGACGGGGTGCGGGGAGCCGGAACCACACCGCCTTGCCCGACTCGGTGGGCCGGTGTCCGCAGGACGAGCTGAGGGCCCGGATCAGCAGCAGGCCGCGTCCGCCCTCCTGCCAGACGTCGGGCTCCTCGGTGCTCGGGTGGGTGAGGTCGCCGGGCGGTGCCGGATCAGGGTCGTGCACCTCCACCTGGCAGCCGGTCGGCCGCACGTCCACCACCAGTTCGATCGGTCCCCGTCCGGCGGTGTGCTCCACCGCGTTGGCGACCAGCTCCGCCGTGAGCAGTTCCGCGGTGTCGCGGTCGGCCGCGTGCTCCGGTGCCGTCAGTGCCGTTCGCACCAGGGCGCGGGCCACCGGCACCGCCGCGGTGGTGTGCGGCAGCGCGATGCGCCAAGAGGCCGATGTCGGGGGGCGTTCGTGCACGGTGGTTCCGTTCATGGAGCAGGAAGTCCTGCTTTCAACCGTAGAGAGGGTACGGGGCCCGTCCGGCGAGACTTCGGACGGGTACCGCTCGGGGCCGTCGGGCCCCGGTACGGGGCGGCATACCCGGGCCGGCGGCCTCCCTCGCACCTTCGGCCACGTTGTTACCGCGCTATTGACGAGTTGTGACCGACGTGGCCGATTTCGCCCTTTTTCTATGGCCTGCGATGTTGCGCCATCCTGACGACGGTCAGAATTCAGTGATAGCTTCGAGGGTAGAGATACGTGAGGAACCGCCCGCCCGAGGAGGCCGCACCTCATGAGTCCCTTCACCGGCTCCGCCAACCGCACCCCGACCTGGGACCACCTCAGGGTCGAGCGTGCCGAGGGCGTCGCCACCGTCACCCTCGCCCGCCCCGAGAAGCTGAACGCGCTCACCTTCGGCGCCTACGCCGACCTGCGCGACCTGCTCGCCGAGCTGTCCCGCGAACGGTCCGTGCGGGCCCTGGTACTGGCCGGCGAGGGACGCGGCTTCTGCTCGGGCGGCGACGTCGAAGAGATCATCGGCGCGACCCTCGCCCTGGACACCGCCGAACTCCTCGACTTCAACCGGATGACCGGCCAGGTCGTGCGGGCCGTACGGGAGTGCCCGTTCCCGGTGATCGCGGCGGTGCACGGGGTCGCGGCGGGCGCCGGGGCCGTCCTCGCGCTCGCGGCCGACTTCCGCGTGGCCGACCCGAGCGCCCGCTTCGCCTTCCTGTTCACCCGCGTCGGGCTGTCCGGCGGCGACATGGGCGCCGCCTACCTGCTGCCCCGGGTCGTCGGCCTCGGCCATGCCACCCGGCTGCTCATGCTCGGCGAACCGGTGCGCGCCGTCGAGGCCGAGCGGATCGGGCTGATCAGCGAACTGACCGAGGAAGGCCGCGCCGACGAGGCGGCCCAGGCCCTCGCCCGGCGGCTGGCCGACGGCCCGGCCCTGGCCCACGCGCAGACCAAGGCGCTGCTCACCACCGAACTGGACATGCCGCTGGCGGCGTCGGTGGAACTGGACGCGTCGACCCAGGCGCTGCTGATGAACAGCGAGGACTACGCCGAGTTCCACGCGGCCTTCACCGAGAAGCGCCCCCCGAAATGGCAGGGACGGTGACCATGCCGGGGGAGGGGGCGCGGGACTGTGCCGACGATCGGCTCCGCGACGAGACGCAGTCGGCCACACCGCAGCCGCAGCCTGGCTTGCAGCCGGAGTCACACTCGCAGCCGCAGCCTGGCCCGCAGCCGCAGCCGCAGCCGCAGCCGCAGCCGCAGCCGCAGGCGCAGGCGCCGGAGACCGCCGGCGGTCCCCAGCGCGTCGCGATCATCGGCGGCGGCCCCGGCGGCCTGTACGCCGCGGCCCTCCTCAAGCGGCTGGACCCGGGACGGCAGGTCACCGTCTGGGAACGCAATGCCCCCCAGGACACCTTCGGTTTCGGCGTCGTCCTCTCCGACGAGACCCTCGGTGGCATCGAACACGCCGACCCGGTGGTCTACGAGGCCCTGCAACGAGAGTTCGTCCGCTGGGACGACATCGACATCGTCCACCGGAACATCCGCCACACCTCCTCAGGACACGGCTTCGCCGCCCTCGGCAGACGACGGCTCCTGGAGATCCTGCACGAACGCTGCCGCTCCCTCGGCGTCGACCTGCGCTTCGGCAGCGAGGCACCGTACCCGGCCTGGCTCGCCGAGACCTACGACCTGGTCATCGCCGCCGACGGAGTGCACAGCACCACCCGCGAGGCGTACGTCCATGTGTTCCGCCCCCGGGTGACCACCCACCGGTGCCGCTACATCTGGCTCGCCGCCGACTTCGCCTTCGACGCCTTCCGCTTCGAGATCGCCGAGACCGAACACGGCGTGATGCAGCTGCACGGCTACCCCTACTCCCGCCCGTCACCCGACCAGCACCCCACAGGGGGATCCTCCGGGCCGCAGGACCCCTCCGGTGCCTCCACCGTCATCGTCGAGATGCGCGAGGAGGTGTGGCAGGCCGCCGGATTCGGTGAACTCGGCGAGCAGGAGTCCGTCGAACGCTGCGCCAAGATCTTCGCGGACGCGCTCGGCGGACGGCCGCTGCGCTCCAACAAGTCCGTTTGGACCACCTTCCGCACGGTCGTCAGCGAACGCTGGTCGCACGGCAACGTCGTCCTCCTCGGCGACGCCGCCCACACCGCCCACTTCTCCATCGGCTCCGGCACCAAGCTGGCCGTCGAGGACGCCCTGGCCCTGGCCGCCTGCCTGACCGAACACCCCACGACGGCCGGGGCGCTCGCGGCCTACGAGGCGGAGCGCAGACCCGTCGTCGCCTCCACCCAGCGGGCCGCCCGGGCCAGCCTGGAATGGTTCGAGGACCTCGGCCGCTACCTCGACCAGCCGCCCCGGCAGTTCGCCTTCAACCTGCTCACCCGCAGCCGCCGCGTCACCCACGACAACCTGCGGCTGCGCGACGCCCACTTCACCGAGTCGGTGGAGCGCGAGTTCGGCTGCCCGCCGGGCACGCCCCCGATGTTCACCCCGTTCCGGCTGCGCGGGCTGACCCTGCGCAACCGGGTCGTCGTCTCACCCATGGACATGTACTCGGCCACCGACGGCGTCCCCGGCGACTTCCACCTCGTCCACCTGGGTGCCCGCGCCCTCGGCGGCGCCGGCCTGCTGATGACCGAGATGGTCTGCGTCAGCGCCGAAGGGCGGATCACCCCCGGCTGCACCGGCCTCTACACCGGCCGACAGGCCGAGTGCTGGCGCCGGATCACCGACTTCGTGCACACCCAGGCACCCGGCACCGCGATCGGCGTACAGCTCGGCCACAGTGGACGCAAGGGCTCCACCAAGCTGATGTGGCAGGGCATCGACGAGCCGCTGCCCACCGGGAACTGGCCGCTCGTGGCCGCGTCCCCGCTGCCGTACAAACCGGGCAGCCAGACGCCGCACCGGCTCACCCGCGCCCAGCTCACCGACCTGCGCGAGCAGTTCACGGCCGCCGCCCGGCGGGCCGCCCGGGCCGGCTTCGACCTGCTCGAACTGCACTGCGCGCACGGCTATCTGCTCTCCGGTTTCCTCTCCCCGCTCACCAACCGGCGCACCGACGCCTACGGCGGCTCGCTCCCCGACCGGCTGCGCTTCCCGCTGGAGGTCTTCGACGCCGTCCGCGGGGTGTGGCCCGAGGAGCGGCCGATGACCGTACGGATCTCCGCCACCGACTGGGCCGACGGCGGGACCACGGCCGAGGAGGCGGTGGAGATCGCCCGCGCCTTCGCCGCGCACGGCGCCGACGCGATCGACGTGTCGACCGGACAGGTGGTGGCCGAGGAGCAGCCCGAGTACGGGCGGTCCTACCAGACGCCGTTCGCCGACCGGATCCGGCACGAGACCGGCGTCCCGGTGATCGCGGTCGGCGCGATCACCTCCTGGGACGACGTCAACTCGCTGATCCTGGCCGGGCGTGCCGACCTGTGCGCGCTGGGCCGCCCGCACCTGTACGACCCGCACTGGACCGTGCACGCCGCGGCGGAGCAGGAGTACGAGGGCCCGGGCACCGGCTGGCCCGCCCCCTACCGCGCGGGCAGCCGACGCCCGCGGACCGGACGCACCGACGCCCCCAGACCCCGGCTCACACTGGAGCGCTGACCCGCGCCAGGCCCGCGGCCGGCGTGGCGCCGTCGGCCGGCGCAGCAGTCACCGGCGCAACGGTCCGGCTCCCGCCGCCCCCTCTGGGGCGCCGTCGAGTACCGCGGGCCGTCGAGTACGGCGGGTCGTCGACTACCGTGGGCCCTCGCCTTCCGCGGGTCGCGCGGAACGCGACGACCCGCCGGGGACGACGGCCCGCCGGGGATCACGCCCCGACGAACTCGGCCCCCGCGTCCCGCAGCCGCGCGTGCAGCGCGCGGAAGACCTCCGCCGAACGGGCGCCCGGCCAGTTCGCGGGCAGCAGGTGCGGCGGCAGCCCGGGGTCGGCGTACGGCAGATGGCGCCAGGAGTCCAGGGCCAGCAGGTAGTCGTGATAGGCCTGCTCGGGCGCGGTGTCCGCCCGCCGCTGCCAGGCGTGCAGCACCGGCGCGTGCGCGTCCAGGAACACCTCGTGCTGCTTGGCGATGGCGGTCAGGTCCCACCAGCGCGCGACCGCCTCGGCGGTGGGCGCGAAGCCGAGGTGCTCACCGCTGAAGAAGTCGACGTACGGGTCGAGCCCCAGCCGCTGGAGGGTGTGCCGGGTCTCCTCGTGCAGCCGCGCCGGAGCGATCCACACCCCGGGCGCGGCCGTGCCGAAGCCCAGCCCGGCCAGCCGCGAGCGCAGCACGTGCCGCTTCTGCCGCTCCGATTCCGGCACCGAGAACACGGCGAGCACCCAGCCCTCGTCCGCGGGCGGCGTGGACGCGTAGATGCGCAGATCGCCGTCGTCGAGCAACTGCCGGGCGTCCGGGGACAGTCCGTATCCGGCCGCGCCCTGCTCCGTGCGGGCGGGCAGCAGCAGCCCGCGCCGTTTCAGACGGGACACCGACGACCGCACGGACGGCGCGTCCACGCCGACCGCCGCCAGCAGCCGGATCAGTTCGGCGACGGGCACCGGACCGGGCATGGAGCGGCCGTACGCGCCG
The DNA here is from genome assembly GCF_042871185.1 of Streptomyces sp. NPDC006012. NCBI lineage: Bacteria > Bacillati > Actinomycetota > Actinomycetes > Kitasatosporales > Streptomycetaceae > Streptomyces > Streptomyces sp. NPDC006012. The sequence goes on from NZ_JBIAIE010000007.1 coordinate 146,678, forward strand.
TAGAGCGTGATGATGAGGGACCGGGGGGCGTGCTGCTCGGACACGTTGATCATCTTAGGTCTTCGTGATCACTGCTGGTCACCTTGGGTGCGGAGGCGGAACCGCTGGAGCTTGCCGGTCGCCGTGCGCGGCAGCGCGTCCAGGAAGACGATCTCCCGGGGGCACTTGTACGGCGCCAGCTCCGACGCGACGAAGTCGCGCAGGGCGTCGGCGTCCCGCTCGGCGCCCTCCGTCAGCACCGCGTACGCCACCACGACCTGGCCGCGCGCCTCGTCGGGCCGCCCGATCACCGCGGCCTCGACGACGTCCGGATGGCGTAACAGCGCGTCCTCGACCTCGGGGCCCGCGATGTTGTACCCGGACGAGATGATCATGTCGTCGGCGCGTGCGACGTACCGGAAGTAGCCGTCGGCCTCACGGACGTAGGTGTCCCCGGTGACGTTCCAGCCGCCGCGCACGTAGACCCGCTGCCGCGCATCGGCGAGGTAGCGGCAGCCGACCGGGCCGCGCACGGCCAGCAGGCCCGGTTCGCCGTCGGGCACGGGATCCCCGTTCTCGTCCTGCACGCGCGCGTGCCACCCCGGGACCGGAACCCCCGTGGTGCCGGGTCTGATGTGCTCGTCCGCGGCGGAGATGAAGATGTGCAGCAGTTCGGTGGCGCCGATCCCGTTGATGATGCTCAGCCCGGTGCGCTCCTGCCAGGCCCGCCAGGTCGCGGCGGGCAGGTTCTCGCCCGCGGAGACACAGCGCCGCAGCGACGAGGTGTCGTGTCCGTCCAGGTGGTCGAGCATGGCGCGGTAGGCGGTCGGCGCGGTGAACAGCACGGAGACCCCGTGCCGGGCGATGGCCGGCAACAGCTGGCGGGGCCCGGCCTGTTCGAGCAGGAGCGCGCTGGCGCCGGCGCGCATCGGGAAGACCACCAGCCCGCCGAGCCCGAAGGTGAAGCCGAGCGGGGGACTGCCCGCGAAGACGTCACCCGGACGGGGGCCGAGCACATGTCGGGAGAAGGTGTCCGCGATGGCGAGCACGTCCCGGTGGAAGTGCATGCACCCTTTCGGGCGGCCGGTGGTGCCGGAGGTGAACGCGATCAGCGCGATGTCGTCGGCCGCGGTCCGCACCGCCGGGTACGGGGCGTTGGGCGCGGGGCGGCTGAACAGGTCGTCCGGCCCGTCACCGCCGTACGTCGTGACGCGCAACCCGGGGATCCGGGCCTTCGTGAGATCGCCGACGGACCGCGCGTCGCACAGGGCGTGGCGCACCCGGGCGATCTCGCAGATGGTGGCCAGTTCGTGCGGGCGCTGCTGGGCCAGCACGGTGACGGCGACGGCGCCCGCCTTCAGCACCGCGAGCCAACAGGCCGCCAGCCACGGTGTGGTCGGGCCGCGCAGCAGGACCCGGTTGCCCGGCACCACGCCGAGGTCACCGGTGAGGACGTGGGCGAGGCGGTCGACGAGCGCGCGCAGTTGGCCGTAGGTCCATGAACCGCCGGTGGGCGTGTGGAACACCGGGTGCGCCGGGTCGGCGTGGTCCAGGAGCTCGGCGGCGCAGTTCAGCCGGTCGGGGTAGCGCAGCTCCGGCAGGTCGAAGTGGAGCTCGGGCCACTGGTCGGGCGGCGGGAGGTGGTCGCGCGCGAAGGTGTCGACGTGGGCCGAGACGTTCATGCCGGTTCGCCCCCTTGCCGGTCGGCTCGTGGTGGGCTCGCGGAACGAGCGTATCGTGTTGATGACGACAGTCAATGGTCCGCGATACCGTCGAGTGGGGCCATGACGGCCCGCCGTGGAGGGAGGAAGGGCAGTGCCCGCATTCTCGCTCGAACCCCAGCAAACCGCCTGGGGCGCCCAGCTGCGTTCACTCGCCGCGCAGCGGCTGCGTCCGCTCGCCGAAAAGGGTGAGCCCGGTCGGGTCAATCGCCCGCTCGTCGCCGAACTCGGCAGACTGGGCCTGCTCACCCGGCTGTTCGACTCCGGTGCCCTCGATCTCTGTCTGATGCGGGAGAACCTGGCCTACGCCTGTACGGAGGCGGAGACGGCCCTCGCCCTCCAGGGCCTCGGCGCCCACCCGGTGCACGCCCACGGCACCCCGGCCCAGCGCGACCGCTGGCTGCCGCGGGTCGCCGACGGCACGGCGATCGCGGCCTTCGCGCTGAGCGAACCGGGGGCGGGTTCGGACGCCGCGGCGCTGGCTCTGCGGGCGGATGCGGAGCGGGACGCGGTCGCGTCCGCCGCCTCGGCTGCCGCGGCAGAGCCGGGGGCCGTGCGTAACACCGGGGACGGCGGCGGACGGTACGGCGGTGGCGGTGAGGGCAGCGGTGGCGCGCGTAGCTCCGGGGGCGTGGGCGGAGACGGCCCGGTGCGACGTGACGCGCGTGGCGTCGGTCCGGACGCCGTGCCCGGTCCCGTGCTCGGTGCCGTGCCGGCGGCCGAACGCGACGGCCTTCGCCGATGGCGGCTCACCGGTGAGAAGTGCTGGATCTCCAACGCCCCCGAGGCCGACTTCTACACCGTGTTCGCCCGCACCACCCCGGGCGCGGGCGCCCGCGGCGTGACCGCCTTCCTCGTCCCCGCCGACCGGCCCGGACTCACCGGAAGCGCCCTGGAGATGCTCTCCCCGCACCCCGTCGGCGCCCTGCGGTTCGACGCCGTACCCGTCACCGCGGACGACGTCCTCGGCGAGACCGACCGCGGCTTCCGGGTCGCGATGGGCACCCTGAACCTGTTCCGCCCGAGCGTCGGCGCCTTCGCGGTCGGCATGGCACAGGCCGCGCTCGACGCCGCCCTCCACCACACCCGCGGACGGGACGCCTTCGGCGGCCGGCTGATGGACCTGCAGACCGTCGCCCACCGCGTCGCCGAAATGGCCCTGCGCACGGACGCGGCCCGGCTGATGGTGTACGCGGCGGCGACGGCGTACGACGAGGCCGCGCCGGACGTTCCCATGCGCGCCGCGATGGCCAAGCTGCTCGCCACCGAGACCGCCCAGTACGTCGTCGACGCCGCCGTCCAACTGCACGGCGCCCGCGCACTGCGCCGCGGCCACCTGCTCGAACACCTCTACCGCGAGGTGCGCGCCCCGCGCATCTACGAGGGTGCGAGCGAGGTCCAGCGCGGCATCATCGCCAAGGAACTGTACGCCATGAACGCCGCACCGCACAGTCCGCAGGAGGCTCCGTGACGGCCGAGCGCATCAACCCGCCCGACCTCTCCCCGCCCGTCGGCTTCTCCCACGCCGTCGTCGCCACCGGCACCAGGCTGGTCTTCCTGGCGGGCCAGACCGCCCTGGACACCGATGGCAAGATCACCGGTGACACCCTGCCCGAGCAGTTCGAGAAGGCGCTCCGCAACCTGCTCGCCGCCCTGCACGCGGCCGGCGGCACCCCCGGTGACCTCGCGCGGGTCACCGTCTACGCCACCGATGTCGCCGACTATCGCAGCCACGCTCGTGAACTCGGCGGTATCTGGCGGAGGTTGACCGGGCGGAGCTATCCGGCGATGGCCGTCGTCGGGGTCGTACGGCTTTGGGACGAGCGGGCGCTGGTGGAGCTGGACGGGTTTGCCGTGCTTTAGCGCTCCGTTTGGGGGCGTGGGGTTGTCGTTGGTCTGTTGTTGGTCGGGTGCGGGTCTGGTGGGGTGTTTGCGCAGTTCGCCGTGCCCCATTTTGGACTTCGCGTGGCGTTCAGGCGGCTGGGGTCAGGTGGGCGGCCGGCGGGCGGTGGGGCGGGACGATGCTGCCGTCGGGGTGCAGCGCGCCCGTGTCGTCGAAGTGGATCGTGCCGTCGCACAGCAGGCTCCAGCCCTGTTCGGGGCGGGCGGCGACGATGTGCGGGGCGCCGCCGGGATGGCACGGGGAGAGCTGGGGACACATGGCGGACCTCCGCGTCTACTGGGACGACAGCCCGGCGGCCTCGCTGCCGCACGGCACACCCAGACCATGCGCCGCCCGTGAACGCCCCGGAACGGCTCGTCGCGAGATGTGACAACACGTGGACAACTCCCCGACCGCTCCATGACGGTCAGGACGCGCCACCGATGGGGTGACGGTCACGGACCGGGCCCGGGCCACCCGGTAAGTACCTGGCGTGACCCCCGCCCACCCCCACGATTCCGGGAGGTACCCCATGTCCGTACGCCCCGTGCTCGCCACCGCCGCCGGTGCCGCCGCGCTGCTGCTCGGCGTGGTCGCGCCGACGGCCACGGCCGCCGACCCGTCCGAGACCATCACCGTCGACAAGACCGGCCGCGTCGCGACGGACGGCACCGTCTCCCTCTCCGGCACCTATCGCTGCACCAAGGGCACCGGACCGGTGTTCGTCAGCTCCTCGGTCCATCAGAAGTCCGACTCGGTCCTGTACGGCGTCGGCGGCACCCTGGCCCAGTGCGACGGCGCCGAACACCGCTGGGAGAATTCCAGCAAGGTGTCGTCGGAACAGCTCGTCCCCGGGACCGCCCACGTCGAGGCCGCCCTCCTGGAACTGCGCCCGCAGGGCGGCCTGCCACTGCCGTACCTCCACGCCACCCGGAACCAGGACGTGACCCTCGCCGCGAAGTGACCGCCGGTCTCGTGGCGACCGCGGGGCCGGCCGGAACCCGGCCGCCCCCGCAGTCGCCGGCCGGGACGAGTCCTCGGCCGGCAAGGGCGCGGCGGACTCCGTCGGTCAGATGTCGCGAAACGTCTCGATCTGGGCCCCGATCGAGTTGAGGCGTTCCGCCAGGTCCTCGTAGCCGCGGTTGATGACGTACACGTTGCGCAGCACGGACGTGCCCTCGGCGGCCATCATCGCGAGCAGGACGACCACCGCCGGGCGGAGGGCGGGCGGGCACATCATCTCGGCGGCACGCCAGCGGGTGGGGCCCTCGACCAGGACCCGGTGCGGGTCGAGCAACTGCAGCCGGCCGCCCAGGCGGTTGAGGTCCGTGAGGTAGATCGCGCGGTTGTCGTAGACCCAGTCGTGGATCAGCGTCTGGCCTTGGGCGACCGCGGCGATGGCCGCGAAGAAGGGGACGTTGTCGATGTTCAGTCCGGGGAACGGCATCGGGTGGATCTTGTCGATCGGCGCCTCCAGCTTGGAGGGCCGTACGGTCAGGTCCACCAGGCGGGTACGGCCGTTGTCGGCGACGTACTCCGCGGTGCGGTCGTGGTCGAGGCCCATCTCCTCCAGCACCGCGAGTTCGATCTCCAGGAACTCGATCGGCACCCGGCGCACGGTCAGCTCCGACTCGGTGACCACGGCGGCGGCCAGCAGGCTCATCGCCTCGACCGGGTCCTCGGAGGGCGAGTAGTCCACGTCGACGTCGATCACGGGCACGCCGTGCACGGTGAGTGTGGTGGAGCCGATGCCCTCGACCCGTACGCCCAGCGTCTCCAGGAAGAAGCACAGGTCCTGGACCATGTAGTTGGAGGAGGCGTTGCGGATCGTGGTGACGCCGTCGTAGCGGGCCGCGGCGAGCAGCGCGTTCTCGGTGACCGTGTCCCCGCGCTCGGTCAGGACGATCGGGCGGCCGGGGCGCACGGCCCGGTCGACGGTGGCGTGGTACTGCCCCTCGGTCGCGGCGACTTCCAGACCGAACCGGCGCAGCGCGATCATGTGCGGTTCGATGGTGCGCGTACCGAGGTCACAGCCGCCGGCGTACGGCAACTTGAAGGCGTCCATACGGTGGAGCAGCGGGCCGAGGAACATGATGATGGAGCGGGTACGGACGGCCGCGTCCGCGTCGATGGCGTCCAGTTCCAGCTCGGCCGGCGGCACGATCTCCAGGTCGACCCCGTCGTTGACCCAGCGGGTCCGTACGCCGATGGAGCTGAGCACCTCCAGCAGGCGGTACACCTCTTCGATCCGGGCGACCCGGCGCAGCAGGGTGCGCCCCTTGTTCAGCAGTGACGCGCACAGCAGGGCGACGCAGGCGTTCTTGCTCGTCTTCACGTCGATGGCGCCGGACAGGCGACGACCGCCGACCACCCTGAGGTGCATGGGGCCCGCGTACCCCAGCGACACGATCTCGCTGTCCAGGGCTTCGCCGATCCGGGCAATCATCTCAAGGCTGATGTTCTGGTTGCCGCGCTCGATCCGGTTGACGGCACTCTGGCTGGTTCCGAGCGCCTCCGCGAGCTGTGTCTGTGTCCAGCCTCGGTGTTGCCGGGCATCACGGATGAGCTTGCCGATGCGTACGAGGTAGTCGTCTGCCATGAGGTTGAGGTTATCTCACATATGAGATGGCGCCCGTTGGGGGGTCCATTCGGGTGACAGGACGTCAGCGGCCCCTGGAGGTGCGGCGATGGGGTGGTCTGGGGAGTAACGAGCTGGCTCAAAAGGTGTTATGTAGCGATATTGATTGATAAAGGAGTGATTGTGGTGGGGTGGCGGCCTCGGCGTGTCGCGCTCGCGGCCATGCGTGGCCAATGCCGGGGCCCGTCCCGGCGTGTGCCGGGTGGTCGGCCGTTCCACGGCGGAGGGGTGAGGGCCCGGTCCGCATCGGGACCGAATCCGGGGCGCGCGCCGGCGGTCGGTCGACGGCCAGTGGGGGACGGCCGTCGGGGGTGGCCGGTGGGGTGTCGACGCCGAGCGTGATGTGGGCGTCACCGAGAGTATCGGAATGCGGTGTGCCTCGCTTCAGTCCGGGTCGGACGGCCGGTCCGGGCATGACCATCCGGGTCCCATGTACTAGAGTTATCTCGACATCGAGATATCTGCCGAGGGGCACCACAGCCGCCACCCCGGTAAGGGTGACCTAACTTAGCCTTACCTTAGCGGAATGGCCCGCGGGTCGTGGCGGCAGGATCGTGGTGGTACGCGCACATCAATGAAGGAGACTGTCGTGTCGGCGAACAGCTTCGACGCCCGCAGCACGCTGCAGGTGGGCGACGAGTCGTACGAGATCTTCCGGCTGGACAAGGTGGAGGGCTCGGCCCGCCTGCCGTACAGCCTCAAGGTCCTGCTGGAGAACCTGCTCCGTACCGAGGACGGCGCGAACATCACCGCCGACCACATCCGCGCCCTCGGCAACTGGGACTCCCAGGCCCGGCCGTCGCAGGAGATCCAGTTCACGCCGGCCCGTGTGATCATGCAGGACTTCACCGGTGTCCCCTGCGTCGTGGACCTCGCCACCATGCGCGAGGCCGTGAAGGAACTGGGCGGCGACGCCGCCAGGATCAACCCGCTGGCCCCGGCCGAGCTGGTCATCGACCACTCCGTCATCGCCGACAAGTTCGGCACCGACGACGCCTTCAAGGTGAACGTCGACCTGGAGTACGGCCGCAACAAGGAGCGCTACCAGTTCCTGCGCTGGGGCCAGACCGCGTTCGACGAGTTCAAGGTCGTCCCGCCCGGCACCGGCATCGTCCACCAGGTGAACATCGAGCACCTGGCCCGCGTCGTGATGGTCCGCGACGGCAAGGCCTACCCGGACACCCTGGTCGGCACCGACTCGCACACCACGATGGTCAACGGCCTCGGCGTCCTCGGCTGGGGCGTCGGCGGTATCGAGGCCGAGGCCGCCATGCTCGGCCAGCCCGTCTCGATGCTCATCCCGCGCGTCGTCGGCTTCAAGCTGACCGGCCAGCTCCAGCCCGGCACCACCGCCACCGACCTCGTGCTCACCATCACCGAGATGCTGCGCAGGCATGGTGTCGTCGGCAAGTTCGTCGAGTTCTACGGCGAGGGCGTCGCCGCCACCTCCCTCGCCAACCGCGCCACCATCGGCAACATGTCCCCGGAGTTCGGCTCCACCGCCGCGATCTTCCCGATCGACGACGAGACCCTCAACTACCTGCGGCTGACCGGCCGCAGCGACCAGCAGGTCGCGCTGGTCGAGGCGTACGCCAAGCAGCAGGGCCTCTGGCTGGACCCGAAGGCCGAGCCCGACTTCTCCGAGAAGCTGGAGCTGGACCTGTCGACGGTCGTCCCGTCGATCGCCGGACCCAAGCGCCCGCAGGACCGCATCGTCCTCGCCAACGCCGCCGAGCAGTTCAGGTCGGACGTCCTCAACTACGTGGACGCCGGCGACGAGGCCGGCAAGGAGTCCTTCCCGGCCTCCGACGCCCCGGCCGTCGCCCCCAACGGCGCCCCGTCCAACCCGGTGCAGGTCACTGCCCCCGACGGCACCACCTACACCCTCGACCACGGTGCGGTCACGGTCGCGGCCATCACCTCCTGCACCAACACCTCCAACCCGTACGTCATGGTCGCCGCCGCCCTGGTGGCCAAGAAGGCGGTCGAGAAGGGCCTGACCCGCAAGCCCTGGGTCAAGACCACCCTCGCGCCGGGCTCCAAGGTCGTCACCGACTACTTCGACAAGGCGGGCCTGACCCCGTACCTGGACAAGGTCGGCTTCAACCTCGTCGGCTACGGCTGCACCACCTGCATCGGCAACTCCGGCCCGCTGCCGGACGAGGTCTCCAAGGCCGTCAACGACCACGACCTCGCCGTCACCTCGGTCCTGTCCGGCAACCGGAACTTCGAGGGCCGGATCAACCCCGACGTCAAGATGAACTACCTGGCCTCCCCGCCGCTGGTCGTCGCGTACGCCATCGCGGGCTCCATGAAGGTGGACATCACGCGCGACGCCCTGGGCACCGACCAGGACGGCAACCCGGTCCACCTGAAGGACATCTGGCCGAGCGAGGCCGAGGTCAACGACGTCGTCGCCAACGCCATCGGCGAGGACATGTTCCAGAAGTCCTACCAGGACGTCTTCGCCGGTGACGCCCAGTGGCAGGCGCTGCCGATCCCGACCGGCAACACCTTCGACTGGGACGCCGAGTCGACCTACGTGCGCAAGCCCCCGTACTTCGAGGGCATGACCATGGATCCGGCCCCGGTCGAGGACATCGCCGGCGCGCGCGTCCTGGCCAAGCTCGGCGACTCGGTCACCACCGACCACATCTCCCCGGCCGGTGCCATCAAGGCCGACACCCCGGCGGGCAAGTACCTCACCGAGCACGGGGTGGGGCGCCGCGACTTCAACAGCTACGGCTCGCGCCGCGGCAACCACGAGGTCATGATCCGCGGCACGTTCGCCAACATCCGCCTGCGCAACCAGATCGCGCCGGGCACGGAGGGCGGCTACACCCGCGACTTCACCCAGGACGGCGGTCCGGTCTCCTTCATCTATGACGCCTCCCAGAACTACCAGGCCGCCGGCACCCCGCTGGTCGTCCTGGCCGGCAAGGAGTACGGCTCCGGCTCGTCCCGTGACTGGGCGGCCAAGGGCACGGCCCTGCTGGGCGTCAAGGCCGTCATCGCCGAGTCCTACGAGCGCATCCACCGCTCCAACCTCATCGGCATGGGCGTGCTGCCGCTGCAGTACCCGGAGGGCGCCTCCGCCGAGTCGCTGGGCCTGACCGGCGAGGAGTCCTTCTCCGTCTCCGGCGTCACCGCGCTGAACGACGGCACCACGCCGCGCACGGTCAAGGTCACCACCGACACGGGCGTCGAGTTCGACGCGGTCGTCCGCATCGACACCCCCGGCGAGGCCGACTACTACCGCAACGGCGGCATCATGCAGTACGTGCTGCGCAACCTGATCCGCAAGTAACCGGCAGCAGCCGGGCTCCGCGCCCGGAGTGCCGCGTCCCAGGGCCGCATCCCCGTCAACGGGGTGCGGCCCTTCGCCGGTTCCGTCCCGGGGTATCCGGGGCATCCGGATGGCCGAACGGCCCTCGGCCTGGACACGGGGCGCCGACGACGAAGCAGCCGGGGCGAAGCCGGTGGAGCCGGTGGAGCGGACCGCGGAGGCGCCGGAGTCGGTGCAGGCGAGGAGAAGCCGCTCCGGGCGGACCCGGCGGCGGTGCGCACCGGGTCCGCGAGCCGGACGGGCGAGGGGGGATCGACCTGTCCGGGTGGGGCGTGGCTCGTGTCGGACGAAGGTGCGACAACGTTGTCGACTCGCCGCCGTACGACTTTACCGCCTCAACCGACAACGATGTCAAGCAAGTTGGGGTACCCGGTCGGCTGATCTGGGTGGATCCGGGCTGCTCCACTGCGGGCTGACGCACCGTCACCGTCGGCTTCCGGCCGCAAGCGCGGTGGACAGGACAGTGACAGGGTTTCTGGACCAAGCTCCTATAAGGTCACAAACCTCTGTCCGGCGCGCGTGCGTGGTGACGCCCGGCGGGCCGACGAATCGCAAACAGGACAGTCGAGACGTCAGTCGGTCGGAGGGTCAGCCCCACCCACAGCGTCACCACGTCACATCCTCACTGTCAGTCGAGGTGGAAGACCTCCTCCGCCGGGGCCCACCACTCGCCCTCGGCAGCACTGTCCAGGGGCTGCTGGCAGGGGTCGGTGAGGGCCCACCAGGCGCGGGTGTCCGGGTCCTCGGCGATGGCGGCGGTGTCCTCGGCGTAGTTGTCGCCGCCGTACTCCAGGTAGCTGAACAGCAAGCCGTCCCTCAGGAAGATGGAGTAGTTGCCGATGTGGGCCCGTTTGAGAGCCGCCAGCACTCCGGGCCAGGCGGCGGCATGCAGACGGCGGTATTCCTCTTCCTTCTCGGGCTTCAGCCGGATGACCGTTGCGAAGCGTTGCATGTGCTCACTCCTCAGTCTTCGGTTCCCAGTTCCCAGTTCCCTGTTCCTAGTTCTCGGCCCCCGGCCCTGGTTCTCAGCTCGCGGTTCTTGCCGGTCTTTGCCGGTCCCTGTCAGTCCGCCAGTTGCTCGTCCGTCCTCCGCCTTCCCGGAGGGGCCATGGCTTCGGAACGGACCGTCAGGGACAGGAGTCCGTGCGCGAACAGGGCAAGAGGGCCCGCCGGTCGTGACCGGCGGGCCCTCTCGGTTCGTCGTGCCCTACGGGATCAGTCCCGGGTGACGGGCACGTCCGTCACGCCAGCAGTTCCACCTCCGCCAGCGTCGACTCGCCGTCCAGGACCAGGCGGTACTGGGTGTACGAGCCGGGCGCGGAGATCGTGAACGGCCGGGTCTGCCGGTCCCAGGCGAACGACTCGCCGGACCGCTTGTCCAGGGTCTGCCACGTCGTGCCGTCCGTGGAGCCCTGGAGGGTCCAGCCGGTCGGCACCTTCGTGTGGTCCTTGGACGAGGTCAGCGTGTACTGGACCGCCTTGGTGGCGCCGTCGACCGGCAGGTCCACGGAGCCGGCCGCCGCCTCCGTCGCCGACGTGTTGTCGAACAGCGGGCCCACGCCTTTCAGCACATCCGCATGCGGCGTCGGCACCTTGTCGTCCTTGGTGATGGAGACCGGGGCCGCGTCCTTGCCCGTACCCCAGGCGGACGGCTGGGCGCCCATGTCGAAGTTGACCACGCCGCCCTTCTGCAGCACCGAGTTCGGCAGCGAGGTCGACGTCCAGGTCTTTCCGTTGACCTTGACGCCCTGGACGTAGATGTTCTTCGAGCTGTTCTTCGGAGCGTTGATCACCAGGTCCCGGCCGTTGTCCAGGTGGACCGTGACCTTCTTGAACAGCGGGGAACCGATGCTGTAGTCGCCGCTGCCCATGACCAGCGGGTAGAAGCCGAGCGACGAGAAGAGGTACCAGCCGGACATCTCGCCGTTGTCCTCGTCGCCGGGGTAGCCCTGCCCGATCTCACTGCCGGTGTACAGGCGGGAGAGCGCCTCACGGACCTTCTGCTGGGTCTTCCAGGGCTGCCCGGCCGCGTCGTACATGTAGAGGGCGTGGTGGGCGACCTGGTTGGAGTGCCCGTACTGACCCATCCGCACGTCCCGGGCCTCGGTCATCTCGTGGATGACACCGCCGTAGGAGCCGACGACGTCCGACGAGGCCGTCTCCGGGGTGGAGAGGTACTTGTCGAGCTTGTCCCCGAGCCCCTTCTGGCCGCCGTACAGGTTCGCCAGGCCCTTGCTGTCCTGCGGGGCGGTGAAGGCGTAGCCCCAGCCGTTGGTCTCCGTGTAGTCGTAGCCCCACACGCGCGGGTCGTACTTGGAGGAGTCCCAGCGCCAGTTGCCCTTGGCGTCCTTGCCCTGGAAGAAGCCCACCCGGGTGTCGAAGAGGTTCACGTAGTCCCGGGCGCGGTTGAGGAAGTAATCCGACTCCTCCTTGTAGTGCTTCTCGCCCGTCTTCTTGTACAGGGCCTGGCCCATCTGGGCGATGCCGTAGTCGTTGACGTAGCCCTCCATCGCCCAGGACATGCCCTCACCGGTGTCGGTGCTGGTGTACCCGAGGAACGGCGAGGTCGCCATGCCCTTGCGGCCGACGCCGGAGGACGGCGGGACCACCGTCGCGTTCTTCACGGCCGCGTCGTAGGCCGCCTTGGCGTCGAAGTCGACGCCCTTGACGTATGCGTCCGCGAAGGCCACGTCCGAGGAGGTGCCGGTCATCAGGTCCGCATAGCCGGGGGAGGACCAGCGGGACGTCCAGCCGCCGTCCTTGTACTGCTGCACGAACCCGTCGACCATCTCGCCGGCCTTGCCGGGCGTCAGGAAGGAGTACGCGGGCCAGGTCGTCCGGTAGGTGTCCCAGAAGCCGTTGTTGACGTACACCTTGCCGTCGACGATCTTCGCGCCGGTCTGGGTCGGAGTGTCCTGGCCCGTCCTGGCGGAGAAGGGGGAGGCGTACTGGTACTTCGAACCGACCTTCTCGAAGGACGAGTTGGGGTACAGGTACAGCCGGTACAGGCTGGAGTACAGCGTCGTCAGCTGGTCCGGCGTGGCGCCCTCGACCTCGACCTTGCCGAGCACCTTGTCCCAGGCCTGCTGGGCCTGGCGCTTGACGGTGTCGAAGGACGCGCCGGCCGGGATCTCCTGGCGCAGGTTGTCCTTGGCCTGGTCGACGCTGATCAGCGACGTGGCGATGCGGAGCGTGACGGTGCGGTCGGCGCCCGCGTCGAACTTCAGGTAGCCCTTGACGCCGCTCGACGAACCGTCCGTCACCGGCTTGTCGAACTCGCCGTACACGAACATCCGGGTGGCGCCCGTCGACAGCCCGGACTTGACGTCCGAGTAGCCGCTGAAGGTCCCGCTCGCCTTGTCGAGCGTGAGGCCCGCCTGATCCGTCACGTTGTCGAACAGCACGCTCGCGTCGTTGCCTGGGAAGGTGAAGCGCATCGTCGCCGCGTGGTCGGCCGGGGTCATCTCGGCCTTCAGCCCGTTCTCGAACTTGACCCCGTAGTAGTACGGCCGGGCGGTCTCGTTCTCGTGGCGGAAGGCCAGCTCACGCGCCTCGCGGCCGGTGTCCGGGGTGCCGGACGCGGCGGACGGCATCACCTGGAAGGTCTGCCGGTCGCCCATCCAGGGGCTCGGCTCGTGGCTCGCGCTGAACGCCTGGATCGTCGGCAGGTTCTCCGCGTTGTTGGCCTTCGCGTACTCGTACAGCCAGCTGAGCGAGGACGCGTTGGTCACCGGGGTCCAGAAGTTGAAGCCGTTCGGGACCGCGGTCGCGGGGAAGTTGTTGCCGCGCGAGAAGCCGCCGCTGGAGTTGGTGCCGCGGGTGGTCAGCGCGTAGTCGGACAGGTGCGCCTTGGGCTGCTCGGGGGCCACCTGCCTGACCGCCACGTCGTCCAGCCAGCCGCGGAACTTCGCCGGGCCCTTGGGAGAGTCGTAGGCCAGCAATATGCGGTCGATGGTCTTGCCTGCCGCGACCGAACCGATCCGCGACATCACGTTGTTCCACTGGTTGACGTACAGCGCCTTGGAGGCGCCCTGAGCCTGCGGCGAAAGACCGAAGCCGTGCTGGTCGATCGCGCCCAGGTCGCTCAGGTAGGTGCCGTCGGTGAAGGCCAGGTCGACGGAGACGTTGGTGGCGTCGTAGTCGCGCTCGTCGTCGGCCATGGACGGGAAGATGCGGTACGACAGCTGGGTGTCGCGGTCGACCTTCGTGTTTACGTCGAAGATCTTGTTGTACGAGTAGCCGCGTTCGTCCGCCGTGTGCCGGCCGGCGTACCTGAGGGCCCGCGTGCCGGTGAAGCCCGCGCCCGCCTTCGCGGTCGGCGAGCTGCCCGGGCCGCGGTCGACCAGCGTGAGCATGTCCTGCGGGGCCGGGGCGCCGCTGTCACCGGTCGAGAACTGGACGTCCGCCAGCTGCAGGATGCCCGAGGCGCCGTTGTTCTTCGTCACGTCGAGCCGGAAGTGCTGGTACTCGGCCGGCGCGGCGAGGTCGTACGACTTGGTCTGGAACCGCTGCGCGAACGTCTCGCCGGAGCGGGTGTCGAGCGTCGTCCAGTCCTTGCCGTCGGTGGAACCCTGCAGGGTCCAGTCCTTCGGGTCGCGTTCGGCGGAGTCGTTCGCCGACGTGAGGGCGTAGGTCACCAGCTTGACCGGCTTGTCCAGGTCGAACTCGGCCCAGCCGGTCGGCTCGAAGGCCAGCCACTTGGTGCTCGGGTCGCCGTCGGCGAGGTTCTCCTTGACCTCACCGCCGTCCGTGTTCTCGGCACTCGCGCGTACGCCGGTGACGTGGTCGTTGACGTTGCCGGGGATGCCGGTGGTGTAGCCGCCGTCGACGCCCGAGGCGCGCTTGGTGCCGTCAGGTGACGTGTCGACCGTGCTCAGCCAGTCCGGCGCCGGGTCATTCGCCTCGAACGAGGATGCGAAATCGCGGTCGGCGGCAGGTGCCTGGGCGGGCAGGGCGATCGCGGCCCCCTGCGAACCCGCCGCCAGGACGAAGGCGGTCGTGACCACGACCGCCGGCCCCCATCTGTGTCGAACTCTCCGATGCATGTACGGAAACCCTCCCTGCGCTCAGACAACGTTGTCAAAATCGCTGCGCAGGAACCAGTAGGGAGTCAAGTGACCGATGATGTCAAGGGTGTTGCCTGCGGCATTCGGGGCTGTATGGAGTGGATTTTTCGGGCATGGCGCCTACAGCGGGCCCAGATTTCCGGGAGGTCTCAACTCGGAAAAGACCGGCGTCCAACCTTGCACATGATGTTGCTCAGCCGCCGGGAACTGGACTATACCTGTCGGCATTTCCTGCACGGCCCAGCACTACCCGACCAGCGGTGCCGGGGAGGATCCGGTTCACCGCCTGAGTCCTGGAGAAGGCGAGGACTTGAGCATGGGATCCACTTCCGCAGCGAATCACGGTGACGGCGGACTCGGCCGGCGCGACCTCATCCGGCGCTCCGCAGCCCTCGGTCTGCTCACCCTCCCCACGGCGGGCTTCCTGTCGGCCTGTGCGAGCAGCGGAGGGGACAGCCAGGACAAGGCCGCCGCGGGCAAGAAGACGGCGAAGAACCCGCTCGCTGTCAACGAGAGCGCACAGATGGAGTTCGTCCTGTTCGACGGCGGCTACGGCAAGGAGTACGGCCAGGACGCGGTCAAGATCTACGAGAAGGACTTCCCGAAGGCGACGGTGAAGTTCTCCACCACCCAGAAGATCCAGTCGACGCTCCAGCCCCGCTTCAACCAGGGCAACCCGCCGGACCTCATCGACAACTCCGGTGCCGAGCAGATGGACATGGGCGTCCTGGTCGGCAAGAAGCAGCTCGCCGACATCACCCCGCTGCTCGACGCCCCCTCGTTCGACGACCCGAACAAGAAGGTCCGCGACACGCTGCGCCCCGGCATCGTCGAGATGGGTCAGTTCGACGGCGAGCAGGTCTGGGTCCTCTACTACGCCTACACGGTGTACGGCGTCTGGTACTCGCAGAAGGCCCTGAACGCGCTCGACGAGCAGTACCCGGAGACCTGGGACCAGATGCTCGCGGTCTGCGAGAAGGCCAAGAAGAAGGGCATGGCGGGCTGGACGTACGCCGGCAAGTACCCGTACTACGTCCCCTTCTCGCTCTACCCGATGATCGGGAAGGTCGGCGGCCGGGAAGTGCTCGACGCCATCGACAACCTCGAACCGAACGCCTGGAAGCACCCGGCGGTCAAGACCTGTTTCGAGGCGTACTACGAGCTGTACAAGAAGGGCTACGTCCTCAAGGGCACCCCCGGCCTCGACCACATCCAGTCGCAGACCGCCTGGGCCGAGGGCAAGGCGCTGTTCATCCCGAACGGCTCCTGGGTGGAGAACGAGTCGGCGAACGTCATCCCCGCCGACTTCGACCTCGCCGTCTCCGCGCCCTCCGGCATCGACAGCTCCGACAAGCTGCCCTTCGGCACCCTCTGGGCCTCCGGCGGTGAGCCCTACATCGTCCCGGCCCACGCGAAGAACGGCGAGGGCGGCATGGAGCAGCTGCGCATCATGCTCAGCGAGGCGTCGTCGAAGAACTTCACCACCAAGGTGAGGTCGTTGACCGCGTACAACGGCGGCACCACGGGGATCAGCCTGACCCCGGGGCTCACGTCCGGTGTCGCCGCGCTGGAGAAGGCGGGCCAGAACGTGGTCAACCCGCGGCTCCAGGACTGGTACGTCCAACTGGAGAAGGAAAAGATCGGCGTGGCCGGTCTCGGGGAGATGATGGCCGGCCGGCTCACCCCGGCGGAGGCCGTCAAGAAGATCCAGGGGTTCGCCGACGAGGCCGCCAAGGACACGTCGATCAAGCACTACAAGCACCAGTGACGATCCGTCACCAGGGCCGCTCCGCCGTGCGCGGGGCAGGCCCCGGTGACGGCACTCGCGGGGAGATCGAGGGCGGCAGTCATGCAGCACGGTAAGTACCGTTTCATCGTGGGGTTCTTGGCGGTGCCCCTGGGGCTCTATGCCCTCTTCGTCATCTGGCCCTTCATCCAGTCCATCTACTACTCGTTCACGGACTGGACCGGGTTGAGCCCCGACTTCAAGATGGTGGGCCTCGACAACTACAAGAGGATGGTCCACGACGACATCTTCTGGAAGTCGTTGCAGCACAGCCTGCTGTTCGCGGTGGTGCTCCCACTGGTGACGATCAGTCTGGCGCTGTTCCTCTCCTTCATGATCAACGTCGGCGGGCGGCGCCGGAGGGGCGGCCCGGTGGTCACCGGCGTCCGGGGCTCCTCCTTCTACAAGATCGTCTACTTCTTTCCCCAGGTGCTGTCGATCGCGATCGTCGCCCTGCTGTTCGCTTTCGCGTACAACCCGGACAGCGGCGCCATCAACTCGCTGCTGCGGGGCGTCGGACTCGACAGCCTCCAGCCGCTGTGGCTGGGCGACCCGAGCCTCGCCCTGTGGTGTGTGATGGCGGTTCTCGTCTGGTCGACCACCGGCTTCTTCGTGGTCCTGTTCTCGGCGGGCATGGCGTCGATCCCCGCCGACCTGTACGAGGCGGCCCTGCTGGACGGCGCAAGCCGCTTCAGCACGTTCTTCCGCATCACCCTGCCCCTGCTGTGGGACACCGTGCAGTCGGGCTGGGTCTACATGGGCATCCTCGCCCTGGGCGCCGAGTCGTTCGCCGTCGTGCAGATCATGACGACCGGACCGGGCGGCCCCGACTACTCGACCACGGTGATGGTCCTGTACGTGTACCAGAAGGCGTTCCGGGACGGTCAGGCCGCCTACGCCACCACCATCGGCGTCGCCCTGCTGGCCGTCACGCTCGCGTTCGCGGCGATCGTGATGCGGCTGGGCCGTCGCGAGCGGCTGGAGTTCTGATCCGATGAAGACGACCGAGACCCCCGCTCCCGTGCCGGCCGAGTCCGGCGCACCGGTGACCAGAACGGAGCCGCCCGCCGCCCGGCGGTCCGGGCGGACGAAGGGGGGCCAGACCCTCAACGCCTTCTCGCACGGTTTCCTGGTCATCTGGGCGATCATGGTGGTCACGCCGCTGCTGTGGGCGGTGATGACCTCCTTCAAGGACGACCGGTCCATCTTCTCCTCGCCCTGGTCGCTGCCGGACAAGCTGCACTTCGACAACTGGTCGCGGGCCTGGACCCAGGCCAACATGAGCGACTACTTCCTCAACACCGTGCTGGTGGTGGCCGGCTCGCTGATCGGCACCCTGGTGCTCGGCTCGATGGCGGCCTATGTCCTCGCCCGCTTCGACTTCCCCGGCAACCGCTTCATCTACTACCTGTTCGTCGGCGGCATGAGTTTTCCGATCATGCTGGCGCTGGTCCCGCTGTTCTACGTCGTGAACAACATGGGGCTGCTGAACACGATCCACGGCCTGATCCTGGTCTACATCGCGTATTCGCTGCCGTTCACGGTGTTCTTCCTGACGGCGTTCTTCCGGACGCTGCCGACGTCGGTGGCGGAGGCGGCCTTCGTGGACGGCGCGTCCCACACCCGGACGTTCTTCCAGATCATGCTGCCCATGGCCAAGCCCGGACTGATCAGCGTGGGCATCTTCAACTTCCTCGGCCAGTGGAACCAGTACATGCTGCCGACCGTGCTGAACACCGACCCGGACAAACGCGTCCTGACCCAGGGCCTGGTCCAGCTGGCGGCGAGCCAGGGATACAAGGGCGACTGGTCCGGACTGTTCGCGGGGCTGGTCATGGCGATGCTGCCGGTACTGGCCGCCTACATCGTCTTCCAGCGGCAGGTGGTGCAGGGTCTGACGGCTGGTGCGCTGAAGTAGCGGACGGCCCGGCCGGCAGCCCGGTCTCCGGGGCGGCACGCACCGTTCCGCCGGCCGGCGAAGGCTGCCGGCGGAACGGCGCCGCGTCGTACGGGGCGGTGCCGCACCGTGCCGTGTTCAGCGGTGCCCTGTGCGGCGGGGTGCGGCGGGGTGTGTGCGCCCGTGCGTGGTTCGTGGTGGCGGGTCCCGACGTCGTTCGTACGCGGCCGGGGCGGTGGCCGGTCGCTCGCACCCATGCGGGGCTTCGCCCGAACGGGGGGACCCCCGGTTCCGCGCGCTCCTTCGGGAGCCTGGGTTCCCCGCGCCCCTTCGGAGGCGTCGGCGGGCCGGCGGGTGCCGGTCGTCCAGGGCGGCCGATTCCGTATGGACACGTCTCGCGGGATCCTGCCGCGCCCCGTCGGACCGCTCGCGGATTCGCGGGTGTAATTCGCACACAGGTTCCCTCTGGGGCGGCGAAGCGGGGTGGCAGGGCCGGTCCGGCTTCCGCGGCTGAAGGGGCGGGGAGGTCTCGTGGGCGGGCCGGACGAGGGCTCGCGGCGGTCGGCGGCAGGGTCGCGGGGTGCGGCGCGAGGCCCTTGCCGCCCTGCTGGAGTGGTGTGGGCGTGTCCGGAGGATGTCCGCGGCACGGCCGACGAAGTGACAGCGATTTACGTCAAGGACTTGACTGCGGCAACCCCTTCAGCAGAGCTTGGAGTTCATAACTTGTAAGTGGCCCGGTTCCGCAGATGTGACCTGGGCCACGGGCGGCGCAGAGGCCGCCCGGCCGATGGCGGGAGTGGATGAGTCGATGGAGACTCCGGGGTCGCAGTCGTCGCTGCACCGAGCCAACCTGGAGCGAGTCGTACGGGCCGTGCGGCTGGCCGGGTCGCTCACGCAGGCGGAGATCGCGCGGACGACCGGCCTGTCCGCGGCGACGGTCTCCAACATCGTGCGCGAGCTCAAGGACGGCGGAACCGTCGAGGTGACGCCCACCTCGGCGGGTGGCAGGCGGGCCCGGAGCGTTTCGCTGAGCGGAGACGCCGGGATCGTCATAGGCGTCGACTTCGGCCACACCCACCTGCGCGTCGCGATCGGGAACCTGGCGCACCAGGTGCTGGCGGAGGAGTCCGAGCCGCTGGACGTCGACGCGTCCGCCGCGCAGGGCTTCGACCGGGCGGAGGAACTGGTCAACCGTCTGATCGACGCGACGGGCGTGGACCGGGCGAAGGTCGCGGGCGTGGGCCTCGGTGTGCCCGGTCCCATCGACGTCGAGTCGGGCACCCTCGGCTCCACCGCCATCCTGCCGGGCTGGTCCGGCACCAGGCCCGCCGAGGAACTGCGGGGGCGGCTCGGCGTTCCGGTGCACGTCGACAACGACGCCAACCTGGGCGCCCTCGGCGAGCTGGTCTGGGGCAGCGGCCGGGGCGTGCGTGACCTGGCGTACATCAAGGTCGCCAGCGGCGTCGGCGCCGGCCTGGTGATCAACGGCAAGATCTACCGGGGCCCGGGCGGCACGGCAGGTGAGATAGGCCACATCACGCTCGACGAGTCCGGCCCGGTCTGCCGCTGCGGCAACCGCGGCTGCCTGGAGACGTTCACGGCCGCGCGTTACGTGCTCCCGCTGCTCCAGCCGAGCCACGGTGCCGACCTGACCATGGAGTCCGTCGTGCGGATGGCGCGGGACGGCGACCCGGGCTGCCGCCGGGTGGTCGCCGACGTCGGCCGGCACGTCGGCAGCGGGGTGGCCAACCTGTGCAATGTGCTCAACCCCAGCCGGGTGGTGCTCGGCGGGGACCTCGCCGAGGCCGGCGAGCTGGTGCTCGGCCCCATCAGGGAGTCGGTCGGGCGCTATGCCATCCCCAGTGCCGCGCGCCAGCTCTCCGTCCTTCCCGGGGCGCTCGGAGGCCGAGCCGAGGTGCTGGGGGCGCTCGCCCTGGCGCTCAGCGAGATGGGCGATTCAACCCTTTTGGACGGAAGTCTGACCACGGCGACACCCGCCTTCACTTAGAGAACGGCTGACACCGTTGCCATCTCGTTAAGGATTTACTTCTTGACGTCGCACGTGTGGCCGAGTTGACTTCCAGCCACCTCGGCCGCAACGACGCGGCCTCGTCAGGGAGGTTTCTGTAGTGAACACGCGTATGCGTCGTGCCGCTGTTGCCGTTGCCGCAGGTGCGATGGCTGTTTCGCTTGCTGCCTGTGGAAGTGCCAAGAACTCGGGCAACAGCGATTCTTCCTCGTCCGCGCCCAAGAAGGGCGACGACATCAAGGTCGGTCTGCTGCTGCCGGAGAACAAGACCGCGCGCTACGAGAAGTTCGACCGCCCGTTGATCGAGAAGAAGATCAAGGAGCTGACGAACAACAAGGCGGAGATCCAGTACAACAACGCCCGCCAGGACGCGAATCTCCAGGCGCAGCAGGTCGACACGATGATCACCAACAAGGTGGACGTGCTCATTGTGGACGCCGTGGACGCCAAGGCCATCCAGAACTCGATCCAGAAGGCCGCGGACGCCGGCATCAAGGTCGTCGCCTACGACCGTCTGGCCGAGGGGCCGATCAGCGCCTACACCTCGTTCGACAACGTCGAGGTGGGCAAGACCCAGGGTGAGGCTCTCCTGAAGGCCCTGGGCAGCAAGGCCACCAAGGCCACCAAGATCGTCATGGTCAACGGCTCGGTCACCGACCCGAACGCCAAGCAGTTCAAGGAAGGCGCCCACTCCGTCCTCGACGGCAAGGTCACCATCGCCAAGGAGTACGACACCCCGGAGTGGTCGGCGGACAACGCCAACTCCGAGGTCGAGACGGCGCTCTCGTCGCTCGGCGCGAAGAACGTCGCGGGCGTGTACTCCGCCAACGACAGCATGGCCGGCGGTATCATCACCGCCCTCAAGGCGGCCGGCGTCACCGTGCCGGTCACCGGCCAGGACGCCGAACTCGCGGGCGTGCAGCGGATCGTCACCGGCGAGCAGTACATGAGTGTCTACAAGTCCTACCCGGAGGAGGCGGCCACGGCCGCCGAGATGGCGGTCGCGCTCGCCAAGGGCGAGAGCCTCGACTCCATCGCCAAGACCAAGGTCTCCAGCGGCAGCGCCAAGGACATCCCGTCCACGCTGGTCCCGGTCGTGTCGCTGACCAAGGACAACATCACCGACACCGTCATCAAGCAGGGCATCTACACCGCCGCCGAGATCTGCTCGGGCAAGTACAAGGCCGCCTGCGACAAGATCGGTCTCAAGTAGGCAGCCACGGGTCCCTCCAGACACGGTGATCCATCCTTGGATCCCCGTGTGGGACACGTCCGCCCCCCTCGCTCCACCGGTGCCCCGCGCATCAGTCAGCCCCGCAAGCTCGGCGCGGGGCGCCGGTCGGATTTTTCCCAACTTCTGCACAACCTCCCGCCGGGTCAGGCGGCGAAGGAGATGGTTCACGTGTCCGCTACGCCCGTGCTGGCGTTGCGCGGGGTCTCCAAGCGGTTCGGTGCCGTTCAGGCGCTCACCGACGTAGAGCTTGAGGTCCACGCCGGTGAAGTGGTCGCCCTGGTGGGTGACAACGGCGCCGGAAAGTCCACGCTGGTCAAGACGATCGCCGGCGTGCACCCCATCGATGAAGGCGTCATCGAATGGGAAGGCGAGCCGGTCCAGATCGGCCGGCCGCACGAAGCGCAGAACCTGGGCATCGCGACGGTGTACCAGGACCTCGCGCTGTGCGACAACATCGACGTCGTCGGCAACCTCTTCCTGGGCCGTGAGCTGAAGCGGCGCGGCATCCTCGACGAGGTCGAGATGGAGCGCCGCTCCCGCGAGCTGCTCACCACCCTGTCGATCCGCATCCCCAGCGTCCGCATCCCGATCGCCTCGCTCTCCGGCGGTCAGCGCCAGACCGTGGCGATCGCCCGCTCCATGCTGGGCGAGCCCAAGCTGGTCATCCTCGACGAGCCCACCGCGGCCCTCGGTGTCGAGCAGACCGCCCAGGTCCTCGACCTGGTGGAGCGGCTGCGCGAGCGCGGCCTCGCCGTGATGCTCATCAGCCACAACATGGCCGACGTCAAGGCCGTGGCGGACAAGGTCGCTGTGCTGCGCCTGGGCCGCAACAACGGCGTGTTCGAGGTCAAGACGACCTCGCAGGAAGAGATCATCTCCGCCATCACCGGAGCCACCGACAACGCCGTGACCCGTCGTGCGGCCCGCTCGAACGGGGAGGTTTCCCAGTGAGCATCGACAAGACCTCCGCGGCCACGCAGAACGAGACCGTCGTGGAGAACACTGAGGCGGCGGCCGCCGCGGTGACCGCGGTCGACCCGCGCCTGCTGGTGCGCGAGCAGGGCCTGACCGGCTACCTCGGCGAGTTCAAGCGCAAGCTGAAGGCCGGTGAGCTGGGCTCCCTCCCGGTCGTCCTCGGCCTGATCATCATCTGCATCGTCTTCCAGAGCCTGAACTCCAACTTCCTGTCCGCGCAGAACCTGAGCGACATCACCGTCACGATGGTCGGCACGGGCATGATCTCCGTCGGCATCGTCTTCGTGCTGCTGCTCGGCGAGATCGACCTGTCGGTCGGCTCGGTCAGCGGCGCGGCCAGCGCCCTCGCGGCCGTCCTCGCGGTCAACCAGGGCTGGCCCGAGTGGCTGGCCGTGGTCATCGCCATCGCGGCGGGCATCGTCATCGGCGCGCTGCACGGCTTCTTCTTCGCGGTGCTCGGTGCCCCCGCCTTCGCCGTGACCCTGGCCGGCCTGCTGTTCTGGCTCGGCTTCATGCTCAAGGTGCTGGGCGAGAACGGCACGATCAACCTCGACGGCGACGGACTGATCGGCAAGCTCACCACGTACTTCTTCTCCGACGTGGCCGCCGCCTACGGGCTGGCCCTCGTCGTGGTCGTCGTGTTCTTCGTCACCTCGTTCCTGGGCAACCGCCGCCGCGAGGTTGCGGGCATCCCGTCCCGGCCGCTCAGCGACACACTGATGCGCACGGTCCTGCTCGCGATCGTCTCGTTCGCCGCCGCCTACATGTACAACCAGTACAAGGGCCTGCCGCTGGCCGCGGTGATCTTCGTGGCTTTCCTGGTCGGCACGGACTTCGTGCTGCGCCGCACCGCCTACGGCCGCAAGGTGTTCGCGCTCGGCGGCAGCGTGGAGGCGTCCCGCCGCGCGGGCATCAACGTCACCGCGGTGCGGATCTCCGTCTTCGCCATCTCGGGCGGCTTCGCGGCCATCGGCGGTCTGTTCCTGGCCTCGAAGATCGCCTCGGCCAACCAGAGCGCCGGCACCGGCGACCTGCTGATGAACTCGATCGCCGCGGCCGTCATCGGCGGCACCAGCCTCTTCGGTGGCCGGGGCCGCACCTGGAACGCACTGCTCGGTGTCCTGGTCATCGTGTCCATCCAGTACGGGCTCCAGCTGGAGTCCATCGCCGAGCCGGTGAAGTACATGATCACCGCGGCGGTGCTGCTGATCACCGTGGTCGTCGACTCCATCACGCGCAAGACGCAGAAGACCGCGGGCCGCGCGTAGCGCTCGCTCCGCCGGGGTCGGCCGCGGTATCACCGTCGTTGTTCGTCTGCGACGGCGTCGTGGCTGGTCGCTCCCCCGAGTTCTCGGCTTCGCTCGAACAGGGGGACCCCCAGTTCCCCGCGCCCCTTTACGGGGCGCGGGTTCGTGCCCGGTGCCTTTGAGGTGCCGGGCACTGTCGTGTCAGGCGGAAGGTGAACATTAGACTGCGTCGGGCCCGACTACGCTCGATCAGCTCTACTGCAAGGAGGCACTGGTGCCGCTGCTGACCCGCATCAGGGGACCGCGCGATCTGGACCGGCTCAGTCTTGAGGAGCTGAACCAGCTGGCGGAGGAGATCCGTACCTTCCTCGTGGACGCCGTCGCCAAGACCGGCGGTCACCTCGGGCCCAACCTCGGAGTGGTCGAGCTGACCATCGCCCTGCACCGCGTCTTCGAGTCCCCGAAGGACAAGGTGCTGTGGGACACGGGTCACCAGTCATATGTGCACAAACTACTCACCGGACGGCATGACTTCTCGAAGCTGAAGATGAAGGGCGGCCTCTCCGGCTACCCCTCGCAGGCCGAGTCCGAGCACGACGTCATCGAGAACTCGCACGCCTCCACCGTCCTCGGCTGGGCCGACGGCATCGCGAAGGCCAACCAACTGCTGCGCCGCGACAGCCACGTCGCCGCCGTCATCGGCGACGGTGCCCTCACCGGCGGGATGGCCTGGGAGGCCCTGAACAACATCGCCGCCGCCAAGGACCGCCCGCTGGTCATCGTCGTCAACGACAACGAGCGGTCGTACGCGCCGACCATCGGCGGGCTCGCCGACCACCTGGCCACGCTGCGCACGACGGACGGCTACGAGCGTTTCCTGGCCCGCACCAAGGACCTCCTCGGGCGCACCCCGGTCGTCGGCAAGCCGCTCTACGACACCCTCCATGGCGCCAAGAAGGGCTTCAAGGACTTCATCGCGCCGCAGGGCCTGTTCGAGGACCTGGGCCTGAAGTACGTCGGCCCGATCGACGGCCACGACATCGAGGCCCTGGAGTCGGCGCTTACGCGCGCCAAGCGGTTCGGCGGGCCGGTCATCGTGCACTGCCTCACCGAGAAGGGCCGCGGCTACCGGCCCGCCCTTGAGGACGAGGCCGACCGCTTCCACGGCATCGGCCCCATCCACCCCGACACCGGCCTGCCGGTCAAGGCGTCGGGCGCCGACTGGACCTCCGTCTTCGGCGACGAGATGGTCGAGCTCGGCCGGGAGCGCGAGGACATCGTGGCCATCACGGCGGCGATGCTGCAGCCCGTCGGCCTGAAGAAGTTCGCGGACGCCTTCCCGGACCGGATCCACGACGTCGGCATCGCCGAGCAGCACGGCGCCACCTCGGCGGCGGGCCTGGCGCACGCCGGACTGCACCCCGTCTTCGCCGTCTACGCCACCTTCCTCAACCGCGCCTTCGACCAGGTGCTGATGGACGTGGCCCTGCACAGGTGCGGGGTGACCTTCGTGCTGGACCGGGCCGGTGTCACCGGCAGCGACGGCGCCTCCCACAACGGCATGTGGGACATGTCCATCCTCCAGGTCGTGCCCGGCCTCAGGCTCGCCGCGCCGCGCGACGCCGAACAGGTGCGCGCCCAGCTGCGGGAGGCGGTCGCGGTCAAGGACGCGCCGACCGTCGTGCGCTTCTCGAAGGGCGCCGTCGGCCCCGCCGTACCGGCCGTGGGCCGCGTCGGCGGCATGGACGTGCTGCGCGAACCCGGCACCGACACCCCGGACGTGCTGCTGGTCTCCGTGGGCGCGCTCGCACCGATGTGCCTGGACATCGCCGACCTGCTGGACAAACAGGGCATCTCCACTACCGTCGTCGACCCGCGCTGGGTCAAGCCCGTCGACGAGGCCATGGCGCCCCTCGCCGAACGGCACCGGGTGGTCGTCACCGTCGAGGACAACTCCCGGGTCGGCGGCGTCGGCTCGGCCGTCGCCCAGGCCCTGCGGGACGCGGGCGTCGACGTACCGCTGCGCGACTTCGGCATCCCGCCGCGCTTCCTCGACCACGCCTCGCGCGCCGAGATCCTCGCCGAGATCGGCCTGACCGCACCGGACATCGCCCGCCAGGTCACCGGAGTCGTCGCCCGGCTGGACGGCCGCTTCGATCCGCCCACGGCCGAGTTCGACTCCGTGGAGCCGGCCCGCGACTGAACGCCCGGACGGGCCGGTTCCATCACGACGACGAGTGGTGTGACCGGCCCGTTCGCGTGAATGCGTCCGCGCCGGGGGACAAGGTCCACCGCCCCCTCTCGATCATGTCGAGAGCGCCGAGCGTGGGAGGTACGTCGTGGCCAGTAGCCTCTTCAGGACGAAGCAGGTCGAGCAGTCCATCCTCGACACCGAGGAACCGGAACACGCGCTCAAGAAATCACTGTCCGCGCTGGACCTGACCGTCTTCGGCGTCGGTGTCATCATCGGCACCGGCATCTTCGTGCTGACCGGCAAGGCTGCCAAGGAGAACGCCGGTCCCGCCGTCGCCCTGGCCTTCGCCGCCGCCGGCATCGTCTGCGCCCTCGCCGCGCTCTGCTACGCCGAGTTCGCCTCCACCCTCCCGGTGGCGGGCTCCGCGTACACCTTCTCGTACGCCTCCCTGGGCGAACTGCCCGCCTGGATCATCGGCTGGGACCTGGTGCTTGAGTTCGCGCTCGGCACCGCGGTGGTCGCCGTCGGCTGGTCCGGGTACATCCGCTCGCTGCTGGACAACGCGGGCTGGCACCTGCCGGGTTACCTGGGCGGCCGGGACGGGGCGCACGGGTTCGGCTTCGACATCCTGGCCGCCGTACTGATCCTGGTGCTCACCTGCGTCCTCGTGCTCGGCATGAAGCTCTCCGCCCGGGTCACCTCGATCGTCGTCGCCGTCAAGGTGGCCGTCGTCC
This sequence comes from Streptomyces sp. NPDC006012, assembly GCF_042871185.1. Classification (NCBI taxonomy): domain Bacteria; kingdom Bacillati; phylum Actinomycetota; class Actinomycetes; order Kitasatosporales; family Streptomycetaceae; genus Streptomyces; species Streptomyces sp. NPDC006012. The sequence continues at coordinate 173,406 of NZ_JBIAIE010000007.1, forward strand.
TCATCGTGATCATCGCCGGCGCCTTTTTCGTCACCGCCGGCAACTACAAGCCGTTCATCCCGCCCGCGGAGCCCGTCAAGGCGGGCGGCAGCCTGCACGCGCCCTTCGTCCAACTGCTGGTGGGCTGGGCGCCGTCCAACTTCGGCGTGATGGGCATCTTCACCGCCGCCTCCGTCGTCTTCTTCGCGTTCATCGGCTTCGACGTCGTGGCCACCGCCGCCGAGGAGACCAGGAACCCGCAGCGGGACATGCCGCGCGGCATCCTCGGCTCGCTGCTCGTGTGCACGGTGCTGTACGTGGCGGTGTCCGTCGTCGTCACCGGGATGCAGCACTACTCCCAGCTCTCCATCGACGCCCCGCTGGCGGACGCCTTCAAGGCCACCGGACACCCCTGGTTCGCCGGTGTGATCAGCTTCGGCGCCGCCGTCGGCCTGACGACCGTCTGCATGATCCTGCTGCTCGGCCAGTCCCGGGTGTTCTTCGCGATGAGCCGCGACGGGCTGCTGCCACGCTTCTTCTCCCACGTCCACCCGCGTTTTCGCACCCCGCACCGGCCGACCATCCTGCTCGGTGTGGTCATCGCGGTCGTCGCGGGCTTCACCAGCCTCAGCGAACTCGCCGAGCTGGTGAACATCGGCACGCTGTTCGCCTTCGTCGTCGTCGCCATCGGGGTGCTGATCCTCCGCCGTACCCGCCCGGACCTGCCCCGCGCCTTCCGCACCCCGTGGGTCCCGGTCGTCCCCGTGCTGTCCGTCGCCGCCACCCTGTGGCTGATGCTGAACCTGCCCGCCGAGACCTGGCTGCGGTTCGCCGGCTGGATGGTGCTCGGCTTCGTCGTCTACTTCCTGTACGGCCGCACGCACAGCCGGCTGGCCCGCGGCGGCCAGACCCCGCCCCCGTCGAAAGGTCCGCGTGGCTGAGCGGTACGACGAAGTCCGCTCCGGCGTGGCCCCGTATGTCCCCATCGGTGGAAGCTCCGGGTCCGGATAGCGTGCTCACCATGCTCGCCGCGCCGCTCGCCCCACCACGGTCCGTTGTCGTACGGACGGCGTACTGGGCGCGGCTGCTGCCGCTGCTGGCGGTACTGGCCTGCGTCACCCGGCTGCCGTCCTTCGCCCGGCCGCTGTGGAACCCGGACGAGGGCTACCTCGCCGTACAGGCGCGGATGCTGGCCGGCGGCGGCCGGCTGTACGAGACGGTCGTGGACCGCAAGCCGCCGCTCGTGCCCTGGCTGTACGAGGGCGCGTTCGCGGTGTTCGGATCGGGCTCGCTCACCTCGGTGCGGGTGCTGGCGGTCCTCGCGCACCTGTGCACCGCGCTGCTGCTGGCCTCCCTGGCCCGGCGCCGCTGGGGCGACACCGCGGGCCGCACGGCCGGCGTGCTCTACCTGCTGGTGTCCGTCGGACTCAACCCCGAGGACGCACAGGCCGCCACCTTCGAGGTGTTCATACTGCCCTGCACGGCCGCCGCGATGTGGTGCGCCGACCGGCGCCGCTGGGGTGCCGCCGGTGCCGCCGTCGCCTGCGCCTTCCTCGCCAAACAGACCGGCGGAGCGGTGCTGCTGCCGGTCGCCTGGCTGTTGCACCGGCACGGCGCACCGCCGGGCGGGGCACTGCGGCTGGCGGCGGGGACGGTCCTGCCGGTGCTGTGCGCGGCCCTGGTCACGGACCCGGCGGGCTTCGTCTTCTGGACCGTCACCGGATCCGGCGCGTACGCCTCCTTCACCGGCTCCGAACTGCACGTCCTGGTCCGGGCCCTGGCCAACACGGCGATCCTCGCGGCGGCCTCGGCCGGCCTGATCCCGCCGGTGCTCCGGGCGCTGCGCCTGGCCCGCACGGGCGTGCCGGACCTGTGGCTGTGGCTGGGCGCCTCGGCCGTCGCCGTCGCCGTCGGCTTCCACTTCTTCGGCCACTACTATCTGCAACTCACCCCCGCGATCGCCCTGTTGGCAACGGCCGCGACACAGGTCCTGCCCCGGGACCGGCTCACGGCCGCGGTCCGCACCACGGCCTGCTGCTGCGCCCTGTTCCTGGCCTGGGGGCTGCTGGCGCCCCGCACCGACCTGGGGCACGTCCAGCGGCTCGCCGCCGCGGTCGGCGACCGCACGGCGCCCGACGACCGCGTCCTCGTCTGGGGCATGCACCCGGAGACGTACTGGCTCGCCACGCGCACCCCCGCAAGCCGCTACCTCACCGCCGGCCTGCTCACCAACTACAGCGGCGGACGCAGCGGGCCCCAGGTGGGGGAGAAGTACGCGGTACAGGGCGCCTGGCCGGTCTTCCGCGCGGAACTGGCCGCGCACGCCCCGGCCCTGGTGGTCGACGACTCCCGCGGCAAACCGTACGCGCCCGACCGGGTACCGAGCCTGCGGCGGCTGCTGACGGCCGGGTACCAGGAGGTCGGGGAGGTGGACGGGGCGGTGCTGTACGCGCGGGTTGCGGGGGAGTAGCCGTGCCTGGGGGTCGTGGGGGAGTGGCCGTGGGTCCGCTCGCTCCGCCACGCCCCGGGACAGGATTTGCGGACCGGCTCCGGCGGCGCCCGTCCGCTCACCGCAGCGCGGCGCGTGGTCCGGTGACCTCCGCTCCCAACTCCATTACCCTGCAGCGCAGTTCACGGTCGGCCGTGACGACCAGCCGACGCCGGTCCGGATGCCCGGCGACCAGTTCGACGACACGGTCGTCGCCGCTGCCCGGCGCCGACTCCACCCGCACACCGGGCACGGACGTCACCCCACGCGCGCCGCCCTCGACGACGAGCACGATCTCGGCGGGCGCGGCAAGGCCGGGCAGTCCGTCGGCGGCGAGCCGGTCGCGCAGCCGCTCGGCGGCACCCTTCCGGTCCCGCCACCACCCGTCGGGCACCGACCCGACCACGTTGGCGGCGTCGACGACCACGAGCAGCGGAGATTCCACGTCCATGCCGCCAGGGTCGCACGGCGCCGCGCACCGGGGCGCTCCGACCGCCGCACGGCGCGCGGCTTAGAGTGAGGTGGTGAACGGCGATTGGCTCATACGCGGCCGAGACGGCCGGCTCAGTGTGTACCTGCTGTCGGACGACGCCGTCCTGTGCCGGGCGGAGCGCGGACCGGACGGTACCTGGGGCGCCCCGCGCAAGGTGGGCGGCGAGCAGCGGCTGCACCCCGTCCTCGCCGTCGGACAGGGCGCCGACGGCTACGCCCACCTGGTGTCCTGGCGGCCCACCGTCTCCGGCGAGGCCGGTCTTGTGCACTCCGCCCACTTCCGCCCGAGGCTCGCCGCGCTCGACTGGGCCGCGATCGGGCACCCCAACAAGAAGGGCGCGCGCACCGGTACACCGGCCGTCGCGGTCGACGCCCAGGGCCGCGCTCACGTCTTCGTCCGCAACGGCGGCGGCGGTGTGAGCATGGTCGCCCAGAAGGTGAAGGGCGGCTGGGAACCCTGGCGCGACCTCAAGGGACGTGACGTACAGGAGGAACTGGCGGCCGTGACGGGAGAATCGGGGCGGGTGGAGCTCTACGCCGCCGTCCCCGACGGCATCCGGTACTGGCGGCAGGAGAAACCGGGCGCGCAGCCGGCCCTGGAAGAGGAGCTCAAGACACCGGTCCGCCCGGGCACCCTCCACGCCCTCGCCACCTCGCCCGACCGCACGACCCTCTTCTTCACCGACCAGGCCGGCCGGCTGTGCGCCTGGCGTTCCGGCGGCCCGCCGGTCCCCCTGCTGCCCGCCGCGGGGCCCGGCCCGGTGTCCGCCGTGCGCTGTGAACTCGGCGGCCACGACTGCACGCTGCTCGCCCAGCGCTCCGCGAGCGGCCGGGTCGCCTTCGCGGCCTACCCCACCGAGCAGGAGTCGGCGGGCGCCTGGTGGACCGAGTCGGGTCCGGTGCTGCCCGCGGACGCCGGGGTCTCGCTGGCCGTCGACGCGGACGGCGAGGTGGTGGCGGCGACCTCGTCGCCGTCCACCGGCACGCTGCTGCTCACCCGCCGCAAGGACGAACCCGGGCTGGCGCTGGTGGCGTGGCGGGAGGTCTGAGAGTCCCGGCCGGCCGGCGGCGCCCGTCCGCGATCCGCGGCCGAGGGGCCGGGCGGGACCGAGAACCGCCCGGACCTGACCGTGGGCCTCCGCCACCCGGCGAAGGCCCACGGTGAGATGCCTAGTTACGCCGGGACGCTCGCCACGCCCGGAGCCAGGAACCGCTTGCCGTTCACGCGCTCGGAGACGCCCTCACGGTCCAGGTACGGTGTGACGCCGCCCAGGTGGAAGGGCCAGCCGGCACCGGTGATGAGGCAGAGGTCGATGTCCTGGGCCTCGGCGACGACCCCCTCGTCGAGCATGAGCCCGATCTCCTGCGCCACCGCGTCCAGCACCCGCGCCCGCACCTGCTCCTCGGTCAGCACGACGTCGCCCTGTTTCAGGAGCCCGGCGACCTCCGGGTCCAGTTCCGGCTTGCCGCTGTCGTACACGTAGAAGCCGCGCTTGCCCGCCCCGACGACCGCCTTGAGGTTGGCGGAGACCGTGAAGCGGTCCGGGAAGGCCCGGTTCAGGGTCTCCGAGACGTGCAGGCCGATGGCCGGGCCGACCAACTCCAGCAGGACCAGCGGCGACATCGGCAGCCCCAGCGGCTCCACCGCCTTCTCCGCGACCTCGACGGGCGTGCCCTCGTCGATGACGTTCTGCACCTCGCCCATGAAGCGGGTGAGGACGCGGTTCACGACGAACGCCGGGGCGTCCTTGACCAGGACCGCGGTCTTCTTCAGCTTCTTGGCCACGGCGAACGCGGTCGCCAGCGAGGCGTCGTCCGTCTGCTCGCCGCGCACGATCTCAAGGAGCGGCAGCACCGCGACCGGATTGAAGAAGTGGAAGCCCACCACCCGCTCCGGGTTCTTGAGCTTCGACGCCATCTCCGTCACCGACAGGGAGGAGGTGTTGGTGGCGAGGATCGCGTGCGCCGGGGCGACCGCCTCGACCTCCGCGAACACCTGCTGCTTGACACCGATCTCCTCGAACACCGCCTCGATGACGAAGTCGGCGTCCGCGAAGCCCTCGGCCTTGTCCAGGACGCCCGTCACCAGCGCTTTGAGGCGATTGGCCTTGTCCTGGTTGATCCGGCCCTTGCCGAGCAGTTTGTCGATCTCGCCGTGGACGTAGCCCACGCCCTTGTCGACGCGCTCCTGGTCGATGTCGGTGAGGACGACGGGCACTTCGAGCCGGCGCAGGAAGAGAAGCGCGAGCTGCGAGGCCATCAGACCGGCGCCGACCACGCCGACCTTGGTGACCGGACGGGCCAGGTTCTTGTCCGGGGCGCCCGCGGGGCGCTTGCCGCGCTTCTGGACCAGGTTGAACGCATAGATGCCGGCGCGCAGTTCGCCGCCCATGATCAGGTCGGCGAGCGCCGTGTCCTCGGCGTCGTAGCCCTGCTGGAGGTCGCCGTTCTTGGCGGCGGCGATGATGTCGAGGGCGCGGTAGGCGGCCGGTGCCGCGCCGTGCACCTTGCCGTCCGCGAGGAAGCGGCCCTTGGCGACGGCCTGGTCCCACGCCTCGCCGCGGTCGATCACGGGGCGCTCGACCTCGATGCCGCCCTTGAGTACCTGAGCGGTCCAGACGAGCGACTGCTCCAGGAAGTCGGCGCCGTCGAAGGCCGCGTCGGCGATGCCCAGGTCGAAGACCTGCTCCCCCTTGAGCTGCTTGTTCTGGTTCAGGCTGTTCTCGATGATGACCGAGACCGCCTTGTCGGCGCCGATCAGGTTCGGCAGCAGGGTGCAGCCGCCCCAGCCCGGCACCAGGCCGAGGAACACCTCGGGCAACGAGAACGCGGGGACGGCCCGGGACACCGTGCGGTAGGAGCAGTGCAGGCCGACCTCGACACCGCCGCCCATGGCGGCGCCGTTGTAGTAGGCGAAGGTCGGGACGGCGAGACCGGCGAGACGCTTGAACACCTCGTGGCCGCCCTTGCCGATGGCCAGCGCGTCCTCGTGCCTGGTCAGCAGCTCGACGCCCTTGAGGTCGGCGCCGACCGCGAAGACGAACGGCTTGCCGGTGATGCCGACGCCGACGATCTCACCGGCCTCCGCCTCCGCCTCGACCTGGTCGATCGCGGTGTTCAGGTTCGCCAGCGAGGCCGGTCCGAAGGTGGTCGGCCTGGTGTGGTCGAAGCCGTTGTCGAGGGTGACGAGCGCGAACCGGCCCGCGTCGAACGGCAGGTCGAGGTGGCGTACGTGCGCCTGCGTGACGACCTCGTCGGGAAACAACTCGGCCGCGCCCTTCAACAGTTCCGCGGTGGTGCTCACTTGTCCCCCTCGAAGTGCGGGTTCTCCCAGATGACCGTCGCGCCCATGCCGAAGCCGACGCACATGGTGGTCACGCCGTAGCGGACCTCGGGCTGCTCCTCGAACTGGCGGGCCAGCTGCGTCATCAGCCGGACGCCGGAGGAGGCCAGCGGGTGCCCGAAGGCGATGGCGCCGCCGTACTGGTTGACGCGCTCGTCGTCGTCCGCGATGCCGTAGTGGTCGAGGAAGGCGAGGACCTGGACGGCGAACGCCTCGTTGATCTCGAACAGGCCGATGTCGGAGATGGACAGGCCCGCCTTGGCGAGGGCCTTCTCGGTGGCCGGGATCGGGCCGTAGCCCATGACCTCCGGCTCGACGCCCGCGAAGGCGTACGAGACCAGGCGCATCTTGACCGGCAGGCCGTTCGCGCGGGCGAACTCCTCGCCGGCGATGATCGAGGCGGTGGCGCCGTCGTTCAGACCGGCCGCATTGCCCGCAGTGACCCGGCCGTGCACCCGGAACGGCGTCTTCAGGCTCGCCAGGTTCTCCAGCGTGGTGCCCGGGCGCATCGGCTCGTCGGCGGTGACCAGGCCCCAGCCGGTCTCGCCGGCCTCCGGGCTGGTACGGCGCACCGAGATCGGCACCAGGTCCTGCTGGATCTTGCCGTTGGCGTACGCCTTGGCGGCCCGCTCCTGCGAGCGCACCGCGAACTCGTCGGCGCGCAGCTTGGTGAGGTGCGGGTAGCGGTCGTGCAGGTTCTCCGCGGTCATGCCCATGAACAGGGCGGACTCGTCGACCAGCTTCTCGCTCACGAACCGTGGGTTCGGGTCCACGCCCTCGCCCATCGGGTGGCGGCCCATGTGCTCGACGCCACCGGCGATGACGGCGTCGTACGCGCCGAAGGCGATCGAACCGGCGGTGGTCGTGACGGCGGTCAGCGCGCCCGCGCACATCCGGTCGATCGAGTAGCCCGGTACGGACTGGGGGAGACCGGCGAGGATGCCCGCTGTGCGGCCGAGGGTCAGGCCCTGGTCGCCGATCTGCGTGGTCGCGGCGATGGCGACCTCGTCGATCTGCTTCGGGTCCAGACCGGGATTGCGGCGCAGCAGTTCCCGGATCGCCTTGACGACGAGATCGTCGGCACGGGTCTCGTGGTAAATGCCCTTCGGGCCCGCCTTGCCGAACGGGGTACGGACGCCGTCCACGAAAACGACGTCCCTGACGGTACGAGGCACGATGGCTCTCCTCCACGGTGCGGGATGGCACTGCCGCGCTGCGCTGAGCGCGCGCTCAGACTCTATGCTACTTATCGGTAACGTAGCTGCCCACCCCCCGGGGTGGGAGCGGCGAACGTCACATCTTCGGCGGCGCCGCGAATTGGATCGTTCGGTGCGGTGTGCGGCTTATGGAGTGGCTGCGCGGTCTGCGGGTTGCGGCGCATTGAGTGGCTGTGGCTGTGGGTGGGGGTCGCTGACTGCGGCGCGAGGGCGGCCGTCCGTGGTCTGCCGGCCGTCCCAGGATCTTGGCGTGATTTCGACGTCCGTTTTCGGCTTCCGCGGGCCTGCGACGTCGACCGGGAAGACCATCTTCGGGTGCTTTGGGCGCTTCGGCGGGTTGGCGACGCCGAGCTGATGTCGCCCGCCCACCGCTTGCCGTATTCCAGCGCCTGCCGCGGGCAACACCGCGGCCACGTCCCGGGAAGCGGACGCGTTGATCCGCGGACACCAAGACGCGTCGGGCCTGCCCGGCGACGGCTACGAGGGTTCCTGGTCCGCCTTGGCCTTCGCCGTCGCCGACAGCGCGGCGACGAGCGCGGGGGCGACCTGTTCGATCTGCCACGGTCTCGCTCCGTACCCGGCGAGGGCGGCGGTCACCGCGTCGGTGTCGGCCGGCTGCGGCGGTTCCCAGCACAGTCGGCGCACGGTGTCGGGTGCGATCAGGTTCTCCTGGGGCAGGGCCAGCTCGTCGGCCAGTGCCGAGACGGCGGCCCGGGCCGCCGACAGCCGGGCGGCGGCGGTCGGGTCCTTGTCGGCCCAGGCGCGCGGCGGGGGCGGCCCGGTGACCGGCTGGCCGGGCTGCGGCAGCGCGGAATCGGGCAGCGCCTTGGCCCGGTCCACCGCGGCCTGCCACTGCTCCAACTGCCGCCGTCCGGTCCGGTGGCCGAATCCGTTCAGCGCGGCGAGCGCGTGCACGGTGCCCGGAAGGGCGAGCGCCGCCTCGACGATGGCCGTGTCGCTGAGCACCTTGCCCGGCGACACGTCCCGCCGCTGGGCGACCCGGTCCCGGGTCTGCCACAGTTCGCGGACCACGGCGAGCTGGCGCCGCCGACGCACCTTGTGCATGCCGGACGTGCGCCGCCAGGGGTCCTTGCGGGGCTCGGGCGGCGGAGCCGCGGCGATGGCGGCGAACTCCTGCAGCGCCCAGTCCAGTTTGCCCTGCCGGTCCAGCTCCTTCTCCAGCGCGTCGCGCAGGTCGACGAGGAGTTCCACGTCCAGGGCGGCGTACCGCAGCCAGGGGTCGGGCAGTGGCCGGGTCGACCAGTCGACGGCCGAGTGGCCCTTCTCCAGGACGAAGCCGAGGACGCCCTCGACCATCGCGCCGAGGCCGACCCGCGGGAACCCGGCGATCCGGCCCGCCAGTTCCGTGTCGAACAGCCGGCTGGGCACCATGCCTATGTCGCGCAGGCACGGCAGGTCCTGGGTGGCCGCGTGCAGCACCCACTCGACCCCGGACAGCGCCTCGCCGAGGCCGGACAGGTCGGGGCAGGCGACCGGGTCGATCAGTGCGGTCCCCGCGCCCTCGCGGCGCAGTTGCACCAGGTACGCGCGCTGGCCGTAGCGGTAGCCGGAGGCGCGTTCGGCGTCGACGGCGACGGGGCCGGTGCCCGCGGCGAAGGCCGCGACCGTCTCGGCCAGCGCGACCTCGTCGGCGATCACGGGCGGAATGCCCTCACGTGGTTCGAGCAAAGGGACCGGCGTCCCCACAGAAGATCCGCCGTCGTCCGGAGGGGTACCCCCGGTGGTGCGCAGTGGCATGTCTGCTGCGGTCTCTTGGGCGTCGGTCACCTGTCAAGGGTATCCGTGGATGGACAGCACCCGTCGACGGAACGTTCCGTCGACGGGCGCCGAGGGGGCGTAATCCAGTCAGGTCGGTGAAACGTCGGGGACACGGCCGGCGGGGAAGGCGGCCGGGAACCGCCCGGCCGGTCCGGTTCACGTCAGTGAACGGCCGGAGTGAAAAACCGGGCGCCGCCGTGGGCTCAGTGGATGATTCCGGTACGCAGGGCCACGGCGACCATGCCGGCCCGGTCACCGGTGCCCAGCTTGCGGGCGATGCGGGCGAGGTGGCTCTTGACGGTCAGCGCGGACAGGCCCATGGACACGCCGATCGCCTTGTTCGACTGGCCCTCGGCGACCAGGCGCAGCACCTCGACCTCGCGGCCGGACAGTTCGCGGTAGCCACCCGGGTGACTCGGGGCACCCGGGGGGCGGCGGTGCATACGGGAGGCGGCGCCGAGGGGAGCGGCGCCCGGCCGGGTGGGGAGCCCGATGTTGGTCCGGGTGCCGGTGACGACGTAGCCCTTGACCCCGCCGGCCAGGGCGTTGCGCACGGCGCCGATGTCGTCGGCGGCGGACAGCGCCAGACCGTTGGGCCAGCCCGCGGCCCGGGTCTCGGACAGCAGGGTCAGGCCGGAACCGTCGGGCAGGTGGACGTCGGCCACGCAGATGTCGCGGGGGTTGCCGATGCGGGGACGAGCCTCCGCGACGGACGAGGCCTCGATGACATCGCGCACGCCGAGCGCCCACAGGTGACGGGTGACGGTGGAGCGGACACGCGGGTCGGCCACGACCACCATGGCGGTTGGCTTGTTCGGGCGGTAGGCGACCAGGCTTGCGGGTTGCTCAAGGAGAACGGACACCAGGCCTCCTGGGGTGCGGGACTGAACCGGCTCGTGGGGGGTGAAGCCGGGACGAACCGTGCTTTCAAGGTCACAGTCGTCTTCGGCATCAAACCCGTTCGCCTTTAGAGAATGATCACGATCTGGTGAGAACAATCCGTGCAATTCGGACACGCGATCGATCACCCGAAGATCGAGTCGGTTCGACCGGATTCGCTTCCGCGACTGAAAGTGGCCGTATCGACAAAGAGATGGTCAACGAGATGATGATCGACCGGTGGGCGGGACGACGGGGTGGATCGGGGGTGCCGAGTGCCCTGGAGACCGGGGCGTGCGCGCAGTGCGCCGGTGCGATGCCGGGTGCCGCCACGCCGGCCGGGGCCGGGGGCCGGGTGCGGGGTGTGAGGTGTGCGGACGATACGAGACCGCGCGTGGCTGTGAGGTGTTCCGAGGCGTGCGGTACGCGGGGCGTTGGTGTGCGGGTGCGGGTGGTTCGTTGTCGACCGGACCGTCGGCCGGACCGTCGGCCGGACCGTCGGCCGGACCGTCGGCCGGGCTCGCCGCGGCCCGTTCGTCGCGCAGTGGCCGTCAGCGGGACTGCGGGTCCCTGCGCTGGGGCAGGGTCACCACCGACGGGTCGCCCGGTGCGGCCGGCGGCAGGCCCGCGACCTGGGCCAGCAGATCGCACCAGGAGGACAGATGGGCCGCCGTGTCCGGCACGCCGCCCATGCCCTCCCGGGGTGTCCAGGAGGCCCGGATCTCGATCTGTGAGGCAGGGGGCCGCGCGGACAGCCCGCCGAAATAGTGCGAACCCGCGCGGGTGACGGTGCCGCTCGGCTCGCCGTACGACAGCCCGCGCGCCTGGAGCGCACCGGTCAGCCAGGACCAGCACACCTCCGGCAGCAGCGGATCGGCCGCCATCTCCGGTTCCAGTTCCGCGCGTACCAGCGTCACCAGCCGGAAGGTGCCCTGCCAGGCGTCGTGCCCGGCGGGATCGTGCAGCAGGATCAGGCGGCCGTCGGCCAGATCCTGGTCGCCGTCGACGACCGCGGCCTCCAGGGCATGCGCGAAGGGAGCGAGCCGCTGCGGGGCCGGCGTCGGATCCACTTCGATCTGCGGCCGCAGCCGCGCCGTGCGCAGTGCCTCGACCGCGGCCCGGAAAGCGGGCGGTGCCGAACTGTCCGAGTGCCGGTCCGCCTCCCTGGCACTCTTCGCATCGTCCATCCCACCAGCGCCGTCCGACAGTCGTCCCTGAGCCGCAGCCATGCGGGGAAGAGTAAGGGGAACGGGCGCTTCGTGCAGGGAGAGACACCACCTAAAGGGAACCTAAAGATCCCGGCCGCCTGCGGCCGAGGGCATGGCCATGCCGGGTCCGGGGCCGTGGGAGACTTGCCGTCGTGAGTGCCAACGCAAGCCCCACGGGCCAGCCGCCGACCGCCACGTACGACAGCGCCTTCCTCAGGGCGTGCAGGCGCGAACCCGTGCCGCACACCCCCGTGTGGTTCATGCGTCAGGCGGGCCGCTCGCTGCCCGAGTACCGCAAGGTGCGCGAGGGCATTCCGATGCTGGAGTCCTGCACACGCCCCGAACTCGTCGCCGAGATCACGCTCCAGCCGGTGCGCAGGCACGACGTGGACGCGGCGATCTACTTCAGCGACATCGTCGTACCGCTGAAGGCCATCGGCGTCGACCTCGACATCAAGCCCGGTGTCGGGCCGGTCGTCGAGCGTCCGATCCGTTCCCGGGCCGACCTCGCCCAGCTGCGCGACCTCACCCCGGACGACGTCTCCTACGTCACCGAGGCCATCGGACTGCTCACCCGCGAACTCGGTCCGACCCCCCTCATCGGCTTCGCCGGCGCCCCGTTCACCCTGGCGAGCTATCTCGTCGAGGGCGGCCCGTCCCGGACGTACCAGAACGCGAAGGCGATGATGTACGGCGACCCCGAGCTGTGGGCCGACCTGCTCGACCGCCTCGCCGACATCACGACGGCCTTCCTGAAGGTGCAGATCGAGGCCGGTGCCTCGGCGGTCCAGCTGTTCGACTCCTGGGCCGGCGCGCTCGCCCCGGTCGACTACCGGCGCTCCGTGCTGCCCGCCTCCGCCAAGGTCCTCCGCGCGGTCGCCGGGTACGGCGTGCCGCGCATCCACTTCGGGGTCGGCACCGGCGAGCTGCTCCCGCTCATGGGCGAGGCCGGCGCCGATGTCGTCGGTGTCGACTGGCGGATCCCGCTCGACGAGGCGGCCCGCCGCGTCGGCCCCGGCAAGGCGCTCCAGGGCAACCTCGACCCGGTGGTCCTCTTCGCCCCGCAGGAGGCGGTCGAGGCCAAGACCCGCGAGGTGCTCGACGCAGCCGCCGGTCTGGAGGGCCATGTCTTCAACCTCGGCCACGGCGTGGTGCCCGACACCGACCCGGACGCCCTGACCCGGCTCACGGAGTACGTGCACACGCATACCGCCCGCTGACTCACCACGTCTGCCAGGTCTGCCGGGGCCGGGCCTGTCTGCCGAACAGCAGCCGGGGCGGCTCGGGCGGGGGCACGGTGCCCGGCCGCAGCGGCAGGGCGAGCAGCATGCCCACGACGAAGCCGACGACGTGCGCCGCGTACGCCACCGAGCCGGCGTCGGAGACGCCCTGCCCGGACGAGTACACGGCCTGGAGCACGAACCAGAAGCCCAGCACCAGCCAGGCCGGCAGCCGCAACGGCAGGAAGACCAGGAACGGGACGAGGACCCAGACCCTGGCTTTCGGGTACAGCACCAGATAGGCGCCGAGGACTCCGGCGATCGCCCCGGACGCGCCGATCAGCGGCTCGCCGGAGGACGCGTTGAACAGTGCGAAGCCGTACCCGGCCGCGTAGCCGCAGACCACGTAGAAGAGGAAGTAGCGGATGTGGCCCATCCGGTCCTCGACGTTGTTGCCGAAGATCAGCAGGAACAGCATGTTGCCCAGCAGGTGCAGCCAGCTGCCGTGCAGGAACATCGCGGTGAGGACCGACAGCGGCGGGTACTTGTCGTACGACGGCGGGCCCACCACGCAGCCCGGCCCCTGCGGGCCGACGCCCACGGCGCCGGTCGGGACGAGCTGCGGCAGCTGATGGTGGATCAGCTCCCTGGGTACCGCCGCGTAATGGTCGAGGAACGCCTGTAGATGGCACAGCTGTGCCAGATCGCTGCCGCCGGCCACGGAACCCGCCATGCCGGGCGTACGCAGGAAGACCAGCACGCACGCGGCGATCAGCGCGTACGTCACCCAAGGGGTGCGGCGCACCGGATTCACGTCGTGGACGGGGATCACCACACAGGAGTAGTGCCCGCGCCACGGGCAAGGGAATCCGTGCCGGGCGGCCGGCGGCGGGTGCTGTGCCCTCCGACGCCCCTGTCCGCCGCCCCGTCCGCCGCCCCCGATCGGCGCGCAGGGGCGTTGCCCGCGCCTGTTCAGCGTGCGGGGGGCGTCGTCCGCGTTCGGTCAGCGGGCCGTGGCGTCGTCCGCGCCGGTTCTCGTCGCCTGCGCCACCTTCGCCGCGGCCTTGCGCGCCGCCACCAGGACCGGGTCCCAGACCGGGGAGAACGGCGGCGCGTAGCCCAGATCGAGGGCCGTCATCTCCTCGACGGTCATCCGCGCGGTCAGCGCCACCGCGGCGATGTCGACCCGCTTGGCCGCGCCCTCCCCGCCGACGATCTGCACGCCGAGCAGGCGGCCGGTGCCGCGTTCGGCGAGCATCTTCACCGTCATGGGGGCGGCGCCGGGGTAGTAGCCGGCGCGGCTGGTCGACTCGATGGTCACCGTCTCGAACTGCAGGCCCACTCGGCGCGCGTCTTTCTCGCGCAGTCCGGTGCGGGCGATCTCCAGGTCGCAGACCTTGCTCACCGCCGTGCCGACCACGCCCGGGAAGGTGGCGTAACCCCCGCCGACGTTGCTGCCGATGATCTGTCCGTGCTTGTTGGCGTGGGTGCCGAGGGCGATGTGCCGTTCCTGGCCGGAGACCAGATCCAGCACCTCGACGCAGTCGCCGCCCGCCCAGATGTTCCGGTGGCCCCGGACGCGCATCGCGAGGTCGGTGAGCAGCCCGCCGTGGCGGCCCAGGGGGAGCCCGGCGGCGCGCGCGAGCGTCGTCTGCGGGCGTACGCCGATCCCGAGGACGACCACGTCGGCCGGGAACTCCGCGTCCTCCGTCGCCACCGCCCGCACCCGGCCGTCGTCCCCGGTGAGCAGCTTGGTGACGGGCGCGTCGTCGACCATGGTGATGCCCAGGCCCGTCATGGCCCGGTGCACCAGCCGGCCCATGTCGGGGTCGAGCGTGGACATGGGCTCCGCGCCCCGGTTGACGACGGTCACCTCATAGCCGCGTTTGATCAGCGCCTCCGCCATCTCCACGCCGATGTAGCCCGCGCCCACCACGACCGCGCGGCGTCCCCGGGTGTGCGCCAGGGTGTCCAGCAGAGCCTGGCCGTCATCGAGGGTCTGGACGCCGTGCACCCCGGGGGCGTCGACGCCCGGCAGGTCCGGGCGGAGCGGCGTCGCACCGGTCGCGATCACCAGTTTGTCGTACGAGGTCCACGACTCGGCGCCGGAATCGACGTCACGCGCGCGTACCCGCTGCCGGTCCACGTCGATCTCCGTGACCTCGGTGCACATGCGCAGGTCGATGTGGCGCGCGCGGTGCTCCTCGGGCATGCGGGCGATCAACTGGTCCCGCTCGGGCACGTCACCGCCCACCCAGTACGGGATGCCGCACGCGGAGAACGACGAGAAATGACCGCGTTCGAACGCCACGATCTCCAGTTCGTCCGGCCCCCGCAGGCGGCGTGCCTGCGACGCCGCGGACATCCCCGCGGCGTCGCCGCCGATCACGACCAGCCGTTCCGTCCCGCCTCGCGCACCGCTGCTGCTCATGCTCATGCGAACACGCTACGGGGCACGGGGTATTTCGGGCCCGCGGGCACAGGGCCGGTACGGGCCGCTCAGCCCTTGTCGCCCGCTCTGCCTCCCGGCTGCGCCCGTTCTGCCCCGCGTCATGGGCTCGACCCTCGTCGTCGGCTCAGTCCTTGTCGTCGGCTCGGCCCTCGTCGCCGGGCGTCCGGCCGGCCGTGTCCCCGGACACCGGGGGCGCGGTCGGCAGCGGGGCCAGGGCGGTCGTGACCGGCGCCTGGGCGGCGCGGCAGCCGCGGGCGGACCGCCCGCAGCCACCCGAGGACGAGCAGCGCCGCAACGGCCGCGAACGGCAGCGCCGCGCCCAGGGCCAGGGCGATCCAGCGCTGTCGGCGCTGCTGCTCGCGGTGTCGGAGGCGCCGCATCCGGTCAGCGCGAGGGCGGCCGGCAGCAGGACCCCGAGCAGGACGGACAGCGGGCGTACGGGGTGTGGTGTGCGCATGGGCGATTCCCCCCAGGGGTGGTGACGACGGATGTTCCTTCGACGCCGCACCCGGCCGGAACGTTTGGCCGCAACGGTTCCGGTGCGGTCACGGTCAGGACGCGCGCGGGACGCGTGGCACCGGCCTACGGCCGGCTCGGCGGCGAGGCCCGGCCCCGGGCCGGACCGTCGGTGGTGTCTGAGAGGCTGGAGCCATGAGCGGATCGGGTACGGGCACGGGGCATGTCGTCGTCATCGGAGCGGGGATCGCGGGGCTGGCGGCGGCCCACCGGCTGCTGGACCGCGGGGCGCGGGTGACGGTGCTGGAGGCGGCGGACCGGGTCGGCGGCAAGCTGCTGCCCGGCGAGATCGCGGGCGTACGCGTCGACCTCGGCGCCGAGTCGATCCTGGCCCGCCGGCCGGAGGCGGTGGCGCTCGCGCGCGAGGTCGGCCTGTCCGGCCTGCTGCGCGCCCCGGCCACCACGACCGCCTCGATCTGGACCCGCGGTGCGCTGCGCCCCATGCCCAAGGGACACGTGATGGGCGTTCCCGGCACGGCGTCCGCGCTGGCCGGTGTGCTGTCCGAGGAAGGCGTCGCCCGCGTCGGGCGCGAGGCCGGACTGCCGCGCACCGAGGTCGGCGACGACGTGGCGGTCGGCGCGTACGTGGCCGCCCGGCTCGGCCGCGAGGTCGTCGACCGCATGGTCGAACCCCTGCTGGGCGGGGTGTACGCGGGCGACGCGTACCGCATCTCGATGCGCTCGGCCGTCCCCCAGCTGTTCCAGGCCGCGCAGACCCACGACTCGCTCACCGAGGCGGTCCGCGGCATCCAGGCGAAAGCCGCCGCGCACCAGCAGACCGGCCCGGTCTTCCAGGGCGTCGAGGGCGGCGTGGGCCGGCTGCCGCTCGCCGTCGCCGAGGACGTGCGGGCCCGCGGCGGCGCGGTGCTGACCTCGACACCGGTGACGGAGCTGCGCCGGGAGGCGGCGGGCGGCTGGCGCGTCGTCGCCGGTGACCGGGTGCTGCGCGCCGACGCCGTGGTGGTCGCCGTGCCCGCGCCCGCCGCCGCCCGCCTGCTGGCCGCCGAGTCCCCCGGCGCCGCCGCCGAACTGAAGGCCATCGAGTACGCCTCCATGGCCCTGGTCACCCTCGCCTACCGCCGGGACTCCGTCGCCCTCCCCGAGGGCAGCGGCTTCCTCGTGCCCCCGGTCGACGGGCACACCATCAAGGCGTCCACCTTCGCCTCCCAGAAGTGGGGCTGGATCGCCGAGCAGGACCCGGACGTCGTGGTGGTGCGCACCTCCGTCGGGCGGTACGGCGAGACGGAGATCCTGGGCCGCGCGGACGCCGACCTGGTCGCCCTCTCCCGGCAGGACCTGCGGCAGGCCGGCGGCCTGACCGCCGAACCCCTGGAGACCCGGGTGACCCGCTGGACCGACGGCCTGCCCCAGTACCCGGTCGGCCACCACGCGCGCGTGGCCCGCATCCGTGAGCACGTCGCCAAGCTCCCGGGCCTGGCCGTGTGCGGTGCCCAGTACGACGGGGTGGGCATCCCTGCCTGCGTCGCGAGCGCAGCCGCGGCCGTGGACCGGCTGGCCGGCGACCTGCGTACCCTCGCGGACGCCGGGGCGGAGCCGATCGGACCCGGGTCGGAGCCAGCCGGACCCGGTGCGGCCGTGGCGGGGCGGAGCGGGAGAATGGACGCATGAGTGACGACGCCTCCACCACCGAGTCCGGCAGGATCCCGAACAAGGGCAAGCTGGCCAAGGACCTCAACGAGGTCATCCGCTACACACTGTGGTCCGTCTTCCGCCTGAAGGACGTGCTGCCCGCCGACCGCACGGGCTACGCGGACGAGGTCCAGGAGCTGTTCGACCAGCTCGCCGCCAAGGACGTGACGATCCGCGGCACCTACGATGTCTCCGGGCTGCGCGCCGACGCCGACCTCATGATCTGGTGGCACGCCGAGACCAGCGAGCAGCTCCAGGAGGCGTACAACCTCTTCCGTCGCACCAGGCTGGGCCGCGCGCTCGACCCGGTGTGGTCGAACATGGCGCTGCACCGCCCGGCGGAGTTCAACCGCTCGCACATCCCGGCGTTCCTCGCCGACGAGACGCCCCGCAACTACGTCAGCGTCTACCCGTTCGTGCGCTCCTACGACTGGTATCTGCTGCCCGACGAGGACCGCCGCCGGATGCTCGCCGACCACGGCAAGATGGCCCGCGGCTACCCGGACGTGCGCGCCAACACGGTCGCCTCGTTCTCTCTCGGCGACTACGAGTGGATCCTGGCCTTCGAGGCCGACGAACTGCACCGCATCGTCGACCTCATGCGCCATCTGCGCGGCTCCGAGGCCCGGCGGTACGTGCGTGAGGAGATCCCCTTCTTCACCGGGCGCCGCAAGGAGATCGGCGAACTGGTCGAGGGACTGGCGTAGCCCGCGCGGACGCACCGCACCGTCAGGGACACCGCGGTGCGTCCAGCAGGGCCCGGACGCACCGTCAGGGTCGCCCGCCCCGCCTTGCGTTCGGCGTCCACGCCGGGCCTCAGACGTGCTGGGCCCTGCCTTCGGTGTCCGCGCCGGCCCTCAGGGGCGTTCGGCCTTGCCCTTCAGCGCGTCACGCAGCGACTGCTGCTGTCCGGTGCGGTCGGCGGGGCTCCGCGGCTCCGGCTCGGGGCGCGGCGCGCACGCCGCGCGCCGCCCCGGCACCCGGCCCTGAAGCAGGTACGCCTCCAGATGGGCGTTCACGCACGGGTTCGGCCCGCCGGCGATCCCGTGCGTGCCCGCGTCCTGCTCGGTCACCAGGACCGAGCCCGCCAGCCGCCGGTTCATCTCCAGCGCCCCGCCGTAGGGCGTGGCCGCGTCCCGCTCGCCCGCCAGGATCAGCGTCGGCGGCAGCTCGCCCGGCCCGGTCCGCACGTCGACGGGCCGCTGCCGGGGCGCCGTCCAGTACGCGCACGGCAGGTTGGTCCACACGTTGTCCCAGGTCTCGAAGGGCGCCACGCGCGCGAGCCGGGTGTTGTCGCGGTCCCACACCGCCCAGTCGGTCGGCCAGGGCGCGTCGTTGCACTCGACAGCCGTGTAGACGGCGCTCGCGTTCTCCGCTTCGGCAGCCGCAGCGTCGGCCGGCGCGGCAATCCCGACCAGCGGCTTCGGGTCGCCCTTGAGGTACGCCGACAGCGCCGCGGCCCGGCTCGGCCAGTAGTCGTCGTAGTAGCCGGCCGTCAGGAACGCGCTCTGCAACTGGCCCGGCCCGACCTTGCCCTCCGCGGGCTCGGCGGACAGCCCGGCCCGAGCCTTCTCGTAGCTGATCCGCACCTGTTCGGCCGTGGTGCCGAGCCCGTACACGTCGTCGTGCCGGGCGATCCACTCACGGAAGTCGGTCCAGCGGCTCTCGAAGGCGGCCGACTGCTCCAGGTTCGAGTGGTACCAGATCTGCGCCGGGTCCGGGTTCACCGCCGAGTCCAGCACCATCCGCCGTACGTGCGCGGGGAACAGTGTCGCGTACAGGGCGCCGAAGTAGGTGCCGTACGAGGCGCCCATGAACGTCAGTTTCTGCTCGCCCAGCGCGGCCCGCAGCACGTCCAGGTCACGGGCGTTGTTCAGCGAGTTGTAGTGCCGCAGGGCGCTGCCGGACCGTTCGGCGCAGCCGCGCGCGTACGCCTTCGCCTGGGCGATGCGTTCCTGCTTGTACGACTTCGAAGGGTGCGTCGGTGACGCCGTCGGCCCCTTGCGGAAGCGCTCGGGTGCCTGGCAGGACAGCGGCGCCGAGTGGCCCACCCCGCGCGGGGCGTAGCCGATGAGGTCGTACGCGGCGGCGATCCGGCGCCACTCGGGCAGCACCCCGATCACCGGGAAGTACAGTCCGGAGGCGCCCGGTCCGCCGGGGTTGTAGACGAGGGCGCCCTGCTTGCGCACCTTCAGCTTGCTGTTGCGCGGGTCCTTCTGGGTGGCCCGCACCCGGCTGACGGTCAGTTCGATCTTTTTGCCGTCGGGGTGCGCGTAGTCGAGCGGAACGGTGACCGTGCCGCACCGCAGGTTCGCCGGGGCGTCCTGCTCGGCGGTGCATTTCCCGAAGTCGATGCCCGCGGCCCGGGCCCGGGCCGCGGCCACCGAGGCACCGCGTGCCTCGGCCGCTGCCGGAGCGCCGGCGGCACCCGGAGCGCTGCCCGCGGGGGCGGCGGCGAGGGTGGTCAGGAGCAAGGATCCGGCGGCCGAGTAGAGGGCGGCAGCTTTCATCGGGTATCCCTTCGGAGCGCGGCAGCACCGTCGCTGCGGCGACAAAAGGGAAGTTTCGTTCGTGGTACGGCGAAGGCAAGCACCGCCCGGCGGTGTCGTCGCCAATGCCCCCCGTGCGCCCCCGGAGGGCTCGCTTCACTCCCGCCGCGGCCGGTCGCGGTGGGCGAAGGCGGCCCGCAGCTCGGGCTCGCCGATCGCACGGATACCGCGTACGGCGACGGAGGCCAGGTAGGTGTGCTCGTCGCCCGCTCCGCCGTACGGCCGGGCCAGCGTGCCCAGCATCCGCTGCCCGGCGGGGGAGGCCCACCGGGAATAGGGGGGCGCCTCGAACCGGGCGAGGGCCAGACAGCTCAGTGTCACGGTGAGCGGCAGGGCGAACCACAGGGCGATCAGGTGACGAGAGGTCCCGGCCGGTACGGGCGGCAGCAGCGCGACCGTACCCAGCGCCGGCACGGCCACGGCGGCGGCCCGCACCCGGCGGATCCCGGCGGCCACCGTCGTACGGGCCCCGTCGGGCACCGCGAGCCCCGCGCGGACGAGTCCGTCGGCCAGGCTTCGCACGGCGTCGGTGCCCGCGGCGGCGGCACGCACCGGCGCGATGCGGGACTGTCCGTCCGGGCCGATGGCGCCTATCACCGACCGCTCCATGTCGTCCCGGCCCCGCGGGTCGACGACGGTCGCCCAGCCGGTGTGCGCGAGCAGCAGCCGTCGCTGCCGTGCCATGGCGACCAAAGTGAGTTCGGCGACCCGGGCGGGACCGCCGGACAGGAACGCGGCCTCGTACAGCGTCAGGCCGCGCTCGCGGCCCACGGTCACGGTGTGCGCGCCGGAGCCGGCGGCACGTACGGCGGCCAGGCTCAGCCGGGTACACGCCGTGCCGGCCGTGGCCCAGGCCAACAGCAGGAGAAGCACCCAGAACATGACGTGTTTCTATGCCAGGGGTCTGCGGAACACCATGGCCCCGTCGTCAACGGCACGCAGCGTTGCATGTCCGCGACGGTCCATTCCGCGCAGGTCAGGGAAGGCCAGGGAGGGGCAGGGCAGGCCAGCTCAGGCCATGCCGGGCCAGTTCAGGTCCGGGGTTGTCGGGCGGCGGGACGGAGACGGCGGGCGGGAGCGTGGCGGAGGCCGCGGCGGACGGCGTGACCGGGATCGCCGAAGCGACGGCCACCGTCAGCCGCTGCGTCGCGTCAGCACCCTCCGCGCCGCCCGCCCGACCCGGGCGACCCGCGCGACAGGCCGCCTCGACGGCGGCACCGGGCCCGACCGTTCCCGCCACCACCCGCGCAACTCCCGCCGCACCGCCGCGTCCGCGGGCCGCCGTTCGCGCAGCAGGTGCGCCACGAAGTCCAGCGCGTCCCGCCGGTACCCGCCGGTCATCGGCTGTCCGTGCGCATAGCCGAGGAACTCCGGGCGGTAGCGAGCCCCCAGGATCCGCGGCAATTCGGGCGCCACCTTGGCCACCACGTCCGCCCGCTTCGCGGCGAGCGCCCGTGCCTGCACCCCCATCCGCTCCCGGTCGAACCCCTCGGGCAGCGGAGTCCCCGCGACCAGCGCGGACAGCACCGCCGCCTGGGCGAGCGCGACCCGCTCCCGGGGCGGCTCGCCCGCCGCCTCCGCGCCTGCCCGCGCCGCCTCCGCGCCCGCCCCCGTCGGCGGCCCGGTGCAGGCCAGGTCGGCGTGGCCCTCGTCCACCGCCGCCCTGATGGCGGTCAACTCCCCTTCCAGTTCCGCTGGTTCGGGGAAGTTCTCGTCCCGCTCCAGCAGTACCCCGGGCGGCCGGACGCGGGAGGCGAGGTCGGTGAGGATGTCGAGAACCTCACGCGGGACCGGGTGCGCGTGGCTGTCGTGCCACACCCCGTCGCGCGCGAAGCCGCCCGCGACGTGCACGTACGCGATGGCCTCCAGCGGCAGTTCGGCGAGTGCCTTCGCCGGGTCCTCGCCGCGGTTGACGTGGTTGGTGTGCAGGTTCGCCACGTCGATGAGCAGCCGTACGCCGGTCCGGTCGGCCAGTTCGTACAGGAACTGCCCCTCGGTCAGCTCCTCGCCCGGCCAGGAGATCAGCGCCGCTATGTTCTCCACGGCGAGCGGCACGGGCAGCGCCTGCTGCGCGCGGCGCACGTTGGCGCACAGCACGTCCAGGGCGTCCCGGGTGCGCGGCACGGGCAGCAGGTGGCCCGCCTCCAGGCGCGGGGAGGCGGTCAGCGGTCCGCCCGCCCGGACGAACGCGATGTGCTCGGTGACCAGCGGCGCGTCCAGCCCCGTGGCGCGCTCGGCGAGTGCGGTGAGCCGGTCCTCGTCGGGCCGGTCCGCGTCGCCGAGACCGAGCGAGACACCGTGCGGGACCACGGTCACCCCGCGCTCGCGCAACCGCCGCAGCGAGGCGGGCAGATGCCCGGGGCACACGTTCTCCGCCACGACCTCGACCCAGTCGATGCCCGGCATGCGTTCGACGGCGTCCGCGATCTCCGGCCGCCAGCCGATCCCCGTACCCAGTTGCCGCATCGCCGGTCCCCCTCCGTGCCGCCCCGCTGCCGCGGTGGCGTGACGGAGGTATGGCCTGGCCGGCCAGGCACGAATCCCCCTCCCGGCTTCTTCAGAGCAACATTTGAGGTTGCGGCGGGACGGGTGCCGGCACCGGAGCCGTCGGGCCGGGCCGGACGCGCTCGAACCGGCAAGGGAACGTCGAACGGCGGACGGTGACGCCGGGCCCCGGGCCGCTGGAGGGGGCAGCGGTATGACGATCCGGGTTTGCACCGTGAACCGGCACGGCGCGGTCACCCAGGTGCGCGGCACGGTGACCGTCGTGCCGGGCGACGCCCCCCTGCCGTTCGGTTCGGATTTTCCTCCGTGCGACTGTCCCGGCTGCCGGGGGACCCGGGAGCCGGCCAGGTGAGCGTTCACCGTCTGCGCAGCCGTGGCGCGAAGCGGGTGCCGCCCTCCGCCGCGACGGTCAGCCCGGGGGCGATCTCCGTGAACCCCGCGTCCCGTACCAACGGCAGTTCGCTGACCGTCAGTTCGCGCCAGTCGGCCGGGTCCGCGGTGCGCACGGACAGCGGGAAGCCCGCGTCCCGCCAGTCGGCCCGCTCCGCGTCGGACAGCTCCCACCATGCGAGCTGGGCACCGTGCCCGGCCTGGGCCATCGACTTGCCGGCCGACATGTCGACACCCGGATTCAGCCACAGCACCGGGTACGCCGGGTCCGGGCCGGCCGGCGGCTCCGGCTCGTCGAGTTCGGTGCCGGACACCTGGAGCCGGGCCAGGTCCTTGGGCCAGCCGTCCAGCGGAACGGGCGGGAAGACCCGTACCTCGGCGGACTTCCCGGTGACGGTGATGCCCGGCAGCGCCTCGGCCCGCCGCCACTCGGCGCCCCGGGCCCGCCGCACCACCTTCCGGATCCGCGCGTCCTGCCAGTCCCGTACCGCCTGCGCCCACGCGCCGTCGGCCTGTGCCCGCTCGTCCGCGAGCAGCACGAGCACCGCCCGGGCAGCCGTCTCCAGGGCGTCGGTGCGCGCGGGCGGTGCTCCTCGCTCGATCCGGACGACGAGCGGCAGCACGAACTGCGGGGCCTCGTCGCGCGGGGTGCGCTCGGTACGGAAGGGGTGGGCACCGGGGGAGTCAGGAACTTCGCTCACGACAGCCCACCCTACGGCGCCGTGCGGCGGTGCTGCCGCGGGCCGGTGCCCGCCGCCCGCCGGTCAGCCCGAGCAGGCGGTCCGCTGTGCCTCCTGCCACTCGCAGACGGGGCACAGCGTGATGCCCGGGTGCGACCGCGGGTACTCGGTCGGCTCGCGGCACAGCACGCATTCCGCGTACGGCGGACCGGCGGTGGGGGCGGGCCGGCCGGGGCCGGCGGTCGGGCGGGGTTCCTCGTCGCTCATGCCCTCCAGCGTAGGCCGGTCAGCGGCGCGGCCCGGTCGCCGAGATCAGCGCGGAGACCTTCACGAACTGGAAGCCCCGCTTACGCAGTTCCGGCACGATCGTCCGTACGACCTGCTCGGTGGTCGGCGCGGCGCTGCGGGTGCAGTGCATGACCACCACCGACCCCGGCTGCACCCCGTCCAGCACCTGCTTGGCGACCGCGTCGGCGTCCGTCGCGAACGCGTCCCCGCTCACCACGTCCCACTGCACCGCGGTGACCCCGAGCCCGCTCAGGGCGCGCAGCGCCTGCTGGTCGTAGCAGCCTCCGGGGAAGCGGAAGTACGGCATCGGGTGCGGCACGCCCGCCTTGCTCAGGGCGGTGTACGCCTGCTCGACGTCCGCTCGCATCCGGTCGGCGGAGACGGTGGGCAGGCCGTAGCAGTCGGCGGTGAAGGCGTAGTGGCTGTAGGAGTGGTTGGCGACCTCGAACAGCGGGTCGCTGCCGACGGACCGGGCCTCGGCCGGGTACTGCTCGGCCCATCGGCCGGTCATGAACACGGTCGCCGGGACCTTCAGCGTCCGCAGCGTGGCGATGAGCTGCGGGTTGTCGAAGTGTTCGCCCGCCGCGGCGCGCGGCCCCTGGTCGGCGGTCATGTCGGCGTCGAAGGTGAGGGCGACGGTCTTGCCCTGGGTGCGCGGGCCGTTCATGAAGACCGGGGTGAGTCCGCCGGGACCCGGGGTGAGCGTGGGCGGACGCGAGGCTGAGGAGGGGGCGGACGGCGTGGTGGCCGGGCCGGCGGTGTGCGGGGTCTCGGCGGTGCCGCACGCGGCGAGGACTGCGCTCAGGGCGCAGAGGGCGGCGACTCGGCGTACAGGAGTGAACACGGTAAGAAGATATGACTTAAGAAGGTATGTATCAGGTTGCTTGGCGCGTGAAGTGCCTATATGTCACCCGCCCGGCCTTGCGTGCGTGATCGCCCGCCCGCCCGCAGGGTTCTGGCGCGCGAGAGGCCGGGCTGCCCTGGCTCGCGCGTCCGTCCGGTCCGCAAGGGGCCGTCCGGTCCGGCGGGCCCCGTCCGGCCCGCCGGGTCCGACAGGACCGTTCCGGCGGCCAGGAACCGTCCGGCCCTCGGGCCCGTCAAGCCCGTTCAGCCCACCGCCTCGTCAGGCCCACCCGCCCCGTCCGGCTCAGAGGCCGTATCCGCCGGTCAGGAGGCCGGTGGGGTGGGTGTGGACACCGGGGGCGTTCCCGAGGCCGGCTGGGGCAGCGGGGGAGTCGGGGGCCGGTCGCCGCCGGTCGGCGGGGGTGGCGCCGCCTGCGGAGGTGCGGTCGCCGGGGTGCCGGCCGAGCGGGTGCGGCCGGCCGCGGCGCCGTCCCCCGTGCGAGCCGCCCCCGTGGTCGGTCCGGTCTGCGTCGGTCCATCGTGTGCCGGTCGGGCGGGCGCGGGCTTGGCGGGCGGGGGCTCGGCGTCGTGCGGGGCGGCTTCGCCGATCGCGGGCTGCTGCTGGGCCTTCTCAAGGAAGCGCAGCAGTTCCACGGGGAAGGGCAGCACCAGCGTGGAGTTCTTCTCGGCCGCCACCGCCACGATGGTCTGCAACAGCCGCAACTGCAGCGCCGCGGGCGTGTCCGCCATCTGCTGGGCCGCTTCCGCGAGCTTCTTCGACGCCTGGAATTCGGCATCGGCGTTGATGATACGGGCCCGGCGCTCACGGTCCGCCTCGGCCTGCCGCGCCATGGAACGCTTCATCGTGTCGGGCAGGGACACGTCCTTGATCTCGACCCGGTCGATCTGCACGCCCCAGCCCACGGCCGGGCTGTCGATCATCAGCTCAAGGCCCTGGTTGAGTTTTTCGCGATTGGACAGCAAGTCGTCGAGGTCGCTCTTGCCGATGATCGAACGGAGCGAGGTCTGTGCCATCTGGGAGACGGCGAACCGGTAGTCCTCGACGTTGATCACTGCCGCCGTCGCGTCCATGACCTTGAAGTACACGACCGCGTCGACCCGCACGGTCACGTTGTCCCGGGTGATGCCCTCCTGCGCGGGGATCGGCATCGTCACGATCTGCATGTTGACCTTGCGCAGCCGGTCGACCCCCGGGATCACCATGGTGAAGCCCGGCGTACGGGCCGGGTCCAGGACCCGCCCGAGCCGGAAGACCACGCCGCGTTCGTACTGCTTGACCACTCGGGCCGCCGCGGCCAGGTAGACCACGCCGACGGCACCGAGTCCCACGAGGGCTCCCACCAGTTCCTGGAGCATGACGACCTCCCTCGGTCAGAGGTCTGTTCGTCCACTCCTGCAACGATATGCCCGGTGTCTGGTCCGGGGCCACGCCCCTGCCCCGGACCAGACGGGCGCGTTACCGCGCCGCCGTGAGCCGTACCGGCTCGGTCCCGGAGGCGCTGTGCCGCTCGGCCCAGGTCTCCAGCGCCGTACGGCAGGCATGGTCCAGGTGGTGCAGGCCGGACAGGTCGAGCCGGACCGGCCGGTCCTTGGGCAGCGCCTCCAGGCTGTCGAGGATCTTCGGCAGCCGCAGGAAGGTCGCGTTGCCCGACAGATACGCCTCGACCGGGCCCGCCCCCTTGTCGACGAACTCCAGCTTGACGTGCGAGGCCACCCATGCCGTCTTGACGATCGCCAGCGCCAGGCCGATCAGTACGCCCTCGAACATGCTGACCGCGACGATCGCCACGGCCGTGACGGCCAGGATCAGTGCCTCGCCCCGGGACTCACGCCACAGCGCCGCCAGCGCCCGCACCGGGATGAGCTTGGCGCCCGAGTACACCAGGATGCCCGCGAGCGCCGGGATCGGGATGTAGTTCAGCACACCCGGCAGCAGGGCCGCGAACAGCAGCAGCCAGCCGCCGTGCAGGACCCGCGACGCCTTCGTACGGGCACCCGCCTGCACGTTCGCCGCGCTGCGCACGATCACCGCGGTCATCGGCAGTGCGCCGAGCAGCCCGCAGATCGTGTTGCCCGCGCCCTGGGCGACCAGTTCCTTGTCGTACTGGGTGCGCGGCCCGTCGTGCAGCCGGTCCACGGCCGCCGCGCTGAACAGCGACTCGGCGGACGCGATCAGGGTGAACGCGACGACCGTGCCCAGCACGCCGAGGCCGGCGAGTTCGCCGAAGGCGCTCAGCGGCGGTGGCTGGACGGAGTCCAGCAGCCCCTTCACCTCGACGGTGGCCACCGGCAGGTCGAGGAGCAGTGCCGCCAGCGCGGCGAGACCGACCGCGGCGAGCGGGCCGGGCACCGCGCGCATCTTCGCGGGGACGAGCTTCCACAGGACGAGGACCGCGACGGTGCCCGAGCCCACGGCGAGAGAGGCCAGCGAGCCCGAGTCGCCGAAGGCGTCCAAAAGCGCCCCCGGGAGCCCGGCTATCTTGCCGGGACCCGAGGCCGGGGCCTGAGCTGCCAGCACCGGATACAACTGCCCGGCGATGAGCACCAGACCGATACCGGCCAGCATGCCTTCCACGACCGAGACCGAGATGGCCCGGAACCAGCGCCCGAGCCGCAGGGCGCCCATCGCCATCTGGAGCACCCCGGTGACGAGCACGATGACGCCGAGCACGGGCAGCCCGAACTGGTGCACCGCCTCGAAGACCAGCACGGTCAGGCCGGCGGCCGGACCGGAGACCTGGAGGCTGCTGCCGCGCATCAGCCCGGTGACAAGACCTCCGACGATGCCGGTGACCAGGCCCAGTTCGGCCGGTACGCCGGAGGCGACGGCCACGCCCACGCACAGCGGGAGCGCGACCAGGAAGACGACGAGGGAAGCGGTGAAGTCCTGCTTGAGATGGGGGAATTTCTTGGTCACGGCGCCGCTCACAGTGCCTCGAAGGTGTCGGTCCGGGCGACGTGCGCCCGGACCGCGCCGGTGTGCACCTCGTAGTACCAGGCGTGCAGGGCGAGCCGCCCCTGGGCCAGCTTCTCGGCCACGCACGGGTACGAGCGCAGCCGCAGCACCTGGGTCAGGACGTGGCTCTGCACGCCCTCGGCGACCGTGGGGTCGGCGACCGCTCCGGCCGGGCGCGGGGTCGCGTGCGCCAGCCAGTCGCGCACCGCGGGTACGGCGGTCAGGTCGTCGCCGCGTACGAGCGCGCCGACGGCACCGCAGTGGGAGTGGCCGCAGACGACGACGTCGCGGACGCCGAGCACCTCGATGGCGTACTCGATGGTGGCCGCCTCGGCGGTGGGGGTCGATGAGACATACGGCGGGACGATGTTTCCGGCGGTGCGCAGTTCGAACAGCTCACCGGGGCGGGCGCCCGTGATCAGGGCCGGGACGACCCGGGAGTCGGAGCAGGTGATGAACAGGACCTGCGGTGACTGGCCTTCGGCGAGTTCGGCGAACTCCTCAGGGCGCTGTCCGAAGGCACGGGCGTTGTCGATGAGGGGTTGCATGGTGTCTTGGTTCCTCCTGGCGCGTCATGACGACGCGTCGGACTTGCACGACGGTTGTGGGGGTGGGTGGGACTGCCGGTCTCTCAGCAGAGGAAGACCTGAAGTGCCGCCGGAGTATGGGCTCTCAAGGCTCTTGGGAGGTGCTGCCGCGGCGCTTCGGACGCGCTCTGCGGGCGCGCGATCGTCGTGTGACGGGCGGGAACGGGGCGTTCCTGCGCCCATCCCGGGGTGGTGGTTCGCCGGTGGTCACGGGCGTGTGGCGGAGTGCCTGGTTCCGCGGTGTGCCCGGTGATGCGGTACGTCACCGGGCTGAGGGGCGCCTGCTGCCCGGAAAACTCAAGTCCCCGATCAGCCTTGGCCTTTACGTGACTGAATGTGTGCGCGGATGCGAACGCATCTGCGCACACGAAGAACTGCAGGGCGAGCAGTGCTGCGGTGAGGAGCCTCAGGGCACCCCTGGCCGCCTTACCTCGGAACATGCGCCCCCTCTCGACAGTTCACGTCTCTAGTACATACCAAGGCTTGGTCAATGGATGGTCAAGAAACACATTAACCCTGCAAAGTTGCTTGCAGGGTTAACTCTGCGTTTCGTGTCCAGGAGAGCGTGAAAAATGCGGGTCGCTGGCGTGAACCCGGTACTTGACCCACGGGCCTTGATCGTCTAAAGGGCCGCGCCGCGAATGTCCACATAGCCGACTGCCCCGAGGCGCCCGGTCTCAGGGGTGAGGTCGAGGTGCCGGAGCTGCCCCGAGGCCCGTGTGTCAGGCCGCCACGAGGGGTTTCGCGTCCCGGGTCAGCGCGGTGAGCCGGGATATCGCGCGGAAGTACTTCTTGCGGTACCCGCCGTTCAGCATCTCGTCGCTGAACAGCGCGTCGAAGGGCAGCCCCGAGGCGAGGACCGGCACTTCACGGTCGTAGAGCCGGTCCGCGAGGACCACGAGACGCAGCGCCGTGGCCTGGTCGGGCACCGCTCGCACACCGGTGAGGCACACCGCCCGCAGGCCGTCGGTCAGCGCGCCGTAGCGGCTCGGGTGCACCTTCGCGAGATGGTCGAGCAGCCGCGGGAAGTCGTCGAGCGAGGCACCCTCGGTGGCGTACGCCGTCTGGGTCACCTGCTCGTCGGTGAACGGCGCCGGCGCCTCGGGCAGACCGCGGTGGCGGTAGTCCTCGCCGTCGATCCGTTGCGTGCGGAAGCGGGCGGACAGGCCCTGGATCTCCCGCAGGAAGTCGGCGGCCGCGAACCGGCCCTCGCCCAGCTTGCCCGGCAGCGTGTTCGAGGTGGCGGCGAGCGCGACGCCCGCGTCGACCAGCCTGCCCAGCAGCGTCGACACCAGGACCGTGTCACCGGGATCGTCCAGCTCGAACTCGTCGATGCACAGCAGCCGGTGGCCGCTGAGGGTGCGCACGGTCTCCTGGAAGCCGAGGGCGCCGACCAGATTGGTCAGCTCGACGAAGGTGCCGAACGCCTTGAGCGCGGGCTCGGCCGGTGCGGCATGCCAGAGGGAGGCGAGCAGGTGGGTCTTGCCGACGCCGTACCCGCCGTCGAGGTAGACGCCACGCGGTCCGGCCGGGACCTTGGCCGCCCTGGACCTCCCGAAGCCGAGGAACCCCCGCCTGCCGCCGCCCGAGGGTGCCCGGCCGAGACCGGCGGCGAAGCCCTCAAGGACCCGTACGGCCTCGGCCTGGCCGGGCTGGTTCGGGTCCGGCAGATAGGTGGCGAAGCGGACCGAGTCGAAGCGGGGCGGCGGCACCATCTCGGCGACCAGCCGGTCCGCGGGGACGCGCGGCTCGCGGGCACACAGGGACAGCGGGGTCGCTCCGGCGGCGGAGCCGGGTCGGGAGGCGGCGGTGAAGGACGACACGGTTACTCATGTTAATCGCCGTGCCACACTGCACCGCATGCGACGCCTGTTCCCTGTGACCGAAGAAACAGCAGCCCAGGCCATGGCCGCGGACGCCGGCCGAGAGGGGGAGGAGGGGACCGGCGGCCCCGCTTCCGGCGGCGCGGGCGATCTTGCGGAGCGGGAGTGGAGCCTGGCCGAACTGGCCGCCGCCTATGCCTACCCCGAGCCTGCCCGGCGCGGGCACACGGCCTGGCTGCGGGCCAACATGGTGTCCACACTGGACGGCGCCGCCCAGTACGAAGGACGCTCCCAGCCCATCTCCGGACCGGCCGACATGCGGATCTTCGGTACGCTCCGGGCGCTGGCGGACGTCGTCGTCGTCGGTGCGGAAACGGTACGCCAGGAGGGGTACCGGCCGGCACGCGCGCGTGCCGAGTTCGCGGCGGCCCGGGAAGCGGCGGGGCAGGGCCCGGCCCCGGCGATCGCAGTCGTCAGCGCACGACTGGAGCTGGACTTCACGCTCCCGCTGTTCACCGCGCCCCTGGTCCCCACCCTGGTCCTGACCGGTGCCGCGGCGGCCCCGGACCGGATCGCCGCCGCCGAGCGCGCGGGCGCCCGGGTGATGATCGCGGGCGACGGCGCCGAGGTCGATCCGGCCCGCGCGGTACGGGCCCTCGCCGGCCTCGGTCACACCCGGCTGCTCACCGAGGGCGGCCCCCGGCTGCTCGGCCGGTTCATCGCCGCCGGGGCCCTGGACGAGCTGTGCCTGACGCTCGCGCCGATGCTCACGGCGGGTGATGCACAGCGCATCGCCGGGGGTCCCCCGGTGGCTGTGCCCCGACGCTTCGAACTGGTGTCCCTGCTGGAAGAGACCGGATATCTGTTCGCCCGCTACCAGCGGTCCTGAAAACAGCGGAATGTGCCGTTCCGTTTAGCCCCCGCCGGGCACACTACATCCGGCAGGACCCGTGCGAACACGGGGCAGGATGGTTTCCGCAGGGCCTGGCACGGCCCACGGAGGAGAGAGGGCCAGAAGGGTCCTCGAAGGAGAATGGGGCGCTGGTGTTCACAAGCGTATTGATGATCGAGAAGGCCCTGACGTCCGCCGACGTGGAGTTCGTCACCACCTTGCACGGTGATGAAGCGGTCTCCTTCCACGTGCTGCTCCAGCCGCGCGGCGACCAGGCCGACCGGCTGCTGCGGGCCATCGACGACATCGCCCTCGGCGAACTCGACGACGCCGCCCGCGAACGGGAGACCCCGGAGGGCGACGCGGCGAAGGAGCCCGCCGAGCAGGCGCTGGAGGTGTCCCTCGCCGCGCTGCGGTCGGTCGGCGGCCGGGCCGAGGGCCGGCTGGTCGAGGACCATCCGCTGGACGCCCTGAAGTCCCTCGTCGACGAGGTGGGGGCCGACGAGGTGATCGTCCTCACCGATCCGCACTACGTGGAGGAGTTCTTCCATCGCGACTGGGCCTCGCGGGCCCGGCACAAGGTGGGAGTGCCGGTGCTGAAGCTGTTCTCGCACAGCAAGGCGTAGCGCTGCCGCTCGGGCATGCGGAAGCCGACTGGCTCGTGCTGCTTCGTTCCTGTTCACCCCGGCTCGCCCCGGTTTCGCTCCCGGCTCGGCATGCCCGGGGGCGAAGCCGGTCCGCTCCGCCTGCCGGCATCCGGGTGTGGGCTCGGGTTCGGCTACGGCTAAGTAGGGCTTCGGTGTCCGGCTCCGGGTCCGGGCCTCCGGGGCCGGCCACGAGCAGGGCTTCTGGGCGCGGTGGCGTGGGGCGTGAGCGCGCCTGGGCGCGAGGGCGCAAGGTGGTTGTAGGGCACCGACCACGTCTGCCGCGTACCACGGCCGTGTACCACCATCCGGCGGATCCGCGGACCGATGCGCCCCGCGCCCCTGGAGGGCCTGGAGGGCACGGTCCGCGCCAAGCAATAGGCTGGGAGCGCGTTCCCGGTGGGGCGCGCTCCGTCGACGTATCGCACCTGGGGAGAACACGCGCATGGCAGCCGGCCTTCGTACCGCCATGGACCGACCGCACTTCATCGGCATCGGCGGCGCCGGAATGTCGGGGATCGCGAAGATCCTCGCGCAGCGTGGGGCCAAGGTCGCGGGGAGCGACGCCAAGGAGTCGGCGACCGCCGAGGCCCTGCGGGCGCTCGGGGCGACCGTGCACATCGGGCACGCGGCCGAACATCTCGCGGACGACGCCGACTGCGTCGTCGTGTCCTCGGCGATCCGCCCGGACAACCCGGAGCTGGTCCGCGCCGCCGAACTGGGCATCCCGGTGGTCCACCGCTCCGACGCCCTCGCCGCCCTGATGGACGGCCGGCGGGCGATCGCCGTCGCCGGCACCCACGGCAAGACGACCACCACGTCGATGCTGGCGGTGGCGCTGACACAGCTCGGCCTGAACCCCTCGTACGCCATCGGCGGCGACCTGGACGCCCCCGGCTCCAACGCGCTGCACGGCACCGGCGACATCTTCGTGGCCGAGGCGGACGAATCGGACCGCAGCTTCCACAAGTACACGCCCGAGGTCGCGATCGTCCTCAACGTCGAACTCGACCACCACGCGAACTACGCCTCGATCGACGAGATCCACGAGTCCTTCGAGACCTTCGCCGGCCGGATCGTGCCCGGCGGCACCCTGGTGATCGCCGCGGACCACGAGGGCGCCCGGGAACTGACCCGGCGGCTGGCCGGTTCGGTACGGACGGTGACGTACGGTGAGCGCACGGACGCCGACGTGCGGATCCTGTCCGTCGTCCCGCAGGGACTGACCAGCGAGGTCACCGTGGAGCTGGACGGCACGCCGCTGACCTTCACGGTCTCCGTGCCCGGCCGGCACTACGCGCACAACGCGGTGGCCGCGCTCGCGGCGGGCGTCGCCCTGGGCGTCCCGGCGCGCGAGCTGGCGGCGGCGCTGGCCGCCTACACCGGGGTGAAACGCCGCCTGCAGCCGCTGGGCGAGGCGGCCGGTGTGCGGCTCATCGACTCGTACGCGCACCACCCGACCGAGATGACGGCCGACCTGGAGGCGATGCGGGCGGCTGCCGGGGACGGCCGGATCCTGGTCCTCTTCCAGCCGCACCTGTTCTCCCGCACACAGGAGCTGGGTACGGAGATGGGCCGCGCCCTGGCCCTCGCGGACGCCTCGGCCGTCCTCGACATCTACCCGGCCCGTGAGGACCCGATCCCCGGCGTGACCAGCGAGCTGATCATCGAGGCGGCACGCACGTCCGGCGCGGACGTCACCGCCGTCCACGACCAGGCCGGGGCCGTCTCCGCGATCGCGGGAATGGCGAGGCCCGGTGATCTCGTTCTGACCATGGGCGCGGGTGACGTGACCGACCTGGGCCCACGGATTCTGGAGCACCTGTCGTAGTAGTGAAGGGGCTGACGCTCATGTCGTACGACATCGATAAGCCGGACGAGCAGTGGCGCGCGGAGCTGACCCCGGCGGAGTACGCCGTGCTGCGCCAGGCCGGCACCGAGCCGGCGTTCACGGGTGAGTACACGGACACCAAGACCACCGGTGTCTACTCCTGCCGCGCCTGCGGCGCCGAACTTTTCACCTCGAACACCAAGTTCGAGTCCCACTGCGGCTGGCCGAGCTTCTACGACCCGCGGGACTCGGACGCGGTGGAACTCCTGGAGGACCGCTCGCACGGGATGGTGCGGACGGAGGCGCGGTGCGCTCGGTGCGGGTCGCATCTTGGGCACGTGTTCGAGGGGGAGGGATATCCCACGCCCACGGACCAGCGGTACTGCATCAACTCGATCTCGTTGCGGTTGGTGCCGGACGAGGGCTGAGCGCAGTCGGCTGACGGCGCCTGACTGATGCCCGCACATGGATTCTGTGCGGGCATCACGTGTTTCGCTCCCGCTCGTGTCAGACGGTCTGGAAGAACGGCGCCGGCGTCGGTGCCACCGCCGCGGACCGCAGACAGAGGGCCGCGCTGCGGAAGTCGAACGGGGCACTGCTCTCCGGCAGGTCGAGATCCAATGACGGGAACGCTGCTTGAGGGGACGTGAGCGGGGGACGCGGCCGCAGGCTGATTCCGTTCGCAGCCAGGAGAGTGGAAACGCCGAGGCGCATCTGCGGCCTGGGCCTTGCGGATCAGGCGTACTCCTCGCGGATGAGGGGCGGATGGCACCGTGGTACCGCTGCCCGGGCCTCATTCACCTCCCCGGACTCACGGTTGGGTGCTCAGGCGTTCGTAGCGTGATGCATGGGCCGGAACACGGCCCGCCATCGTCTGCAGCCTGCCCTTCCGGGAGTACTCCGTGGCAACGTTTCTCTACCGGCTGGGCCGGTTCTCGTTCCGGCGACGACGGCTCGTCCTCGCACTGTGGATCGCCGTACTGGCGGTCGTCGGCCTGGGTGCGGCCACCGTGTCGAACAGTACGACGGACAGCTTCAGCATCCCCGGCACCCAGTCCCAGCAGGCGACGGACCTGCTGAAGAAGGAGTTCCCGCAGGCGTCGGCCGACGCGGCCACGGCTGAAGTGGTCTTCAAGACGGCGAACGGACAGAAGCTGACGTCCGGTGCCCACAAGTCCGAGATCGAGTCCCTCGTCGCCGACCTCGGCGCGGCGCACCAGGTGGCCCAGGTCGCCGACCCGTACACCAGCGGCGCCGTCAGCAAGGACGGCACGATCGCCTATGCGCAGGTGACGTACGACGTCCCGCAGGCCGACGTCACCGAACGGGCCCGCGACGACCTGGCGGACATCGCCGCCAAAGGCGGGCACGCGGGCCTCGAAGTCAGCATGCGCGGATCAGCCGTCGCCGAGGAGAACCACCAGAGCGCGTCCGAGCTGATCGGCATCCTGATCGCCGCCGTCGTCATGGTCATCACCTTCGGCTCGCTGATCGCGGCCGGACTGCCGCTGCTGACCGCGCTGTTCGGGGTCGGGATGGCGGTCTGCGGGATCACCGTCGCGACCTCCTTCATCGACCTCAGCTCCAACACGAGCACCCTGGCGCTGATGCTGGGCCTGGCCGTGGCCATCGACTACGCCCTGTTCATCGTCTCCCGTTACCGCAGCGAGCTGAAGGCGGGCCGGGCACCGGAGGAGGCCGCCGGGCGGGCGCTCGGCACCGCCGGTTCGGCGGTGGTGTTCGCGGGGATGACCGTGGTCATCGCTCTGGTCGGACTCAGCGTCATCGGCATCAAGGTCCTGACCGACATCGGGCTCGGCGCCGCGTTCGCGGTGGTCGTCGCCGTCGTCATCGCACTGACCCTGCTGCCCGCGATGCTCGGCTTCGCGGGGCCGCGGATCTCGGCCGGAAAGTACCGGACCCGAAGGATGCGGGCCGTCGAGCGCGGCGAACGCGAGCCGATGGGCGTGCGCTGGGCGACGTTCGTCCTGCGCAACCCGGTCAAGGTCCTCGGCGCCTCGGTGGCCGGTCTGCTCCTGCTCGCCGCTCCCGCCCTGTCGCTCCGACTCGGCATGCCCGACGACTCGACGGCCGCCCCTGGCAGCACCCAGCGCATCGCCTACGACACCGTCAGCGAGGGGTTCGGCGCCGGCTTCAACGGTCCGCTGACGGTCGTGCTCGACGCCCGCCACAGCGACGACCCCAAGGCCGCCGCGAAGGACGCGTCCAGGCTGCTCGAAGACCTGCCCGACATCGCCTCCGTGAGCCCGGCCGCCTTCAACCAGACCGGCGACGTGGCCCTGCTCCGCGCCGTCCCGGGCTCCTCCCCGAGCAGTCAGAAGACGGTCGACCTCGTCTCCGGGATCCGCGACCGGAGTGCGGCCCTCCATGACGACACCGGCGCCGAACTGATGGTCACCGGCACCACCGCCCTCAACATCGACATCTCCGGCAAACTGAGCGCGGCCCTGGTCCCGTACCTGTGCGTGGTCGTCGGCCTGGCGCTGATCCTGCTGATGCTGGTGTTCCGTTCGCTCCTGGTCCCGCTCAAGGCCGCCGTCGGCTTCCTGCTGAGCATCCTCGCGACCCTCGGTGTCGTCGTCGCCGTCTTCCAGAAAGGCTGGTTCGCGGACGTCTTCGGCGTCGACCAGACCGCCCCGATCGTCAGCATCCTGCCGATCTTCATGGTCGGCGTGGTGTTCGGACTCGCGATGGACTACGAGGTCTTCCTGGTGACCCGGATGCGGGAGGAGTACGTCCATGGGGCCGGGCCGCGGGAGGCGGTCGTCGCCGGCTTCCGGCACGGGGCCCGGGTGGTCACGGCCGCCGCGGTCATCATGATCTCCGTGTTCGCCGGGTTCGTCTTCAGCGACGCGGCGATCATCAAGTCGATGGGCCTGGGCCTCGCCGCCGCGATTCTCCTCGACGCCTTCGTGGTGCGGATGACCGTCGTACCGGCGGTGATGGCCCTGCTCGGCGACCGCGCCTGGTCGTTGCCCGGCAGGCTGGACCGGCTGCTGCCCCGCGTGGACGTGGAGGGCGAGGAACTGCGGCACCTGCTCGACGACCACCCCGAGCCCACCGTCCCGCGCACACCCGTGCCCACCGGAAAGAGCTGAACGGCCGGCCGTACGATCCGCAGCGGGGCGTACCGCCGCCCCTGGCTGTTCCACCGGCGCCGCCCGCAGACCCCTCCTCCTCCCGGGGCCGCGGGCGGCACCTGCATCGAGAAGGTGTACGACGTGACCGCAATGACCGCAGCCCGCCCCTCGGCGTCGTCCGTCACGCCCGAGACGCTGCTGGGCGGGGCAGAGCGACGCTCGGACGTCGCGGTCCTGCGCTGGCTCATGCGCATGAGACAGGCGGACCTGGACCATCCGTGGATCCGACGCTGGACCGCGCCGTTGATGTGCGGGCTGTTCGGGATCCCGGCCCTGCAGGACGCGGCCGACGGCGCCAAGCCCGGCCTGCCGGGAATGCTGGTGCTGACGGTCGCCTTCTGCCTCCCGCTGCTGTGGCGGCAGCAGCGGCCCCTCCTGACCTTCGCCATCACCTCCGTGGTCTCGGTGGTCGCCCTGGCCCTGGACACCTCCACGGGGGCCGAAACCGCGCGGGTGGCGGCGCTGCTCAATGCGGGCCGCGCGGTCCGGCCCGTTCAACTGGCGGTCTGCGTGACGGTGGCCATCACGCAGACGTCGCTCATCAGCATCGCCCAGAGCGACGGCCGGACGACCGGACTGCAGACTCCGGTGGTGGCGACCGTCCAGGCGCTCCTGGTGGCGGCGGTCGCCGCGGCGGGCGTGGTCGGCCGAGTGGTGAACGCCTACATCGTCGCCCTGCAAGAACGTGCCGTCCGCCTGGAGATCGAGCGCGACCAGCGCGCCCGCCTCGCCGCCGCCGCCGAACGCTCCCGCGTCGCCCGCGAGATGCACGACATCCTCGGCCACACCCTCGCCGTCATCGTCGGCCTCGCGAACGGCGCCGCCGGACTGACCGAGGCGAAACCCGAACGGGGTGCCCAGACGCTGCGCATCATCGCCGACAGCGGCCGTGGCGCCCTGGCCGAACTGCGCCGTCTCCTCTCCGTCATCGGCGACGACGAGAAGACCGCCGCCGAGGACACCCCGCTCGCCCCTCAGCCGGGCTTCAACGACCTGAACGCGCTGCTGGAACGGGTCCGCGCCGCCGGCCCCGCCGTCACCCTGCACACCGAGGGCCGCCCGGCCGGCCTGCCGCCCGGTCTCCAACTCGCCGTCTACCGCGTCGTCCAGGAGGCGATGACGAACACCCTCAAGTACGCGGCGCCCGATACGACCGTCCAGGTCACGATCGCCGTCGACGGCACGGCCGTGGACCTCACGGTCGAGGACACCGGGCCGTCCCTCTCCCCACAGGTCGACACCGCACAGGTCGACACCGACGGCCGCGGCCTGGTCGGCATGCGCGAACGGGCCGCGCTGTACGGCGGAAGCGTCACCGCCGGCTCCAACGACCGCGGCGGCTGGACCGTGCACGCCCGACTTCTGATCGCCAACACCTCGGCACCCACGGAGAACAGACCCGTATGACCACCGTCCTCATCGTCGACGACCAGGCCCTGCAACGGCTCGGCTTCAGCATGCTCATGGAGCAGCACGCCGACCTGAGCGTGGTCGGCGAGGCCACCCACGGCGCCGAGGCGGTCCGGATGACCGCTGAACTCCGCCCCGATGTCGTGCTGATGGACGTCCGTATGCCCGGCATGGACGGCATCGAGGCGACCCGCCGCATCGTCCACTCCGGCGGACGCTCCCGGGTCCTCGTGCTGACCACCTTCGACCTGGACGAGTACGCGTACGACGCGCTGCGCGCCGGTGCCAGCGGCTTCCTCCTGAAGGACGCTCTGCCCGATGAACTAGTCGCCGGCATCCGGGCGGTGGCCGCCGGGGACGCCGTCATCGCGCCCGGCCTGACCCGCAAGCTCATCGACGCGTTCACCGAACGCATGCCGGGCCGGACCCCCGGACAGGAACACCGCCTCACCGCTCTCACGGAACGCGAACGTGAGGTCCTCATCGCGATGGCCACCGGCTGGAGCAACACCGAGATCGCCGAACGGCTGTGTCTCGCCGAGTCCACGGTCAAGTCCCATGTGAGCCGGGTGCTGGCGAAGATCGGCGCCCGGGACCGGGTACAGGCGGTGATCTTCGCCTACGACACGGGACTGGTGAAACCCGCCTGATCCCCGAACGGGGCAGCAGGAGGCGCTCGATCCCGCCGCCTGTTCGACCTCCCGCCCACCCGCGCAGGCGCCCGCGACCTGGGCGGCACCCGGTGTGCCGAGTGTGCCGAGTGTGCCGAGCAGCCGCCCGATCACGCCGGAGCCACGGCCACCCGGCGATCAGCCGAACAACTGGGAACCGAGCGGGCGCTTCCGGTCGAAGCCGGGGAGGATCAGGAAGGTCCCGCTGGCGGTCGTCGTGGTGTACGGCAGCAGTGCGTCGGAGGTGTCCATGCGGGTGAGGGTGGCGGTGAAGGTCCGCAAGTCGTTCTGGAAGCTGATGAAGAGCAGGCCGGGAGCGGGCTCGTCGGTGCTGTAGGAACGGCGGAGCATGAGGCCGGCGCCCACCATGGCGGAGTGCGCCCGGCGCACATGGGCGTCCACAGGGACGAGATAGCGCCCGTCGGGCGTCTTGGCGCCGAGTTCCGGGCCCGAGGAGACGGAACCGCCGGAGAGCGGTGCGCCGCTGGCCCTGCGCCGCCCGAAGACCGCCTCCTGCTCGGCGACGGACAGGGCGGCGAACCGTGGCAGGTCGAGTTCCATGCGCCGCAGTACGGCAATGGTGCCGCCGGCGACCGCGGGGGGCCCCGCCAGCCACAGGTCGCGTTGCTGTTCGGCGCTCGTGTGCGGGCCGACGATGCCGTCGATGAAACCGAGCAGGTTGCGCGGCGCGGTGAGGCCCTTGCCGATGGGCACGTTCGTACCGCGGTGCCCGGACTGCCGCCAGCGTTCGCGGATGCGGTCACGGGTCTGGTCCAGGAGCGCGGCGGCGGCGACCGGTACGAGCAGCGCGTCGCTGGCGCAGATCTGGAGCAGCAGGTCACCGCCGCGTGCCTGCGGGGTGATCCGCTCGCGGGAGAACCGCGGGAGGTCGGTGGCGCCGGGCAGCGAGGCACCGGCCGCGCGCACCAGCCGCGGGCCCACGCCCACGGTCACGGTCAGGTCGCCCGGCGGCAGGCCCAGCAGCCGCGGGTCGTTCCCCGCGGTGAGGGTGCGGATGGCCTGGCCGAGTTCGGCCAGGAGCGGACCGGGCGCCACGGCGGCATCGAGGTCGGCCACCACGGCCAGCAGGTTGCGCTGGGCCGTATGGGGGAGCGTGACGCCCGCCTGGTGCCGGCCCGTCGCCGGAACCTGCGTCGGCGTGTCCGCCGCGGAAGGCGCGGGCCGGCCCGGCCGGGCGGAGTCCGAGGTGCACCCGGCGGTGAGACCGGCGGCCACCACGACGCCGGTGACATCGAGTAACGCGCGGCGTGACAGGGGGTGATCGGCTCGGTGCATGGTGTGCAGAGTGCCACACCCGAATCGCGGCCGACGCCCAACCCCCCTATTCCGGCGGGGAATTCGTCGTCATGCCAGACTGGGATCATGTCTCGATCCTCTCTGCGCGTGATGGCGGCGGTACTGGGCGTACTGACGCTCGTGGTCGGCTGCGGCGGTGGCGGCGGCGATGACGGATCGGACGAGGGCCGGCGGCCCGCCGGTGCGCATGTGACGATCCGGGTGCCTGCCGACGCCCCCACGATCTCGGCCGCGGTGTCCCTGGCCCGGGCCGGTGACCTGGTACTGGTCGCGCCGGGTGTGTACCACGAGTCGGTGAAGATCGACACGGCCGGTGTCACTCTGCGCGGCGCCTCCCGGGACAAGGTCGTCATCGACGGGCGGTTGCAGCAGCCGAACGGCGTCGTCGTCGCGGCGCCCTGGGTGGCCGTGCAGAACCTGACGGTGCGGAACAACACGCAGAACGGGGTGCTGGTCACCGGTTCGGCGGCGGCGGTCGCCGGTCTGCCGGGGCACAGCGGCGGCTACGACACCGGCGACGAGCCCGTCACCCTGCTGAAGTCGTTCCAGGTCTCGTACGTGACCGCGACCCGCAACGGCCTGTACGGCATCTACGCGTTCTCCGCGCAGAACGGCGTCATCGAGCACTCCTACACATCGGGCGGGGCCGACTCGGGGATCTACGTCGGACAGTGCAAGCCGTGCCGCGTCGTGGTGCGGGACAACGTCTCCGAACTCAACGCGGTCGGCT
Organism: Streptomyces sp. NPDC006012; assembly: GCF_042871185.1. Taxonomy (NCBI): domain Bacteria; kingdom Bacillati; phylum Actinomycetota; class Actinomycetes; order Kitasatosporales; family Streptomycetaceae; genus Streptomyces; species Streptomyces sp. NPDC006012. The sequence goes on from NZ_JBIAIE010000007.1 coordinate 213,927, forward strand.
ACGAAGGCACCAACGCCAGTGGCGACATGTACGTGGTCGGCAACCGTTTCGTCGGCAACCGCGTCGGACTGACCACCAACTCCGACCACCAGGAGAAACTGCTCCCGCAGCGCGATGCCGTCATCGCCGGCAACCTGATCGCGGACAACCAGCAGAAGCAGACCCCCGAACAGGCCGACGGAGGCTGGGGCATCGGCGTCGGCGTCGACGGCGGCAGCGACAACCGGTTCCTCCGCAACCGGATCACCGGCAACACCAACGCCGGGCTCGTGATCACCGCGACCGCCGACATCCCGGCGAACGGCAACCGGATCACGGACAACACCTTCACCGCCAACGGCGTCGACATCGGCTGGACGTTCCCCACCGCCACCCGCGGGCGGGGCAACTGCGTGCAGGGCAACGCGCTTCGGACGACCGTGCCCGCACGGCTCGCGGCGACCGCGGCCTGCCCGGTCCCCGGCACCTCGGCCACGCCGTCCGGCACCTGGTCGAACCCGGCGGCGCCCGCGGGCATCCCGTTCACCGACGTGGCCGAACCCGCCGCGCAGCCGCAGTTCCCGCATGCCACCACCACTGGCGCCACCGCGGTGCCGGCCGTTCCGGAGCTGCCGGACACCGCGGACATCCCGCTGCCCCCGCCGTCACTGCTCGCCGCCGGTGCCCGGGTGCGCACCTCGTGAGCGGCGGCTACCGCGCCGGTGTGACCTCGGGGACCGGAGTGACGGGGACGTACTTCTGGGTGTCGAAATCGATGACCACCGGCTGCGCCTCGGATGCCACGTTGGCCCGCACCCGGTACATGGTGCCGTCCGAGCCGATCCAGTAGCGCACGGTCCCCGTCGTACCTGCCTTGGTACGCGCCTCCGGCCCGTTCATGACATCCGTCCGACGGCCGTGCACCTGCTCGCGTCCGACCCATGCGGCGCCGTTCTGCGGGAGCAGTTCGGCGTTGTCCGGCCGGTCGCTGCCCAGGCCGAGCGTGATGCCGAGCGCACTGTCCAGGGCGATGCCGGACGTCTGCATCGGACGGTTGTACCAACCGGACGCGGGTGGCGATGTCGGTGCGGTCGCCGGGGGGTTCGTCATGGGGTGGACGCGGACGGCGGTGGCCGTCCACTCGATCAGCCCGTCGCTGGACGTGTCGCGACCGGTCCCGCGCACCACCCCGTAACCGGTCTTGGCGCGGTAGTCGACGGAGCCGGTGACGACCAGCCCGCCGGCGGCGCTCGGCACGGTGATCGTCACCGCGCGGCCGCCCGCCTGGTAGTTGCGGAACCGCGTGATCGCCAGCCGGTTCACCTCGTCCGAGGTCAAGGCACGCCGGTCGGTGGGGCCGTCACCGGTGCCGACGAGGGCGAACGCGGCCGTCGCGACGGCCGCGACGCCTATGATCCCGACTGCAATCCACCGTAACCGTGGCCACCGGCGGTGGCGCTGGTCTGCCGCGCGACGCGGGAGACCTCGCTTGAAGTTGATGTTCTGCACGCGCCGCGATGCTAACAGGTCTCCAACGAAGCCCCCCGAAACTCCCTGTTTCGCACCCATGACGCTCTGTCAACTTGTAGGCTGATCAGTGAGTTTGCAGAATTGGCGATAGTGCAGGACGAGATGAAGGAAGGCCATGCCATTACGAAGACTGGTGTGGGTGGGGCTGTCCGGTCTGTTACTGGTGGGCGGCGCCACAGGCACGATCGTGACAGGCGCCGGGCAAGCCGGCGCATCGACCTCTGACGGCACACTGACCGTCGAGGTGCTGCGGGACTTCTTCGGCACCGGCGTGATCAACACGACCATGGACGTGCCGCAGCGGGGGATGAAGGTCGACGTCGCCGACCTTGCGGGCCATCACGTCACCGGCGTGACGGACGCCACCGGCAAGGTCATCGTGCCGCCGTCGAGCGAGTTGACCGGCGGCCGGTACCGCGTCGACGTCACCGTCCCGGCCCCCTACAACAACTATCTGCGGGCGGCGCCCGCCTCGACCGCGCAGAACCACTTCGACAGCTTCACCACGTTCGTCGACGTCTCGGGCGGCAAGGACGCCTCGGTGGTCACCGGGGTCTGGGACGCGGCGGACTACACGCTGCCGGACTCCCGCTATTTCGTGCCGGTCCAGAGCGGCGCCGGCGGGACGGAGGACCGCGCACTGGTGGCGTTCGGGACGGACGCCCGCGGCAACTGTCCCACCGACCGGGCCTGCCCGGACGTGCTCAACACCCAAGCTCAGGTGGGCACGACGTTCGGGCTGGCCTACGACAAGTACCGCAAGCAGTTGTTCCAGTCGGAGTTCGCCCGGCGGTACACCGAGTACGGGCCGGACGGCGGCGACGCGATCTACACCGTGCCGACCGACGGCGGGGGTGCGCCGAAGCTGTTCGCGAAGGTGCCGGGCGCCTCGGTGACGCCGCACGACACCGCCAACCTGATCAAGGACGGCGGGTTCGTCGACGTACCGGGCAAGGAGAGCATCGGCGGCCTGACCCTGTCGGAGGACGGTTCGACGCTCTACGCGGTGAACCTGCGCAACCGCACCCTGGTCAGTTTCGACGCGACCGGCCCCGAGGCGTCAGCGCCCGAGGCGACCGTGCCGATTCCCGACCCGGGCTGTGCGGCGTCGTCCGACTGGCGGCCGTTCGGCCTGTCCACCCACAACAACACTCTGTACGTCGGGGGTGTGTGCAGCGCGGAGAGCACACAGAAGCGCGCGGACCTGAAGGCCGTCGTCGCCACCTACGACGGCAAGAAGTTCACCACGGTGCTGAGCCAGCCGCTGACCGCCGAGCGCGGCGAAGTGTGGAACGCCAAGGCCAATTACGACCAGAACAACCACTGGAACCCGTGGAACAGCAGCCTGGAGACCTGGGACGACCGGGACCTGGGCGGCGTGATGATCGATCCGCAGCCGGAGCTGGCCAGCATGGCGTTCGCCCGAGACGGCTCGATGGTCCTCGGCTTCCGCGACCGGTTCATGGACACCGTGAGCTGGGGCGGGCTGGACCCGAGGCCGGGCAAGGACAACCCGCAGAACGCCATGTCCGGTGGCGACATCAGCATGGCCTGCGCCAAGCCTGACGGCGGGTACGAGTGGGAAGGCACCGGAAGCTGCCCGAACCACTCCACGGACCCCACCAAGAACGGTGCGCAGTCCGGCAACGTCGTCGAGTACTTCCCGGGTGACTTCTTCCCGAACGGCGGCTCCGCGACCCAGCCCGGGCCGCACCAGGAGTCCTCGCTGGGATCGGTCGCCTACATTCCGCAGCAGCAATGGGTCGTCAGCACGCAGATGGACCCGACGGGCCAGGTCATCACCAACGGGACGGGCTACTACGACATCGCCACCGGTGCCGGCCCCGGCAACGACCCGGCCGCCAACGCGTACCAGTTCGTCGGCCCGAACCAGAACGGGTTCGGCAAGGCCGGCGGCCTCGGCGACATCGCGTACGCCGCGGCGAACGCACCGATCCAGATCGGCAACGTGGTCTGGTACGACGGCGACCACAACGGCATCCAGGACCCCGGTCAGGTGCTGCTGCCGGACGCCACGATCAACCTGCTGGACGCCGACGGCAAGAAGGTCGCCACGACCAAGACCGATGCCGCCGGTGAGTACTACTTCGGTGGTGTCGGCGCCGAGTACGAGCTGACGCCGGGCGCGAAGTACACGGTGCAGTTCGACATGTGCACCGCGGACACCAGCAACGTGCCGGGCCAGCCGCCGGCCACCAAACTGCGGTTCACACTGCCGCGGGCCGGTGACAACCGGGCACATGACTCCAACGTGACCCCGCCGACCACCGGCCGACTGTGCAACGGATACGCCCCGGTCACAGCACCGAAGAAACCAGGAGGGGTCGACCACACGATCGACGCCGGCGTGTACATCCCGAAGAAGGCATCGCCGACACCCACGCCGTCGGCATCCACGCCGTCGGCATCCACGCCGCCGGCCTCGGTGCCGCCGACGCACGGGACGCCCAACACTCCGGCGCCGGCAGGCTCCGGACCGGGTTCGCTCGCCAACACCGGTATGTCCGGCATGAGGGACATGCTCTTGCTGGTCGTGGTGCTGCTCGGTGCGGGTGCGGCCATCGCCTTCGCAGGCCGTAAGCGCCTCGCCAGGCACCGCTGACACCCAGAAATCTCCGTACGATCCGACGGGCCGGTGCGATGCACCGGCCCGTCGGCATGTCCGGTCAGCCTGGGCCGCGGGCCCCCGGTCCGCGACCCGTCAGATCCGCAAGGTGGGTCAGATCGCGTTGATCGCCGCGGGTGCGCGCTCGACCCGGGTCAACGCCCTCAGCAATGCGGTTTGGCCGTGCCGTCGGGCGGCGAGCCGTGCCAACAGTACGAGCACCGGGTCGAAGGCGGCATCCGGGAGTGGCAGGACGGTCCGGCCCACGCTGACGGCGAGATCGTCCAGGTGGACGGCGATCTCCAGCATCCGGGTGACCAGGAAGTCGTCGAGGTGCAGGGCCCAGCCCGTCTGCGGCATGAACACAACCTGGTCGCCGGAACATGTCGCGAGGGCGGCCCGCTGCTCCGTGTACGAGGCGCGGGCGAGCCCCGTCAGCCGCGACGCCCCCTGGGACGCGAGGTCTTCGCCCCGGGCCCGAATGCCCGCGTTGACCTCGCCGTCGAGTGGCGCGTCGATCCAGGCGGCTCGGCCGTAATGGTCGAGCAGGGGGATCGGCGGTGCATCGGGCCGCGCAGGCTCCTGGAGGGCGGAGTCGACACTGAAGATCTGAGAGGCGAGGTGACCGGCCAGGCCGCCGACCGTCAGCTCGGGCAATGCGCTGGGCCGTACCCACGACGCGGCCACTTCCGGGGTCTCCAGCAGTAATACGGCTTGTTCTGCGGCGCCCAGGTAGGCGTCGGTGACGCTCATCAAGTCCTCCATGATCGAAGATTCCCGGCAGTATGGCCCTTGGGACGCGGCTGCGTGTCGCCCCTTGTCGGACGTGGCCCGATTGACGTGGTGGCCCCCTGTTCTCCGGACGACGGCCCCGCGCGCGGAGCTGACGGTGAGGTGGTCAGGAATGTGCGGGGCGGGTGAGGACCTGGAGGTCGGTGAAGCCGTAGAGGCCCCAAGGACCGTTCTCGACGCCCAGGCCGCTCCATTTGTGGCCGCCGAAGGGCAGGTCGGGCCGGACGCCGAGGCCGTGGACGTTGACCGAGACCTGACCCGCGTCCAGTTCGGCCGCGACCTGGGTGGCGCGGTCCATATCGGGTGACCAGACGGATGCGGTCAGTCCGTACGGGCCGGCGTTGGCCCGTTCCACGGCGTCGTCCAGGTCCCGGTAGGCGAGCACGGGCAGCGCGGGGCCGAACTGTTCCTCGTCCACGATGCGTGTTCCGTCGGTGAGGCGGGTGAGGATGGTGGGCCGGTAGAAGTAACCGGGCCGGTCGAGGGGTGCGCCGCCGGCGGCGGCGACCGCGCCCTGGCGCAGCGCGTCGTTCACCAGGTCGGTCACCCGGTCGAACTGGGGGCGGTTGTTGAGCGGGCCGAGCTGGGCGCCTTCGGTGGTTCCCCCGTCCACCCGGACCGACCTGGCTCGTGCGGCGAGCGCCTCGACCAGGTCGTCGTGGAGGTGCTCGGGTACGTAGACGCGTTTGACGGCCAGACAGACCTGGCCGTTGTTGCGGAACGCGGCCCAGAACAGGCGGTCGGCGATCTGCTCCGGGTCGGCGTCGTCGAGGACGATGGCCGGGTCGTTGCCGCCGAGTTCCAGGGTGACGCGCTTGAGATCGTCGGCGGCAGCGGCGGCGACGCGTCTGCCGGTGGCGGTCGATCCGGTGAAGCTGATCTTCCGGGGCACCGGATGGGAGGTCATCAGGGCACCGAGCGGGTCGCGTCCGCTGATCACGTTCAGCACGCCGGGCGGCAGCACCTCCTGAAGGAGTTCCCCGATGGCGAGTGTGGTCAGCGGTGTGTAGGGGGAGGGCTTGACGACCACGGTGTTGCCCGCCCGCAGTGCGGGCGCGATCTTCCACATGGCCAGGGTGACGGGGAAGTTCCACGGCGTGATGGCGGCCACGACGCCGAGCGGGCGCCGGATGATCTCCGCGTAGCCGCGGCCGTCGTTCTGGACGATTTCGCGAGGCAGTTCGAGGTCGGCGTAGTAGCGCAGCCAGACGACGGCGCCGGCGATTTCGGAGCGGGCGTCCTTGAGGGGTTTGCCCTGCTCGGCGGTGAGGAGGGGGGCCAGTCGGCCGATGGCTGCTTCCAGTGCGTCGGCGGCCCTGCGCAGCGTCCCGCGGCGGGTGTGATCGTCGCGTCGCCAGGTCCGGAACGCCTCGGCGGCGGCGTTCATGGCCTGGTCGAGCTGGTCGGGTGTGCAGTCGGGGGCCTGGGCGAAGGGTTCGCCGGTGGCGGGGTCGGTCACGTCGAACGTGTCCGCGGCGGGGACCGTTTTGCCGCCGATGGTCATCTGGTGCATGGCTTTCCTCACGGATGGTGCGGCAGGAGGACGGGTTTGACGGTGGTGCCGTCGGCGGCGGCGCGTTCGGCCGAGGCGATGTCGTCGAGCGGGTAGGTGCGGATCAGCCGCTCGAACGGGAAGCGGCCCTGCCGCCACAGTTCGATCAACCGGGGAATGAACTGCTGCGGCACCGCGTCGCCCTCGATCACGAACCGGAGGCTGCGGCCCGCCAGGGCCGACGGCCGCACGGTGAGTTCGTCGCCGCCCGAGCCGACCAGTGCGCAGCTTCCGCCCGGCCGCAGGACGGTCACGGCTGTGGCCATCACGGAGCCCGCCGCGGTGGTCTCGAAGGAGTGGTCGACCGGTCCGATCGCGGCGGCCAGGTCGGCAGAGGCGAGGTGGCCCGAGCCTGCCGGCCGGGTCGGCAGGGGTGAAAAGGCGCCGGGGCGGCGCGGTCCGGCAAGGTGAACGGTGCCTCGGCCGCCGTCAGGTGCGTGCGGCGGCGTCCTCCCGAGCCAGGCCGGGTCGGCGCGGGGGCGATCGGCGCGGGTGCGGGCGACCGTGAAGAACGCTTCGGGGGAGGTTTTCCTGGGTGTCACGTGTCCTGGCTCCTTTCGGGAACACTGGACCGGTTCCGGCACGCTGAAACATGGCCTCCGGCCGTACTCGTCACGTCCTCCGGGCAAGGCCGGGTTCCGGCTTCCTGTCGTGCTCGTCACGCCTCCGGTCACGGTCCGGTCACGGCTTTGCGTCGTCGTTCGGGCCCCGATCACGATCCGGTCACGGCTTCCGGTCGCGGTTCGGGCCTCCGATCGCTGCCCGGTCGCGCCTTCCGGCCGCGGTCCAGGGCTCTGACCACGGGCCGGTGCCGACCTCGTGGCGGCCCTTCGCCCGCCCAAGTGCTGAAACAGTCGCGGTCTAAACTCTCCACGCAACGGGCTGCGCACCGACGACCGTGGCCGGAAATGGCCAGTTTCTGCCAAACCCGAAGGGTATTCGGCGCTTTGATACGGATAGATTCAGTTACCAAGCGATACCCCGATGGCACCGTGGCGGTCGACCGGCTGTCGCTGGAGATACCGGACCGCTCGATCACCGTGTTCGTCGGGCCCTCCGGCTGTGGCAAGACGACCACCCTGCGGATGATCAACCGGATGGTGGACCCCTCCGAAGGGCGCATCCTTCTCGACGGCGTCGACATCCAGGAGCAGCCGGTCAACACGCTGCGCCGGTCGATGGGGTACGTCATCCAGAACGCGGGTCTCTTCCAGCACCGCACCATCGTCGACAACATCGCGACGGTGCCCCGGCTGCTCGGCTGGAGCAAGCAGAAGGCCCGGGCGCGGGCCGAGGAGCTGATGGCCCGCGTGGGGCTCGACGCCTCGCTCGCCAAGCGGTACCCCTACCAGCTGTCCGGCGGCCAGCAGCAGCGCGTCGGCGTCGCCCGCGCCCTCGCCGCCGACCCGCCGGTGCTGCTGATGGACGAGCCGTTCTCGGCCGTCGACCCCGTGGTGCGCAAGGGACTCCAGGACGAGCTGCTGCGCATCCAGGAGGAGCTGGGCAAGACGATCGTCTTCGTCACCCACGACATCGACGAGGCCATCAAGCTGGGCACGATGGTCGCCGTGATGCGCACCGGCGGCCGACTGGCCCAGTTCGCCCCGCCCGCCGAGCTGCTGAGCGCGCCCGCGGACGCCTTCGTCGAGGACTTCCTCGGCGCCGACCGGGGCATCCGCCGCCTCTCCTTCTTCCCGTCCGGCGACCTGGAACTGTGTACCTCCCCGGTCGTCGCGATCGACGCCGACGCCACGCTGATCGCCGCCCGCGCCGCCGACGACGTGCCGTACCTGCTGGTCACCGGCGTCGACGGCAAGCCGCTCGGCTGGAGCGCACCCGGCGACCTCACCCCGGGGCAGATCGACCCGGAGCGGCTGCTGGCGTACGGGCGGCCCTTCGTGCCCGGCACCGACTCGCTGCGCGCCGCCCTCGACGGCGCCGTGCTGTCGCCGACCGGCTGGGCCGTGGGCGTGGACGCCGACGGCCGCGTCGTCGGCGTCGTGTCGCAGCAGGTCGTCAGCGAGGCGATCCGCGCCGCGCACGCGAGCGGACGCAGTGAGGCGAAGGTCGGCGGATGAGCAGCTTCTTCGACATCCCCAGTGACCTCCAGCACAGCTACTTCGGTCTGGTCGGGCTGCATCTGCGCGAGGCGCTGCTGCCGGTCGTGGCCGGACTGCTCATCGCGCTGCCGGTCGCCCAGCTGTGCGTGCGCTACCGGCGGCTCTACCCGCCCGTACTGGGCGTGACCACCGTGCTGTACGCGATCCCGTCGCTCGCCTTCTTCGTCGTCCTCATCGACTACACCGGCCAGAGCGAGCTCACCGTGATGATCCCGCTGGCCGTCTACAGCCTGGTGGTGTTCGTCCCGGCGATCGTGGACGGGGTCCGCTCGGTGCCGCAGGAGACCCTCGACGCGGCGACCGCGATGGGCCTCGGGCCGGTGCGCCGGTACTTCCAGGTCCAGCTGCCGATCGCGGTGCCCGCGATCATGGCCGGGCTGCGGGTGGCCACGGTGTCCAGCATCTCCCTGGTCAGCGTCGGCATGCTGATCGGCAACCAGGGCGGGCTCGGCAACCTGCTCAACGACGGCATGATCTACCACGAACCCCGCCTGGTGTGGATGTCCGTCGTCGGTACGGCCGTGCTCGCGATCCTCGCGGACGCCGTACTGATCGGCGTGCGACTGCTGCTGACAGCCTGGATGCCGCGCGGTACCCGCAAGGCCCGCGCCGCCACGGCCACCCCCCAGACCCGGCCCGATGCGACCGCGGTCGCCCTGGAGGACGCAGTCCGGTGAACGTACTCCACTTCATCAATGCCTTCTTCAGCGACGGCGCCCACTGGCACGGCTACGACGGCATCCCCACCCGGGTGTTCCAGCACATCCAGTACTCGCTGCTGGCCCTCGCCGTCGCCGCCGCCATCGGCCTGCCGCTCGGCCTGCTCACCGGGCACACCGGACGCGGCGGCAACGTCCTCGCGTCCATCGCCACCGCCGCCCGCGCGCTGCCCAGCTTCGGTCTGCTGGTGCTGATGTTCGTGCTGCTCGGCTTCGGCCTGCTCCCGGTGATGATCCCGCTGGTCGTGCTCGCCATCCCGCCGATCCTGGTGACGACGTACGAGGCGGTGCGCTCCGTCGACCCGTCCCCGGTGGACGCCGCCCGGGGCATGGGCATGCCGGAGTCGCGGATCCTGTTCCAGGTCGAGGTGCCCGTCGCGCTCCCGCTGATCCTCAGCGGCCTGCGCTCGGCGGCCATCCAGATCGTGTCCACCGCCACCATCGCCGCCTACGTCAGCTTCGGCGGTGTCGGCCGCTACATCATCGACGGCCTCTACCAGTACAACTACGAGAAGGTCGTGGGCGGCGCCACGCTGGTGGCCGTCATGGCGCTGGCGACGCTCGCGGTGTTCTGGGCCGTGGCCCGGATCGCGGTGTCGCCCGGCGTACGCAGGCGCGGCTGAGGCTCAGCCTCCGGTACGGGCCAGCGCCAGCTCCAGTACGACGAGCAGCGCGTCCCGCACCGAGCCGCGTTCCCGGGCGTCGAAGACCACCAGCGGAACGCCGTCGGTGACGTCCAGCGCCCAGCGGACCTCGTCCAGGGTGTGCTCTACCCGGCCGTCGAAGGCGTTGACCGCCACGGCGAACGGGATGCCCTTGTGCTCGAAGTAGTCGACGGCCGCGTAGCAGTCGTCCAGGCGCCGGGTGTCGACGATGACCAGCCCGCCGACGGCGCCCTGGACGATGTCGTCCCACATGAACCCGAACCGGTCCTGCCCGGGCGTGCCGAACAGGTACAGCTTGAGCGTCGGGTCGATGGTGATGCAGCCGAAGTCCATCGCCACCGTGGTCGTCGTCTTGCGCGGGGTGTGCGTGAGGTCGTCGACGCCCGCCGCCACCTCAGTGATCGCGGCCTCGGTGGTCAGCGGCTCGATCTCGGAGATGGCGCCGACGGTCGTCGTCTTGCCCACGCCGAAACCCCCCGCGATGACCATCTTCACCGGCAGGGGTGGTCGTACGGCGGGGTGCGCGGCAGAGCCGTGGACCAGTGGTTCAGTCGGTGTCACGGAGTACCCCTCGGGAGTCGGGGATGGCCCGCAGGCCATCGATAACCCTGCGCAGGACGGATGGGTCATGAGTGCTTTCGAAGTCGGGCACGTACACCGCCAGCAGACCGGCGTCGCGCAGATCGTCGGCCAGCACACGGACCACGTTGAGGTGGAGGTGCAGCCGGGCCGCCAGCTCCGCCAGCGACTGCGGCAGCCGGCAGGCGGCGACGATGTCGTGCTGTTCGAAGGAGAGCCGGTCGAGTGCGTCCAGACCCGCGGCGGTGGCCACCACCTGGGTCTCGACGGGCATCGTCCGGCCGGAGGCGGTGTCCGCCACCCGGCCGGCGGTGACCAGGAACGGCCGTACGGCGGGCGCCGGGCCGACCGGCTCGGAGCCCGGGTACCCCGAGGACGAGGCGCCGTCCGCCATGGGTTCCTTTGCCCTCTCTCTCGGTCTCGGCAGGCGGCCGGTCAGCCCGCCGACGCGGCGCCGACGCTGTTCTTCAGTTCGAGCACCAGCTGCGGGCTGAGCGCGGCCCCGGCCCGGTTGGCGAACAGCGTCATCTCGTAGGCGACGTTGCCCAGCTTGGCCTCCTTGTCGGTGACCACACCGAGGACGGCGCCGCTGCCGATCGCGGAGACGATCACGTGACCGCCCTCCAGATCGATGATGACCTTGTTGAGATCGCCGAGGCCGTAGTTGCCGGAGGCGCCGGCGGCCAGGCTGGTGATGCCGGAGACGATCGCGGCCAGCCGCTCGGAGTGTGCGCGCTCGCGCAGCTCCGACACGGCGATGAGCAGGCCGTCGGAGGAGACGGCGATCGCGTCGACCACCCCCGCGGTCTCGGTGGCGAAACGGTTCAGCAGCCAGGTGAAGTCGGCTGCGGCGGCCTGCAGGTCGGTCGGCGTGGTGCTGCCCGTCGGGGCGTCACCGGTCGGCGTGCTCACTGCTCGGCTCCTTCCGGATGGTGGTTCTGGTCGTGCGTTCGTGCCGCGTGCCCGGCGTCCGCGCCGGGATGTTCGGGACTGCCGGTGTCGCTGTCGAGCCGGGCGCGCGCCACCGCCGCCTCGAACTCCTCAAGGGCCTCCCGCTCGGCCGCCGCGTCCCGGGGACGCACCGCCTGCGGTACGGCCTGCCCGGCACCCTCGGTGGCGCGCAGGGTGGCCCCGCGGACCCGCCGGCGCAGCGGGCGGGAGGGAGCGGAACCGTCCCCCGGGCGGGGGGCCGGCCGCGGCGTTTCGGTGCGCGCGCGGGGGATCAGCGGGCGCTGCTCGGGGGTCGCGGCCCGCTCCTGGGCCGTGGCGGAGATGCCAGGGGTCACGGCCGCATTCTCCACGCCCGCCCCGGCGGCGCGGTCGGCGCCCTGCGGTACGTCGCGCCGGGGCAGCCGGCGGGGGAGCGGACCGCGCCCTTCGCCGGAGCCGGGGGAGACGTGCGCGCCGTCCCGGCCCGGATGCGCGGGCGTCGGCTCGGAAGGGGTGCCGCCTTCGGCGCGTGGACGCGACGATCCGGTGACGGGCGGACGCTGCGACCCGGTGGCGGGTGGCAGGGACGATCCGGTGGCGACCGTGGCCGGGCGCGGGCCGGTGATCGCGGGTGCGTCCGGTACGGCGTCGGTCCCCCGGTCACCAGGGCCGCCGGGCTCGGCGTGCCGGGCGGCCGGGGCGGCTCGGCCGGGAGCCGTCGGGCGGGCCGTGTCGCCGCCCGCTGCTGTGTTGCCGCCTGCTGCGTCGGGGCCCGCCGCCGCGGCATCGGCCGACAGCGGGCTCATGCTGAGCAGCAGCGTGCTCGGCAGCGACACCTCGGCCGTCACACCGCCGCCCGGCGTACGGGTCAGCTCGACTCCGATCTCCCAGCGCCGGGCCAGCGTGCCGACGACGAACAGGCCCAGCACCTTGGTCGGCACGAGGTCGAGGCGTTCGCGGCGGACCAGCCGCGCGTTCTCCTCGGCGAGCCGCTCGGCGCTCATGCCCAGGCCGTGGTCGGCGACGACGACGTACGCGCCCTCCGGGCCGCGGCGCACGGTCACCTCGACGGGGCTGCCCTCCGGCGAGAAGGACACAGCGTTCTCCAGGAGCTCGGCCACCATGAGGGTGAGGTCGCCGATGATGTCCGGCTCGACCATGGCGTCCGAGGCGGCGTACAGCCGTACCCGCTGATACCCCTCGATCTGGCCGAGCGCGGCCCGCACCACATTGGTCAGCGGCGTGGGACCCGAGTCCAGCACCGTCTCCCGGATGCCGGCCAGCAGCATCAGGCTGTCGGCGTTGCGACGCAGGCGCACCGCGATGTGGTCGATGGAATAGAGGCGTTCCAGCACGGCCGGGTCGGTCTCGCCGCGCTCCACCGCGTCGATCAGTGCCAACTGGCGGGCGGTCAGATTGCTGACGCGGCGGCCCACGTTGCCGAACATCTCGGCGGTGTTGCGGCGGCTGAGCACCTGCCGCTCCAGCAGCGCCGCGGCGGTCGTCTGTACGTGGTTGAAGGCCCCGGCCAGATCACCGATCTCGTCGCGGGCGGTGACCGGCATGTCCCGCAGCCGCGGCGGACCGTCGTCCTCGGTGTCGTCGTCGGCCACCCGGGCGAGTTCCCGGCCGGCGACCTCGGCGACCTCCTGCGCCGCCTCGGTCAGTGCCTGCACCGGACGGATCACCGAGCGGCGGACCAGCACGGAGAGGGCGAACCAGACAGCGAAGCCGATCGCCGCGCAGCCCAGCAGCAGAACGGCACGCCACTGGGCGGTGCCGGAGGTGTCGTCGGCGCGCCCGGCGATCTGGCCGATCAGCGAGGTGACGATCTTCAGCCGGGCGGCGGCCTGGTCCGGGTAGTGGGGATAGCCGGCCAGCGCGTCGTGGAACGCCCGCCTCAGCTCCTGCCGGCTGCCCGACTGCAAGCTGCCGACGTCGATCTGCAACTCGGCGAACGACTTGGCGATGGCACTCTGCGCGGAGGTGTGCTCCATCCCGGCCAGCGCCGCTGACTGCGCCTCGGTGGCGAACCGGCCGAACCGGTCGGCCTGCTGCTGGTACTGCTCGTAGGAGCCGACCGCGTTGGTGAACTCGATCAGCGCGTTGGTGTCTCCGGTGGTGGCCGAGAACACACTGGTCTCGAAGGCGGCGTGGGCGGCGTCCGCGCGCAGCAGGGAGTCCAGCAGGTTGCCGGTGAAGGTGGTGGAGAGAGAGGTGCTGCGGTCCAGACCGAGGCCGTCGATGAGGCCCTCGGCCGCGTTGGTGTAGGCCGGGTCGATGTTGTCGGCCGGCAGATAGGCCGTCTCGACCGAGTCGCGCAGGCTGGACAGGCCCTGTACCTCCCGCAGGGCCTGTGCCTCGCCCGCCGGCAGCCGGTCGCCGAAGGCGTCGAGCACCTTCCGCACCTGGCCGTCGACGGCCTTCTGGGCGGCGAGGTAGGCGGCGGCGGAAGGTCTGCTGTCCCCGGACTCGTACCGTACCGACAGCAGGATCGCCTGCTGGTGCTCGGCCTCCACCCGGTCCACCAGCCGGGCGACCTGCGCGCTGTCGCGCACCAGCCGCGCCGCCGAGTGTGCCGTGTTCGACTGCTCGACCAGGCCGTTGATCAGGTACGACAGGAGCGCGGCGACCACGGCGAGGGGTACACCGACGAGCAGATTGAGTTTGCGCCGGAAGGACCAGCGGACGGCGAAGCCTCTGATCCCGTTCCGCGTCGGCGGGGCGTGCCGGGCGGGCGCGTCCACCTCGTACGTGGACACCGGTCCTCCTTCATGGGGGGTGTCGTCCGCGGGGCGTCCTCACCCCGCTGAACAGGGCTTCATCGCCCTGGTACGGGGTGTTCCCGACCCGGAAATGGTGCGCAACGACGCCTGAACGAAAACCCGTGCACCGCTGTGCCCTCTGTCAACTGCGGTGAGACTACAGCCTCCTTGAAGGGGTGATCAGCTTGCCTTTTATCAAGAATCCATTACAAACGGACCGCTCTCCGAACGCAGCTGAACGTGGATCGAATCCAATCGGTGATCCGGTGGCACTTGACTGAGTGAAGACCGTCTGGATTGGATCGTGAGGAGTTGTCCCATGAAGTGGTTCACCAACCAAACCCCCAACATGAGTCCGGAACAGGAATTGTGACTTCCAACACCCACACCAGCAGGATCACCCGGAAACACCGAGGTGCGGCAGCCGTCGTGCTCGCCGCTGCAACGGCCCTGCTGGCGGGCTGTTCCTCCTCCGATGGCACGTCGGGCGACCCGCTCAAGGGCGGCGACAAGGCGAGCGGCGACTCGGTAGTCGTCGGCTCCAACAACTTCGCCGAGAGCATCTTGATAGCCGACATCTATGGCGAGGCTCTGAAGGCCAAAGGAATCAAGGTCACCTACAAACCGAACATCGGCAGCCGTGAAACTACATACGGGCTGCTCAAGAACGGTTCGATCTCGGTCCTGCCCGAGTACAACGGCGCCCTGCTCGCCTACCTCGACTCGAAGGCCACCCCCAAGAGCACCGACGAGACCACGTCGGCCATCGAGGCCAAACTCGACCCCAAGCTGACGCTCCTGAAGCCGTCCGAGGCTCAGGACAAGGACTCGATCACCGTCAACGCGGCCACCGCGAAGAAGTACAACCTGACCGGCAAATCCTCCATCGCGGACCTCAAGGACGTCGCGAAGGACCTGGTCATCGGCG
The DNA here is from genome assembly GCF_042871185.1 of Streptomyces sp. NPDC006012. NCBI lineage: Bacteria > Bacillati > Actinomycetota > Actinomycetes > Kitasatosporales > Streptomycetaceae > Streptomyces > Streptomyces sp. NPDC006012. The sequence continues at coordinate 229,112 of NZ_JBIAIE010000007.1, forward strand.
GTTCGCCGGAATTCCAGACCCGGCACCAGGGCCTTGAGGGGCTGAAGTCGGTGTACGGCATCGAGTTCAAGTCCTTCAAGGCGCTCGACGCGGGCGGCCCGCTCACCCAGGCGGCGCTGACGAAGGACACCGTGCAGGCCGCCGACATCTTCACCACGGACCCGACCATCACCAAGGAGAAGTTCGTCGTCCTCCAGGACACGGAGAATCTCTTCGGGTTCGCCAACGTCCAGCCGCTGGTCTACAAGAGCGCCCTCTCCAAGGACGGCGTCGACGCGCTCGACGCGGTCTCCGCCAAGCTCGACACAGCGACCCTGCTGGACCTCGACACCCAGGTGCAGTCGGGCAACAAGGACCCGCTGGACGTCGCCAAGACCTGGCTGAAGTCCGTCAGCCTCGGCTGACACCCGCCCACGGAGGCGGGCCCGGACGGCGTGACGGGCGTGTCCCCGAACCCCCGGGTCGTCTCCGCGGCCCTGGGGCCGCGCCGCCGGGCACCGTCCTGCCCCCGTGCCCGGGGTGCGGGCTCCGATCTCGGAGGGTCTGATTCGCGACCCCCGGGATGGGCCGCCCGACCCCGGGAAGACCCGCCTCACACTGAACGGCCCCGGCCCCGGCCCCGCCGCCGGCTCCGGTGCCGGCTTCGCCCCGGCGTCTGTCGCAGGGCCGGGTACGGGTCGTCAGAGGTCGAACTCGTGCGGCGGGAGGTCCAGCGTGAAGCACGCCTCCCGGACCACGGCCTGCTCGGTCTTGTCGAAGTCGCCGTCGGCGCCGCCGATGACGATGCCGATCTGGATCACGGCCCGGGCCTCGGCGGGCTTCTTCTTCGCCTTGGCGATCTCCTGGAGCACGCTGACCTTGCCGAAGTCGAAGTCGGCGGTCAGCTTGTTCAGGTTCTCCTCGAAGCGGCGCCGCAGGTCGTCCGCCGGGAAGTTCTGCAGCACCTCGTTGGTGGCGATCAGCTGGGCGACCCGCTGCCGCTCGCTCGGGTCGATCGTCCCGTCGGCGGCGGCGACGAGCGCGCACATCGCCATGCTCGCATCCCGGAACGCGCCGCTTTTCAAGTCGTTCTTCTTCGCCACCAACTGAGTCTGCATCGTCGACGCGGACTCCTTGAAGCGGTCCCACAGAGCCATGCGAACTCCTCGTATGCGCAGTCGATCACGTCTACAGCACCGTAGAAACTCCTGGGAGCCCGGTTGAGTTCCGCGTCCCGCGCCGAGCGGCCGGGCCGGCCCGGCCACGGACCCGGTCAGGTGTACCCGTCGGCGCCGACTTCCATACCGGTCGACCGGTTGGAATCGGGGTAGGGGTTTTCGGACCCGGCGCACGGCGGCGGGGGCGACGGCCGCCCGTGGCCCGGCGGTTGCCCGGGCCGCTGCGGACGGGATGACCGTGAGCGGGTGGCGGTCACGGCTCAGGAGCGCCGTCGAGACGCGGGCGCACCGATCACTCGTCCGATTCCCGGAGCTGCCGACTTCCCATTGAGAACCGACCGTCCGCCTTCTATCGTGGCGATCTCCGGTGTGGCACACCACTGTCCGCCGGAGCCTCCGGAAGCCGGACGGGACCCGACGGGCAGCAGTGCCCCGACGCCGTTCGTTTGCAGAGGCGGGAGGGCGGGCGGGTCCGCCGGCAACCGGACCGCTGTCCGGGCCGCCGGCCCGGTCCGTACGCCGACCGGCCGCTGTCGCACGGTGAGCTATCGTGTGCGGGGGGTAAAAAACAAACGGCACGTCCCGTTCTTTTCCGGCCCGTCAAGGAGTGTCCAGCAGATGGCGAGGCAGTTACGCGCCGAGCAGACCCGCGCCACGATCATCACGGCCGCGGCCGACCTGTTCGACCGTCGCGGCTACGATTCGACCAGCCTGAGTGACATCGTCGAGCACGCCCGGGTCACCAAGGGGGCGCTGTACTTCCACTTCGCCGCCAAGGAGGACCTGGCGCACGCCATCATGGAACTCCAGTCCAGAACCGTGCGGCAGTTGGCGGCCGAGGTCGACCGCCGCGGCGGTTCCTCGCTGGAGTCCCTGATGCGGACCACGTTCGGCATCGCCCGGCTCGCCGTGGAAGGCCCGATCCCGCGGGCCGGACTCCGCCTGGCCACCGCGGACATCGCCGTGCGGCCACCGCTCAGACACCCCTTCACCGAGTGGCTTGAGCTGGCCACCCGAAGAATCCTGGGTGCCGTCAAGGAGTCCGACCTGCACCCGGACGTCGACGTGGAGGCCGTCGCCCACTCCTTGGTCAGCTTCTTCGTCGGTACCCGGGTCGCCGGCCGCTCCCTCGAACCCGTCGGCCGGCTGCCCCGCCGGATCGCCGAGATGTGGTACCTGCTGATCCGCGGCCTGGTGCCGGTGCCCCGCCGGGCCCGCTATCTGACGCTCGCCACACAGTTGGAGCGGGAGATCAGACCCATCTGAACCCCGCGACCCGTCGGGCAGCGCCCGGCCAGGAGGGGGGCCGGGCGTCGCGACGGAGCGGCCGGGCGCGGTGTCGAGGCAGCCGGGCGCCACGGGGAAACGGCCGGGCGCCGTGTCGGGGCGGCCGGGTGTCGTACGGCGGCGCCCGGACGTCAGGCCGGTTGCAATGGCAGCGACTTGATGCCGTTGATGAAGTTCGACACCAGCCGTTGCGGAGGTCCGGCGAGACGCGGTGGCTCGGGGAGCGCCCGCAGCACCTCCTCGTACAGCAGGCGCAGCTGGAGCCGGGCGAAGTGGGCGCCCAGACAGACGTGCGGGCCGTCCCCGAAGGAAACGTGCGGATTGGGCGTACGGGCGAGGTCCAGGCGGTCGGGGGCGGTGAAGGCCCGCTCGTCACGGTTGGCCGACGCGTGGAAGACGACCACCTTGTCGCCGGCGCGCAGCGTCCGCCCGGCCAGCTCGGTGTCCCGGACGGCGGTACGGCGGAAGGTCAGCACGGGCGGGTGCCAGCGCAGCAACTCGTCGACGGCCGGGGCGAGCGGGACCTTCGCCTCGCGCAGCAGCCGGTACGCCCCCGGGTGCTCGGCCAGCGCCAGCAGGCCGCCCGGGGCGGCGCCGCGCACGGTGTCGTTGCCCGCGACGGTGAGCAGGAAGAAGAACATCTCCAGTTCGCCGGGGGCGAGTTCGCCGTCCAGCGCGAGCGTGGTCAGCACGTCGTCGGCCGGGTGACGCCGCTTGTGGTCGGCCAACTGCCGTGCGTACCCGAACATGTCCCGCAGCTGGGCCGGGGAGCGCGGATCGACCGGCCGGCCCGCCGGGTCCCGCGCCTGCTCGCCCGCCTCGTCCGGATCCTGGTAGCCGATGACCCGCTGCGTCCAGCGCAGCAGCAGCCGCCGGTCGCCCGGCGGGACGCCCAGCAGGTCGGCCAGGTTGAGCAGCGCGTATTCGTCGGTGACGGCGCCGACCACGTCGACCGTGCCGTCCCCGTCCCGGGCCGTGGTCAGGGCGTCGGAGACAAGGGCGCGGGCCCGTTCCCGGGCGAGTGCCGCGAACCGGTCCACCCGCGCCGGTGTGAAGGCCCGGCTGACCAGGCGGCGCAGCCGGCCGTGGTGCGGCGGATCCTGGTTGAGCATCATGCGCCGGATGAAAGGCAGGTCGGCGGGGTCGGGATCGCGGATCTGGGTCGCGCCCGCGTACGACGAGAAGGCCGCCGAGTCCTTGAGCACCCGTACCACGTCCGCGTGCCGCGTCACCGCCCAGAACCCGGGCCCGGCCGGCCAGCCGAGCACCTCGGTTTCGTCCTGCCAGACCACCGGGTGGTGATCGCGCAGCAGCCGGTAGTCGTCGTACGGCACGCCCAGGGCGTACCGACGAGGATCGAAGACATCGGGAACCGGCTGCTGGAACGAGGAGGACGCCACCTCTCCACCGTGCCCCCGACTCGCCACATCAACAACCCCGCCCCGCCCGTACGGCGCGGCAGAGGCAGCCTCGCGAGGGGATGGAGAACCGTGTGACCAGCCACGGTGGCGCTGCAGTCGGCCGGCGGTACGGCGCGGTTTGATCCGCGGGGAGGCAAGGCGCTCGCCCGGCCGAGAGGGGGGTTGTTCGGCCGGGGTTCACGCGATGGTGTGATCATGTGCTGGGGTGCGGATGGGAGTTGAGGGGCCAGGGTAGGGCCCCCGCCATGACGCAGCCCTTCGAACTCCCGCACTTCTACATGCCGTATCCCGCGCGGCTGAACCCGCATCTCGACGAGGCGCGTGCCCACTCGACCGCGTGGGCACGCGAGATGGGCATGCTGGAGGGCTCCGGGGTCTGGGACCAGGCCGACCTGGAGGCGCACGACTACGGTCTGCTGTGCGCGTACACGCATCCCGACTGCGACGGCCCCGCCCTCTCGCTGATCACCGACTGGTACGTGTGGGTGTTCTTCTTCGACGACCACTTCCTGGAGAAGTACAAGCGCACCCAGGACCGTGCCGCGGGCAAGGCGCACCTCGACCGGTTGCCGCAGTTCATGCCGCTCGACCTGACAGCACCCGTGCCGGAGCCGGAGAATCCCGTCGAGGCGGGACTCGCCGACCTCTGGGCGCGCACGGTGCCGTCGATGTCCGCCGGCTGGCGCGCGCGGTTCGCCCTCGCCACCGAGCACCTGCTCAACGAGTCGCTGTGGGAACTGTCCAACATCAACGAGGGACGGATCGCCAACCCGGTCGAATACATCGAGATGCGCCGCAAGGTGGGCGGTGCCCCCTGGTCGGCTGGGCTCGTCGAGTACGCGACCGCCGAGGTGCCCGCCGTCGCGGCCGGAACGCGGCCGCTGCGGGTGCTCATGGAGACCTTCTCGGACGCCGTGCACCTGCGCAACGACCTGTTCTCCTACCAGCGGGAGGTGGAGGACGAGGGCGAGAACAGCAACGGCGTGCTCGTCCTGGAGACCTTCTTCGGCTGCGGCACCCAGCAGGCCGCCGACATCGTCAACGACATCCTCACCTCGCGCCTGCACCAGTTCGAGCACACCGCGCTCACCGAAGTGCCCGCGCTCGCCCTGGCGAAGGGCCTCACTCCTGGCCAGGTCGCGGCGGTGGCGGCGTACACCAAGGGGCTCCAGGACTGGCAGTCGGGCGGCCACGAATGGCACCTCCGCTCCAGCCGGTACATGAACGAGGGCGCCGTCCGGGCCTCTCCGTGGCACGCGCCGACCGGCCCCGGCACCTCGGCGGCGGACATCGGCGCGCTGCTCGCCTCTGCCGCGGCCGAGCGGCTGCGCGCCTACTCCCACCTGCCGTTCCAGAAGGTCGGCCCGTCGCTGCTGCCCGATTTCCACCTGCCCTTCCAGGTGGAGCTGTGCCCGCACCTCGACACCGCCCGCGGGCGGCTCACCGGCTGGATGCACCGCATGGGCATGCTGGCGGAGGGCATCTGGGACGAGGACCGGCTCACCGCGTACGACTTCGCGCTGTGCGCCGCCGGCCTGGACCCGGACGCCACGCCCGAGGCCCTCGACCTCAGTTCCGCCTGGCTCTCCTGGGGGACCTACGGCGACGACTACTACCCACTGCTGTTCGGCCACCGCCGGGACCTGGCCGCCGCCCGGACCGCCACGGCGCGGCTGTCGGCGTGCATGCCCCTGGACGGCGAGCCGGTGCCCGTGCCCGGCAACGGCCTGGAGCGTGGCCTGATCGACCTGTGGGCCCGCACGACGCCCGGGATGACCGATGAGCAGCGGCGCTTCGTGAAGTCGTCCGTCGACACGATGACGGAGAGCTGGCTGTGGGAGCTGTCCAACCAACTGCAGAATCGAATCCCCGACCCGGTCGACTACCTGGAGATGCGGCGTGCCACCTTCGGCGCCGACCTCACTCTCAGCCTGTGCCGGATGGGCCAGAGCCCGTCGATCCCGCCCGAGGTGTACCGCACCGGACCGGTGCGCGCGATGGAGAACGCCGCGGTCGACTACGCGTGCCTCCTCAACGACGTCTTCTCCTACCAGAAGGAGATCGAGTACGAAGGGGAGATCCACAACTCCGTCCTCGTCGTGCAGAACTTCTTCGGCGTCGACTACCCGAGGGCGCTGGGCGTCGTACACGATCTGATGACCCAGCGCATGGAGCAGTTCCAGCACGTGGTGGCGAACGAACTCCCGGTCGTCCGGCAGGACTTCGACCTCTGTGACGAAGCGGTCCGGGCGCTCGACGGTTACGTGGCCGACCTGCAGAACTGGCTTGCCGGAATCCTGCACTGGCACCGTCAGGTCGACCGCTACAAGTCCGCCTACCTGGCTCGCCGTTTCCACGGCTTCCTGCCGGACCGGCCTCCCGCGCCCGCGCTGCCCGTCGGCTGAGGTCCAGTCTCACTCGTTCGTGGCTCGTCGTGCCCACACCCCCCGGGTAGACACCTGCCGGAGGCGATCCATGGAACAGACAGTGTTGCGTCCCAAGCCGATGCCGGGTCAGGAACGGCCGGCCGACGGCACGCCGGGCCCCACCCGGCGCCCGCACGCCGCACGCCGGCGCGGCCGGCGGATCAGGGCCGTGCTGTTCGGCCTGTTCGCCGGCGCGGTGCTGGTCCTGTCCGGCGTCGGACTCGGCACGGTCGGCGCCACCGTGATCGGCATGGGCAAGCTCGCCGACCTCAAGCGGCAGCCGCCGCCACACCCATCGGCCCCGGTCACGCACGCGGCGGCCCCGAATCCAGCGGCGGCTCCGGCCGGTCTGACGCTCGGCGTCGAGGCCGTGGACGCCGAGAAGGCGGGAGCACTGGTCATCGGCGTCCACGTGCCCGGCCCCGGCCACACTGCGGGTCTGGTCCGCGGGGACGTGCTCCTCCAGTTCGGGCCGAGCCGCGTCGACTCGGCCGCCGATCTCGTACGGGCCGTCTCCCGGGCCCGCCCGGGCGCACCGGTCACCCTCACCCTGCGCCACGCCGGCGGCGGCTACCAGCAGTTGACCGTCGTCCCCGGCGTCGTCGCCTGAGCGCACCGGGGAGCGGACGGCCGGAGGCTCCGGCGTGAGGCGGGAGGCGGAGCCGGGGGCGTCCTTCGGTGGGGGCCAGACGGCGACCACCGGCGTACCCGGGCGGCTGCCTCGGAGTGAGGAGGTGAGGGGGGCGGTGAAGGTGTCGGCCTGGTTTCGCGACGGCCCGCGAAGGGCCGGGCGCGAGTCCGTAACCGGCTCGCGTCGTCCCCCGTGTCCGTGCAGGATGCTTCCGTGGTTCTCTGCCCTGCCCCTGCACGCGCCCCAGGAGGCCCGGATGTCCGGTAGCGCCCCCGCTCAGTTCACCGCCGACGACTACCGGGCCCGGATGGAGCGTGCGGCGCGCTCCGCGGCCGACGCGGGGCTCGCGGGGCTGCTGGTCGCCCCGGGACCGGACCTGGTCTGGCTCACCGGCTACGCACCCACCGCCGCCACCGAGCGGCTCACCCTGCTGGTGCTGGCCCCCGGCCGGGAACCGGCGCTCGTCGTGCCCGCCCTGGAGGCCCCGGACGCGGAGAAGGCGGCCGGCGCGTCCGCCCTGACCCTGCACGCCTGGACCGACGGCGCGGACCCCTACACGGTGCCCCGGACCGTGCTCGACCCGGACGGCCGGTTCGGCATCAGCGACAACGCCTGGGCGATGCACCTGCTCGGCCTCCAGAAGGCGCTGCCCGACACCTCCTACGCCGCCCTCACTGATGCCCTGCCGATGCTCCGCGCGGTCAAGGACGCCGCCGAACTGGAACTGCTGGCCGCCGCGGGGGCCGCCGCCGACGCGGCGTTCGAGGAGATCCGGAAGGCACCCTTCGCCGGGCGCCGCGAGACGGACCTGGGCCGCGACCTCGCCGACCTGCTGCTGCGGTTCGGGCACTCGCAGGTCGACTTCACCATCGTCGGCTCCGGGCCGAACGGCGCCAACCCGCACCATGAGGTCGGCGACCGGGTCATCCGCCGCGGCGACATGGTCGTCCTGGACTTCGGCGGTCTGAAGGACGGCTACGGCTCCGACACCACCCGTACGGTCCACGTGGGCGAGCCCACCGACGAGGAGCGCAGGGTCCACGACGTCGTGCGCGCCGCCCAGGAGGCGGGCTTCCGTGCGGTCCGGCCCGGGGCCGCCTGCCAGGACGTCGACCGTGCGGCCCGCGCGGTGATCGAGGACGCCGGGTACGGCGAGTACTTCATCCACCGCACCGGTCACGGCATCGGCGTCACCACGCACGAGCCGCCGTACATGATCGAGGGCGAGGAACTGCCCCTCGTGCCCGGCATGTGCTTCTCCGTGGAGCCCGGCATCTACCTGCCCGGCCGGTTCGGGGTGCGCATCGAGGACATCGTGACCGTGACCGAGGACGGCGGCCGCCGGCTCAACGACACCACCCGGGAGATGGTCATAGTGGAGTGAGGGCGCCCCCCGCGCCGCCCCGAGCAGGAGACACCCATTCGACGACACCTCCGGACGACAACGGCCCGACCATGACCAAGGCATCGCCCCCTTCCACGGACACCGTCCGCCGGCTGATCCGCGCCATCGTCAAGGAGAGCGCGGACGGCGCCTCGGGACCCGACGTGCGGCCCGTCGCGGAGGGCGGCGAGCACGCCACGTGGTGGGTCGGCGGCGCCTACGTGCTGCGCCTCGCCCTCGACCGGGACGGCACCGTCCGCCAGCGGCGCGAGCTGCGCCTGCGCGACCTCGTACGCCCGTATCTGCCGGTGGGCGTCCCGGTCAGCGTCGCGCACGGCGAGTGGGCGCCGGGGCTGTCCTACACCCTCGACACCAGGCTGCCCGGCGGCTCCGGAGAGGAGTACGACGTGTCCGCCGTGGGCGAGGCGGACCTGGCCGGGCTGCTCACGGGCCTGCGCGAGGTGCCCGTACGGCAGGCCGAGAGCCTGGGCGTGCCGCGGGTCGCCCCGCGCTCCCTGGAGGCGCTGCGCCGGATGGCGGTGCCCGCCGCCGAACGCCTCGGCGCCGCCGACGAGTTCGACCCCGTCCTGCTGCGGCAGCTCACCCGGGCCGGCGCGGCGCAGCTCACCGCGAAGCCCGGCAACCTCGTCCTGGTCCACCACGACCTCAAGGGCGAGCACCTGATGGTCGGCCCCGACGGGCGGGTGCGCGGTGTCCTCGACTGGACCGATGCGGCCGTCGGCGATCCCGCGGAGGACATCGCCGGGCTCGCGCTCGCCGTCGGCTCCGGCGCGGCCGTGCGCGCCGCCACCCTCGCCGACTGCGGTCCCCGGCCCTGTCTGCGCGGCCTGTGGCTGGCCCGCTGCGACACCGTCCTGCGGCTCGCGGACCGCCTTGCCGGCCGTGACGTGGGTCCGCTGCCGCTCCTGCGGATCCAGCTGCGCCGAGCCTGGGAGGCGATCCTGCTGGAGCGGGTTACCGAGCTCAGGGACGACGTGCCGGACGAGGCGGAGTAGCCGACAGGGGCGGCCCCCTGCCACCTCACCTTCTTCGTGGCCCCGGGCTTGGGCCACGGGCTCGGCCCCGGGCTCGGGGCTCCCGCCCTTCCGGCCCGCGGCGGTACCGCGGCGAGTGGGTCAGCCCTGAAGCAGGACCACGCACGACTCTCCGGGAAGGTGCAGCACTCCGTCCGGGCCCGGCGTCTCGACCGGTTCCCACGCTGCGAGCACCCCTGTCCGGCCGGTGCCCAGGGCAATGGCCGCGTGCTCGGGGCCGAGGTTCACGGCGACCCTGACGTCCCCGCGCCGGAAGGCCAGCCAGCGTGCCTCCTCGTCGCAGGCCACCTTGGTGTCGGTGAGGTCCGGATCGGTGAGGTCCGGCTGCTCCCGGCGCAGCGCGACGAGCCGGCGGTACCAGGCCAGCACGCGCGCGTGGGGCTCGCGTTCCGGCTCCGACCAGTCCAGGCAGGAACGCTCACGGGTCGCCGGGTCCTGCGGGTCCGGCACGTCCTCCTCGGCCCAGCCGTGCGCCGCGAACTCCCGTCGCCTGCCCCGCCGTACGGCCTCCGCCAGCTCCGGGTCGGTGTGGTCGGTGAAGAACTGCCACGGCGTGCCCGCCGCCCACTCCTCGCCCATGAACAGCATCGGCGTGAAGGGCACGGTCAGCGTGAGCGTCGCCGCGCAGGCCAGCAGGCCCGGGGAGAGCGTGGCGGCCAGCCGGTCGCCCAGGGCCCGGTTGCCGATCTGGTCGTGGGTCTGGGCGTAGCCGAGCAGCCGGTGCCCGGCGACGCGGGCGCGGTCCAGCGGCCGGCCGTGCCGCCGGCCGCGGAAGCTCGAATACGTGCCGTCGTGGAAGAAGCCGCCGGTCAGCGTCTTGGCGACGGCGGCGAGCGGAGCCCGCGCGAAATCCGCGTAGTAGCCCTGGGACTCGCCGGTCAGCGCGGTGTGCAGGGCGTGGTGGAAGTCGTCGTTCCACTGGGCGTGCACCCCGAGGCCGTGTTCCGCGCGCGAGGTGATGATCCGCGGGTCGTTGAGGTCGGACTCGGCGATCAGGAACAGGGGCCGGCCGAGTTCGGCGGCCAGGCCGTCCACGGCCGCCGACAGCTCCTCCAGGAAGTGCACCGCGCGCGTGTCCCGCAGCGCGTGCACCGCGTCGAGCCGCAGCCCGTCGATCCGGTAGTCGCGCAGCCAGGCCAGTGCGCTGCCCACCAGATACGCGCGCACCTCGTCGGAGCCGGGCGCGTCCAGGTTGACGGCCGCGCCCCAAGGGGTGTGATGGGTCTCGGTGAAGTACGGGCCGAACGCGGGCAGATGATTGCCGGAGGGGCCCAGATGGTTGTGCACGACGTCCAGGACCACGCCGAGCCCGAGTCGGTGTGCCCGGTCGACGAACCGCTTCAGCGCCTGAGGACCGCCGTACGGCTCGTGCACCGCCCACAGCGACACGCCCTCGTAACCCCAGCCGTGCTGCCCCGGGAACGGGCAAAGCGGCATCAACTCCACGTGTGTCACGCCCAGTTGCACCAAGTGGTCCAGCCGCTCGGCCGCCGCGTCCAGCGTGCCTTCGGGGGTGTACGTTCCCACGTGCAGCTCGTACAGCACGGCGCCCGGCAGCGAGCGCCCCGCCCACTGGGCACGCCACGCGTACCGCCCGTGGTCGACCACCGCGCTCGGCCCGTCCGGTCCGTCCGGCTGGCGGCGCGACCGGGGGTCGGGCAGCACCGGGCCGTCGTCCAGCGCGAACCCGTACCGCGCGCCGTCACCTGCCTCCGCCTGCCCCGACCACCATCCCGCCCGCTCCACATCGAGTGCCAACGCGCGCGTGGCGCCCTCGCAATGGAGCGTCACCCGGTCTGCCTGCGGTGCCCACACCTCGAACTCCACGGACGGTTCCCCTTCGTCTGCTCACCGTGATGTAGCCCGTCCATCGTGCCGCGAGCGGCATCGATCCGCTTTCGAATCCTGGCTTCCCGGCATGTCGCCGCAAGCACGCGCGCGTGGCGGGCGTTCCCGCGTCGCCGGGGCCTGCTGGACACCCCCGTTCGCACTGGCCGACAATCACCAGCGTGACGTCGTCCTTCGAGTACCACACTCATCCCGCGCGGTTGTCGGACGCCGAGCGCGAGAAGGCGCTGAAGGTGCTCCGCGACGGTGTCGCCCTGGGCCGGCTGTCGCACGACACGTTCGTGCACCGCATGGAACTCGTGCTCGCCGCCCGCCGGCCCGACGAACTCGCCGCGCTCACCGCCGACCTGCCCGGAGAGGGCGGCCTCGCGCGCACCGTCCTGCGCGCCGTGGAAGCGGTCTCCGGGTTCACCGCAGGCCTGCGCAGGGCCTGGCAGGCCGAACGGCTGCCCAAGCTGCAACTGCCGCACCCGGCGGCCGTCCAACCGCTGCGCATCGGCCGCGACCCCGTCAACGGGCTGCGGCTGACTCACGAGACGGTCTCCCGCGTGCACGCCGAACTCACCCGGCAGGGCGGCATGTGGGTCCTCAGGGACCTCGGTTCGACCAACGGCACGGTCGTGAACGGGCGTCGGGTGATCGGCGCCGCCGTCGTCCGTGCGGGCGACCAGGTCGCCTTCGGCCGGGTGGCCTTCCGACTCGCGGCGGCGTGAGCGGGGCCCTGGCCGTACCTGTAACCCTGGCCGTACCCGTACCCGTACCCGTACCCGTAGCCCTGTCGGTGTCGGTGTCGGTGTCGGTTTCTGCTCCTGTGCCCGTGCGCCGGGAGCGCCGGGCGCCGTGACGCCACGGCGGCGCCGGCGCGCTCAGGCGGTCGGCGCGCTCGCGTGGCCGGCTCACATGGTCGTCTCGCGTGCGTGCAGGGCCGCCGCCAGCACCGTGCGCGCCTGGTGTTCGACCTGGTGCTCCAGGGGGACCCATCGCGCGCGGAAACGTTTCGCGAAGGCTTCGCACCACCCGGCCACGAGCTGTTCGAGCCCGGGCGCGGCACGATCGTCGGTGGCCCGGAGCACCCGCAGCAGCATCGCCGCCGCCCGCAGCGGCAGCCGCCGTCCGAACGCGTCCACGCTGCCGACGTACGCCATCGTCGTGTCGACGGGCGGTGTGTGGATCCAGTCCGCGGCCAGCCCCGGGATCAGCTCCAGCGCCCACCGGGCGGCCCGCAGCAGCGGGTCCTCGGTGCCCTCCAGCCGGGGCAGCGCGTCCGCCAGCACCTGTTCCACCTGCGTCGCGTCCCGCCGCAACCGGTGTGCGAGCCGCCGCATCGCGGCCGCCGGGGCGGGATGCGGAGCTGGATCGTCCACCAGGTCGCTCGCCCACATCGGCACCTCGACGACGGCCGTCAGACCGCCGTACCGGTGCGCGTGGTACCAGGTACTGTGCCGCGCGTCGTCCGGCATGCTCGGGTAGGCGACGCCGGATTCCGGTCCCGGCATCACCCGCACCCCGGGTCCGGAGGCGGGCCATCCGGCGGCGTCCGAGGCGCCGGTCTCCACCGGGATGTGCAACTCGGCCGCGGACTTGGCGAACGGCTCGGCGAGTCCCGGTACGTCCTTGGTCAACTGCACCCAGCTGCCGCCCAGATCGGTTCCGTGCAGCGTCACCTGGAGGTAGGGCCGCAGTTCGTCGATGACACCGGTCAGGGCCAGCGTCTCGGGCGGCAGCCGGTCCGGCGGCAGCACGGCCGGCGACCACTCCGGCTGCTCCGGCCCGGCCGGACGGTAGAAGCCGAGGTGATAGTCGAGCAGGGTGCGCGGCGCCGGGGTCACATGCAGGCTCGCCCCGTCCGGGTCCGCGCACAGCAGGAAGTGCCAGGCCACTCCGGACCTCAACTCCCTTTCGTGCAGCACCCGTTCGGCCACGGCGAGGAGCGTGGAGCCGCCGGTCGGCTCGTTCGCGTGGGCACCCGCCACCACGAGGACGGCCTGCCGGGCACGTCCCACCGAGAGCAGGTGCAGAGGTCTGCCCGCGCTGGACACACCCACTTGACGCAGTCCGCACAGGCTTGGGCGCTCCCTGGCCAACACCGTCGCGGCCGCAATGAGTTCGGGAACGCTTGGGTAATGCAGCTCCGGCAGCAGACTCACCCCCGACTTGTCCGCCTGACTTCGCCACCCCCAGTGCCGCACGACAGGGGGGAACTGTCAAGGATGGCACGGGGGAGCCGCCAGGGGGCGCCCGGACGCACACTCCGCAGAACGGCACGGCAGGCCAATACCGGCCAGGTGCGGGGAACCGCGGTGGCCCCCGGGTGGGGAACGGTGGTGGCCGGGCCGAGGACGTCCGGCTGACCGGCTGACCGGCTGGGCGTCGGTCCGCCCCGCTCAGCCGGTCCTCGCGGTCCGCTCCAGCAGAACCACCGGCCTCGGCCCGAACAGCTCGGCCACGCGCGCGTGGCCGTCGAACTCCCGCCCCGGGGTCAGTACGTCCACCCAGCGCCCGGGCGGAAGCGCGAGCCGCGTGTTCCGCCAGCCGCCCGCCTCCGCGAGCCGCAGCGACAGCCGCGTCACCGCGGTGACCACCGCGCCGGAACGCGCGAAGGCCACACAGTGCGCCGCGGCCGGACCCCGCGCGGGCAGCGGCGCGTACGTCGCCGCGTCCCCGAAGACCTCCGGCCGGCGCGCGCGCAGCCGCAGCGCCGCCGCCGTCACGGCGGCCTTCTCCCCGGACCGCCCCGGTTCCGGACTCTTCCCGTCCGCGCCGTCCGCCCCGGTCGGGAACCGCACCGGCCGCCGGTTGTCCGGGTCCACCAGCGCCCGGTACTCGTCCTCCGTGCCCTGGTACAGATCCGGCACCCCGGGCATCGTCAGATGGACCAGGGCGGTGCCGAGGACATTGGCCCGTACGTGCGCCGCCAGCGCGTCGCGGAAGGCGGCCACCCGCCCGCCCGGCGGCCCGCACGGGCCGGCCGCGACGAACGCCGCCACCGCCTCCTCGTAGGCCGGATCCGGCTCCGTCCAACTCGTGTACAGGCCCGCCTCGCGCGCGTGCTTCAGCAGGGCCTGCCCGGCCCGCTCCGGGTCCGCCGGGCCGAGCCCGAACACCGTCTGCCAGGCGGCCCAGGCGAGCTGCGCGTCAGGACCGGCCGCGCCGTCGCGGCTCACCTCGGCGAGGACGTCGGCCCACCGCCCCGGGCATTCGGTCAGCACGGCCAGTGCCGCGCGGACATCGGCGCTGCGCTTGGTGTCGTGCGTGGAGACCACGGTCCCGGTGGCCGGCCAGTCGCGCTGCACGCGCGCGCAGTACGCGTGGAAGTCGTCCGGGGACACCCCAGGCCGTCCCGGGTCGCCGCCGACCTCCGTCGCCGACAGCAGCGGCACGTACCGGTAGAACGCGGTGTCCTCCACGGACTTGGCGCGCAGCGCCGACGCGGTCTGCGCGAACCGCGCCCGGAACTCCGCGCCGTCCGGCCCCACGCCCGGCGTCCCGTCGCCGTCCGGCCCCAGCAGCAGGCCGCGCACGACATCGACGGCCTCGCCCTCCTCGGGCACCGCGAAGGCGTGCCGGGCCTGCCCGGCGGCCTCCGCGGTGACCACGTGGGCCGCGTCCCCGGGGGAGTACGGCCGGTACACCCGCATCCGGACCAGCAGCTCCCGCAGCGCGGTGCGCAGCGCCCAGGGCGCGCGGTCGCGCAGGGCGGGGTCCGGCGACGTGGCGCACAGCCGGCCCACCACCCGGGTCAGCCGGTCCGTCTCGGCGGCCAGCTCGTGCGTGAGCACCTTGTAGGCGGCCCGCCGTACCGTCGCCTCCCAGTCGCCGCCCCGGTCGGTCTGCGGCACCGCGAACCGCCGGTAGTGGCCGAGCAGTTCACCGGCCCCGGACGGGTCCGTGAACAGGCCGTCGACGTGCCGCAGGGCGTCGTAGCCGGTGGTGCCGGCGACCGGCCAGGACGCGGGCAGGCACTCCCCGTCGGCCAGGATCTTCTCGACGACGGTCCAGCGTCCGCCGCTCGCCTCGTACAGCCGCCGCAGATAGCGGCCGGGGTCGGCCAGCCCGTCGGGGTGGTCGACGCGCAGCCCGTCGACCACGCCCTCGCGCAGCAACTGGAGGATCTTGGCGTGCGTGGCCTCGAACACCTCCGGGTCCTCCACCCGGACGCCGATGAGTTCCGAGATGCTGAAGAAGCGCCGGTAGTTGAGTTCCGTACGGGCCAGCCGCCACCACACCGGGCGGTACCACTGCGCGTCGAGCAGCCGGGGCAGCGGCAGTTTCTCGGTGCCCTCGCGCAGCGGGAAGGCGTGGCCGTGGTAGCGCAGTACGCCGCCGTCGACCACCAGGTGCGCCCGCTCCGCGCCGAGCGGGCCCCCGAGGACCGGCAGCAGCAGTTGGCCGCCCTGCGCCTGCCAGTCGATGTCGAACCAGCGCGCGTAGGGTGACGCGGGACCCTCCCGCAGGACCTCCCACAGGGCCCGGTTGTGGCGCGGGGACATCGCCATGTGGTTGGGCACGATGTCCACGACGAGGCCGAGACCGTGCTCCCGCGCGGTGCGCGCCAGCGCCCGCAGGCCCTCCTCGCCGCCCAGCTCGCCCCGTACGCGCGCGTGGTCGACGACGTCGTAGCCGTGCGGGGAGCCCGGCACCGCCTCCAGGACGGGGGACAGATGCAGGTGCGACACGCCGAGCGAAGCCAGATGGGGCACGGCGGCCGCGGCCGCCGCGAACGGGAACCCGGGCTGCATCTGAAGCCGGTAGGTGGCCGTGGGCACCGCCGGACCGGATCGCTCAGCTGTCATGCAGACCTACGTACCCATCCCGTCGCCCTCCGTGTCACCGGGCCGGGCAGGTGCCCACGCGCGCGTGACGGATACGGCCACGCGCGCGTGGCGGACGGGCAGTGCGAGGCACGCCCCACCGCGGCCCGGGTGATACGGCCACGCGCGCGTGGCGGACGGCGGCCCCGGACCTCACGGCTGTGCGGGGCGTTGCAGCACCGCGAGGCTGTGGTCCGGGAGGGTCAGGCGGTCGCCGGCCGCCACCAGCGGGCCCGGGTCCGGGGGAACGCCCTGGGCCCGGGAGGTGTCCACGGTGATCCGCCACTGCCGCCCGTGGCCGACCGGCACGAGGAAGTCCAGGGTTCCCGGGGAGGCGTTGAACATCAGCAGGAAGGAGTCGTCGACGATGCGTTCCCCGCGCGGGCCGGGCTCGGAGATCGCGCTGCCGTTGAGGAACACGGTCAGCGCCGAGACCCGCGCCGTCTCCCAGTCCCGCTGGGTCATCTCCCGGCCCTGGGGAGTGAACCAGACGATGTCGGACAGCTCGTCGCGGGTGCCCTCCACCGGCCGTCCGTGGAAGAAGCGCCGCCTGCGCAGGACCGGATGGTCCTTGCGCAGCCACACCATCGTCCGGACGAACTCCAGCAGCTCGTGGCCGTCCTCCGGCCACCGCACCCAGGACAGTTCGCCGTCCTGGCAGTAGGCATTGTTGTTGCCGCGCTGGGTGCGGGCGAACTCGTCGCCGTGGCTGAGCATCGGCACCCCCTGGGACAGCATCAGGGTGGCGGCGAAGTTCCGCATCTGGCGGGCTCGCAGCTCCAGGACGGCCGGGTCGTCGGTGGCGCCCTCGACCCCGCAGTTCCAGGACCGGTTGTGGCTCTCGCCGTCCCGGTTGTCCTCGCCGTTGGCCTCGTTGTGCTTGGCGTCGTACGACACCAGGTCGTGCAGCGTGAAGCCGTCGTGGCAGGTGACGAAGTTGATCGAGGCCAGGGGGCGGCGCCCGTCGTCCTGGTAGAGGTCCGACGAGCCGGTCAGCCGGGAGGCGAACTCGGCGAGCGTCCGCGGCTCGCCCCGCCACAGGTCCCGCACCGTGTCGCGGTACTTGCCGTTCCACTCGGTCCACAGCGGCGGGAAGTTGCCCACCTGGTAGCCGCCCTCGCCCACGTCCCACGGTTCGGCGATCAGTTTCACCTGGGAGACCACCGGGTCCTGCTGGACCAGGTCGAAGAACGACGACAGCCGGTCGACCTCGTGGAACTGCCGGGCGAGCGTGGCCGCGAGGTCGAAGCGGAAGCCGTCCACGTGCAGGTCGAGGACCCAGTACCGCAGCGAGTCCATGATCATTTGCAGGACGTGCGGGGACCGCATGAGCAGTGAGTTCCCGGTGCCCGTGGTGTCCGTGTAGTGGCGTGGGTCGTCCGCGAGCCGGTAGTAGCCCGGATTGTCGATGCCCCGGAAGGACAGCGTCGGACCCAGGTGGTTGCCCTCGGCGGTGTGGTTGTAGACCACGTCGAGGATGACCTCGATCCCGGCCTCGTGCAGCGCCCGGACCGCCGACTTGAACTCCAGGACCTGCTGTCCGCGGTCGCCCCAGGAGGCGTAGGCGTTGTGCGGGGCGAAGAAGCCGATCGTGTTGTAGCCCCAGTAATTGCTCAGGCCCAGGTCGGCCAGCCGGTGGTCGTTCACGAACTGGTGCACCGGCATCAGCTCCAGGGCCGTCACCCCGAGCCCCGTCAGATGCTCGATCACCGCCGGATGGGCGAGCCCCGCGTAGGTGCCGCGCAGTTCCTCGGGCAGTCCCGGGTGCCGCATGGTCAGGCCCTTCACATGGGCCTCGTAGATCACGGTGTGGTGGTACTCGGTGCGCGGCCTGCGGTCGTCGCCCCAGTCGAAGTACGGGTTGATCACGACGGACGTCATGGTGTGCGGCGCCGAGTCCAGGTCGTTGCGCTTCTCGGGTGCGCCGAAGTGGTAGCCGTAGACCTCCTCGCCCCAGTCGACCGAGCCGCTGACCGCCTTCGCGTACGGGTCGAGGAGCAGCTTCGCCGAATTGCAGCGCAGCCCGCGCCCGGGATCGTACGGGCCGTGCACCCTGAACCCGTACCGCTGTCCCGGCATGACACCGGGCAGGTACGCGTGCCGCACGAAGGCGTCGCTCTCGCGCAGTTCCACCGCCGTCTCCGAGCCGTCGTCGTGCAGCAGACACAGCTCCACTCGGTCCGCGGCCTCGGTGAAGACCGCGAAATTGGTCCCGGCGCCGTCATAGGTGGCACCGAGCGGATATGCCTCTCCAGGCCAGACCTGCATGGACACGACTCTTCCAGGTGTGCCGCGCCCGGGGGAGCGCCTCGGCCCCGAGTCCCGTCGGAAAGTAAGGGAACCTGCCGCGGCTTGCTCCCCTCTTACCGAGCGACCAGTGCATCCGGCGCCGCATGAGGCGCCGGATGCCGAATTTGTGGGGCAGACACGTACTCCCGGGACACAGGGGGAGCAGGGGGAAGTTGTGCGCGACATAGTGCACCGCCATCTGGGCAAGGTGGTGGCCGGTGCGGCCATAGCGGTGGCGGGAACCGCCGTGATGACCGCGATCACCCTGCCGGGCACGGCGGGGGCCGGCGAGACAGCAGGCGGCACCGCCGGCGGCAAGGCCGCCGGGCAGGCGGTGCCGGGAGGGGAGCAGGCGCCCGCGCCCGGCGTGGTCGAACAGGCGCCCGAGGAAGGCGCGAAGGGTACGGGGACCGACCCGCTCACCGACGACGAGACCGACCGGGCCGCCAGGATCGCCGCCAACCCGCAGCTGCGGGAAGCCGGCAAGGACGTCGCAGGAGCGCGCGGCCCGCAGCAGCTCACCGTCGACCTCTCCGAGCCGGACGCCGACGAGGTCGACGACCCGGCGGCGCCGCGCCGCGCGGACGTGACGTTCTACGACTACCGCAACGACACCCTCGTCACCAGGACCGTCGACCTGGCCACCGGAAAGGTCGTGCAGACCGGCGTCCAGCACGGCGTGCAGCCGCCGCTGGGCCGCGCCGAGTACGCCGAGGCGGCCCGGCTCCTGATCGCCGACCGGCTGGGCGCGGGCCTGCGCGCCGACTTCCGGGACGCCACCGGCCGGGACCTGACCTCCCCGGACCAGCTGCTGCTCAACGGAGCGGTCTACCGGGCCGCGCCGGGCGCCCAGCCCGCGGCCCTGGACAAGTGCGGCGAGCACCGCTGCGTACGGCTGTTCCCGAAGGTCGTGAACGGGCCCTGGATCGACACCCGCTACCTGGTCGTCGATCTCAGCGCGCGCAAGGTCGCCGCGCTGCACCGCGGCTGACCCGCCGCCGGCTTCGCCGGCGCGGCCCGCCTCCCAGAACCGAACTCCGGTACCGCCCGAATCCCGGTGCCGTCCGCACCTCCTGCAAGGGAGTCACTTCCTCATGCCCGTGAACACCATCAGCCGCGCCCGCACCCGGGCGGCCGTCGGACTGTCCGTGGCGGCGCTGACCGCCGGCGCCACGGCCGGCGCCGGTCCGGCCTCCGCCCAGCCGCGCACCGCGGCGCCCGCCGCCGCCGAGTGCAGCGCCGCCTACCGCGTCGAGCAGAAACTCTCCGGCGGCACCACCTGGCGGATGTGCTGGCGCTACGACAGCAAGGCCGGGCTCGTCCTGGACGACGTCTCCTACCAGCCCAAGGGCGAGGCCAAGCCGATCAAGGTGCTCAACAGCGCCCGGCTCGGCCAGATCCACGTCCCCTATGACGACGGCAGCGTCGAGTACGACGACCTGACGGGCTTCGGCTTCGCGCAGGGCCTGATGAACCTCGCCCCGGGCGAGTGCCCCGGCGGCACCATCAGGACCGTCAAGGTGCCCGGCGCGTGGGACCCGCAGCACCCGAACGTCAAGGGCCTGTGCACCACCACCCGCTCCCGCGGCCACGCCTACCGGATGCAGGGCGACAGCGCGACCAAGGTCTTCCAGGCGCAGGGCCAGGACCTCCTGGTGTACACGGTCAACCAGGTCGGCTGGTACGAGTACATCTCCGAGTGGCGCTTCCAGGACGACGGCACGATCACCATGAACGTCGGCGCGACCGGCAGCCTGTCCTACGAGGACTACGACGCGGGCGACGGCCGCGGCTGGCCAATCGGCAAGGGCGCCAAGGCCTACGCCACCAGCCACAGCCACAACGTCTTCTGGCGGCTGGACTTCGGCCTCGACGGCTCGTCCCGGACGAAGGTCGAGCAGTACGACTCGGCCGTCTCCGCCCCCGCCCACGGCCAGGAGGCGCCGACCGCGAAGACCACCCGCACGACGGTCACCAAGGAACTGGCCGGGGACTACCAGGCGTACCGCTGGTGGCGGATGGTCAGCGCCACCGGCAAGAACAAGGACGGGCACGCCCGTTCGTACGAGATCGTCCCCGGCGCCACCACCAAGTACCCCGGGCGCAGCTTCACCAAGCACGACCTGTACTTCACCGAGTACAACAAGTGCGAGCAGTTCGCCAGCAACAACACCGGCGCCTGCCCCGCCGGATCGGCCAAGTCCGTCGACAAGTGGGTGAACGGGCAGACCCTCACGCACCCCGTGGCCTGGGTGAACGTGGGCTTCCACCACATCGCCCGGGACGAGGACCAGCAGCCCATGCCGGTCCACTGGCAGGGATTCTCCATCGCGCCCAGGGACGTCACCGCTATGAATCCGCTCACTCCCGACGCGCTCTCCTGGCAGAACGGACACTGGCAGCCGCGCAGTTGAGCAACGACCCTGTGCATCCTGCTGCACCGCCGACCGCTTGCGGAGTACCCTTCCTTGATCGTTGGGACGGGGATGTTCCGGGGGAGTGGAAGGCGGTGCACGGGTGGGCGCGGGAGGGCTGGAGCTGCCCCCTGGTGACGAGGGTCACGAGGGGAACTCCACTGACGTCCCGCCCGGCGCGGTGTCCCTGGCCCGGCCGATGGACGCGGTGGGTTCCATCGGTCCGGAACTGGACTGGGACACGGACGCCTGGCTGGAGGTGCGCACCCGGGCCCAGCGGGCCGGCCGGGCCTACATCTGGCTGAACCTCGTCGAGCAGCGGCTGCGCGCGGTCGTGGCCGCGGTCCTGCGGCCCGTCTACGAACCCGTCCACGGGGACGACTGGGTGGTCGCCGCGGCGGGGCCCGCCGGACAGGAGTGGGTGCAGCGCGCGGTCGCCGTACGCGAAGTCAGCCGCCGCAAGGGGTATCTGCTCGATCCGGCCGACGACAACGTGCTCAGCTTCCTCACACTGCCGCAGCTGCGCGAACTGATGGTGCAGCACTGGCCCTGCTTCGAGCCCTACTTCGACGAGCGCCGCGACGTCGAGCTCGCCCTGGACGAGCTGGAGGTCACCCGCAACGTCGTCTCGCGCAACCGCGCGCTGTCCGAGGCCGTCCTCAGCCAGGCCGAGCGGGCCTCCGCCCGGCTGCTGGAGATCCTGGGCGCCGGCGGTGACGTGCCGTCGTCGCGCCGGCTGCCCGTCGACGCGGTGGAGGACCTGGTCGGCGACCGGTACGCGGACGTGGTCGCCGTCCATCCCGACCGGGTGCGGCTGCTGCGCCAGTTCCCGGCCGAGGACATCTTCGACGGGGCCCGCCGCCTCGACGCCATCGGCATCGGCCTGAACCTGCTCGTGCAGAACTTCTCCGGGCGGCGCCTGGTGCGCATGGCCGAGTCCGGCGGCCGGGTCCGCCTGCTGTTCCTGAACCCGGCCTCCAGTGCGGTGAAGCGCCGGGAGCGCGAACTCGGGATGAAGCGGGGCGAACTGAGCCGGTCGGTCGAGATGAACATCCTGCACATGCGCCGGGTGCGCTCCCGGCTGCGCGACCCGGGCGCCTTCGAGATCCAGGTGTACGACGAGACGCCGCGATTCACGGCGTACCTCGTGGACGGTGACGGCACGGACGGGATAGCCGTGGTGCAGTCCTATCTGCGCGGGGCGCGGGGGATGGAGTCGCCGGTGCTGGTGCTGCGCGGCGGCAGCCGGCTGGTCAAGCCGGACGATGTGGTGGAAGCCGGTCTCTTCCCGACCTACCGCGAGGAGTTCGAGCTGGCTTGGGCGGATTCGCGCCCCGTGTCCTGAGTCGTGCCCGGCCCACCCCTCGGCACAAGCGGAACGCGGTCCTCTGATTGTCAGTGGCGCGTGCGATCGTGGAGACCACTGGGGGAACGCACCACCAAGAAGGGGGGCCGCCCATGGGCTGGCACCAGGAGCTGATGATCGGCTTCGACCTGGAGACGACCGGCACGGATCCACGCGAGGCGCGCATCGTCACGGGCGCCGTGATCGAGGTCAGGGCCGGCCGGCCCTTGGGGCACCGGGAGTGGCTGGCCGATCCGGGCGTCGAGATCCCCGCCGACGCGGTGGCGGTGCACGGGATCAGCAACGAACGCGCGACGAGCGAGGGCCGCCCCGCCGACCAGGTGGCGGACGCCATCGCCGGCGTCCTGGCCGCGCATTGGACGGCGGGCGTGCCGGTCGTCGCCTACAACGCGGCCTTCGACCTCTCCCTGCTCTCCGCCGAACTGCGGCGCCACGGCCTGCCGTCGCTCTCCGACCGCCTCGGCGGCGCCCCGCCAGGGCCGGTCGTCGACCCCTACACCATCGACCGCTGGGTCGACCGTTACCGTCGCGGCAAGCGCAACCTCGAAGCGGTCTGCGCGGAGTACGGCATCGTGCTGGACGCCGCCCACGACGCCTCGGCCGACGCGCTGGCCGCGGCGCGGCTGGCCTGTGCGATAGCCGACCGCCACCCTAAGATCGCCGAACTGGGCCCGGCGGACCTGCACCGCCGTCAGATCGAGTGGTTTGCGGACCTGGCGGCGGACTTCCAGAACTTCCTGCGCCGCAAGGGCGACGCCGGCGCGGTGGTCGACGGGACCTGGCCGCTGCGGGAGGCTGCGGACGAACGGGTCTGAACGGGGCCCGGTTCAAAAGGAGTACCACCGCACCGTCTCGTCCCCGTCCCGCAGCGAGGCCACCCGCCGCCGGAACTCCGCCAGCGCCGCAGGACTGGCCGGCGCGTGCTGGGCGACCCAGGCGCAACTGGCCGTCTCCCGGGCGCCGCGCAGCGCCGAACAGCCCGTCCAGGCGCGCACGTCCCAGCCGTACGTCCCGGTGAAGGCGTCGTACTCCTCGGCGGGCAGGCCGTAGCGGTCCCGGGAGAGGGCCATGACCACCAGGTCGTGCTCGCGCAGGTCGGCGGAGAAGGTCTCCAGATCGACCAGGACCGGTCCGTCCGGGCCGATGTGCACATTGCGGGGCAGTGCGTCGCCGTGGATCGGGCCCGGCGGCAGCTCGGGCGTCAGCGTGGCGGCGGCCGCTGCGAAGCCGTCGCGGCGCTCGCGCAGATAGGCCGCGTCCTCGGGGTCGATCGTGTCACCGGCGAGCCGCAGCCAGCGCTCCACACCGCCCAGCAGCTCGCGGGGCGGCAGCGCGAAGGAAGGGGCGGGCAGAGCATGCACGAGCCGCAGCAGCTCGGCCAGGTCCCGCGCCTCGGCCGGCCGTACGGCCGCGGGCAGCCGGTGCCACACGGTGACCGGGTGCCCCGCCACCAGCCGGGCCTGCGGCTCGGCCGCCCGCACCGCCGGGACGCCCGCCTCGGCGAGCCAGCCCGCGATCCGCAGTTCGCGTCGGGCCCGCTCCAGCAGTTCGGCGGCGCGGCCCACCTTGACCACCAGGTCACCGGCGGCGAACACCGCGTTCTCGCCCAGCGCGAGCAGCCGCGCGTCCCGGGCCGGACCCGGCAGCACCCCCGCCGCGGCCAGAACATCCCGCGCGCGTGCCTCGTCCATCGTCCGCCTCCGTGTCCGTGCCCACGGCGCCGTCCGACCCGCGCCGCCCGCCGGCCAGTCTCGCATCCGCACAGGTCGGCGGATGTGCGCGGGACCTCGATGCGGTGCGCCGGGGGCAGCCGCGCGACCGGATCGGCGCGGCCGGGGCCACGGCCGGACCTCAGGGCCGCGGTGCTCCGGCGGCTGTGGCGCACCCGCCGGGAAACCTCATTGCACGAGACGTATCGTCTCGTTTAGCGTCGACGGCATGACCCATCCCTCGCACATCGCCATGTTCTCCATCGCCGCGCACGGCCATGTGAACCCCAGCCTGGAGGTGATCCGGGAACTCGTGGCGCGGGGGCACCGGGTGACGTACGGGATCCCGCCGGTCTTCGCCGAGAAGGTGGCCCGGACCGGGGCCGTGCCCGTGACCTACACCTCCACGCTGCCCGGCCCGGACGCGGACCCCGAAGCCTGGGGGACCACCCTGCTGGACAACGTGGAGCCGTTCCTGGCGGACGCGATCCAGACGCTCCCGCAGCTGATCGAGTCCTACGAGCACGGCGGGTACGGCGTACCGGACCTCGTGCTGCACGACATCGCCTCCTATCCGGCCCGCGTCCTCGCCCACCGGTGGGGCGTGCCCGCGATCTCCCTCTCCCCGAACCTGGTCGCCTGGGACGGCTACGAGGAGGAGGTGGCCGAGCCGATGTGGGCCGAACCCAGGAAGACCGAGCGCGGCCAGGCGTACTACGGGCGCTTCGAGGGCTGGCTCCGGGAGAACGGGATCTCCCAGCACCCCGACACCTTCGCCGGCCACCCCAGCCGTTCCATCGTCCTGATCCCCAAGGCGCTCCAGCCGAACGCCGACCGGGTCGACGAGCGCGTGTACAGCTTCGTCGGCGCCTGCCAGGGCGACCGTGCCGCGGAAGGCGAGTGGCGGCGCCCGGCGGGTGCCGAGAAGGTCGTGCTGGTGTCGCTCGGATCGGCGTTCACCAAGCAGCCCACCTTCTACCGGGAGTGCGTCGCGGCGTTCGGGGACCTGCCGGGCTGGCACCTGGTGCTCCAGATCGGGCGGCACGTCGACCCGGCCGAGCTGGGCGACATCCCCGCGAACGTGGAGGTGCGCTCGTGGGTCCCGCAACTGGCGATCCTCAAGCAGGCCGACCTGTTCGTCACGCATGCCGGTGCGGGCGGCAGCCAGGAGGGGCTGGTCACGGCCACGCCGATGATCGCCGTGCCGCAGGCCGTGGACCAGTTCGGCAACGCCGACATGCTCCAGGGGCTCGGCGTGGCCCGCCGCCTGGACACGGAGGAGGCCGACGCCGCGACCCTGCGGTCGACGGCACTCGCCCTCGCCGACGACCCCGAGGTGGCCCGGCGGCTGAAGCGGATCCAGGCCGAGACGGCCGAGGAGGGCGGCACCCGGCGAGCAGCCGACCTGATCGAGGCGGAACTCCGCGCTCACCGCGGCTGACCCCGCGAAGCGGCGAAGGCTCGCCGGCTCTCGCGAGACCGGCGGGCCTGGTTCCGATCCGCCGGAAGACGGCCGGTTTGTGATGACGAAGCCCCGTCGGGTGAGTAACAGGTCTGCGCAGAGGTTGATCCCAGCCCCTGGAATCGGCCAGAGTTTCGACCAGCCCGCGACCATGGGTTCGCGCGACAACGGGTCCCCGCGGCCACGGGCCCGGCCACCGTGCCCGCCCCCACGGGGCACGGCGGCCGCCTATCGTGTGCGGATGAAGACCTATGCGGCGCTGCTGCGCGCAGTCAACGTGACCGGCAGGAAAATGCCGATGGCCGAGCTGCGCCAAGTCCTGACGGGCCTCGGCTACGACGGCGTACGCACCCATCTGCAGAGCGGCCAGGCGGTGTTCGGGACCGACCACGGCGACGAGGAGTCGCTGGCCGCGGAGATCAGCCGGGCGCTGGAACAGAGATTCGGCTTCCGGGTGGACACGCTCGTGCGCGATCACACCTATCTGAAGGCGGTCGCCGACGCGTGCCCCTTCCCGGCCGCCGATCTTGAGCCCAGGCAACTCCACGTCACCTACTTCTCCGAGCCCGCCGACCCGGCCGGCTACGCCGACATCGACCTGGCGGCCCATCTCCCGGAGGAGTTCCGTCTCGGTGACCGGGTCCTGTACCTGTACGCCCCCGTCGGTCTCGGCCGTTCCAAACTGGCCGAGACCCTGTCCCGGCCGCGCCGGACCAAGGATGTGATCGCGACCAGCCGCAACTGGAACACCGTGCTCAAGCTCGTGGAACTGACCGCCCCGGCAGCGTGACCTTCCGCGGACCGAGGCGCGCTGTCTGAGCCCCCGTACGAGGCGGGTGAGCCCCGGATCCCGCGGCAAGGCGTCGAGGTTCCGGCTGCGACTGCGGCGGAGGCGAGCGTGCCGATCCGGCACGCCCACCGGACCCGACCACCGGACCCGCCCGCCCCCGCGTCGACGCTGTCGCGTTTGTTCAAGAGAGGTGACTCGGCGCTGCCTAGCGTGGGCGCCATGACGTACCACGATCTCCACCCCTACCTGCTCGAATGCGCGGCCGAGGCGTCCCGGGTCGCGCACGGTGTGCCCGCCGCCCGGCTCGGTGACCCCACCCACTGCCCCGATTGGGACGTCCGCGCCCTCGTCAACCACTGGGTCCTCTACACCTCGCACGGCCTGGAGCACCGCGCCCTGCGCAGGCAACTCTCCGAGGAACTGACGGCCCGTGACTTCACCGCCGATCCCGCCTGGGCCGAGGCGTACGCGGCTCAGTTGGACCGTGCCGCAGCCGCCTGGGCGGACCCGGCGGTCTGGGCGGGCGAGATCGACCTCGGCATGGCGAAGATGCCGGCCGCCGGCATCGCCGCGATGATCATCAAGGAGATGGCGGTGCACGGCTGGGACGTGGCGGTCGCCACCGGTCAGGAGTTCCGGCTCTCGGGCGGCGCCGCCCGCCTGGTCCTGGAAGTGGTCGAGGAGCACGCCGACCTCTACCGGCAGTACGACGGCTTCGCCGAACCCGTGCCGGTGCCGGAGGACGCGCCCGCGTTCGACCGGGCGCTGGCATCGAGTGGCCGGGACCCGCGGCAGGGGCCGACCGGGCAGGCATCCTCGAAGGACTGAGCCACGGCGCTCGGTCCGACGTCCTGCCGGGCACGTGATCTGCGACTGGATCTGGCACGCGCCCCGACGAGTGATCCGGCGCACGACCCGACAGGCGGCCTGACAAGCGACCCGCCACCTGCTCCGGCGTCCGACCCGCCACCTGCCTGAGTGACCGGCCCGGCGACTGCGCAACAACACGGGGGACGACGGGCGGCCGGCCGGGACCGGGGACGCCGGATGACTCGCGGCGCGTTTCGAGGCGGACCCGCCGCATCTGACCGCCGTGGCCCACCGGTTGCTCGGCTCGGCCGCCGAGCCGGTCGCCCGCGGTGCCCCGGCCGCCGTGGATCGGGCCCGCTTCACTGGGCTCGCCCTGCTGGACGGCGCGGTCGGTCTGGTGATGGCGCCGTTCGGCCGGCCGCGGAGGGGCGACTGTGTTCACGCTGAGCCGGCCGACGTGCCAAGAAGCCATGCGCCCGCTGCGGCGAAGTGGCCAGCATCTACGCCCGCCGATCGGAGGGCGGCATCTGCAGTCCGTGCAGGAACAAGGAGGCGGACGCCAAGGAGGAATGCGTCGACTGCCGGCGGATGATGATCTCGTACCGGCTCCTGCCCGACGGCACCAGCCTCTGCCAGACCTGTGCTCCCAAGAACACCCAGACCTGTTGCCGTTGCGGACGACTACGCCGGGTAAACGCACTGACCTCCGACGGACCGGTCTGCGGCAGCTGCTACTCCAGCCCTCCCCGCCTGTGCGGTGTCTGCGGACAGATCGTCCCCATCGTCGCCCGAGCCGACGGCACCAGGCCGGACACCTGCGACCGGTGCTACAAGCGACACGAGAAGACCTGCGCCATCTGTGAAAGGGTCCGCCCAGGCCACCACATCAACGGCGGCCGGGGCCCGTTCCACTGCGACACGTGCCGCCCACGTGCTGAGTGCGCATGTGCCCTGTGCGGCCAGGTCGCGAAGGTCAAGGTCTTCTGGCCGTGAGGGCCGGTGGGCAAGTCCTGCTACAGAACAGCTCTGTCGACCCCCGCACCGTGCGCAACGTGCAGCCGACCTCGCATCCTGATAGGTCAGACGGCCGAGGGAACCCTCCTGTGCAAGGCATGCTCGTTCCCCGACGAACCGGCCGAGCGGTGTTCGGCCTGCGGCGAACCGGCGGACCTCTACTCCGGCCACCGCTGCCCCCCCGCTGCATCCTGGCCGCCCGCGTGACCGAGCTGCTTTCCGCGGACGGCGCAAGCGTGACCCAGCCACTCCAACCCCTCGCCGTCGTTCTGACCGACGCGGGAAACCCCCTACCGCGTCCTGCAGTGGCTGCGCCGAAGCCCCGCCGCCCAATACGTGTCCTCGCTGACGTGACCGGACCGGGCTACGGGCCCGTTCACCCTGCGGGCGAATACTGCGCCGGGCCGTCGCCGAAACACCTCGGTCCCCCACGTGACCGGCTCTTCCTTGCGGAGATGTCGTGGGCACCACCCGTCACGTCACCGTGGGCTTCGTGCGGATGCCAGTGGAACTCAGCTGAGTGAGTCAGCGCACCAGGCAAGGGGGGCTCTCACAGTTCCTGTATCACCAGGGTCTCCCAGACGTCCAAAACACGTGTCAACCTGGTTGAGTCGAAAGCGCCGACAACACTCCATGGACACGCACCGCAGCTTTACCCTCATCAGTTCAATTCAGCTGCCCCGAATGTGCGAACCGTGTCGGCGCATTCTTCCGCGACAGAAGGGACGGAGACCAATGGCGGACAACCAATTCACCACTCACACAGAACTTTTCGATCTGAGTGGGAAGTACGCTCTTGTCACTGGCGGCACCAGGGGCATTGGGATGATGATAGCGCGGGGACTTCTCCAGGCAGGCGCCCGCGTCGTCATCAGCTCACGGAAGGCAGACGCGTGCGCGGAGGCACAGCATCTACTGTCCGAATTCGGCGACGTTCGAGCAATTCCCGCCGACCTGTCCAGGCGCGACGAGTGTCAGCGCCTCGCTGATCTTGTCAAGGCCGACTCGGAATGCCTGGACATCCTTGTCAACAACGCGGGAGCGATGTGGCGCGAGCCGCTGGCGACGTTCCCGGACGAGGCCTGGGACGCAGTGATCGACCTCAACCTCAAGTCGCCGTTCTGGCTCGTGCAGGCGCTGCTCCCCGCACTTCGCAGGGCGGGCACCGCCGATGATCCCGCGCGGATCATCAACATCGGCAGTATCGCCGCCATCCACGTCGCCCAGGCGCCCAACTACTCGTACGCCAGCAGCAAGGCGGCACTGCATCAACTCACCAGAGTGCTTGCCAGGGAGCTGGGCCCACAGCACGTCACGGTGAACGCGGTAGCACCGGGAGTGTTCCCGTCGCAGATGATGGCGTCCACGCTCGATGCCATCGGCGACACGATCTCAGCGGCGGCCCCTCTGCGCCGGCTCGGCCGCGACGACGACATGGCGGGTATCGCCGTGTTTCTCGCTAGCCGGGCTGGGTCCTACCTCACGGGCGCCATCATCCCGGTAGACGGCGGCGTCGCGACGACCGCAACGGGTACCCCTTAGGCTGCGGGACGGGCGTACGGTGAGGGGATGGCCACGATGGATCTACGCACCGATATCCGGGAGTTTCTCAGCTCGCGTCGCGCCCGCATCGCACCCGAGCAGGCGGGCCTGCCCGCTTACGGCGGCAACCGTCGGGTCAAAGGTCTGCGCCGCGAGGAGGTAGCGCTACTGGCGGGGGTATCGGTCGACTACTACGTGCGCATGGAGCGTGGCAGCCTCGCCGGTGCCTCCGATGGCGTGCTCGACGCGTTGGCCTCTGCCTTGCAACTCGACGAGGCCGAGCGCGACCACCTGTTCCACCTCGCGCGCCAGTCCAGGGCGCCCAGCGGCCCACGCCGGTGTAGGCCTGCCGTGACGGTGCGCTCGACACTGCAGCAGGTGCTCGACGCGATCTCCGATGCGCCGGCCTGGATCGGTAGCGGCCGTTATGACGTGCTCGCCATGAATCAACTCGCCCGCGCGCTGTATTCACCGGTGCTGGCCGACCCGCGACGGCCCGCGAACACAGCGCGGTTCGTCTATCTGAGCCCCGAGGCGGCCAGAGATTTCTTTGTCGACTACGACCGAATTGCCGGTGACGTGGCCGCGAAGCTACGCATGGAAGCCGGCCGCAATCCGCACGACGAGGAGCTGATCGCCCTGGTCGGCGAACTGTCAACGTGCAGTGAGCTATTTCGGCAGCGGTGGGCATCTCAGGACGTGCGGCTGCACCGGTCCGGCCGCAAGCGTGTGTGCCATCCGATCGTGGGCCGGCTCGAATTGGACGTCGAGTCCCTGGAACTGCCCGCCGAACCCGGCCTGCACCTCAACGTCTACACCGCACCCGCGGGCACGCCGACCGCTGACAATTTGGCGCTCCTGGCGTCGTGGGCGGCCACCCAACAGACGCTGGCGACCGAGCTCGAAGCACACAACGGATAGTCCGACCCTTCAGCCGTACTGGTCAGCGGACCATGACGTGGGGTAACAATCTGCGGGCCATGGCCGTCGAGCCCGGCGATGTCCACGCCGTCGCTCCCGGCGCTCCGGCCGCCTCAGTCACCATGCCGACCAATTGCATCCACCACATTCGAAGGCGAGCAACCGAGTTTCCGCTCCGACCGCCGTGGACCGGCCGTCCCCGGCACCTCGCCGACCGCTGCATGACATCCAGGTCGTCGTCGGCACCCACCCGGCACGGCGTTCCTGGCGGCTCAGCTGCTCACGGACCGAAGCCAGCTGCGCACCACTCGCCGATTGCGCTCCTCGTGCGCTTGGGCGGCTTCGGCCAGTCGGCGCCGGGCGGTGCGGTCCGGAAAGCTCAGAATGGGCAAGGGCGAACGGTGTGCACCCGCATACGGCCTATCGGTGGTTCCGTGAGGGGACCTTGCCGGTACCGGCTCAGCGGGTTGGGCCGCGCACGATCCTGGTGAACATCGAGGCGAACACCGCGCCCGGGGCGGTCGGCGGTGGGGGCTGTCCCGCCGAGCCCAGCACCAGCACCTCATGTCGCTGGACGCTGGTATCCGTACCGTCCGGCACCGTCTGTCTCTCCCCTTGGGTGAGAAGGGCAGCCGGGGCATGCCGGGCGGCTACCGCTCCAGACACGAGTGGTTCCCAAAAGCGCGGCGGCCGGTCATCCTTGAGGGCGAGTACGAGCGTGTCCGTACAGAGCGTGAGGCCGGGCGTGTGTCGGTGGTGCGGGGTGGCAGACAACTGCTCAAGCAGCGTCATAACCTCACCGTCGCAGGCAAGACCGAGATCCAGTGGCGCCGAGTGGGAAGCGGCCCGCTGGTTTTTCACCGCTGACGGCGAGTCCGGAAAGCGGTACGGGAATGAGACTGTCCGCGTCACCCCGGACGGCGAAGTGTCGATCAGGCTCCCCGCGTCGCTCGCGCACCTGGCCAACGCCAGGCACGGCCGGTACGTCCTCGCTGCCCGCGTGAGCTTCCCGCACCGGGGCGCCGAGTGGTGCGACCGCATCACCGGCAACCGGGCCGTGGCCTACCGCATCCACCTCGACGTGACCCGTGACGGCTGGTATCTGGACGCGTCCTGGACCCGCAAAGACCTTCCCGTCATCCCCCTGGATACCCTGCGCTTTGACGGCGTGGTCGGCGTGGACACCAACGCCGACCACCTCGCCGCATGGCAGCTCGACCGGCACGGCAACCCGATGGGCGCACCGCGCCGCTTCGACTACGACCTGTCCTGCACCACCACGCACCGCGACGCGCAGCTCCGCCACGTCCTCACCCGCCTCCTGCACTGGGCCAAGACCACCGGCGTGCAGGCCGTCGCGATCGAAGACCTCGACTTCACCGACTCCAAAACCCGCGAGAAACACGGCGTCAAGAAGAAGTTCCGGCAGCTCATCTCCGGCATCCCCACCGGCCGCCTCCGCGCACGCCTGCTGTCGATGTGCGCAGAAGCCGGCATCGGCGTGATCGCCGTGGATCCCGCCTACACCTCGGTGTGGGGCGCCGAACACTGGCAGAAACCGCTCACCAGCAAGAACCGCAAGACCCCCCGACACGCCGCCGCCTCGGTGGCGATCGGTAGACGCGCCCTCGGACACCGGATCAGACGACGGACGGCACCGCCCCGCCAGCACCAGAGCGATGCCGGCGGGCATCGGACCGCCCAGGCCCCATCCAGCGACCGAGGGCGCGAGGAAACCCGCCCCGGCATCCCCGGCCCACGGACACGATCCGTGTCGCCGGATGCCGAGCGAAAGCGGGCGACCAGGACACCCAAAACCGTTCGGGATGTCCGCAGTGCACAGGTTTGGCCCCAAGACCCACTCCCGCTCACTGATGAGGAACGGTCACATGCCCACGCACCGAAGAGTCACCCTCGTCACCCTCGTCTCCGCCGTCCTGGTCCTCGGAGGTCTCGGTGGTCTCGGCACACCGAGCCTCGCCGCCCAGACCCAGACACGAACCCAGCTACAGACCCAGAACCAGAATCAACCCCACAACCAGCACCAGACTCAGACCCGGCTCCAAACCCAGGTCTCGTCCCCCCTCGACGTCTATGTGTCACCGGCCGGCGACGACCACGCCGACGGCAGCGCCCGCCATCCCGTCCGCACCCCGCCGCGCGCCCGCGACCTGGTCCGCGCCCGGACCGCGGAGATGCAGACCGACCTGACCGTGCACCTGGCGCCGGGCACCTACCGCCTGGCGCAGCCCCTCGTTTTGGACGCCCGCGACTCGGGCGCGGACGGGCACCGGGTGATCTGGCAGGGCAGCGGCGAGACCGTGTTCAGCGGCGGCCGCCAGGTCACCGGCTGGCACCGGGAGCCCGGCCGCACCGGACTGTGGTCCGCGCCCGCGCCCCAAGGGCTCACCGACACACGGCAGTTGTACGTCGACGGGGTGCGCGCCCAGCGGGCCCGCGGCACCGTACCGGTGACCCTCACCCAGACCGCCACCGGCTACACGGCGTCCGCCGACACGATCGCCCGCTGGAAGCGTCCCGCCGACGCCGAGTTCGTCTACACCAGCGGCGAGGCCCTGTGGAACGCCGAACGCAACGGGCTCGGCCAGTGGACCGAGCCGCGCTGCCGCATCGCCGCCGCGCAGGGCACCGAGATCACCATGGCCCAGCCCTGCTGGGACAACTCCAACAAGCGGGTGGAGTTCCCCGACATCCCCGGCCGCACCGTCAGCATGGTCGGCCCCGGCCGGCTCACCAACGGCGGCCGGGCCTCGTACGTCGAGAACGCCTACGAACTCCTCGACCAGCCCGGTGAGTGGTACCTCGACCGGACGGCCCGGACGGTCTACTACCTGCCGCGCCACGGCGAGAACCTGGCCCGCGCCGACGTCGAGGCCGCAGCCGCCGAGAAACTCGTCGACGGGCAGGGCACGGCCGCCGATCCCGTCCACGACATCGCCTTCCGCGGCCTGCGGTTCAGCTACGCGACCTGGCTGTCCCCGAACACCCCCACGGGCTTCTCCGAGATCCAGGCCGGCAACACCATCACCGGTGAGCGGGGCTGGGCCACACAGGGCCTGTGCCAGTACGTCGAAGGCGGCACCTGCCCCTTCGCGTCCTGGACCAAGATGCCGGGCAATGTCTCCTTCAGCTACGGCCGGCGCATCGAGTTCAGCGACGACGTCTTCGCCCACCTCGGCGCCGCAGGGCTGGACCTGGGCACCGGCAGCGCCGACGCTACGGTCCGCGGCAGCGTCTTCACCGACATCTCCGGCAACGGCCTTGAGATCGGCGGAGTCGACGGCCGGACTCCCGCCTCCGGCGTGACGGTGACCGACAACCATCTCTACGCGCTGCCCCGCGAGTACCACGGCGGAGTCGCCGTCCTCAACGGCTACACCGAGCACACCACGATCGCCCACAACCAGATCGACCACGTCGGCTACTCCGCGATCTCCATGGGCTGGGGCGGCTGGCCCGACAAGATCGGCGACCCGGCGACCCCCAATCCCAGCCACGACAACGCCGTACGCGACAACCTGATCTTCGACTACATGCAGATGCTCGACGACGGCGGTGGCATCTACACCCAGGGCCTGACCGGCACCTCGATGGCCGACGGCGAGAAGGTCGCGGGCAACGTCATCCACGATCAGTGGGGCCTCGGCAAGAGCGTCTACACCGACAACGGCTGCACCTACGAGACGGTCGAGGGCAACGTCCTCTACGGCGCCTCCTACGCGAACGTCGCCTCCCGGCACACCGATTACCGCGACGGCCTCGGCAACAATGACCCGACCCTGGTCAAGGACAACTGGTGGGAGGAGGGCACCGCCGACGGCGACAACAAGGGTCTGGTGACCACCGGCAACCACATCATGACGGGCCTGTCCGACGTACCGGCGGACATCCTGGAGAACGCGGGGCTGGAACCGGCCTACCGGCACCTGCTGGACGTCTCGGTCGCGGCACCGTCCGTCCCCGAGGCGCCGTCCCGCATCGGCACGAGTACCGCGGGGCCGGACGCGCTGTACGTCACGTTCAACCCGACGTTCGCGGACGGCGGGCCACCGGTGACGCGGTACACGGCCCGGGCATACGACGCGACGGGCCGCCAGGTCGCCGAACAGGCCGTCGGCGCCGCCGAGTTCAAGCGGACCGCGCTGCTGCGGATCGGTGGCCTGCCCGCGTCCGGCGGCCCGCTCACCGTGACCGTCACCGCGCACAACGCACACGGCGACAGCGCCCCGGCGCTCGCCTCGCTCCCGCTGGCCCCCACCGCAGCGACCGTGCCGGCCGCTGCCCCCACCGGCCCCAAGCTGCGCATGGAGGCCACGGCGGCGACTCTGGCCTGGACCCCGCCGGCCGCGATGGGCGACGCGAAGATCGTCGGCTACCGGGTGACGGTCTCCGACGGCCGTGACCCCATCGCCGTCACCGGCCGGGACGCCCTGGTCACCCAGCCCTCGGCCAAGGCCATGTTCCGGGTGATCGACGGGCTCGAACCCGCTACGTCCTACACGGTGACCGTCGCGGCGGTGACCGCGGCCGGCACCGGCCCGGCGGCCACCGTCACGGCAACGACCAAGCCCTGATCCACCACGCCCCCCTGCCGGGCCCACCCAAAACCAACCCCGGGCCCGGCACCCACCTCCGCACCCCTTTTTCAGGGGCGCGGGGAACTGCGCAAACCGCCCAAAACACCCCCGCAGGCAACCACCCCCGATCACACCCCGACCGAAACCCCACCCCCCTCAGCGGAGCGCACCGCACATACACCCAAGGCCCCGTCATACCGCTCCAGCAACACCCGGGCGACCTCCGGCGCCGCCCCCAGCACGTCCGCGAGGACATCCGCATCCCGCGCGCCCCGCGCGATACGGTCCGGCAGGAACCCGGGGGCCAGAACGTACGGCGCGACAGCGACCCGCGCACAGCCGAGCGCACGCAACTCCCGCACCACGTCCTCCGTACGCGGGAACCCCACGGGCGGACCGGCGGAGGCGGACGCGGGCCGCACGGCCCGCCAGCCGGTGCGCCGCCACTCCCGTGCGAGATCCGCGATCACCTCGACCGCCTCCGGGTCGGTGGACCCGGCCGTGGCCAGCACCACCCCGGTCGAGGCCCGGTCGCCGGGCGCGACCCCGGCCTCGCGCAGCCGCCGCTCCAGCGCCGCCAGCAGCAGCGGCGCCGGCCCGAGCACCTCGGCCTGCCGGATCCGCAGCCGCGGCGGCGCGTCCCGCAGCACCGCCGGCACATCGGTCTTCGCGTGGAAGGCACGGGTGAGCAGCAGCGGCAGCGCCACCACGTCCCGTACGCCGTCCGCCGCCAGGCACTCCAGCACGCCCCGCACGGACGGCACGTCGAAGTCCAGGAAGGCGGTCGCCACCCGCAGCCCCGGCCGCAGCGACCCCACCCGCCGCACCAGGGCGTGCACGGTCGCGGCGTGCCGCGGATCACGGCTGCCGTGGGCGATCACCACGAGGGCGGGGCGGACCGGTGTGCGCACGGGGTGCCTCAGCTCCTCACCAGCAGCCCGCGGCTGCGCAGCACCCACCGCTCCAGCGGGCTGAAGATCAGCAGGTCGATGGCGATGCCGACGAACAGGATGAGCAGGATCGCCTCGAACACCATGGCCATGTCGCTCGCGTTGCGGCCGTTCTCCAGCAACTGCCCGAGGCCCACACCGAGATCCGGGAACGACGCGATGATCTCGGCGGCCATCAGCGAACGCCAGGAGAACGCCCAGCCCTGCTTCATGCCCGCCACATAGCCGGGCAGCGCGGCCGGCAGCGTGACGTACCAGGTGCCCTTGAGGCCCGTCGCGCCCATCGTGTGGCCGGCCCGCAGGAACAGCGGTGGCACCTGGTCCACGCCGGACACCAGGCCGTTGGCGATCGACGGGACCGCGCCGAGCAGGATCACCGCGTACATCATCGAGTTGTCCAGGCCGAGCCAGATCACGGCCGGCGGCACCCACGCCACCGACGGCAGCGACTGGAGCCCGGACAGGATCGGACCGATGGCCGCGCGTACCGGCCGTACCCGCGCCACCAGCAGGCCGAGCGGGGTGCCGATGACCAGCGCGAAGCAGAAGCCGAGCAGACCGCGCGAGACGCTGGTCCAGATGTAGCCGAGCAGCTTGCCCTCAAGCCAGGCAGCGTGGAACTCCTGCCCCACGGCCTTCGGGGAGGGCAGTTTGGCGGGATCGTCGACGATCTTCAGGGATATCAGCCCCTGCCAGACCACCAGGACCACCACGATCGCGACGAGCGGTGGAAGGATCTTGTCGACGAACGTCCTGCGGAACGGCGGGCGGCCCGGGTGCGCGCTCTCCAGCGCGTCGAGACCCGCCTCTATGCCCGGCAGTTCGGCGGAGTTCGTCGTCTTCGTCTCAGTGCTGGCCATGACGGCGGATCTCCCCACGCAGGACTTCGGTGATCTCGACGGACAGCTCCGCCACGGGGGCGTCCTCGACACGGCGCGGCTGCGGGATGTCGACCGTCCACTGCCGGGCCACCCGGCCCGGCCGCGAGGACAGCAGGACGACCCGCTGGGCCAGTCGCACCGCCTCCCGCACGTTGTGCGTCACGAACAGCACGGAGAGCCCGGTCTCGGTCCAGATGCGGGTGAGTTCGTCGTGCAGCACGTCCCGGGTGATGGCGTCGAGCGCCGCGAACGGCTCGTCCATCAGCAGCAGACCGCTCTCCTGGGCGAGCGAGCGGGCCAGCGCCACCCGCTGCCGCATACCGCCGGACAGCTCGTGCACGCGCTTGCCGTACGCGCCCTTCAGCCGGACCAGTTCGAGCAGTTCCTCGGCCCTGGTGCGCCGCTCGGACTTGGCGACGCCCCGCAGTTTCAGGGCGAGTTCGATGTTCTTGCCCGCGGTCAGCCACGGGAAGAGGGCGTGCTCCTGGAACATCAGGGCCGGGCGGCCGTCCGTCGTGATCGAGCCCGCGGTGGGCTCGTCGAGGCCCGCCACCAGGTTCAGCAGCGTGGACTTGCCGCAGCCCGAGGCACCCAGGAGGGTGACGAACTCGCCCGGCGCGACATCGAGGTCGATGTCGTCCAGGACGAGCTGCTGCCCGCCCGGGCCCGCGAAGGACTTCGAGACATGGGCGAGGCGTGCCGCGTGCTTCACTGACTCGGCGGCCTCGGCGTACGTCGTGGCCATGGTCGTCACCTCCTGGGTACTCGTCGGAACGGGTCAGCTGGTGCCGAGACCGGCGGCGGAGACCGGGCTTGCGCCCTCGGCCTTGAGGACCTTGTTGAGGATCGTCAGGTCGTAGATGCCGTCCAGGTCGGGCTTGGCCAGCAGGCCGGCCTTGACCGCGTGCTCCGCCTCCGTGTGCAGCGTGGCGGCCAGCGGGTCGTCGGTGACCTGGATCGACTTCCAGGCCGGGTCCAGCACATCGGCAGGCAGCGCCTTACCGGAGTCCGTCTCCAGCTGCTTGTTGGCCGCCGCCTTCGCCTGGTCCGGATCGGCCTTGATCCACTTGTTGGTCTCGACGGACGCCTTCAGTACGGCCTCGACGGCCTTCGGGTGCTCCTTGAGGAACTTCTGCGACACGATGATGTTCGTGATCACGAACTTCCCGTCCGGCCACAGCGAGGACTCGTCGAGGAGTACCTTGCCGCCCTCGGCGACCAGCTTCGACGCGGTCGGCTCCGGCACCCAGGCGCCGTCGATCGAGCCGGACTTGAACGCGTCCGGGGTCACCTTGTTGTCGCTGCGGACGACCGTGACGTCGCCCTTGCCGCTCTGCGCGTCGACCTTCCAGCCCTGGTCCGCGATCCAGTTGAGGAACGCCACGTCCTGCGTGTTGCCGAGCTGAGGCGTGGCTATCTTCCTGCCCTTGACGTCCTTCAGGGACTTGATCTTGTCCGGGTCGACGACGAGCTTCACCCCGCCGGAGGCCGAACCGCCGATGATCTTCAGGCTCTTGCCGTTCGACTGGGTGTAGCCGTTGATCGAGGGGGAGGGGCCGATCCAGCCGATGTCGATGGCACCGGCGTTCAGCGCCTCGATCTCGGAGGGGCCCGCGTTGAAGGTGGCGTACTGGGCCCTGGTGGCCCCCAGCTCCTTCTGGAAGAAGCCCTTCTGGTTGCCGACCAGCGCGGTCGCGTGGGTCAGATTGCCGAAGTAGCCGATCTTGACGGAGTCCAGGCCGTCGATCTTCTCGGCGCCCGCGGCGACCTTCTGGCCCGCGGAGCTGTCGGTGGACTGGGAGCCGTAACCGCAGGCGGCGAGTGCGAGGAGGGGGAGCGCGGTGGCCGCGGCGAGCGTGCGGCGCAGTGCGGGGGAGCTGTTGGCAGGCACGGGAGGGGTTCCTCTCGTTGGCCCGGCGGTCACGGTCTGTCAGGGCGTGGCCGGGAGGTCGGCAGGTCTTCGGACAGCGGCGTGGGGGGTGCGGGCGCGCAGGCAGTGCGCGTACGTCAGCGCACACATCGGGCCACTCCGCCCTGCCCGCTGCCGCGGGCGCCGCTGCCGACACGCCCGCCCTCCTTGGCGAAGGTCGAGAAGAAGTCGGTCGACGAGGTCACGGTCAGAAGTCCCAGCCGTCGTTTCCGGCCTGGTCCTTGACCGGTTCGGGCGCGGCGAAGGACTCGCCGACCATGCCCGCGGTCAGCGTCGTGCCGTCGCTCGGGTCGATCAGGATGAACGAGCCGGTGCGGCGCGAGTCGGCGTACGAGTCGAGCGGCAGCGGTTCGGCGGTGCGGATCTTGACCCGGCCGATGTCGTTGGCGACGAGCTGTCCCGGGTGCGGGTGCAGGGAGAGGTCGTCGAGGGTGAGGCGGGAGGGGATGTCCTTCACGATCGCCTTGACGGTGCGGGTGCCGTGCTTGAGCAGCACCCGGTGGCCGACGCCCAGCGGCTGGTCGGCGACGTGGCAGACGGTCGCTTCGACGTCCTGGGTGACGTCCGGCGCGTCCTTGCTCGGCACGATCAGATCGCCGCGTGAGACGTCGATGTCGTCCTCCAGCAGGACCGTCACCGACTGGGTGGTCCAGGCCGCTTCGACCGGTGTGCCGAGCACGTCGATGCCGCTGATCCGGGAGGTCCGGCCGGCCGGCAGGACCGTCACCTCCTCGCCCAGGCGGAAGGAGCCGGCCGCGATCTGGCCGGCGTAGCCGCGGTAGTCGGGGTGCTCGGCGGTCTGCGGCCGGATGACGTACTGCACGGGCAGCCGGGCGTGGCAGTGCGCCAGGTCGTGGCTGACCGGGACGGTCTCCAGGTGTTCGAGGACGGTCGGGCCGCCGTACCAGTCCATGGTGGCGGAGGGCTCCACCACGTTGTCGCCGACCAGCGCCGAGATCGGTATCGCGGTGACCTCGGGGACGCCGAGATCGGTGGCGTACGCGGTGAACTCCTCCGCGATTCGCGCGAAGACGGGCTCCCGGTAGCCGACGAGGTCCATCTTGTTGACGGCGAGGACGGCGTGGGGGACGCGCAGGAGGGCGGCGATGGCCGCGTGGCGGCGGGTCTGTTCTACGACGCCGTTGCGGGCGTCGACGAGGATGACGGTGAGTTCGGCGGTGGAGGCGCCGGTGACCATGTTGCGGGTGTACTGCACGTGGCCGGGGGTGTCGGCGAGGATGAAACGGCGCCGGGGGGTGGCGAAGTAGCGGTAGGCGACGTCGATGGTGATGCCCTGTTCCCGTTCGGCGCGCAGTCCGTCGGTGAGCAGGGCGAGGTCGGGGGTGTCCTTGCCGCGGCTGAGGGAGGCGTGTTCGACGGCTTCGAGCTGGTCGGTGAGGACCGATTTGGAGTCGTGCAGCAGACGTCCGACGAGGGTGGACTTGCCGTCGTCGACGGACCCGGCGGTGGCGAACCGCAGCAGTGTGGTGGCCTGGAGTTCCTCGGCCGTCGTCGTGCTCATGTCTAGAAGTACCCCTCGCGCTTGCGGTCTTCCATCGCGGCTTCGGAGAGTTTGTCGTCGGCGCGGGTGGCGCCGCGTTCGGTCAGCCGGGAGGCGGTGATCTCGGCGATGACCTTGTCGATGGTGTCGGCGTCGGAGTCGACGGCGCCGGTGCAGGACATGTCGCCGACGGTGCGGTAGCGGACCTGTCGCTTCTCGACCGTCTCGCCGTCCTTCGGGCCGCCCCAGTCGCCGGCCGTCAGCCACATCCCGTCCCGTCGGAAGACCTCGCGCTCGTGCGCGTAGTAGATCTCGGGCAGGGCGATGTCCTCGCGGGCGATGTACTGCCAGACGTCGAGTTCGGTCCAGTTGGAGAGGGGGAAGACGCGGACGTGTTCGCCGGGGGCGTGGCGGCCGTTGTAGAGGTTCCAGAGTTCGGGGCGCTGGCGGCGGGGGTCCCACTGGGAGAACTCGTCGCGCAGCGAGAAGACGCGCTCCTTGGCGCGGGCCTTTTCCTCGTCCCGGCGTCCGCCGCCGAAGACGGCGTCGAACTTCTCGTGCTGGATCTTCTCGGTGAGGGGGAGGGTCTGGAGGGGGTTGCGGGTGCCGTCGGGGCGTTCCTTGAGGGCGCCGCGGTCGATGTAGTCCTGGACGGAGGCGATGTAAAGGCGCAGGCCGTGGGCGGTGGCGGTGCGGTCGCGGTGGTCGAGGACCTCGGGGAAGTTGTGGCCGGTGTCGACGTGCAGGAGGGCGAAGGGCACGGGGGCGGGGGCGAAGGACTTGAGGGCGAGGTGGAGCATGACGATGGAGTCCTTGCCGCCGGAGAAGAGGATCACCGGTCGTTCGAACTCGCCCGCGACCTCGCGGAAGATGTGCACCGCCTCCGACTCAAGCGCGTCCAGGTGCGACAGGGAGTACGGCGTGTCCGTGCCCTCTCCGGGCCGCGCGAGCGTCGTCATGCCAGTCCCCTCTCACTGAGCAGTGCGTACACCGCCGCCGCCGACTCCTGCACGGTCTGGTGCTGCGACTCGATCCGCAGATCGGGCTTCTCCGGGTCCTCGTACGGGTCGTCGACCCCGGTCAGACCGGTCAGCTCGCCCGCCGCCTGCCTGGCGTACAGGCCCTTCACATCGCGTACGGAGCACACCTCGACCGGCGTCGCCACATGCACCTCGACGTACGACGTGCCGTTCGCCTCGTGGCGCCCCCGGACCGCCGCGCGGCTGTCGGCGTACGGTGCGATCACCGGGACGAGCGCCTTGACGCCGTTGCGGGCCAGGAGTTCGGCGAGGAAGCCGACGCGCTGCACATGGGTGTGCCGGTCCGCGCGGCTGAAGCCGAGGCCCGCCGAGATGAATTCGCGGATCTCGTCGCCGTCGAGCACCTCGACGAGGTGGCCCGCCGCGCGCAGCCGGCCGGCCAGTTCCTGGGCGATGGTGGTCTTGCCGGCGCTCGGCAGACCCGTGAGCCAGACGGTGGCCCCGGTCGTCACGTGTGTCTCCTGGGTCTCGGTGATCGTCATTCGTGCAGCCCGCACTCGGTCTTGGCGCGTCCGGCCCAGCGGCCCGCCCGCATGTCCTCGCCCGCCAGCACCCGGCGGGTGCAGGGCGCGCAGCCTATGGAGGTGTAGCCGTCCATCAGCAGCGGGTTGGTGAGTACACCGTGTTCGGCGACGTAGGCGTCCACGTCGTCCTGGGACCAGCGGGCGATCGGGGCGATCTTGACCTTCTGCCGCCGTTCGTCCCAGCCGACCACCGGGGTGTTCGCCCGGGTCGGCGACTCGTCGCGGCGCAGACCGGTCGCCCAGGCCCGGTAGTTGCTGAGCCCCTCCTCCAGGGGCAGCACCTTGCGCAGCCGGCAGCACAGGTCGGGATCGCGGTCGTGCAGCTTCGGGCCGTACTCGGCGTCCTGTTCGGCGACCGAGCGGCGCGGGGTGAGGGTGATGACGTTGACGTCCATCACGGCCTCGACCGCGTCCCGGGTGCCGATGGTCTCGGGGAAGTGGTAGCCGGTGTCGAGGAACACCACGTCCACGCCCTTCAGGACGCGCGAGGCCAGATGGGCGACCACCGCGTCCTCCATCGAGGACGTCACACAGAAGCCGCGGCCGAACGTGTCGGCCGCCCACCCGAGGATGTCGAGTGCGGAGGCGTCCTCCAGTTCGCGGCCCGCCCGTTCGGCGAGGCTCCGCAACTTCTCGCTCCTGCGTTCTTCCTGAGCCGTGTTCATGTTCGGTCATCCCCTCCGTTGTCGGAGTGCCGGAGGCCGCCCTCGTCGGAGGAGTCCGCCTGCGGCGTGCTCCGAGCGCTCCCGCGGCCCACACCGCGGGCCAGCAGCCCGAGGAACTTCAACTGGAAGCCGCGGTTGCACGCCGCGCACTCCCAGGCGCTTCCCCCGGACCGGTGGCCGTGCCCGGTCAGGGGGGACGCCGCTGTCGGCTCGCTGGGACGCAGATCTTCGTCGCCGCAGTAAGGACAGTAGAAAGGGGCGGCCCGCTCGCTCATGAGAGGGCCTCCTCGTCGGCCCGGGCGGTCCAGGCGGCGAACCGCTCGCCGTCCTCGCGCTCGGCCAGGAAGCGCCTGAGGACCCGCTCCACGTACTGCGGCAGTTCCTCGGACGTCACCTTCAGCCCGCGCACCTTGCGGCCGAAGCCGGCCTCCAGGCCGAGCGCGCCGCCCAGGTGCACCTGGAAGCCCTCGACCTGGTTGCCGTCGCCGTCCAGGACCAACTGGCCCTTGAGTCCGATGTCCGCGACCTGGATGCGGGCGCAGGCGTTCGGGCAGCCGTTGACGTTGATGGTGATCGGCTCGTCGAAGTCGGGGAGGCGGCGTTCCAGTTCCTCGATGAGCGCCGCGCCGCGCACCTTCGTCTCGACGATGGCCAGCTTGCAGAACTCGATCCCCGTGCAGGCCATGGTGCCGCGCCGGAACGGGGACGGGTGCACGGTGAGGTCCAGCGACTCCAGCCCCTCGACCAGCGAGTCGACCTGTTCCTCGGCGACGTCGAGCACGATCATCTTCTGCTCGGCGGTGGTACGCACCCGGCCGGAGCCGTGTGCCTCGGCGAGGTCGGCGATCTTCGCCAGCGTGGTGCCGTCCACGCGGCCGACCCGCGGGGCGAAGCCGACGTAGAACCGGCCGTCCCGCTGCCGGTGCACCCCCACGTGGTCGCGCCACCGCTCGACGGGCTGGGCGGGCGCCGGGCCGTCGGTCAGCTTCCGCTTCAGGTACTCGTCCTCCAGCACTTGCCGGAACTTCTCCACGCCCCAGTCCGCGACCAGGAACTTCAGCCGCGCCCGGGTGCGCAGCCGGCGGTAGCCGTAGTCACGGAAGACCGAGACGACGCCCTCGTGGACGTCCGGGACCTCGTCGAGCGGGACCCAGGCGCCGAGCCGCTGCCCGATCTTCGGGTTGGTGGACAGACCGCCGCCGACCCACACGTCGAAGCCGGGCCCGTGCTCGGGGTGCACGACGCCCACGAACGCCACGTCGTTGATCTCGTGCGCCACGTCGAGCAGCGGCGAGCCGGAGACCGCGGTCTTGAACTTGCGGGGCAGGTTGGAGAAGTTCTTGTTGCCGATGATCCGGCGGTGGATCTCCTCGATGGCCGGGGTGCCGTCGATGATCTCGTCCTCGGCGATGCCGGCGACGGGCGAGCCGAGGATGACGCGCGGCGTGTCGCCGCAGGCTTCGGTGGTCGAAAGACCGACGGCCTCCAGGCGGTTCCAGATCTCCGGGACGTCCTCGATCCGGATCCAGTGGTACTGGACGTTCTGCCGGTCGGT
Organism: Streptomyces sp. NPDC006012; assembly: GCF_042871185.1. Lineage (NCBI taxonomy): Bacteria > Bacillati > Actinomycetota > Actinomycetes > Kitasatosporales > Streptomycetaceae > Streptomyces > Streptomyces sp. NPDC006012. The sequence goes on from NZ_JBIAIE010000007.1 coordinate 273,093, forward strand.
GATGTCCGCGGTGCCGCGGGCGAACTCCTGGGAGATCTCGCCGATGACCTTCAACTGCCGGGTGGTGAGGCGTCCGCCGTCGATCCGCACCCGGAGCATGAAGCAGCTGTCGTCCAGTTCCTCCGGTTCCAGGATCGCGGTCTTGCCGCCGTCGATCCCTTGCCGGCGCTGGGTGTACAGACCCCACCAGCGCATCCGGCCCCGCAGGTCGTTGGGGTCGATGGAGTCGAAACCGCGTTTCGAGTAGATCGTCTCAATCCGTGTCCGCACATTGAGACCGTCGTCGTCCTTCTTGAACTGTTCGTTGCCGTTGAGCGGGGTGAAGTGGCCCGCGGCCCACTGGCCCTCTCCGCGATGACGGCTCACCTTGCGGCGGGGCGCGGAGGCAGGGTTCTGTGGCGTGGCGGCCATGGCGAGTACGTCCTTCGGGACAGGCGGAATACGGCTCTGACCTGCGCGGTAGGCGCATGGAGCATACGTGTGAGGCCTTTGCGCGGAAAGCGGTCAAAGGCGTGAGATGTCGAGGTCGCGGGGCTGTCAGCTCGCCGGACAGATGGCGCTGGACATGCGGCAGAGGTCGACGTGCCGCCGACTCACCAAGGCAATTCCAGTTCCGGACATGACGGAAGCGTGTCACGGCGATCTGGACGCAGTCCAGCATTGCCCGCTATGTGGACGTCATCGTCTCGGAATGCGATATGGGCGTGTGATCGGTCACACGTTCTGCGAGAGGTCTTGTCGATGCAGGTCAGACGGGGTAGGCGCCGGGCCAGGGCCCCGGCGTGGTCACCACGCGCTCCTCGTCGACCTTGGTGTCGAACAGCCGGAATCCCCGGCGCAGATAGTTGTCCATCGCATACGCGCCGTCCTGGCTGCACGTATGCAGCCAGACCCGTTTCGTCAAAGTCCGCTCGGGCCAGCGCTCCGCCAGGTCCCAGGCGCGGGCCGTGCCGTACGACAGCAGATGACCGCCGATCAGCCGCCCCCGGAAGGCCGGCAGCAGGCCGAAGTAGACGATCTCCACGACGCCGTCGTCCTGCGGATCCAGTTCCACGTAACCGGCGGGCGTGCCCCGGTCCAGGGCGACCCAGGTCTCCACGCCGGGCCGGTCCAGGTGCTCCAGCCACCGGGCGTGGCTCCAGCCGAGCCGGTCGGTCCAGCGGATGTCGCCGCCGACCGAGGCATAGAGGAAACGGCTGAACTCGGGGGAGGAGACCTCGGCACGGACGATCCGGACGTCCCCGTCGGGTGCGGCGGCGGGCAGCAGATCGGTCGGGGCGGTCTGCTCCAGCGACCAGGTGGTCACGGCGACGGTGCTCATGCGGGCCAGGGAACCAGCTAACCCAGCGACTTGTCGACACCGGTCAGCGGGACGGTGAACAGCATGCGGTCCGTCATCGACCACACCTCGCCCGTCTGCGGCACGTAGGACAGCGACCTGGTGTGCTGCGCCCAGCAGTGGTGCGTCGCGTCCGAGCCGCAGCGTGCCGCCCGCGCGCCCGCCGAGTCCAGGCGCCACAGACTGCCGTGGCCCTTGGGGTCGGCGGGTGGATGCGCGAGGTACCAGGTGGTGCGGGCCGACCCCGGTGGCTGGTAGGAGAGCACGCCGCGGATCCGGTGGGCCCGCGTCGTGTACGCCTCCACCGCGTCCGCCCGCCCCGCGGCGTCTATGGCGAGAAGGCCGCTGCGGGCCGGGTCCGAACTGAACGAGTACCGCCACAGGCGGGCCCGCCGGTCGCTGCCGGTGGCGGTGCCCTCGCCGAGGACCAGGCTGTCGGGGGCGGTCGCGCGGTCCAGGGAGATCGTGCCGGGGCACGGCGAGCCGGTCGCGGTGCATCCCCCGGCGGGGTAGCGGTAGGCGGCCACCGCGGGCATGACGTACCGGTAGCCGTCGGCCGACCAGCCGCCCGGCACCCGGCCGATCGCCGCGGCGTCGACCGTGGTGCGCTGGATGCGGTCCAGGTCGTAGACGTAGAGCGCGTCGGCGCTGCCCGCGCCCGTGGTGACCAGCAGCTTGTCCTGGTACCAGACCATGCCGGAGACCTGGGAGGACAGTCCCCGGTAGTCACGGCCGTCCGTGGTGGGGACCACGAGGAGCACCCAGCGGTAGGCGAGGTGGGCGGGGTCGTCGGCGTCCACGAAGGCGACCCGGGCGAGCCCCCGGTCGCCGCTGGGTCCGGGCGCCGTGTGCGTCGAGCCCGCGAGCACCACCCGGTGCTCGCCCCACAGGCCGTCGGCGTCCGCGTCCGCGGAGGTGGTCACCGACGACGGCCGCCAGTCCCGCGTGGCGTCGGCGCGGTCCCAGCAGTACGCCCGGTCGGCCGCCGGCGCGACGGGCAGCGACTCGCGGTCGCCCTCGGTGCAGTCGGGCGCGTTGCGCAGGGTGCGGTCGGCGCTGCGCAGGACGGCGTCGACGTCGACCGGACGGCCCATCGCCGAGGTCAGCCGGTCCAGCGTCCGGTACGGCACCGGCTGCTCCTGGAGCCGCAGCTGCGCGGTGTCGGCGGCGGAGGTCAGCGGTTTGAGCGAGCCGGGGTCGTCGGGGATCGTGGCCTGCGAGGCGCTGATCAGGGTGGCGGTCGCGGTGAGCGCGAGCGCGGTCCCGGCCAGGACCGCGCGCAGTGCCTTGCCCCGCTTGCGCCTGCGATGTCTGCCGCGATGCTGCATAGTTCCTCCCGAGGCGGGCCAACTGCGCCTGATGGTCCGTACGTTGACCGAGGAGCAGGTGGGGAAGCCCGTACCAGGATGCTACGACAGGTGCGGCCCCCGGCGGTCGAAGACCCTGCAAATATGCGGTAGATACCGCTGGATGTGCCGAATCGGATGCACTGCATATGCCACCGGCCCTATCCTTCACCTCCCGTGCGCCGCCCTGCCGGCCGCGGCGGCGCCCGGGAGGCGGGCAGGCGGATACGCCGGACGGAGGCAGCGACACGCCCGGACATACCGGACGTCTGCGCACCTTGCCGGCCTTCCTCGTCGCACCCGGCGGTTGCACCGCAGGGATGCGTCCCGCCCGCACCCCGTACGGGCATCGGCCCGGCCGGAAAGCACCGGCGTCCTGGGACCCCGCCCCCGCCGGGGCATGGCCACGACCGCCCCTCCCGGTGGACGCGCCCGCCTCCGCCCGGAGGGGAACCGCTCAGGACTCGGGCCGTGCCCGGTCCACCACCGTCGCCAGGTCCAGGGAGTGCGGCAGGGTGCCGAACGCGGAACCCCAGTCGCCGCCCAGGCGGGACGCGCAGAACGCGTCGGCGACCTCAGGGGGCGCGTACCGCACCAGCAGTGAGCCCTGGAGGACCAGCGCCATGCGTTCCACCAGACGCCGGGCGTGTCCCTCGGCGTTCTCCAGGTCGCCCAGTTCGGCCAGCAGGTCCTTCACCGCCCCGTCCAGCCGGCGGTCGGCGCCGCGTGCCTTGCCGGCCTCCAGCAGGAAGGCGTCCAGCGACTGCGGTTCACGGAGCAGCGCCCGCAGCACGTCCAGCGCCTGCACATTCCCGGCGCCCTCCCAGACGGAGTTGAGCGGCGACTCGCGCACCAGCCGGGGCAGCCCCGACTCCTCGACGTAGCCGTTGCCGCCCAGGCACTCGGCCGCCTCCACCGCCACCGGCGCACACCGCTTGGTCACCCAGTACTTGGCGGCCGGCACCGCGAGCCGCAGCAGCGCCCGTTCCCGCTCGCTCCCGTCGTCGCAGGCGGCGGCCAGCCGCAGCGCGAGCGTCGTCGCCGCCTCCGACTCCAGGGCGAGATCGGCCAGCACGTTGCGCATCAACGGCTTGTCGACCAGCTTGCCGCCGAAGGCCGCACGGTGCGTGCAGTGGTGCACGGCCTGCGCCACCGCCTGCCGCATCAGCCCCGCCGAGCCCAGCACGCAGTCCAGCCGGGTGGCGGCGACCATCTCGATGATCGTCCGCACCCCGCGGCCCTCCTCGCCCACCCGGCGAGCCCAGGTCCCCGCGAACTCGACCTCGGCGGACGCGTTCGACCGGTTGCCCAGTTTGTCCTTGAGCCGTTGGAGGAGGAAGACGTTGCGGCTGCCGTCCGCCAGCACCCGCGGCACCAGGAAGCAGGTCAGCCCCTCCGGTGCCTGCGCCAGCACCAGGAACCCGTCGGACATGGGGGCCGAGCAGAACCACTTGTGCCCGGTCAGTTCGTACGTCCCCGGTTCGGCGAGCGGCCGGGCCGCCGTCGTGTTCGCCCGTACGTCGCTGCCGCCCTGCTTCTCGGTCATGGCCATCCCGAAGACCGCGCCGGGCTTCTCCCCCGCGGGCCGCAGACCGCGCTCGTAGATCGTGGACGTCAGCCGGGGCTCCCACTCGGCGGCGAGCGCGGGATCGGCGCGCAGCGCGGGCACCGCCGCGTGCGTCATCGACAGCGGGCAGCAGGTGCCGGCCTCCACCTGGGTCCAGACCAGGAATCCGGCGGCCCGCCGCACCTGCCCGGCGGGCCGGACCCAGGCGGTGGTCAGCCCGGCCGAGATTCCCTTGCCCAGCAGCCGGTGCCAGGCCGGGTGGAAGTCGACCTCGTCGATCCGGTGGCCGTAGCGGTCGTGGGTGCGCAGCCGCGGCAGGTGCTCGTTCGCCTGCACCGCCCACTCCTGCAACTGGGCCGAGCCGGCGGCCCGGCCGAGCGCCGACAACTCCTCGCGCACCTCGTCGAGCAGGTCGGGGCCGGTGTGCCGTTCGACCGCCTCGCTCAGGGCCCGGTCGGCGGTGAACACGTCGTATCCGACCAGCGGCGGCGGCTGGTTCGTCACGGTGTGCGTGGTGGTGCCTGCCATGTCTGCGAACCTATCCCGGGGTGACGGCGGGGGCACCACAGTGACACAGGGGGCGGCGCCCGGCGCCCCACCAGGGCAGCGCGGGCCCGCGGCGCTCCCCGGAAGGTCCCCTGCGCTCCGCCCTGACGCTGAGGGGGTGTCGTACGGCGATACCTTTGGGTCGTGCAGCCAGCCAGCGAACCCCCTGAGCAGCCCACCGGGCGCTTCCACCGGGCACGTGCCCTCTACCGGAACGTCTCCATGCGGCGGACCGCCTGGCTGCTGCTGAAGGACACCGTCAACTCCTGCCTGGAGTACCGCATCCTGGGCCTGGCGGCCGAGGCCGCGTTCTTCACGCTGCTGTCGGTGCCGCCGTTGCTGCTGAGCCTGATCGGGCTGCTCGGCTACGTCGACGACTGGACCGGCGCGGACACCATCCAGAGCCTGGAGACCAATCTGCTGGACGCCTCCCGCACCGTTCTGTCGGACAAGGGGGTGAAGGAGATCGCGGAGCCGATCCTGCACGACGTGATGCAGGGCGGCCGGCCCGACGTCATCTCCATAGGCTTCCTGTTCGCACTGTGGTCGGGTTCGCGCGCGGTGAACGTCTTCATCGACACGATCACCGTGATGTACGGCCTCGACGGCGTCCGGGGCATCGTCCGCACCCGGCTGATGGCCTTCCTGCTGTTCATCGTGGCGCTGGTGATCGGCTCGGTGGCGCTGCCGCTGACGGTGGCCGGTCCGGACGCGGTGGTGCGGGTCCTGCCGTGGTCGGAGACCGTGGTGCAGGTCCTGTACTGGCCCGTCGTGATCGTCCTGTCCATCGTCTTCCTGACCACGCTTTACCACGTCTCGGTGCCCGTCCGGTCGCCGTGGATCGAGGACGTGCCGGGCGCGCTGGTGGCCCTCGCGATGTGGGTCCTGGGCAGCTTCCTGCTGCGCATCTACCTGACCCACACCATCGAGGGCGCCACGATCTACGGATCCCTGGCCGCCGCGGTGGCGGTGCTGCTGTGGGTCGGTGTGTCGGCGTTCGCGGTGCTCGTCGGTGCCGCCGTGAACGCCGCGATCGACCGGGTCTGGCCGGCCGCCGCCACGGCCGCGGCCCGCGCCGCCAACGAACGGGTGCGCAAGGCCCAGGTCGCCGACTACGTGGCCTGGGCCGCCACGGTCGGCGCCCCCGACGACCCGGACGATCCGGACATGCCGTCCGAGTTCCCGGAGCGCTGGTCCCGTTTCCTGCCTCCGGAGGACGTGACGGCGAGGCTCCGTACGCATGTGAAGAACGCCCAGCAGCCGGACAAGGCGAACGGAACCACCGCTCCGCCGGACAAGTGACGCCCACCGCCGCCGACCGCCGCCTGCCTGGCCGTGCCGTGTCCTGCTGGGCTGCTCGCGGGCAGGCCGGCCGCGCCGGGTGAGGTCCGGGCCGGCCGGAGCGCCGTATCCGCCCGGCGTAGCCTGGCGTGCGTGTACGAGGAGCGGGCGTCCCGGCTGGCCGGTGCGGTGGTGTGGCGGATCACCCCGGACGGCGCCGTCGGTGGACCCGTGCTCCCGGACGGCTGTATGGACCTGCTGTGGAGCGAGGGCCGGCTGCTGGTCGCGGGCCCGGACACCCGCGCCCACCCACCCGACGGCCCGGCCCGCCGCTGGGCGGGCGTCCGCTTCCGGCCGGGCACCGCGCCCGCCTTCTTCGGCGTGCCGGCCCACGAACTGCTCGACCGGCGGGTGGAGTTGGCCGACCTGTGGCCCGCCGCGCAGGTGCGCGGGCTGGGCGCGCGGGTCGACGCGGCGGCCGACCCGGCGACCGCGCTTGAGGAGATCGCCCTGGAGCGGTCGGCCGGCCTGCCGCCGCCCGACCCGTTCCTCGCGCCCCTGGTCGACGCCCTGGACGCGGGCCGACCGGTGGCCGCCACCGCCGACGAACTCGGCCTCGGCGCCCGCCGGCTGCACCGCCGCAGCCTGGCCGCCTTCGGCTACGGCCCCAAGACGCTGGCCCGCGTCCTGCGGCTGCAACGGGCCCTCGGGCTGGCCAGGTCCGGGGTGCCGCTCGCCGAGACCGCGGTCCGCGCGGGCTACGCCGACCAGCCTCATCTGGCCCGAGACGTAAAGGAGTTGACGGGGATGCCGCTGGGACGGCTACTCGCCGGCGGATAGCGGAGCGAACAGGTCGACGGCGTTGCCGTCCGGGTCGTGCACGGTGGCGTACCGCTGCCCCCAGAAGGCGTCCCACGGCTTCAGCTCCCCGTGGTACCCGGCGTCCATCAGGTCCTGGTACACGGCGTCCACCTCGGCCGGTGAGGCGCACCGGAAGGCGAGCGCGACCCGGCCGCCCCCGGCGGGCGGGCGCCAGCCGGGGTGGAAGGAGCGGATGGTCTCCTCGGTGTCCAGGGCGAAGGTCAGCCCGCCGGGCAGTGCTGCCTCGACGTGCGGCTGCTCCTCGGCGTCCGCGGGGAATTCCAGGCCGAGGCGGCGGTAGAAGGCGAGCGAGGCGGCGAGGTCGGAGACGACCGCGCCGATCAGGGCGAAGCGTGGGGTCATGCCCGCCACCGTAGGCGGCGTCCGGACCGCCGGTCTTGAACGGATCGGACGCCCTGCGCAAACGGACCGGACGCCGTCCCCCTCCCGGCCCCTGCCCGCCTCAGCCGAAGGTGACCGGCCCCCGGGGTGTGTCCACCGTGAAGGACAGCGCCACCGGGCCTTCCGTGAGAGCGAGCCCGGTGCCCAGAGCGGACAGCAGCGGGTGGATCGCCTCCGGGTCGGGTGCGGTGGCCGTGACCGCCAGCAACGGGGTGACGGGCAGGCCGGACGCGGCCGGGTGGAGCGCGGTGCCCCAGTCGATCAGGAACGGGACGAGACCGGACGGGTGGGCCGTGTCGCTGTCGGTGAGGCGCCACGCCAGCAGCGAGCCGTCCGGCCGGCGGCGGCTCATCGGCCGCGGGGTGCCGGGGTCGTAGCCCCTCGCGCGCGCCGCCGCGACCGCCGAGTCCAGGTGGGGCGGGCTGATCGCCCAGGTCACCGGGCGTGCCCCGGCCGGCAGGTCGACGCCGAACGGCCGCCCGTCCGGCGGGTCCGGCTGCTCCGGATCCGGTCCGATGATCTCCAGGTAGCTGCGGCCGCCCAGAGACACCAGGCAATTGCGGGTGCCCAGCCCGACATGGGCTCCACCGGCAGCGGGCGGCACCCCGGTCCGCCGGGTGAAGTCGGCGACCGTCGACGCCAGGTCCGGGGTGGCGAGGACCAGGTGGTCGAGGAGGGGCGGGATGGCATTCATTCCGGCCGACGCTAAGGGCCCCGCGGACCTCGTTCAAGGTGCGCCGCGGAGAAAGCCGCGGCGCGGACGGACGACGGTCGCGCCGGGCAGGCCGGCTGGGCCGTTCGGGGCATTGTCGCCGACCTGCCCGCGGTGCGGTCGTACGCAGCCCGACGGCCAACGCGCACCCGGCCGCGGACACCGGGCGGCCGGTCGGATCGACGAGCCCAGTGACGTTTCTGCGGTGAAACGGTTCCGCCAATGGGGTGAGTAAAGCGCGCGCACGGAGAGGGTCACGTGAATACATAGACATCCTCTTGTCCTGGTAAAGGACATACCCCCATGGGAGGAGTCAGATCATGACCTACGGGAGCAAACTGCGGGCGCAGATCGCCGCTGAGGGGACGACCCCGCTGATCGGCGTGTACGACATGTACTCCGCGTCGATCGCGGCCAAGCACTACGACGGGATGTTCGTCTCCGGCTTCGGCTTCGCGGCCTCGTACTACGGCCTGCCGGACATCGGGTTCATCGCCTGGCCGGACATGGTCGCGTTCGTCCAGCGGCTGCGCGGCGCCTTCCCGCACCAGCACCTGCTGGTGGACATCGACGACGGCTACGTGGACCCGGAGGTCGCCTGCCACGTCGTCGAGGGGCTGGAGCGGATCGGCGCCTCCGGCGTGATCCTGGAGGACCAGAAGCGGCCGCGGCGCTGCGGACATGCCGAGGGCAAGCAGGTGCTCCCGCTGGAGGAGTACCTGGAGAAGCTGGAGAAGGTGCTGGAGACCCGCCAGGACCTGGTGGTGGTGGCCCGTACGGACGCCACGGACGAGCACGACATCCTGCACCGGGCCGAGAAGCTCGCCGCGACCGACGCCGATGTCGTCCTGGTCGACGGGGTCCGCAGCGTGGAGTGGATCCGCCGGATCCGCGAGGTCGTCGGCGGCAAGCCGCTGCTGTTCAACCAGATCGCGGGCGGCAAGTCGCCCCGGCTGTCGCTGGGCGAACTGACCGAGCTGGGCGTGGACGTCGCGATCTACAGCACGCCGTGCCTGTTCGCGGCCCACGAGGCGATGGACTCCGCGCTCACCGGCCTGAAGGCGGCCGACGGGCGGCTGCCCGAGGTGGACGCGGCGAGCGGGGTCGGCGTCAAGGCGTCCACCCTGCTGCTGGAGAAGAACATCGCACGCGAGCGGCTGCAGCCCGAGGGCGTGGGCGTGTGACGCGATCCGTACCGACGTTGCGGGCGGCGACGGTGCTCGCCGCGGCGCTCCTCGGGGCCGCCGCCGCGCCCGCGGCCGCGGGCGGGCCCGAGAGCGGGGTCAAGGGCGGAAGCCTGATCACCGTCATCGACAACTCGCAGGCCGACTCGATCCTGGAAGTGGACCGCACGGCGAACCTCCAGACCGGCCGGGGCACCGCGGGCAGCGACCACGACGGCAGCGCCGTCGACGCCATCCAGGCCCTCATGGGCGAGGACGCCGGGGACGACGAGGACTGATCCGGCCCCGCCGGCGTGGTCCGACGGCCGGGCACCCCACCCAGGGCGCCCGGCCGGTTGCAGCCACCGCCGCGTTCGGCCGGTAGCCCCGCGGTCCGCCGCCGGCGGCTACCGGCGGGCACCCGCCGAACTGCCGTTCCTGGGCGGGCACCCGCAGTACACCATTCCGGCCTCGATACGAGTCGCCACCTGCCGCGCATGCTCGACGTCGGCGTCGAAGACGTAGCCGCCCAGACCGAACCGGGTGGCATTGGCCAGTTGAATGGCTTCTTCCTCGCTGTCCACGACGTAGAAGGACAGCACCGGCACGAATGCCTCCTCCTGGTAGAGCGGGTTGTCCGCGTCGATGTCCGTGACGATCGTCGGTTCGAGGAAGAAGCCGGGGCGGTCGACGCGGTTGCCGCCGTGGACGATTCGGGCTCCCGCGGCCTTCGTGGCCTCGATCTGCCGCAGCAGCACGTCCAAGGCGCGTTCACTGGACATGGGGCCGACGAGGGTGGCCTCGTCCTTCGGATCACCCACCGTGATCGCGGCAAAGCGTTCCTTCAGCGCGGCCGGCATCAACCGGTAGCCGACCGGCGGCGGGGAGAACGGGCCGGACGTGCGGGCCGTTGCCCAGGGACACACCGAGCGTGCTTCGGGCACCGGATGCCGGCCAGACACCCGGTTCGGCTACGTCTCGCGTGGCTGTCACTGGCAGGGACAGGCTGAGCCGCGGACCGCTGGCGCAGCTCGCCGGAGTCTCCGTGGCGTACTACACGAGGTTCGAGCAGGGCAACGCTCGCAACGTCTCACGCGAAGTGCTGGACGCGGTCTCCCGGGTGCTCCGGCTCTCCGACACCGAGCACGCCCATCTGCTCAGCCTGGCCCGGCCCAAGCGGCAGCCGCTCTCTTCGGGGACTGGGCGGCCCGGGCCCCGCAGGACCGGAACTGGGCCAGGATCACCTTTCTCGACCCGGCCTCCCGGAAGCTGTTCGCGGACTGGGATTCCAAGGCGTACGACGTGGTGGGACAGCTGCGGCTGGGCGCCGACCTGCAGGCGGACGATGCGTCGCTCGCGTCGCTGATCGGTGAACTCTCCATGCGGAGCGAGGACTTCCGCAAACTGTGGGCCGCCCACGACGTCAAGAAGAAGACGTACGGCACCATGCGTTTCTCGCATCTGCTGGTGGGTGAACTGACCCTGCGTTACGAGACCCTCGCGGTCCTCGGCGATCCGGAGCAGAAGCTGTCCGTCTATCACGCCGAACCAGGTTCGCCCTCGGAGGAGGCGCTGCGCCTGCTGGCCAGCTGGGGAGCGGACGCCTCGCAGGAGCGCCCGGCCGACGCCGCCGACCACGCCGCCCCTGACCGCGGCACGCGCCGTTCCGGCTGATGGCACTACGTCTACGAGACGGCCGGCCGACGCGGCAGCGGCTCAGCGTCCGGAGTCGGGCCGAGTGGCCGTGCTCGTGCGGGGGACGAGGCGGGTGGGCAGTTCCGTGCGCGTCTCCGCCAGACGTTCGCCGCGCGCCATCCGTACCAGCAGCCGCAGAGCCGTCGCCGCCATCTCCGCCAGCGGCCGGTGGACCGTGGTCAGCGCCGGGACGGCCCAGCGGGCCTCGGGCAGGTCACCGAATCCGACCACGCTCAGGTCGTCCGGCACTCTGAGCCCCCGTTCCGCCAACGCCCCGTGGACCCCGAGCGCCATCCGGTCCGAGCAGGTGAACACGGCCGTCGGCCGCTCGGGCAGGTCGAGCAGTTCCAGCGTGCTCAGCCGAACGGCGAGGTCGTCGGGGCCCGCAGGCCGTACGTACTCGGCGCGCTGCCGCATCCCCGCCGCGGCGAGGGCGGAGCGGTAGCCGGCCACCCGGGCGTCGCCGTGCACCGCGCCCCGGCATCCGGCGAGCACGGCGATCCGTTCGTGACCCAGCGCCAGCAGGTGCTCCGTCGCGGTCACCGCGCCCTGCCGATCCGCCGCGCCGACCGAGACGACACCGGGCGGCGGCTCGTGCGCCGGGTCGATCAGCACGTACGGGAGGCCGCGCCGGGCCAGCCAGGAGTACTGGGGCGGCGACAGCCCCGGCAGGTGGAACAGCACCCCGGAGGAACCGCGCGCGGCGGCCCGGTCCAGCCAGGCGTGCTCGGCGCGGCCGTTCGCGGTCCGGTCCGGGGCGGCCGACACCACCACCTCAAGCCCCGCCGCGTGCGCCGCCTCCGCCACCCCGCGCAGCACCGGCCCCGATCCCGGGCCGTCCAGCGACTCCAGTACGAGATCGACGAAACGGGGCGGCCCGGCAGGCTCGAAACGGGATCTGCGCACATAGCCGAGCCGGTTCAGTGCCTCGGTCACCCGGCGGCGGGTCTCCGGCGCCACGTCATCCCGGCCGTTGACGACCTTTGACGCGGTCGGCACCGAAACGCCCGCCTCGCGGGCCACCATCGCCAGCGTCGGACCGGCCGCCGCGCTCGCGCTCTCTGTACTGATCATCGCCGAACCTGCCTCTCCAGCCCGCCCGAGGGCCAACGAAAGGTGCGGCCGACGCCGCCTCCGCAGCCTGCCAGAACATCATCGCGAAAGCGCTTGCTGCGAGAGATGTGACCCAAGACGACGCGAAGACAAGGCAACGCGCGCAAACATCGGCGGTGGAAGTCGTCATCGCGGTGGTATCGAACCCGTGATCACGGATGGTGGGGCGCGCGGTCTTCGCGGTCATGCGCGGAGGCCGGGCCTGGTGCTTTTCGCGGTCCCGGACGTCGGCGCAGACGCCGGAGGCCCCGGGCCGCGCGGGACGGCGAACCCGAACGGGGCGCAAACCCACCGTATGGCGCACCGGCGTACACCCAATAGCCCCCCGGGCGCTGCGCAACCCCGGAATACCGGCGGACGCTGGAGTGCTCTGATGTCAGGGTGCAAGCGCTTGAGAGCCATCGGTGCAAGCGCACGGCGGGAGGAGCTGGTGGGCGGATGACGGCAGACCAGGCGGGCCCCGTGGCCGACACGCCGTACGGGGCGGTACGCGGCAGATACGAGCGCGGCGTCGCGGTGTTCCGCGGCATCCCCTACGCGGCCCCGCCCTTCGGGCCCCGCCGGTTCCGTGCGCCCGAGCCGCCCGAACCGTGGGACGGCGTGCGCGACGCGGGTTCCTTCGGGCCGACCGCGCCGAAACCGCCGTACTCGGAGGCGTTCGCCCGGTATCTGTCCGACCCGGTCGTGCCCGGCGACGACTGCCTCAACCTCAACATATGGACCCCGGAGCCCGGGCCGGGCGCCCGGCTCCCGGTCCTGGTATGGCTGCACGGCGGCGCCCTGACCAGGGGCTCGTCCGCCGTGCCGGTGTACGACGGGTACGCCTTCGCCCGTGACGGCGTCGTCCTCGTCTCCCTCAACTACCGACTGGGCGTCGAGGGCTACGGACTGTTCCCGGACGCGCCCGCCAACCCCGGGCTGCGCGACCAACTGGCCGCGTTGCGCTGGGTGCACACGACCATCGCGGCCTTCGGCGGCGACCCCGACCGGATCACCCTGGCCGGGCAGTCGGCCGGAGCGATCAGCATCGGCGCGCTGATCGCCGCCCCGCAGGCCCAGGGGCTGGTGCGCCGGGCGGTCCTGCAGAGCGGCCCGCCCGAGGTCGTGGAACGGGACAAGGTACGGCGCATGGTGCGCCGGATGGCCACCCGGCTGAAGGTGCCCGCCACCGCCGAGGGCTTCGCCACGGTCGACCGGGACCTCCTGCTGCGCACCCAGGCCGAGGTGGGCCGGCTGAGCAGCCCGGTCCTGGGCGGCCCGGCGTTCGGGCTCGTCGTGGACGGCGACGTCGTCCCGCGCGACCCGTTGGAGGCGCTGACCGAGGGCGGAGCGGCGCGGGACGTGGACCTGCTGCTGGGCTGGACCCGCGACGAGTACCGGCTGTGGCTGGTCCCCGGCGGCCTGATGGAGCACGTGGACCGGCTCGGCCCGGTGGCGCTGGCCGGTGCCATGGCCCGCTGCCACTGCGGCCCCGAGGTCCCGCGCGGCTACCGCGCCCTCAACCCCCGAGCCCGTACCGCCGAGGTCGTCGGCCAACTGGTCACCGACCATCTGCTGCGCCGCCCGCTGCACCGGTTGGCCGACGCCCGCCCCGGCACCTCGTACGTCTACGAGTTCGCCTGGCCCTCCAGCCTCCCGGACCTCGGCGCCTGTCACGCCCTCGAACTGGGCTTCGTGTTCGACACCGGCGACATGCCCGAATCACGCAAGCTCGCGGGCGAGGGCGGCCCACAGGAACTGTCCGACCTGATGCACGCGGCCTGGGTGCGCTTCGTCGCCACCGGCGACCCCGGCTGGCAGGCATGGGACGACAGCCACCCGGTGCGGATCTTCGGCGACGGCGACCCGCACACCGCCCACGGTCCGCGCGACGGGGAACTCGCCCTGTGGGAGGCCGCCGCCGGCGCCCGCGGCTCGGCACCCGTCGACGGCACGCCGGCCACACGCGGCACCGAACTGGCCTCCGCCGTCCGGCGGCTGCGCCGGACCATGGGCGCCCGACTGCACTGAGAAGCACGGCACTGAGAAGCACTGCGCTGCGAGACCGGCTGGGGTGGGACCTGCCGAGTCGGGACCGGCCGCAGTGAGACTGTCCGCGCCGGGATCGACTACGTCGGAACCGACTGTGCCTCAGGCCGCCTCCAGGGTCCGGGCGATCGACGTGATCGCCCGCGGTCCCACCCGGCAGCAGCCGCCGATCAGCCGGGCGCCCGCGTCCCGCCATGCCGTGACCTGTTCGGCGCTGAAGGTGGCACAGCCGTCCCAGGTGTGGGCCGCGGCGTCCCAGGACTCTCCGCTGTTGGGGTAGGCGACGACCGGTTTGCCGGTGACCCGGGCGGCGATCCGGACCGCCCGGCCGACGTCCTCGGGCGCGCAGCAGTTCACGCCCACCGCGATCACCTCGTCGGCGTCCGCGGCCAGGGCGAACGCCTCCGCCAGCGGCTGCCCGGCCCGGGTGCGCTCGCCCTCGACGCTGTACGACAGCCAGACGGGCACGCCCAGTCCGCGCACCGCCCGCAGCAGGGCCGCCGCCTCGTCGGCGTCCGGGACGGTCTCCAGGGCCAGCACGTCCGGGGCGGCCCCGGCCAGCACCTCCAGGCGCGGACGGTGGAAGCGTTCCAGCTCCGCCACGCTCAGCCCGTACCGGCCGCGGTACTCGGAGCCGTCCGCGAGCATCGCCCCGTACGGTCCCGCCGACGCGGCCACCCACAGCGGGCGCGTGATCCCCTCGTCGTGAGCACGCCGCGCCGCGTCCCGGGCCAGCCGCACGCTGTCGGCGAACAGCCGGGCCGCCTGCCCGCAGCCGATCCCACGGTCCCCGAAGCCCTCGTAGGTGGCCTGGTAGGAGGCGGTGGTGGCGACGCTCGCGCCCGCCCTGAAGTACGCGAGATGCGCCTGTGCGATCGCTTCTGGCCGCTCGACCAGCAGCCGTGCCGACCACAGCGCGTCGGCCAGGTCGTGCCCGGCGGATTCGAGCTGGTTGGACAGACCGCCGTCGAGCACGACCACTCCGGCCCCGAGCGCTTCGGCAAACGTCGGTGAGCTGTCGCTGGTCATGCCTCGACGCTAGCCGATGCCGCCGGCGGACGGCCCGACCGCCCTTTTCCGGACCGAGGAACCGATCACGAGCCGAGCCGTCAGCGGAAGCCGAGGACAACCCGTCCGGTTGATCTTTTACGGATGCGGCGCCGGACAGTGCCGCTGATGCCCCGGTCGACGTCGCGGAACGCCCCGCCGCCTGTCGATAAAGTTCCTCAATTGCCCGATAAACGAGCGATCTTGGACGGGATCCGGTCGATGACGTCAGGATGCCCGGCGTGATCCCCGTCTTCACGGACGACGAGCCGCGTGGGCCGAAAGCGGGGAAAATTCCGAGGAGTTCGCGTGCTGTTTCCGAGCGCCCCGCAGACGGCGGCTGAAGCCCCCGGAACAACGGAGACCGTCGATGCGTCGGCCCGCCCGCGGAAGCGTTCCCTGCTGCGCGGACGGACGTCCGCGCAACCGCGGCCGCCCCGGAGCACGGTCGCCGCCTCGGCCGTCACCACGTCGGCCGGACTGGCCGTGCTGGTGGCCGCGGGGACACTCATGCACCAGACCGTGCTCGTACCGCCGCTCGCGGCCACGACGGCGATCGTCACCGCCACCCCCGATTCGCCGCTCGCCCAGCCCCGCCAGGTCCTCGGCGGCCACATGCTGTCCTGCCTCGTCTGCTTCGCCGCGCTCGCTCTCGGCTTTCATGGTCCGTGGGGCGCCGTCGTGGCCTGCGGCGTCGCGTGCGCACTCGTGCTGGTGCTCAGGGCGGCCCATCCGCCGGCCCTGGCGACCGCCGTCATGATCATGCTCACCGATCCGTCCCCGGGCCGCTTCGTGCCCCTGCTGGCCGCCGGTGCGGTACTGCTGGTCGTGGTGCAGATGGTCTCCGCCCGCCTGCGACGTGAGATCTATCCCGTTTCCTGGTGGTGAGCCGGCACGGTCGGGACGGCGGTCGCCGCCTGCCGCCGTCGCCCGCTGCCACCGTTCGGGTACCGCGACCTGCCGAGTCGTCACCGGCCTGGGTGACAGGTGAGTTCTGGCCGGCCTCGGTGGCAGCGGAGTTCTCGCCGGACGAGCCCTCGGCAACGCCGTCACCCGACAGTTCGGCCGGCGCCGAAGCGAACCGGGCCTAGCGTCGGTCCTATGAGCGACATCGCGCAGAAAGCCGCGGCGGGAGCGGCGGTGGCGGCCGTGGCAGGGGGCGCGGGACCGATGCCGGAGCCGGAGCCGGAGCCGGGGACGGAGCCGGATGACGGTCCGCTGACGGGCCGGACCTTCGCCGCGCTTCATCACCGTCCCGGTCGTCCCCTGCTGCTGCCCAACGCCTGGGACCACGCCTCGGCCGCCGCCCTCGCGGCACGCGGATTCACGGCGATCGGGACGACGAGCCTCGGTGTCGCCGCGGCGGCCGGGCTGCCCGACGGCGCGGCGGTGACCCGCGATCGCACCCTTGGACTCGCCCTCATCCTCGGCACCGAGCCGTTCCTGCTCTCCGTCGACGCCGAGGGCGGGTTCAGCGACGAACCCGACGACGTGGCAGAGCTGGCACGGCAGTTGTGGGCCGTCGGGGCCGTCGGCGTCAATCTGGAGGACGGGCTCGGTCCTGCGGACCGGCATGCCGCGAAGATCGCCGCCGTCAAGGCGGCCGCACCCGGCTTGTTCGTCAATGCCCGCACCGACACCTACTGGCTGGGCGACGGCAGGGGCACCCGTGAGCGGCTGGACGCCTATCGACGGGCGGGCGCGAACGGTGTGTTCGTACCGGGGCTGAGCGACCCCGAGGAGATCGCCGGCCTGGTGCGGCACCTCGACGTCCCCCTGAACATCCTCTACTCGCCCACCGGGCCCACCGTCCGCCACCTCGCCGACCTGGGCGTGCGCCGGATCAGCCTCGGCTCGCTGCTCTACCGCCGGGCGCTGGGCGCCGCCCTGGACGCCATGGCCGACATCGCGGGCGGCCGCGCGCCGGACGGTACGACGCCCTCGTACGACGACGTACGAGCCTGGGAACGGCGGCCCGGATGAGAGCGGGAACACAGCCCGGTCCGGGGCGCGCTGGTAAGGTGGGCGCCTTTCTGGGTATGCCTGTATGAAGACCCTTTTCGACCCGTCACCGGTGAGAGACCGAGGAACCATGGACCTGGAGATCCCCGGCGAGAGGCGACTGGCCGCCGCCGTCGTGATGGACGAACGGGCGCGGGTGCTCCTGGTGCGCCGCAGCGAACGCGAGCGGTTCCTGCCCCGGGTGTGGGGCGTGCCGTGCGGGAAACTGGAGCCGGGGGAGTGTCCCGTGGACGGCGCGCTGCGGGAGTTGAAGGAGGAGACCGGCCTGCTCGGCGAGATCGTCGCCCGGGTCGGCGAATCCTGCTTCGTCAGCGACTACCGCGGCCACGAGGTCAAGAACTGGCAGGACAACTTCCTGGTCAGGCCGTTGACCCGGGTCGTCACCCTGCCCGAGCCGGACCAGGCCCACGCCTGGCTGGCCCTGGACGAGCTGACCGGCGTCGACATCGACGACTACAACCTGGACGTAGTCCGCCAGGCCGTCACGTACATGGGCCTCTGAGCAGTTCCGCCAGTTCGTCCAGCGCCGCCAGATAGCCCGGCGCGTCCAGCGGAACCTTGGCCACCGCCCCCGGACGCGGACCGGCCACCGTGAACACGTCCGTATGCTGCCGGCGCCCCGCACCCGTCTCCAGGAACAGCGTCACCGTCGGCGCGTCCGTGTCGCACCAGGCACGGTGCAGGGTGTGCGCGGGCAGGGCGTAGGTGCTGCCCGCCGTGTACCGCCCCACTTGAGTCAGCCGCAGCGACTGACGTCCGGCCGGTGCCAGCCGCCAGTCCGCCGTACCGTCCGACAGCGTCTCCTCGTAGTGGTCCGCCGCGATCCCGTCGCCCCCGGCCTCGTACAACTCCATCGCCAGCCGGCCCCGCACGATGCAGGAGGCCAGTGCGCAGCGGTGGTTGTGGACGTCCTCCTCGCCCGCCGAGCCGGTGCCGGGACGCCAGACATGGGCGCGCAGCATGTGCCCGGTGCCGGTGTCGACCAGCAGGAGCTTGTCGAAGCCGAGGACGTGCCGGTACGACAGCCGGGCGCAGCCCGCCGGGTCGCCCTCGCCCGAGGCCAGTTCGGCGATCAGCTCCAACAGCCGCTCGGGGGCGCCCAGTTCGGCCACCACGGTGCGGGCCGCCAACACCCTTTCGTGCTCGGGCAGTTCACCGTCCAGGGTCTCGGCCAGCAACCGCCGTGCCGCCAGGACCTGTCGACCGCCCATGCACTCAACCCTTCGGCCGCCGGGCCGGAACGACGGGTTCAGCCGTCCGGCTGATACATCCATACGGCATGTGCCCGCATCGCCGAAAGACCTTGATAGGTCATCCACAGGGGGCGGCGCAGCTCGGTGCCGTCGTCCCGGTCCCAGCTCCAGATGCCGTCCGTCTGACCCGCCCACACGGCGGCGAACGCCCCGTCGAGCCGCTCCCGCCAGCGCGCCTGGAGCCCGTCAGCCCGCGCCACCTCACGGGCACCCGGCGTGGTCAGGGCGCGTACCAGCCACGCCGCGGTGAAGTGCCGCACGTTCAGCACCTCGTGCCGGGCCGGGTCGCCGGTGCGCGGCCTGCGCACCTCCTCGCGCAGGTTCGCCACGTCCGGGCAGGCGTCGTGCCGCGGATCCGGGCAGGCGAGCAGCCAGCGCACCCCGTCCTGCCGGGCCGCCCGCGCCCCCGCGTTCTCGCCCAGCACCCGCGCCGCCCGGTCCAGGGCGACCACGGCCTGCGCGGTGTGCAGCGCCGACGGCGGACCGAACGGCGGACACAGCCGGTACGCCCAGCACCGCAGATGCTCCCGGCGCTCGTCGTCGAGCGCGCCGTCCACCAGGGCCTCGCACAGTTCGGGCAGGTGCGGCGAGCGGGGCGCGGCACGCAGCAGACCGCGCAGCACGGTCGTGACGACATGGGTCGAGTCGCGGCCGGCCGGGTCGAGTGCGCGGGTGAACCGCGTGGCGCACCCGGTCACCTCCGCCGCCACCCGGTCGCCCGACGACCCGGCCCGCGCCAGCGCACCCAGCACCAGCGCGGTGACCTCGGGCCGGGCCTGCGAACCCTGGGTGCGCGCCGACCAGCCGCCGTCCGGCAGCCGCAGCCGCCACAGCGTCTCCACCAGGTCGCCGGTGCTCAACCGCCCGTCGGGCACCCCCAGATCGAGGATCGTGTGCAGGCCGTACGCCGTGCTGAGCGCCGTGGGCGGCGACGCGTCGCCCTCGCCCAGCGAATGGGACCAGCCGGTGAGCCGGCCGCGCACCGGGTCGTCGACCACGGTCACCTCGCTCACCAGCGTCTCGTACGCGGCCGCGAACACCTCCGGCAGCGGGCCGGGTGTTTCGGCCGCCGTCCGGACGGACACCGCAGCCGGCCGCCCCGCCCCGGCGGCCCGCAGCCGCAGCAGCGCAGCCGCCAGCCAGGCCGCCACCGCCGTACCGCCCCCGCTCACCCCGGCGACCAGCCACTTGGCCGCCGCACCGCCGAGTGAGTCCGGCAACACCCCGAACAGGGCCTGGAAGACGCCGTATCCCGCCGCCGCGCAGCCGAGGCCGCCCAGCCAGCCGACGAACCGGGCGGGCGGTGAGTCCCCGTCCGCCGCCGGCACCGGATCGACCGCCCCGGATCCCACGGGCCCGCGTCCCAGCTGCTGTTGCGACACGGCGCGCTCCCTCCCCCGCGGCGGCACACAACACCCGCTCACACTCGCGAAGTTCCAGTCTAGGGCGTTGACGGGTCCCCCGGGGCGTCGCCTGCGGGCGCCGTCCGGGGCCAGTGCTCCAGCGCGATGTGCAGGGCGTCGACCGCCTTGTCCCAGGAGAGCTGTACGTCGCGCGGGGCGCCGAAACCGCCCGCCGACTCCAGCGCGCAGTAGCCGTGGAAGGTGCTGCGCAGCAGGCGTACGGCGTCGGTCAGGTCGGGTTCGGCGAGGCCGTAGGCGCGCAGCAGGCCGTAGGTGACGTCGGCGGTGCGGCGCAGCGCGGGGGAGTCGGCGACGAGGTCCTGGTCGATCCGGATCTGGGTGGCCGCGTACCGGCCCGGCCGCTGAAGCGCGTACGACCGGTAGGCCGCGGCGAACGCGACCAGCGCGTCCTTTCCGGTCCGGCCCGCCACGGCGGCCGCGATCCGGTCGACCAGCTCGCCGCCCGCGTACAGCGCGAGCCGGGTGCGCAGCTCTTCGAGACCGCGGACGTGCGAGTACAGGCTGGCGTCCTTGACGCCGAAGCGGCGGGCCAGCGCGGACAGAGTGACCCGCTCGAAGCCCACCTCGTCCGCCAGTTCGGCCGCGGCGGCGACGAGCCGGTCGACGGTGAGTCCTGCCCGGGGCATACGGCGGGCGACCTCCGAATCCCTCTGTCGGCGACGGTCGATCAATCAAGGCCGCCCGACGGGGTTGCCCGACCGGGGTCGGCCGGCGGTCGGCGAAGCGGTCGGCCGGGCTGATTGTCCTACCTGGCCGGCTGCCTAATATAGCCAGGTCCGGCGGTGCGTCGGCGCGGGTTGCGGGTGGGGAGCCGAGCCCACTGCCCAAGACCGCCGGGCGGAGAAGCCGTGATACGGAGTGGGGCGGATGGACGACGGGGCGCGACCCCTGTGGCGGCAACGCGACTTCGGGATCTTCTGGTTCGCGCAGACCCTGTCCGTCCTCGGTGACTCCTTCGCGATGATCGCTCTGCCGCTGCTGGTGCTCCAGGCCACCGGTTCGCTCGCCCGGATGGGCCTGCTGACGGCGGTGGGCGGTGCGGCCTCCGTGCTGGCCGCGGTGTTCGCCGGGGCGCTGGTGGACCGGGTCGACCGGCGCAGGCTGCTGATCGGCTGCGACCTGGTGCGCCTGGTGCTGTACGGACTGGTGCCGCTGGTGTGGGCGTTCGGCCCGCGCGGCTGGCTGCTCTACGTGGTCCTTCCGGTGTGCGAGGCCGTCGGCATGCTGTTCGCCGTCGCCTACGTCACCGTCGTACGGGGGCTGGTCGGCCGGGACCGGCTGACCGAGGCCAACGGCCGGCTGAACGCCACGGCGGCCGCGGCCGGGGTGCTCGGACCGCTGGGCGCGGGCCTGGTCGCGGCCTGGACGGGGCCCTCCGCCGCGATCGGTGTGGACGCGGCGAGCTTCGGGGTGTCGGCGGCCTGCCTGTGCTTCGTCCGGATCCGGGAGCGCGCCGCCGACGGCGCCGGACCGCCCGGGCGGGCCGGCCTGTGGCAGGACCTGCGCACCGGCGTGTCCTTCCTCCGCCACCACCCGGTGCTGCGCACCCTGACCGTCCTCCTCTTCGTCTTCAGCTTCCTCACCCTCGGCCTCACCGACCTGGTCATCTACCACGTCAAGCACGACCTCGGCCATCCCGACGGCACGGTCGGCACCGTCATGGCGGTGGGCGCGCTCGGCACCATCGCGGGCTCCCTCCTCGTCGCGCGGGTCCGCGGGCGGTTCGGTTTCGGGCCGACCTGGACCGGCTCGGTCGCGGTGTGCGGGCTGGCCTTCGCCGGTCTCGGCCGGGCGCACGAGGTGGCCGTCGTCGCCGTGCTGGGCGCCGCCTTCCTGGCCTGCGTCGCCATGGCGGGCACCTGCTCCATGTCCCTGCGGCAGGAGGTCACCCCGGAACCCCTGCTGGGCCGGGTCACCTCCGCCTTCTGGACCCTCCAGTACTCGGCGGCGCCGGTCGGCGCCGCCGTCCTCACCTGGGCCGCGGAACGGCACGGGACGGCGCTGGTCGGTGCCGTCGCCGGGGGCTGCTGCGTACTGATCGCCGCGGTGGCACCGGCCACGCCGATCCGCGGGGCGTGACGGGGGAGCGACGAGGCGCCGATCACCCAGGCACCGACGTCCCGGGCCCGCGGTACGACCCTGGGAAGTGCAGGCCCAGCCCGGCGTCCGACGGGGACAGCCCGAACGCGTAGCGCAGGCCGGGCACCGCCGGCCCGTAGAGGGCCTGGAGCATGCCGATGAGGACGAAGCCGACGCAGGACGCCACCGCGGCCGGCCTGGTGAACAGGCGTCGGCCGGACGCGGTGGCGGTCAGGACCTGGTCGGTCAACCGAGTTCCGAGAAGACGAAGGAGAACTCGGCGGGTTCGGCCCGCAGGTAGTACTGCGGGAGCGGGCCGGGACCGCAGGACTGCGAGCCGATGCCGTGCTGGCCGTGGTCCAGGTTGACCCACACCGTGTCGCCGGGAGTGAGGTCGCTGAGGTGGGTGGCGGCGTCCAGTTCCCCGGTGGTCCAGCGGCGGGCGGTGAACCAGAACTCCAGGTCGCCCTCGACGCGCAGCCCGCCGATCTCCGCCCAGCGGACGTCGGCGCGGGCGCCGTTCTCCTGCGGGCGGACGTACGGGGTCTGCAGGTCGTCGACCGTGGACTCCCAGCGGCCCGGCAGCGCCGCCGACCTCGTGTCCGGGTACGCCTCGCCGGGACCGCCGCCGAACCAGCGCACCCGGTCGGCGGCCGACAGCCCGAGGCGGACACCGAGCCGGGGCAGCGGCACCGTCCAGTCGCCCTCGGGGGACACGGACACCGTGAGCTTCACCCGGTCGCCGTCCGACGTCCAGCGGTACACCGTCGCGAGCCCCACCTCCCGGGCGGCGGGCGCCACCCGGGTGCGCACCGTCAGCGCGTCGCCCTCCGGTTCCACCGCGTCGAGGCGGTGCCGCATGCGGTGCAGACCGAGCCGGCGCCACAGCAGCCCGTACCGGGTGTCGGTCTGCCAGGCCGCGCCGTCGTCGTTGTCGGTGGGCGCCCGCCACACGTCAAGGCGCGGACCGGTGACCGGCACCGCGCCGATCGCCGTGAGTGCGCCGGTCCGGGCGTCGAAGGAGGCCGGGCCGAGGGTGATCAGCCGCTCGCCGGGCACCGGACGCGCGCTCGGGGTGACGGACGGCACCGGGCGCGCTGTGACCGGGAACCGGCCCCAGGCGACCACGTGGCCGCGCGGCCCCCACGCGGTGTCGGCGGCCAGCACCGCCCGTACCGTCCCCTGGATCTCGCCCGGACCTGTCGGGGGCGGCTGCGGGAGCTTCACCTCGGCGGACTCACCGGGCGCCAGGGCCGGCACGGCCAGCGCGCCCGACGCGACCGTGTCGCCGTCCACCTGGTACGACCACTCGAAGGCGAACGCGGACAGGTCGGCGAAGTCCTGCTTGTCGGTGATGCGCACGGTGTTGCCGGTGCCGTCCCCCTCGATCAGGACGGGCTCGATCACCTTCTTGAACTCGACCAGACCGGGGGAGGGCCGGCGGTCCGGGAACAGCAGGCCGTCGCAGACGAAGTTCCCGTCGTGCAGCTCCTCACCGAAGTCGCCGCCGTACGCGTAGCCGTACCGCTCGTCCTCGATGCCGTGGTCGATCCACTCCCAGATGAATCCGCCCTGGAGCCGCTCGTGCGACTCGAAGATCCGCTGGTAGTCGGCGAGGCCGCCGGGGCCGTTGCCCATGGCGTGGCCGTACTCGCACAGGATGAAGGGGAGTTCGCGGCGGCGCCGGGTGCCGCCGTCCAGGCCGCGGCCGATCTGTTCGACCTCGGCGTGCGGGGCGTACATCCGCGAGTACATGTCCGTGTCACGGCAGGTCTGGTCGCCCTCGTAGTGGACGAGCCGCGACGGGTCCCGGCCGTGGATCCACTCGGACATCGCGGTCAGGCCGCGGCCGGTGCCGGCCTCGTTGCCGAGCGACCAGATCACCACCGACGGGTGGTTCTTGTCCCGCTCGACCATGCGGGCGGCACGGTCCAGCAGGGCCGGGGTCCAGCGGTCGTCGTCGACGGGGTTGTCCCGCCACGCCTGCTCGGTGAAGCCGTGGGTCTCCAGGTCGCACTCGTCGATCACCCACAGGCCCAGCTCGTCGCAGAGGGCGAGGAAGGCGGGGTGCGGCGGGTAGTGGGAGGTGCGGACGGCGTTGATGTTGTGCTGCTTCATCAGCAGCACGTCCTCGCGCATGGTCTCCGGGTCGAGGGCGCGGCCCAGCCGCGGGTGCCACTCGTGCCGGTTGACGCCCTTGAACAGCACCGGCCTGCCGTTGACCCTGATCAGGCCGTCGGCCAGTTCCACCGTGCGGAAGCCGATGCGCAGCGGCACCCGTTCGCCCTCGGTGGCCAGTACGCCGTCGTAGAGCGTCGGGGTCTCCGCGGTCCACGGCTTGACCGGGACCGTCACCGGCTCGCCGGTCGCGACGTCGATGCCGAGGCCGGGCACGGTGACCCGGCCGTCCACGTCCGAGTCCACGCGCAGCGTGCCGGCGCCGCCTGCGTGGTCGTAGGAGGCGTGTACGAAGAAGTCGAGGACGGCGCCCGCCGGGCGGTGCAGCAGGGTGACGTCACGGAAGATGCCGGGCAGCCACCACTGGTCCTGGTCCTCCAGGTACGAGCCGGCCGACCACTGGTGGACCCGGACGGCGAGCACGTTGCCGGTGGGCCGCAGCAGGTGCCCGACCGCGAACTCGTGGGGCAGCCGGGAACCCTTGAACTCGCCGATGTCCGTGCCGTTCAGCCAGACGCGGGCACAGGACTCCACCCCGTCGAACCGCAGCACGCAGCCGCCTTCGGCGAGGTCCGGCCAGTCGTCGGGCAGGTCGAAGAAGCGCAGGTGGTCACCGGTCGGGTTCTCGGTGGGCACCCGGGGCGGGTCCACCGGGAACGGGAAGAGGTGGTTGGTGTAGATCGGGGAGCCGTGGCCCTGGAGCACCCAGTGGCCGGGCACCGGGAGCCGGGCCCAGCCGCCGGAGTCGTACCCCGGCTCGGCGAACGCTTCGTCCTCGGCGTCTGCCGTCGGCGACAGGCGGAAGCGCCAACTGCCGTTCAGGGAGAGGGAAGCGGCATCGGAGGAGGGGTACCAGGCGCGGGGCGGCAGGGCCCCGGAGCCGGGTGAGACGTCCTCGACGTAGTCAACGGTCCGGAAAGACATCGGTCTCCTTGCTCAGCCCTCGACACCGGTCCGTGTGGCTCCCGCACCGGCCGTCGCCGGGGGAGGGGGAGACACGGACGGCGGGGGCGGGATGGACATGGCGGTGGCGGTGGCCGTGGAGATCAGGTGGCGGGGACGGTCGGGTCGGTCAACGCGATCGTGGTGGCGGGGACGGGACGGGGCGGTTGCGGTGGCCGTGACCGTGGTGGCCGTGACCGTGGTGGCCGTGACCGTGGTGGCCGCGACCGGGTGGTCGCGCGGGAACCCCAGGAAGTACTGCCGGACGAGTCGGCGGGTGAAACCACCGTTGCCGCAGCCGGAGCCGCAGCCGTTGGGACGCTACCCTTCGCCCAATACTTCGGCAAGGGGTTGGACGAAGCCCCGTCAGGTGCGGCGGGCACGGCGGTCGCGGCGGGGCGCGGGGAGTCGGCCGGCCTGGCCGTGACGTCCGCCGTCGACACGGCGGACGTATCCGATCCACCGCGCGCGTCCGCTGAGCGTTCAGCGCCTCGCCGGGGGCCTGGCGCGGCCGGGGACCGGGGACGGGCTCGGCCGGCCGCCCGGCTGGAGCGCGCCCTCCAGCGCGAACGTCGCCGCGCCCAGGGAGACCGGGTCGGTGGGGATCGGCGAGAGGACGATCTCGGTGGCGGCCAGCGGGCGGCGCAGCGCGTACCCGGCGACGGCCGCGCGCACCTCGGCGAGCAGCCGCTCGCCGAGCCGGGCGGCGACCCAGCTGCTGAGCACGACGACCTCGGGGTTGAGCAGGTTGACCAGGTCCGCGATGCCCGCGCCGAGATAGCGGGCGGTGTCCCGGACCACCGCGGTGGCCACCGGGTCGTCGGCGGCCACCGCGCGGGCCAGCGCCTCGATCGTGGCCGTCTGGTCCCCGGGGTGCAGCAGCGCGGACCGCGGGCTCGCCTCGCGCAGGTTCTGCATGATGCCGGGCGCTCCGACGTACGTCTCCACACAGCCCTGGTTGCCGCAGTGGCACCGCCGCCCGCCCAGCACGAGCGTGGTGTGCCCCCACTCGCCGGCGCTGTTGCTGACCCCCCGGTACAGCCCGCCGCCGAGCGCCAGACCCGCGCCGACCCCGGTGCCGAGGTTGACCACCACGGCGTCCCCCCGGCCGCGCGCGGCCCCGAACCACAGCTCGGCCACCGTGCAGGCGCGCAACGGGTTGTCCAGGTACAGCGGGTAGGCGATGTGCTCGGCGAGCAGGGCGTGCAGCGGTACGCCGTGCCAGTCCCAGTTGGCCGCGTACTCGGCGACGCCGGTGTCCCGGTCCACCTGGCCGGGGAAGCTCACGCCCACGCCGAGCACCCGGGCCGCCTCGACCCCGGCCTGCGCCACCACCGAGCCGACCGCCGCGGCGACGTGCCCGACCACCTGCTCCGGGCGGTTCTCGTCGGGGCGCAGCTCCTCGTCGGCGCGGGCCAGCACGTTCAGCGCGAGGTCGAACAGCTCGGCATGGACGTAGGTCTCCGCGATGTCGACGCCGATCAGCGCGCCCCCCGAGGCGTTGACGGCGACGAGCCCGCGCGGGCGGCCGCCCGCCGAGTCCTCGAAGCCGACCTCGGTGATCATGCGGAGGTCGAGCAGCTCCCCGACGAGCGTGGCGACCGTGGCCAGGCTCAGCCCGGTGGCGGCGGCCAGCTCCTGCCGGGACGCGGGGGACTCGGCGATGATCTGCCGCAGCACCTCGTAGCGGTTCGTGGTACGGATGTCACGTGACGTGTGCCTCACGGAACTGCCCCTCCCAGCCCCGCCTGCCGCAGGCCGGACGGGGGCGGCTTCGGCGCCGGGCTCCGGCGTGGCGCAAGGGTATGGGCTGGAAGGGGCGCGGGCAAGTTCGGCCAGGACTTAGGAAATGGCCTTTACGAAGTCACTCGCCCAGGGCGTCGCGGACGAAGTCGTTGGCGAACTTCCCGGCCGGATCCAGGGACCGCGCGAGCGCCAGGAAGTCGTCGAGACGCGGATAGCGCCCGCGCAGCACGGACGCCGACGCGGTGAACACCTTGCCCCAGTGCGGGCGCGGTCCGAACGGATCCAGCGCCTCCTCCAGCCGGCGCACCACCGGCAGCACCGCGGGCATGTCGTCGACCCAGGTGAAGTGCAGCGCCACCGAGTCCCGTCCGTGGGCGGGACCGAGCCACTGCGGGTCGGCGGCGACGGTCCGCACCTCGCAGGTCTGCAGTACGGGGGCGACCGTCCCCCGGATCGCGTCCAGCGCGTGCAGTGCGTCGAGGGCGGCCGAACGCGGCAGCAGGTACTCCGACTGCAGTTCGTCGCCGTTGCTAGGGGTGAAGTCCGCCTTGAAGTGCGGCAGCCGTTCGTGCCAGGGGCCGGGCTCCCCGAACTGCGGGGTGCAGTTGACCGCGGACATGCCCGGCACCGGGTGCATGGCCTCGGTCGCGGGCGCCGCCCAGGGGAAGACCGGCGGCGCCTGGTCGGTGCGCCGCTTCAGCCACACCTGCCTGAAGCCCGGCTCCCGCCAGTCGGTGAACAGGCTCACGCTGTACGCCGCCGCCGCGACCGTCTCGAAGTCGAGGCCGGCCAGCGGCAGTTCGGTGAAGACGTGCTGCTCGACCTCGTAGGCCGGTTCCAGGCCGAGGGTGAGCGCGGTGACCACGCCGAGCGCGCCGAGGGAGGTGACCGCGCCGTCGAAGCGGGCGTCGCCCCGCGTGACGACCACCGTCGAGCCGTCCGCGGTCAGCAGCTCCACCTCCCGCACCGCGGCGGCCAGCGAGCCGTTGCCGACCCCCGAGCCGTGGGTGCCGGTGGCCACCGAACCGGCCACCGAGATGTGCGGCAGGGAGGCCAGATTGGGCAGGGCGAGACCGCGCGCGTGCACCGTGCGGGCCAGTTCGGCGTACCGGACGCCGCCCGCGACCCGTACCGTGCGGGCGGCCGTGTCCACGTCGAGGACGGGCGGCAGGCCGGCGATCGACACCAGGTCGCCGTCGGCGCCCGGGTCGGCGATCCGGTTGAAGGAGTGGCCGCTGCCCAGCACCCGCAGCCGGGTGGCGGCGGCCACCAGGGACCGCAGCGCGTCCAGCGACCGCGGGCGGTGGTACTCCCTGGCCGTGTAGGTGATGTTGCGCGCCCAGTTGGTGACTCTCTGCGTCAACCCCGTCACCCCTCCCAATGAGTGCTCGTGCTGCTCCGACCTTCTCATTCGCCGTGCCGCACGGCGACGGTCGCCCCTGGTCGTGGCGGCGTGGACTTGGGGGCGGCGCGGCATGCGGGGGGACCCGGCACATCCGACGCCGGAGCGGGGGCATACCGTGAGGAGTCGAACGCCTGAGCCGGGAGGAGACACGGGATGGGCAGCCGTACCGCACTGGTCGAGGATCTGATGGAGCGGTTCCCGCACGTACCGCGGGAAGCCGTCTTCAAGGAGGACCTGCTCCGGGGCGGTGTCGCCTTCGACGCGTCCGCCCTGTCCGACAACGAGGACGGTGAGGTCAAACCGAAGTCGTACTTCATCTTCTCCTTCGACCACGGCACCCTGCCGGAGCTGGGCGAGGCCGCACTGCGCCGCCCGCCGGAGGAGATCATCCTCACCGGCGGCCCGTACGACCTGCGCCGGACCGTGGTGTCCGTACGGGTGAACCCGGCCTCGCCGTACCGGGTCGCCGCCGACGACGAGGGGCAGCTCGGGCTCTACCTCGACGGGAAGCGGGTCGCCGACGTCGGCGTGCCGCCGATGCCCGAGTACTACCGGCACACCCTCTCCAACGGGAAGTCCGTGATGGAGGTGGCCCCCACCATCCAGTGGGGCTACCTGATCTACCTCACCGTCTTCCGCGTCTGCCAGTACTTCGGCGCCAAGGAGGAGTGCCAGTACTGCGACATCAACCACAACTGGCGCCAGCACAAGGCGGCCGGCCGGCCCTACACCGGCGTGAAGGACGTCGAGGAGGTCCTGGAGGCGCTGGAGATCATCGATCGGTACGACACCCAGAAGGTGTCCACCGCCTACACGCTCACCGGCGGCGCCATCACCAAGACGGTCGCCGGGCGCGACGAGGCCGACTTCTACGGCCACTACGCCAAGGCCATCGAGGAGCGCTTCCCGGGCCGCTGGATCGGCAAGGTGGTCGCCCAGGCACTGCCCAAGGACGACGTGCAGCGCTTCAAGGACTACGGCGTGCAGATCTACCACCCGAACTTCGAGGTGTGGGACCGCCGCCTCTTCGAGCTGTACTGCCCGGGCAAGGAGCGCTACGTCGGCCGCGACGAGTGGCACCGCCGGATCCTGGACTCGGCCGACGTCTTCGGCGCGCGCAACGTCATCCCCAACTTCGTGGCCGGTGTCGAGATGGCCGAGCCGTTCGGCTTCACCACCGTCGACGAGGCCATCGCCTCCACCACCGAGGGCCTGCGCTTCTTCATGTCGCACGGGATCACGCCCCGCTTCACCACCTGGTGCCCGGAGCCCACCACCCCGCTCGGCAAGGCCAACCCCAACGGGGCGCCGCTGGAGTACCACATCCGGCTCCTTGAGGCGTACCGCGCCACCATGGACGACTTCGGGCTGTCCTCCCCGCCCGGCTACGGTCCGCCCGGACCCGGCCGCGCGGTCTTCTCCGTCAGCTCCTTCATGGACAGCCTCCCCGCCCGGGAGACGGCGACCGAGCCGGCCGAGGTCTGACACCGGCGGCGCCGCCGGCCGTCGGCCAGGGGGTCCCGTCCGGCGGCCGTCCGGCACGCGTCGCGGGGCGCGGCCCGGCGCGCGGGACCTGCCCGCGCCCGGCCCGTGTCCTGTCCGCACCCGGCCCGCACCCGGCCCGCGTGCTGTCCGCACAATGCCCGCACCCTGCCCGTGTCCTGCCCCGGCCGGCCCGAGGTCAGAACCGAATGAGTTGCTTGTCAGCCGCGTCAACCTCGTGAAAGGCTCGTTTCCGCCGCGAGGTTTCCCCACAACCTCACTGCCCCTATGGTGAGTTGACCTCGCCCGTGGATGCAGGAGACCCATGCCCGAACCGCCGACCCCTCAGGACGCCACCGAGGCCGCGCTGTTCGCCGAGTACTGGGACGTCGTGCTGTCGTACGCCGACCTGTGCACCTCCGGCGCCGGGACGGCCGAACGACTGGCCACGGAGGCATTCGCACTCGGTATGCGCGAGGCCCGCGCCCTGGGATTCTCGCCCGGGCGCAGCGCGGGGCGGCGCACCGGCCGGCTGCCCGTGATCCCGCTGCTGCTCGCCGCCGTACGCGGCACGGCCGCCGGCTGGGAGGCCGCGGGGCGCGGCCACCGGCTTGACCCCGACCTGCGGCTGTGGCTCAACTCCGAGCAGGCGGCCCGCTACACCGGGCCGCCCCCGCAGCGCCCGGTCGCCCTGCGCGGTCTCAGGGACCTCCAGGAGTCGGACGGCACGCTGCTGTGGCTCGCCGAGGTGGAATCGCTGCCGCTGCCCGTCGTGGCCCGTCGGCTCGGACTCGACCCGGACGTCGCGGCCCGCGAACTCGACCAGGCGCGGACCCTGTTCCGGGACCGCTGCCACCGCGCCCACCTCGACACCCCGATGGACGCGGAGTGCCGCAGCTTCACCCGGCTCCTGGACGCGGTCACCCGCTCGCCCGCCACCGACACCCCCGACGACCTCTCCCGGCACCTCGCGGGCTGCGCACGGTGCGCGGAGGCCGCCGCCTGCCTGCGGCTGCACGGCGGCGGACTGCCCGCGGCGCTGGCCGGCGGAGTCGTCGGCTGGGGCGGCCCCGCCTATCTGGCGCGCCGCCGCCGGGCGGCCGAGGTACGGCCGGGCGCGGGCCGCCCGGCGGCACCGGTGGACCGGGAGACCGGCGACCCGACTTCCGGCGCCGGCCACGGCCGTCTGCTGCGCAACAGCCTGCTCGCCACCGCCGTCCTGCTGTCGGTGCTGGCGCTCGGGGTGTCGATGATGCCCCGCGGCGGCACCGCCGGCACCACAAGCTCCGACGCCTACTGGGCCGCCCGGCACGACAGCCGGCCGCCGGCCGCCGAACCCGCCGAACCGCTGCCGTCCGCCGAGGCCAGCCGCCGCCCGCTCCCGTCCACGAGCCCTTCCCGGTCCAGGCCCGCCACCCGCTCCGCCACCCCCTCGGCGACCCGCACCGAGACCGGGTCGGCGGACCGCGAACCCGACCCGGAACCCCAGGGCACCACGTCCGCGACCGTGACCGCGTCCGCCACCCTGAGCGGTCCCGCCGCCGCGACCAGTCCGCCCGCCGCCTGCCGGGTCGCGTACGACCAGGTCGACGAGTGGACCGGCGGCTTCCAGGCCACCGTCACCGTCACCACCGCCGAGGCCCTGACCGGCTGGCGCGTCGCCTGGTCCTTCCGGGACGGCCAGCAGGTGAGCCAGATGTGGGACGCGCGGATCAGCCAGCAGGGCTCCCGGGTCACCGCGAGCGCCACCGACTACGGCGCGACCGTCGCCGCGCACGACAGCCTCAGCTTCGGCTTCCTCGGGTCATGGCACGGCAGGAACTCCGCGCCGTACGGGTTCACGCTGAACGGCGCCGCCTGCGCCGCCCTCTGACCGCCCGCGGGAAAACAGGTTGACGCAGGGAGTTCGGCACGGGATAGATTCTGCGTGCGCACACCGAACGGTGCGCGCACCTGAGAGTGGACGAGGAGGTGTCGACCGATGGCTGTCATTGAGATGGGCGCTGCCCGCATCCAGGAATCCGTCAAGTCCACCTCCGTGGCCACCGGCTGACGACCACTCATCGCACCGCGCACCAGGCGCGTGCCATCGCCGGGGCCACCCTGTGAAGGGTCTCCCGTTGACTTCCACCTCCGCAGTTTTCTCCGCTCTCGCTCCCTACGGCTGGGACCAGGCGTGGGCGGACCTGTTCGCTCCGCACGCGGCCGAAGGGCTGCTGCCCGGCCGGGTCGTCCGCGTCGACCGCGGCCAGTGCGACGTGATCACCGCCGACGGGGTGCTGCGCGCCGACACGGCCTTCGTCACCCCACACGACCCGCTGCGGGTCGTGTGCACCGGCGACTGGGTCGCCGTCGAACCAGGCGGCAACCCGCGCTACGTACGGTCGTACCTGCCGCGCCGTACCGCCTTCGTGCGCTCCACCTCCTCCAAGCGGTCCGAGGGGCAGATCCTCGCCGCCAACGTCGACCATGCCGTCGTCGCCGTGTCCCTGGCCGTCGACCTCGACCTCGGCCGCGTCGAACGCTTTCTGGCCC
The DNA here is from genome assembly GCF_042871185.1 of Streptomyces sp. NPDC006012. NCBI lineage: Bacteria > Bacillati > Actinomycetota > Actinomycetes > Kitasatosporales > Streptomycetaceae > Streptomyces > Streptomyces sp. NPDC006012. The sequence goes on from NZ_JBIAIE010000007.1 coordinate 305,259, forward strand.
TGGCCTGGGAGTCCGGGGCGCAGCCCGTGGTCGTGCTCAGCAAGGCCGACCTCGTACCCGACCCGATGACCCTCGCGCACCTCGTGCGGGACGTGGAGACGGCCGCTCCCGGAGTGCCGGTGCTGACCGTCAGCGCCCTGCACGGGGAGGGCCTCGACACCCTCGTCGCGCTGGTCGGGGCGGGCACTTCCGTGCTGCTCGGACAGTCCGGCGCGGGCAAGTCGACCCTCGCCAACGCCCTGCTCGGCGAGGACGTGATGGACGTCCGGGCCGCCCGGGACGTGGACGGCAAGGGCCGGCACACCACCACCACCCGCAACCTGCTCGCGCTGCCCGGCGGGGGCGTGCTCATCGACACCCCGGGGCTGCGCGGCGTCGGACTCTGGGACGCCGAGACCGGCGTCGGACAGGTGTTCGCCGAGATCGAGGAACTGGCCCGGGAGTGCCGCTTCCACGACTGCGCGCACGACACCGAGCCCGGCTGTGCGGTCACGGCCGCCGTCGGGACCGGCCGGCTGCCGGTCCGCCGCCTGGAGAGCTACCGCAAGCTCGTCCGGGAGAACCAGTGGATCGTCGCCAAGACCGACGCGCGGGCCCGCGCCGAACTGCGCCGGGACTGGAAACGGAAGGGGGCGGAGGGCAGGGCGGCGATGCAGGCCAAGCGCGGACACCTGCGCTGAGCCCGCCGGGGGCGGCCGGCGGCGGGCGCGCGGGGGCGGCAGCGTCGCGTCCGATTTCCGCCAGCCGCCCCCGCCCACGTCACCCACACTGGATGACGTGATGGACGAGGACACCAGGTACGAGGCCGTGCGCAGCCGGGACGCCCGGTTCGACGGGGAGTTCTTCTTCGCTGTCGAGACGACCGGGATCTACTGCCGTCCCAGTTGCCCGGCCGTGACCCCGAAGCGGCGGAACGTGCGGTTCTTCACGACCGCCGCCGCCGCGCAGGGCGGCGGTTTCCGGGCGTGCCGCCGCTGCCGCCCGGACGCCGTGCCCGGCTCCGCCGACTGGAACGTCCGCGCGGACGTCGTGGGCCGAGCCATGCGGCTGATCGGCGACGGCGTCGTCGACCGCGAGGGCGTCGCCGGGCTCGCCACCCGGCTCGGCTACAGCGCCCGGCAGGTCCAGCGGCAGCTCACCGCAGAACTGGGCGCCGGACCCGTCGCACTCGCCCGGGCCCAGCGGGCGCACACCGCGCGCGTCCTGTTGCAGACCACCGAACTGCCCATCACCGAGATCGCCTTCGCGTCCGGGTTCGCCAGCGTGCGGCAGTTCAACGAAACGATCCGGGCCGTGTACGCGGCCACCCCGAGCCGGCTGCGGGCCACCGCACCCCGGGGCCGGGGCACGGTGGCGCGCGGGATCCCGGGCTCCGGGATCCCGTTGCGGCTCGCCTACCGGGGGCCCTACCAGGCCGCGGCCGTCTTCGACCTGCTCGCGCGCGAGGCCGTACCCGGGATCGAGGAGGTGCACGGCGGCCGGGGCGACCGGAGCTACCGGCGCACGCTCCGGCTGCCGTACGGCAGCGGCATCGCCGCCGTGGCCGAGCGGACCCGGTCCCCGCGGGCCGCGCCCGCCCACCCCGGCGGCTGGCTGGACGCCCGGCTGCACCTCACCGACCCGCGGGACCTGACCACGGCGGTGCAGCGGCTGCGCCGGCTGTTCGACCTGGACGCCGACCCGTACGCCGTCGACGAACGGCTCGCCGCCGACCCGCAGCTCGCCCCGCTGGTCGCCGCCCGGCCCGGGCTGCGCTCGCCGGGCGCCGCCGATCCGGCCGAGTGGGCGGTGCGCGCGCAGGCCGGGCGTGCCCGGTCCGAGTGGCTGGTGCAGCGGTACGGGAAGGCGCTGGACGCCCCCTGCGGCAGCCTCACCCACCTCTTCCCGGAACCCGCCGCGCTGGCCGCCGCCGAACCGCACGGCACTCTGGGCGCGCTGGCCGCCGCGCTGGCCGACGGCACCGTGGTGCTCGATGCCGGCGCGGACCGGGACGACGCCACGCGGGCCCTGCTCGCCCTGCCCGGCCTGGCGGCGGACGTGGCCGCCACGATCCGGATCCGCGCACTCGGCGATCCCGACGTGGCCCCGCCCGGCCTCGGCATGCCGGACAGCCGGCGGCCCTGGCGTTCGTACGCCGTGCGGCACCTGGACACCGCGCCCGAACGGGACGACGGGAACCACCCGTACGCCCCGCAGCACAACGACTCGGACCCGCACGCTCCGCAGCACACGAACTGGGACCCCTGTGCTCCGCTCTGTACAGACGGGGACCCCTGCGCTCCGCAGCACACGGACTCGGAAAGGAAGCCGCAACAGGCATGAGTCTCGAACCGACCTACTGGACCACCGTGGCCGCCCCCATCGGCCCGCTCCTGCTCACCGCGGGCCCGGACGGCGCGCTCACCTCGCTCTCCGTGCCCGGCCAGAAGGGCGGCCGCACGGTCGGCGAGGACTGGCGGCGCGACCCCGGTCCCTTCCGGGCGGCCGAGGAGCAGCTGCCCTCCTACCTCGCCGGTGAACTCAAGGAGTTCCGGCTGGAGCTGAGGACACAGGGCAGCGAATTCCGGGAGCGGGTGTGGGCGGCGCTCGACGCCGTTCCCTACGGCGCGACCACGACGTACGGCGAGATCGCCGCGCGGATCGGCGCGTCGCGGGCCGCGGTGCGTGCCGTCGGCGGCGCGATCGGCGCCAACCCCCTGCTGATCGTCCGCCCGTGCCACCGGGTGATCGGCGCGGACGGCTCCCTGACCGGCTACGCGGGCGGTCTCGACCGCAAGACCTGGCTGCTCGCCCTGGAGGGCGCGCTCACCCCGGGCTGACCGACGGCGCCCGAGGACGGCTTCGCCGACGGAGCCGTCCTCGGGCGCTGCCCGCCCGCGGCAGCGCCGTGGCCGGTCACGCCGCTGCGCGCGCCCCGTCACGGTGTCCGCGAGCCGTGGCCGGTTCCCGCTGGGCCGTGCGGGTGTCATCCCGGTGATGTTGCTCCGGCGCCACCCGGCCGTGTGCCACCTTCGCCTCCTGCGGGGCATCGGGAAGGGCGGGCGCACACATGGTCAAGGCCGGGCGGGTTCTCGCGGCGGCACTGCTGGCGCTGATCGGTACGACGGCGACGGCGCCCGGGGCGGCGACCGCTCCCCGGCACGGCGCTCCGGCAGCGGCACGGACGACGGCGGCCGCGGTCGCGGGAACGGCCCGCGCCGGAACCCTGCCGAGCCCCTGGTCCGGCACCTGGGAGGCCGCCCCGTCCGGTACCGCGCCCGCACTGCCGGGCGCCGCCGTCCGCAACGTCGTCCGCCTCAGCGTCGGCGGGACCCTGCTCCGGGTCCGGGTCAGCAACCGGCTCGGCACCGCGCCGCTGGCGCTCGGCGCGGTCACGGTCGCGCTGCGCCGCGGGACCGGCCCGGACGCCGTTCCCGGCACGATGCGCACCGCGACCTTCGGGGGCCTGCCCACGGCCGACGTCCCGCCGGGTTCCGACGTGGTCAGCGATCCGCTGCCGCTCGTCGTGCCGGCCGCCGCCGACCTGCTCGTCACCGTCCACACCCCCGGCGACTCCGGGCCCGCGACCAACCACCGCACCGCCCTGCGGACCAGCTATGTCGCCCCGCAGGGCGCCGGCCGGGCCGCCGACGTGGACGGCTCCGCGTACACGGCCACCACCAGCCGCTGGTACTACGTCACCGGCGTCGACGTCCTCGGCAGCGGCGGCGCCGGCAGTGTCGTGGCCTTCGGGGACTCCCTCACCGACGGCACCGGCTCCACGCCCGACGCCGACCACCGCTGGCCCGACCGGCTCGCCGAACGCCTCGGGCCCCAGCGGCTCGGCGTCCTCAACGCGGGGATCGCCGGCAACCGCCTGCTGCGCGACGGCACCGGGCCGAGCGCACTGTCCCGGCTCGACTCCGACGCCCTGTCCCGGGCCGGAGCCCGGGCACTGATCGTCTTCGAGGGCATCAACGACATCAACGGCAAGCCCCAGGCGGACGACGTCCGCGACTTCGAGGCCGCCTACCGCACGATCGTCACCCGCGCCCACGCCCTCGGCATCCGGGTCGTCGGTGCCACTCTCACGCCGTACGGCGGGCACGGCGGCTTCACGGCCGCCCGTGAGGACCTGCGGCAGCGGATCAACGCCTTCATCCGTACCGGCGGCGCCTTCGACGCCGTCGTGGACTTCGACGCCGCCGTCCGCGACCCGGCCGACCCCCAGCGGATCCGGCCCGCCTACGACCCCGGCGACCACCTGCACTTCAACGACGCGGGCATGCGGGCGCTGGCCGACGCGATCGACCTCGGCGCGCTGGGGTGAGGCGCCCCGGCGGACCTTGGCCGGTTCTCGCCGGGTGCCGGGTCCGCGCCGTCAGCCCCAGACCACCGCACCCAGCCAGGCGCCCAGGATCAGCAGACAGGTGAACAGTTCCGTCAGCACCCGGGTGCCGCCCGAGCGCATCGCCGTACGCAGTGCCGCCATCGCCTCGCCGTGCCCGCCGAGCCGCAGCCGCTCGTGCAGATAGATCCCGGCGAGGAAGCCGGGGACCGCGCCGATCACCGGGATCAGGAAGAAGCCGAGGAACGCCCCTGCCCCCGCGTACACCTCCAAATCCGGCGCGGCGCCGCTCTCGCGCAGCCGCCGGGGCGGCAGCGCCCAGCGCACCACCTGGGACAGGAACAGCACGAGAGTCGCGCCGACCAGTACGCCCCAGGCCACCGGCCGCGGATCCTGCAACGCCCACCACAGCACCGCGGCCCACACCAGCCACGACCCCGGCACCCCGGGCACCAGCACTCCGCACAGGCCGAGCACGATGACCAGGCCGACCAGCAGGAGTTCCCACACTCCCATCTGCCCAGGGTGCCGGAGCGCGGCCTCCTGCGCAGGTCAAGTACGGGTCACTCGTGGGCGTCCCGGGCCACCCAGCCGCGTTCGTAGGCGTGCCAGCCGAGCTGCAGCCGGGTCGTCACCCCGGTCAGCTCCATCAGCCGCTTCACCCGCCGCTGTACGGTCCGCAGGCCGAGGTCCAGCTGTTTGGCCACGCTGGCGTCGGTCAGCCCGGCGAGCAGCAGCGACAGCACCTCCAGGTCGGTGCCGTCGGGTCCGTCCGGCTGCTGTTCGCGGACCCCGGACGCGCCCAGGGTGAGCGGCAGCGCCCGGCGCCACACCGACTCGAACAGCCCGGACAGCAGCTCCAGCAGACCGCTGGCGTGCACGACGAGCGCGGCCGGTTCGGCACTGTGCGCGGTGAGCGGGACCATGGCGAGCGAGCGGTCGGCCACCACCAGCCTGGTCGGGACCTCGTCCACCACCCGCACCTGCTCGTCCCGGCCGAGGGCCGCGGTCAGCTCGGTGATCCCGCCCGGCAGGTGCAGCACCGACCTCTCGACCACCACCCGGTAGCGGACGCCGCGCCCGGCGGCCTGTTCCTCGGCGTCGTTCTCGGCGCCGGAGACGACCATCGGATTGCCGGTCACCAGCGCGCAGACCTCGTTGCCCGCGGCCAACTGCATCTGCAGGAACCGCTGGGCCACCGCGGCGGCGCCGGTCACCACCTCGACCAGATCGTGCACGGCGGGCTCGGCCGCAGCCGCCCGGTACTCCTCGGCGAGCAGCGCCGCCGCCAGTTCGGCCTTCTCCAGCTCGTGCCGCTGCTGGGTGAGCAGGGCGCCCAGCGCGACGCCGGGCGGCGCCGCCACCCAGCGGCCCGGACGGGCGGAGGACTGGGCGGCGAGGCCCTGCAGTTCCAGCCGGCGCAGGGCCCGCTCGGTGTCGTGCTCGGCCAGGGCCAGCCGCCGCGCCAGATCGGGCACGTCGGCGGCGCCCACGGACACCAGCGCCCGGTACGCCGACTCGTGCGTCTCGTCCAGCCCTATAGCTGTCAGCATCAGCCCTCGTCCCTCCCCGGCGCACAGGCGCCTCCGGTGGCGGGGCCTGGCGGAAAACGGCCACGGCGCAAACCCGCCTCGGCACATCATCGCCATATCACGGGTCACTCTGCCAAGGTGGCGCTACCGCGAAGTCGATCACTTCTTTGGGTCGCCGCGCCGACGGTGGTCCGCGACCGGGCCACTTGGGTGTCGCCGGGCCGCTCTCCCGTGGGGGGTGGAGCCGCCCGGCGACCCGATCCGGACCGTCCCGCGCCCTCCCGAATCGCGTACCGCCGGGTTCTGTAAGGGAGTTCACTGGCCCCGCACATGCCGTTCGCGGCGTACCGGCGCACCGGTTTTTTCCGATGCCCCGTTTTCCCGGGGCCCGCGCTGTCGACAATTAGGGGCATGAGCGAGCAGGGGGGCAGGCCCACCCGACCAGACGACGACTGGTGGGGCCAGCTGTACGACGACTCCACCCACGACACGGGACCCGCACCGGCGGCGGACTCCCTGGACGACCGATTCGCCTCGGCATCGAACACGGTCGCCACGCACCCATCCACGCCCGCCCCCGCTCCGTCCCCGGCCTCCTCGGCCGCCCCTGCCGGTGCCCCGGCGTCCGGGCTCGGCGCCGGGCCCGCCGTGGAGACCGGGACCGGGGTCGGGGGCGGGGCCGAGAACGGGACCGGGATCGGGTCGGAGAGCGGAGACGGGAAGGAGAGCGGGATCGGGACCGGAGGCGGAGCCGGGGGTGTGGTGCCGACGCAGCGCACCTCCGGGCTGCCGGAAGTCGGCAGACCGGACTTCGGTGGGCCGGACACCGGTGGGCCGGGCCCTGGTCCCCGGACGGCCGGTCCGCAGGGCGCCCGCCCCTGGGCCGCGGGCCCGCAGGGCGCTGATCCCTGGGCCGCAGGTCTGGCCGATGCGGGTCTGCCTGAAGCCGGTCTGTCGGATGCCGGCCCGTGGGGTGGGGGTCTCCGGGACGCCGGTCCTTCGGGTGGTGGTGCGTCGGATGTCGATCCCTGGACTGCCGGTCTGTCGGATGCCGGTCCGTGGGACGGGGGCCTCCGGGAGGCCGGTCCGTCGGGCGGTGGTCTCCGGGAGGCCGGTCCCTCGGGTGCCGGTTCTCAGGTGGCCGGTCCGTCGGGCGCCGCTCCACCGGACGCGGTCCCCTGGGCTGCCGCTCCACCGGAGGCTGTATCGGTGGAGCCTGCGCCGCCGACTGCCGGACCGCCGACTGCGGGATCGCCGGATGCCGAGCCTTCGGCTGCCGGATCGCCGACCGCCGAGCCTTCGGCCGCGGGACCGTCGGCCGGGGGACCGCCGCCTGCCGCACCCTCCGCTGCCGGACCCCTGCCCGCGCGACCGTCCGCCACCCCACCGCCGCCTGCGCAACCGTCTCCTGCCAGTCCACCGTCCGCTGCCGCACCGCCGGACGCCGAGCCGCGGCGGCGGGCGCCGTGGGAGCCGCCGCCCGCGGTCCCGGAGCCCCCGTCGACCTTCCCGCCCGCCCGCCGCAGGCACCGGGCCGCCGCCGGGAGCGCTCCGCACCCGGCGCAGGACCCCGGTCCGGTTTCCGGCGCCGAGTGGGACAGCTCGGGGGCCGGGACGCGGGGCGGGGCCGCGTACGTCGGGTCCGAGCCGCCCACCTACGACGCCGAGCCCACCGCCCTGCCCCCGGCCGACCCCGACGACCTCGGCGCACTCGTCGCGGACACGGTGCTCGACGGCGCCCGGTACGGGGTGTGCACCCTGCGGGCCGTGTCCGCGCGGGGCGACTTGGCACGCTTCCGGGGCGAACCACGCCGGGACGCGCTGCTCACCGCCCGGTTCGGCACGGGCGACCAGGCGCTGATCCTCGTCGCCATGGCGACCGGCGCGCGGGGCACTCCCGACGCCCACCGTGCGGCGGCCGAGGCCTGCGACCGGATAGGCAGGGCCGTGGGCAGCAGCCACCAGCGGCTCGTCGACGACATCCACGCGGCCCGCCGCGGCGACCTGAAGTCCGGCCTGCACCGGCTCACCGATCGCACGCTGGGCAAGCTGCGCGCCAGCGCCGCCGAGCAGGGCATCCCCCCGCAGGAGTACGCGGCCGACCTGCGCTGCCTGCTGCTGCCGGCCCACCCGGACTGCCGTACCCGGGTGTTCTTCGGTGTCGGCGACGGCGGCCTGTTCCGGCTGCGGGACGGCGCCTGGCAGGACATCGAGCCGCAGGTCAGCCGGGCCGACACCAGCGGTGACGCGGTGCTCGGGTTCGGCTCGCTGCCGGCCGAGACCCCCGACGGCGACCGGCTCACCATGGACCTGGGGATCCCGACACCGCCCAGTCCCTACGAGCCCGTCACCGAGCCGCCCCGCGAACCCTTCCGTTTCCGGGCCTCCGTCGCCCGCCCGGGTGATGCGCTGCTCATGTGTGGCGGCGGCCTCGCCGATCCGCTGCGCGGCGAGCCCGCCCTCTGCGCCTACCTGGCCCGGCGCTGGTCCGAGGGCACCGCGCCGGGCCTGGCCGACTTCCTGGTGGACACCCAGGTACGGGTCAAGGGGTACGCCGAGGACCGCACGGCCGCCGCCGTCTGGGAGGCGTAACCGCGGCCGCTGTGAATTCATGGAACTCCGAGCCGACCGTCGGATCCCCCGAGTCCGCAGGGGTACGAGCCCGGAGAGGTACTCGAAAGCCATGGCCAGACAGAACGTTGCCGAACAGTTCGTAGACATCCTCGTCCGCGCCGGCGTGCGCCGTCTCTACGGCGTCGTCGGCGACAGCCTCAACCCGGTGGTCGACGCCGTGCGCCGCAACGCGGCCATCGACTGGATCCACGTGCGGCACGAGGAGACCGCCGCCTTCGCGGCAGGTGCGGAGGCCCAGATCACCGGCAAGCTGGCCGCCTGCGCCGGCTCCTGCGGCCCCGGCAACCTGCACCTGATCAACGGCCTGTACGACGCCCACCGCTCCATGGCGCCCGTGCTCGCGCTCGCCTCGCAGATCCCGTCCAGCGAGATCGGCCTGGGCTACTTCCAGGAGACCCATCCCGACCAGCTGTTCCGCGAGTGCAGCCACTACAGCGAGTTGATCTCCCACCCCCAGCAGATGCCCCGTCTGCTGCAGACCGCGATCCAGCACGCCGTGGGGCAGCGCGGCGTCAGCGTGGTGGCCCTGCCGGGGAACATCGCCGCCGAGCCCGCACCGGAGAAGGCCGCCGAACTCGCCCTCGTCACCTCCCGGCCCTCCGTACGCCCCGGCGACGCCGAGATCGACGCGCTCGTCCGGATGATCGACGAGGCCGACAAGGTGACCCTGTTCTGCGGCAGCGGCACGGCGGGCGCGCACGCCGAGGTGATGGAGTTCGCCGGGAAGATCAAGTCTCCGGTCGGCCACGCCCTGCGCGGCAAGGAGTGGATCCAGTACGACAACCCGTACGACGTCGGCATGAGCGGCCTGCTCGGGTACGGCGCCGCATACGAGGCCACCCACGAGTGCGATCTGCTGATCCTGCTCGGCACCGACTTCCCGTACAACGCCTTCCTGCCCGACGACGTGCGGATCGTCCAGGTCGATGTTCGCCCCGAGGTGCTGGGCCGCCGCTCCCGGCTCGACCTGGCCGTGTGGGGCGATGTGCGCGAGACCCTGCGCTGTCTCGTGCCGCGGGTGCGGACCAAGGAGAACCGGCGCTTCTTGGACCGGATGCTGAAGAAGCACGCGGACGCGCTGGAGGGCGTGGTCAAGGCGTACACCAGGAAGGTGGAGAAGCACGTCCCGATCCACCCCGAGTACGTGGCGTCCGTCCTGGACGAAATCGCCGACGAGGATGCCGTGTTCACGGTGGACACAGGCATGTGCAACGTCTGGGCGGCCCGCTACATCTCGCCCAACGGCCGCCGCCGCGTCATCGGTTCCTTCTCGCACGGCTCGATGGCCAACGCGCTGCCCATGGCGATCGGGGCGCAGTTCACCGACCGCGGCCGACAGGTGGTGTCGATGTCCGGTGACGGCGGGTTCGCCATGCTGATGGGCGACTTCCTCACGCTCGTGCAGTACGACCTGCCGGTCAAGATCGTCCTCTTCAACAACTCGGCGCTGAGCATGGTCGAGTTGGAGATGCTGGTCGCGGGCCTGCCTTCGTACGGCACCACCAACACCAACCCCGACTTCGCCGCCGTGGCCCGCGCCTGCGGTGCCTTCGGGCTGCGGGTGGAGAAGCCCCGGCACCTCGCGGGCGCGCTGCGGGACGCCTTCAAGCACCCGGGCCCGGCCCTGGTCGACGTGGTCACCGACCCCAACGCGCTGTCCATCCCCCCGAAGATCAGCGCCGACATGGTCACCGGCTTCGCCCTGTCCGCCTCGAAGATGGTGCTGGACGGCGGCGTCGGCCGCATGGTCCAGCTGGCCCGTTCGAACCTGCGCAACGTCCCGCGGCCCTGACCCGACGCACGGCGGGGCGGTGTATTGACGATGGACGAGCACGTGACAGACGAGTGATCGCACACAACAGCTCCCGCCAGGGATGAAACCGGGCGGGAACTGATTGCGTTGCCATGTCAGACGAGGCTGCCCCGCTTCACTGCGTCACGAACATGCCCCACCCGGTGTCACCGACGACGACCGCAGGTGCCGTCCGCGTGAGGGTCACACCGCCGTGACCGGCCGCGCCTGATCCCACAGGGCTGCCACGTGACCCGCGAACCGGTCGTAAAGGCCGTCATCTCCGAGGCGCCGCAGATGCAACATCGGCGACTCATGCCCCAGCAAGCTGGACAAGTGCGGAGTCACCAGCATTTCATCATCGAAAGAGAAGACGGAGAGCGCGATGTGCCCGTCGGAGAAGCGCGCTTCGACGCCGTCCCCTTCGATCTTGCTCAGTGCGTCGAGGGTGATACGGATGCGCGTGCTGACGGTGAGGGGAACTCCCTCGATCTCCTCTCGTCGCCGCGTGACCTCTGACTCCGGATCGCCGACAAGGAAGCGCACGGCGCAGTGGGCGGCAGCCCTCGCGGCGAGCCGCTCGGCCAGACGCGGATGTTCCTGCCAGATAAAGTAATTCGTCTACCCCGCAAAGGTAATGGACGACGACGCACCGTCGATAAGGCGTGCCCAGACAGACGTAGAACACGCGTTGCGGTATGGGTATGCCGCCAGGATTTCTCGCTCGGGGCCAGTCTTCACGGTGCTTCGGATCGCCTTCGGCCACAGCACGTCTGCACTCACTCCCAACGCCTTCGCGACGTCCTCCCGCGTGCGAGGGTGCGGCGCACGCATCGGGTCTGCTGCCCATCGTTCGACAGTCTTACTGGTCACTCCGACTGTACGGGCCAGACGGCTACGTGAGATGGGTGACCCTCGTCGTGGAGCAACGGAAACGCCGCGCCGGCCGGCGCGGGTTCGATCCGCCAGGTCCCCCGACCGTCCTCAGTCTTCTGGACCGGATCTCGACTCTGTGCGGCAGGTGCACCGGACACCGGACCGTCCCGTGCCCGTCGTGCTGTGGATTCGACTTCGAGACGTGCCGGCACTGCCGCCGCACCGGGCTGAGGCCATGCCCTGAGTGCACGTCGGGCCCCGACGTCCCAGTGATCCGCTGGTGATGTCACCACCCGCAGACCCGCGGACCGGGCGACCGTGGTGTCCGGCCCGAGGTGGGCGTGACGTGAGTGCACGCCCGGTTTCCCGGGCAGTTCAGGTACTCCCAGGAACTGAGAGGCATATGCACACCCATAGTCCACTCTCCGAAATCCTTTCCCTGATCCAGGAACATACGGGTCCGGTCACCGAGTTCCGCCGGACCGAACAAGGGAACCGTTCGGATCTGACGGCCATTGCCGATTGCGCGACGGGTCCTTTCTTCGTGAAGGCCATGCGTAACCGGCCCGGGGGCCGGCGGGATTCCCTTGTCAGGGAGAGGGAGATCAACGACCATCTTGGGCACATCTCACCGCCTCTGTTGTGGGACGTGGAAGCCGAGGACTGGCTGATCCTGGGCTTTGAGGTCGTTGACGGTCGAGCGGCTGACTTCGCGCCCGACTCGCCAGACCTTCCCTTGGCCGTGGACGCGCTTGCGCTAATTGGCCGCCTGCCGCTTCCCGAGATCGCCCGGAACTGGACTGAAACCCGGTGGGACCGGTTCGCCTCAGACAACTGGGAAGCTGAGCTGTTCCGCGGTGACTCGCTGCTCTACACGGACATCAATCCGGACAACATGATGGTTCAGGGGCGACGCATGAGGGTCTTGGATTGGGCTTGGCCGACCAAGGGGGCCGGGTTCATCGACCCCGCGCTTCTGGTCGTCCAGCTCATTGCGTCGGGCCACAGCCCCGCCGGCGCGGAGAAGTGGGCGGCTCAGTTGGCGGCATGGCACCGGGCCGACCCGAGGGCAATCGATGCCTTCGCCGCAGCCAACCTGCGGATGTCCGTTGCGTTCTCCGAGCGGAAGCCGGATGAGGGCTGGTTGAAGTCCCTGGTGATCGCGTGCCGGTTGTGGACCGACCACAGAGGAGTGACCCCAAGCGCCGACGGCGCCCGACGCTGAGCCCCTCTGCGCAACGTTCCGCGCCCCTGACCCGACGCACGGCGGGGCGTTGTATTCCGGCCAGATTCACGTGCACCGGAGGCGGCCCGGTGCCGGGCTCCGGGCGTCCCGGGCCGTCGTGACGCGGCGCTCGTGGCGCCGTACCGCCCCCTCGACAGCCGGATCCCGCCCCCGGCGGCACCCGGGCATCGGCGGTGCCGCCACGCCGCCGTGGCCGAACCGCCGGGCGTCGGCGATCGCGCAGGACTGGCCGGTGCCCCACGGGGCATGGATCCCCGTGAACGTGTTCGATCAGGAGGGGCAACAGCAACAGCGTGCGGGCGGGGGACATGAGAAGGCAGTCACGAGGGAGCGGTCCCATGGCCATCGGGGCCTCCTCGGTGAAGACGGCGGGGGAAGAGACCGACGACGACACGGCCCGGGCGTACCCGCCGCAACTGCGGCGCAGACTCGGCCGGGCGGATCTGCGGGCCGTGCCCGCGGCCCGCAGGGAACTGCGGGATCTGCTGCGGCACTGGGGCAGACCGGGCCGCTCCGAGATCGCGGAACTGCTCACCAGCGAACTGGTCACCAACGCGCTCGTCCACACCGACCGGGAGGCCGTGCTGACGGCCGTCGTCGGACCGCGCGGACTGCGCGTGGAGGTACGGGACTTCGTGGCCCGCAAGCCGGTGGTGCGCGGGCCGGCCGCCGACGAGGGCACGCACGGCCGGGGCCTGATCCTGGTGCAGTCCCTCGCGGACGCGTGGGGCGTACGGCCGCACGGCGTCGGCAAGTCGGTGTGGTTCGAACTCGGCGCGGAGGCCGCGTGAACGGGACGGGGGCGTGACCCGTGTGGTCACGCCCCCGTCCCGAGGTGTCCGGTCCCGGCCGGTCACGTCTTGCCAACCGTGCTGGCCGCACTAGCCGAACTGCTGCTCCAGGTCCTTGAGCTTGCGCTCCAGTGAGTCGAGTCGCGGAAGGGCCATGGTGTCGTCCTCCGCGGTCAGGTCGACGGTGATCGGCTCAGCCCCTTTGCGGACCGGCTGGAGGGAGGGCCGAGAGCGTACGGGCAGCGGTTCCGGCGCCGCTATGGCAGGCTCCGAGGAGACCTGCGCGGGCCCGCGCTCCATCGCCTGCACCTCGACCCGATGGCCGGCGCCGCGGCCGATGAAATGGCGCGAACCTCGGCTGATCGCCTTGAGCTGGGCCCGCTCGACGCGCTGCTGATCGCGTCGGCGCAGTCGCGCCTCGTCCTTCTGCCGCTTGTCGTCGCGGACTTCGTCGACCGCCTCGTCCAGGCTGCGCACGTTCTCCAGCAGCATCAGCGACCAGGCCTTGTAGGTCTCGCGGGGGGCGCGCAGCCAGCGGACGATGCGGATCTGCGGCAGCGGGCGCGGCACCAGGCCCTGCTCGCGCAGAGCGGCCCGGCGGGTCTGCTTCAGCGCACGGTCGAACAGCACGGCCGCGGAGAGGGACATGCCGGCGAAGAAGTGCGGGGCGCCCGCGTGGCCCAGCCCCCTGGGCGCGTGCACCCAGTTGAACCAGGCAGCGGCGAACGAGAACGTCCACACCAGTATCCGGGAGCCGAGGGCCGCGTCGCCGTGGCTGGCCTCGCGCACCGCGAGTACGGAACAGAACATGGCCGCGCCGTCCAGGCCGAACGGCACGAGGTACTGCCAGCCGTCGGTCAGGCCGAGGTTCTGCTCACCGAAGCCGACGAGGCCCTTGAAGGAGAGCGCGGCCGCGACCGCCGCGCAGCAGAAGAGGAGGACGTAGGAAGCCGAGCCGTACAGGGCCTCCTTGCGCCTGCGGCGCTCCTCGCTCCGTTCCCACGAGTCCTCGGTCTTCGTTTGCTCCCCGGACCGCTTGTTGTGCGTGAGCACCGCCACCGCCACCAGCACGCCCAGGAGCAGTACGGCGCCCGGAAGCAACCAGTTCAGCGATATGTCGGTCAGTCTCATCTAGGGTCCCTTGCATTGGGAAAGGGCGTAACGCCCGCCATAGTGGCCCAATTCCACCGGCCCTCAGGGGGTTTCGGGGCAAGAGGCCGCCAAGGAGGTGCAAGGGGATGCCCACGGCGGCGTTCTGCTCGAACTGCCGCATGAGGGGCGGGAGTTGAGTTCGAGTAAGACTACCCATACGGGTGGTTGAATCGAAAGTTCCTGCGACAGGTGAGGAAGTTGTGGAGGGCGCCGTCCCGGCGTGGGTGTTCTGGACGCGGATGATCTTAGTGGACGTGCGGGATGCTCCGTCCGCTCGCCCCGGGCGTGAGGAAGGTGAGCCTTGCCTTGCTCGTTCCGTCGGAAATTTGACCTGTCGCGTCCTGCGCCTAAGGTGCTTGACGGACAGGTAGCAACCCGTCGTAATGACCCCAAGTACCGACAACCCGGAGGAGGAGTCCGTGGGACACAGCGTGCACGACTCCGCCCAGGCCGGGGTCCCGGCGACGCGGGCGCAGGCGCCCCGGGTGCCCGCCCAGCCCGGGCCCGCGGAGGCGGGCCCGGGGCGGAGCTCCGCCGCTCCGTGGGCGTGCGGCGAGCACACCCACAGTGAGCAGCCCCTGCCGCAGGCGCGGCCCGTGCAGCGCGCGTCGGTGCGCGGGCAGATCCTGGACGCGCTGCGCGCCGCACTGGTGACGGGCGAGCTGGAGCCCGGCGAGGTGTATTCGGCACCGGCGCTCGGGGAGCGGTTCGGGGTGTCGGCGACGCCCGTGCGGGAGGCCATGCAGCGGCTCGCGCTCGAAGGCGCGGTCGAGGTGGTGCCGAACCGCGGGTTCCGGGTGGTCGAGCGCGATGCGCGGGAGCTGGCCGAGCTGGCTGAGGTCCGGGCGCTGATCGAGGTGCCGGTGCTGCTGCGGCTGGCCCGTACGGTGCCGTCCGAGCGCTGGGCGGAGCTGTGGCCGCTGGCCGAGGAGACCGTGCGCGCCGCGTCCTCGGGCCGCCGCGCGGCGTACGCCGAGTCCGACCGGGCCTTCCACCGGGCGATCCTGTCGCTGTCCGGCAACGAGCAGCTGGTGCAGATCGCTGAGGACCTGCACCGGCGGACCCAGGGCCCGCTGGCCGGCGGCCCGGCCCGGACCCGGCGAGCCGAACTGCTGGCCGACGCGGCGCAGCACACGGCCCTCCTGGAGGCCCTGATCGCCCAGGACCTGGACACGGTCACGATCCTCACCACGGCCCACTTCACGGCCGCCACCGTCTGAATCCGCCGCCCGCCATCCCGGCCGCACGATGCGGCGGCAGGCGGCAGGCGGCAGGCGGCAGGCGGCCGGGCGGCCGGGCGGCACCGACGGGCCGCATCCGTGGCCGGCGGTCAGGCCGTCGCCGTGTCCGGGGCCGGCGGGGTCAGGTGCTCGGCCAGCCAGGTGGGGACCCCGCCGAGCAGACGGAACAGCCGACGGGCCTCCTCCCGCAGGCGGGACGCCTCCGGTTCGGACTCGGTGTCGGCGAGCGAGACCAGTGCCGGTGCCGTGCCGACCAGGTAGCCCAACTCTTCACGGATGCGCAGGGACTCGGCGAAGCCATGGCGGGCCTCGGCCACCTCGCCGTCCCGCAGGGCGAGTCCGGCGAGGTGGCGCCAGGTGAAGGACAGCAGCAGCGGGTCGGAATGCGCGGCGGCGCCCGCGTGCGCGCGCCGGTAGGCGGCCAGGGCCGCCTGCGGGGAGCGGGCCAGGTTCTCGGCCAGCAGCCCGCGCCGGAAGTCCAGCAGCGCCCGGCCGGGCGCCCCGGGCGGGATCAGCGCCGCCGCCCGGCCCAGCGCGGCCCGCGCCTCGTCCGCCCGGTCCCGCACCCCGTGCAGGGTGGCCGCGTAGGCGAGCTGGCCGCGCTCACAGGCCGCCGCACCGCGCTCCTCGTCGCTCCGGGCCACCGCCTCCGCCGTACGCAGCGCGTCCTCGGCCTCGGCCCAGCCCCGCTCGGTGTACAGACAGCGCTCGACCAGCAGCCCGGCCCGCTGGAGCGCGGCCGGCGCGGTGTCCGGCCTGAGCAGGGCCGCCGCGTCGGCCCAGCAGGCCCGCGAGCGCAATCGCCATACCGCGGTCTGGAGCGGATCGTCACCAGCGGTCGTTCCGTTCCCAGACATGGCGGAATGCGCCACGTTGCCCTCCCCTAGCGCGCCGTCGAGCAGTTGAGTGGTGGCGGCATTTCAGCACCAATTCCGTGACCTGGCCAAGAGGGCGGGTGAAGGATTTCACAAAGTCGTGGGACAGGGCGTCACCCGGCGTCCGCCCGGCGCACGCCCGCGTGGCCTCAGCTCATGCGCAGGGCCAGGAAGAAATCGAGCTTGTCCTCCAGCCGCGCGAGGTCCCGTCCCGTCAACTGCTCGATCCTGCCCACCCGGTAGCGCAGCGTGTTGACGTGCAGGTGGAGGCGGGTGGCACAGCGGGTCCAGGAGCCGTCGCAGTCGAGGAACGCCTCCAGCGTCGGGATCAGCTCGGCCCGGTGCCGGCGGTCGTAGTCGCGCAGCGGGTCCAGGAGACGGGCGGTGAAGGCCCGCCGTACGTCGTCCGGTACGAAGGGCAGCAGCAGGACGTGCGAGGCCAGCTCCTGGTGGCCGGCCGCGCTCACCCGCCCGGTGCGCGCCGCCGCCACCCGGCGGGCGTGCCGGGCCTCCTCCAGCGCCCCGCGCAGCCCCTCCGCCGAGTGCACGGCCGCGCTGACGCCCAGGGTGACCCGGCCGTCGTCGTTCAAGCCGGCGGTCAGCGGTTCGCGCACGGCGGCCAGCAGTGCGTCGGCGTGGATCCCGGACTCCGAGCCGTCGTGCTCGGCGGAGACGGCGGGCAGCGGGACCAGGGCGACGGCCTCGTCGTCGGTGTGGGCGACCGCGACGCGTTCGGCGGGCTCGGGACCGTCGGGCGCTCCCGCGCCCGCTGCGCCCGGAGGAGCGTCCACCAGGATCTCCTCCAGCAGCGCCTGGGCGAGGGGACCGCCCGCGATGCCGTCCGTCCCGCGCCCGCCCGGGCCCTCGGCAGCCGGCCCGGCGGCCCCGCCCGGCACGTCGGCCCACTCGACCCGGGCCACCACCACCTGCCAGTGCGGGGCCGCGCCGAGCCCGGGCAGCAGCACCGGTGCGGCCACCCGCAGGCGCGCGGCGACCTCCGCGGGCAGCGCGCCGGCCTGCACCAGTTCCAGCACCTCCTGCGCGAGCCGCCGCCGTACCGCGCGCGCCGCGTCCCGCCGGTCCCGTTCGACCGCGATCAGCTGGGTGACGCCCTGGAGCAGGTCGAGCCGCTCCTCGGACCAGTCCCCGGCGTCGGCCTCGACGGCGAGCAGCCAGTCCGACAGCACCGTCTCGCGCACGTCACGGGCGGCCCGCGCGAAACGGCCGCCGGAACGGACCGGGAAGAGGGAGTACACCGTGTGCCCGAGACGCACCCGGTGCGGCCCGCGGCGGCCGGTGCGGGCGGCCCCCAAGTGCTCGGCGGCCAGCCGGACGCAGGTCTCGGCGGGCAGCGCGGGCCGGGCGCCCTCGGCGCCCGCGACGATCCGGCCGGTGGGGGAGAGCACCCAGGCCCGCAGGTCCAGGTCGGACCCGAGCAGGTCCAGGACCACGTCCGGGCCGCCGCCGGCCGGGCCCGCGGTCATCATCCGCCGGTGCCGGTCCACCACGGCCGCGAGGTCGCCGGCCCGCTCCGAGGACACCTGGCGCACCACGTGCTCGGTGACCGTCGCGAACGCAACCGACTCGTGCACCGCGAACAGCGGCAGCCGGTGCCGTGCGCAGGCCGCCACCAGGTCGTCCGGCACCGCCCCCAGCTCGGCCTCGCCCGCGGCGAGACCGGCGACCTGGGCCTGCACCAGGAGCCGTACGAACGGCGCGGAGTCGGCGGCTTCCCGGCGCCAGGCCAGCCCCGTCAGCACCAGCTCACCGCCGGAGAGGTAGCGGCTCGGGTCGCGCAGATCGGTGGTCATCACGCCCCGGACGGTCCGGTCCAGCTCGTCCTCGCCGCCAAGCAGCCGCAGGCCCAGCGCATCGGTGTCCAACAGTGCGCGCAGCCGCATCTCGTCGCCGCCGTTCTCTGTCTCGAAACCTACGATGGATCTTGGGTGGGGATGCGCGGGAGGAGCCCGGCGACCGGCGTGCGGGCCGCTCCGCACGTCGGCCCGGCTGTGTCGCGCGTTTCCTCCGGAAAACGGAGGGGCTCCTGATGACCTCTGTTCATACGAATCTACAAGATGTGCGTCCTGGCCAGCCAACTCCTTCATGGTTTCGGTGACTGACCCGGTCGGAGCAAGGCACTGTGTACTGGGCCCACTCCGAGTGAACAGGACATGAACGAGCCGGGCGCACGGCACACGGATTGGTTCAATCGAAACGCCCCACGAGACGAAGAAGAGAGCCGGTCATGGACTTCCTTCGCCCCGCCAGCTGGGAGGAGGCGCTCGCCGCCAAGGCCGCGCACCCCACCGCTGTGCCGATCGCGGGCGGCACCGACGTGATGGTCGAGATCAACTTCGATCACCGGCGCCCCGAGTACCTCCTCGACCTCAACCGCATCGGTGACCTCTACGAATGGGAGGCCGGCGCGGACACCGTGCGGCTCGGCGCCTCCGTCCCGTACACCCGGATCATGGAGCACCTGCGCGCCGAGCTGCCGGGCCTCGCGCTCGCCGCGCACACCGTCGCCTCCCCGCAGATCCGCAACCGCGGCGGCGTCGGCGGCAACCTCGGCACCGCCTCCCCGGCCGGCGACGCCCACCCCGCGCTGCTCGCCGCGGGCGCCGAGGTCGAAGCCGCTTCGGTGCGCGGCACCCGCCTGATCCCCATCGACGACTTCTACACGGGCGTGAAGCGCAACGCCCTCGCCCCGGACGAACTGATCCGCGCGGTGCACGTCAAGAAGGCCGACGGACCGCAGCAGTTCTCCAAGGTCGGCACCCGCAACGCCATGGTCATCGCGGTCTGCGCCTTCGGACTCGCGCTGCATCCCGCCACCCGCACGGTCCGCACCGGCATCGGCTCGGCCGCGCCGACCCCCGTCCGGGCCGAGGCCGCCGAGGAGCTGCTGACCGCCGCGCTCGACGAGGGTGGATTCTGGGAGAGCGGACAGGTCATCACCCCGTCCCTGGCCCGGCGGTTCGCGGACCTGTGCGCCGCCGCCTGCAACCCGATCGACGACGTCCGGGGCACCGCGGCCTACCGCCGCCAGGCGATCGGCGTGCTGGCCCGCCGGACGCTCACCTGGACCTGGGAGACGTACCGCGGCACCCGCCGCGCCGCTGAAGGAGCTGCGTGATGCGCGTCAACTTCACCGTCAACGGACGGCCCCAGGAGGCCGACGACGTCTGGGAGGGCGAGTCCCTGCTGTACGTGCTGCGGGAACGGCTCGGCCTGCCCGGCTCCAAGAACGCCTGCGAGCAGGGCGAGTGCGGTTCCTGCACGGTCCGCCTGGACGGCGTGCCGGTGTGCTCGTGCCTGGTCGCGGCCGGCCAGGTCGAGGGCCGCGAGGTCGTCACCGTCGAGGGCCTGGCGGACTACGCCGGCCAGCGCTCCGGCGGCGGCGCCCGGGGGACCGCCCTCGACGAGGCGAAAAACTGGCAGGCGCGGGGCGCCGGGACCGGCGAGGGCGCCGGGCTCTCCCCGGTCCAGCAGGCGTTCATCGACGCCGGCGCCGTCCAGTGCGGTTTCTGCACCCCGGGTCTGCTGGTCGCCGCCGACGAGATGCTGGAGCGCACACCGAACCCGACAGACGCGGACATCCGCGAGGCGCTGTCCGGCAACCTGTGCCGCTGCACCGGCTACGAGAAGATCATGGACGCGGTCCGGCTCGCGGCCGCCCGCCAGTCCGAGGGGGTCTGACCATGCCGAACGGCGCTCCCACCAAGATCACGCAGGGCACCCGGACCAAGGGCGGCATCGGTGAGTCCACGCTCCGCCCGGACGGCGTCCTCAAGGTCACCGGCGAGTTCGCGTACTCGTCCGACATGTGGCACGAGGACATGCTCTGGGGGCAGATCCTGCGCTCCACGGTCGCGCACGCCGAGATCGTGTCGATCGACACCGGCGAGGCACTGGCCACCCCGGGCGTCCACGCCGTGCTGACCTACGACGACCTGCCGGCCGACGTGAAGAACTACGGCCTGGAGATCCAGGACACCCCCGTCCTCGCCCACCGCAAGGTCCGCCACCACGGCGAGCCGGTCGCCGTCGTCGCCGCCGACCACCCCGAGACCGCCCGCCGCGCCGCCGCCAAGATCAAGGTCGAGTACCGGGAACTCCCGGTCATCACCGACGAGGCGTCCGCGACCGCCCCCGACGCGGTCCTCGTGCACGAGAACCGCACCGATCACCACCACGCCCACGTCCCGCACCCCAACATCGTCCACCGCCAGCCGATCGTCCGCGGCGACGCGGCGGCGGCCGCGGCGCGGGCCGACGTGATCGTCGAGGGCGACTACGTCTTCGGCATGCAGGACCAGGCGTTCCTCGGCCCCGAGTCGGGCCTCGCCGTGCCGGAGGAGGACGGCGGAGTCCACCTCTACGTGGCCACCCAGTGGCTCCACTCCGACCTGCGCCAGATCGCGCCCGTGCTCGGGCTGCCCGAGGACAAGGTCCGGATGACGCTGTCCGGCGTCGGCGGCGCGTTCGGGGGCCGCGAGGACCTGTCGATGCAGATCCACGCCTGCCTGCTGGCGCTCCGCACCGGCAAACCGGTCAAGATCGTCTACAACCGGTTCGAGTCCTTCTTCGGCCACGTCCACCGGCACCCGGCCCGCCTGCACTACGAGCACGGCGCCACCAAGGACGGCAGGCTCACCCATGTGAAGTGCCGCATCGTCCTCGACGGCGGCGCCTACGCCTCCGCCTCCCCGGCCGTGGTCGGCAACGCCGCCTCCCTCGGCGTCGGCCCGTACGCCGTCGACGACGTGGAGATCGAGGCCGTCGCCCTCTACACCAACAACCCGCCGTGCGGCGCGATGCGCGGCTTCGGCGCGGTCCAGGCGTGCTTCGCGTACGAGGCGCAGATGGACAAGGTCGCCGACCGGCTCGGCATGGACCGGGTGGAGTTCCGGCAGCTGAACGCCATGGAGCAGGGCACGCTCATGCCCACCGGGCAGCGCGTCGACTCGCCCGCCCCGGTCGCCGAACTGCTGCGCCGCGTCAAGGCGATGCCGATGCCGCCGGAACGCCAGTGGGAGAGCAGCGAGGGCGTCGACGTACGGCAACTGCCCGGCGGCCTGTCCAACACCACCCACGGCGAAGGCGTCGTCCGCGGGGTCGGCTACGCGGTCGGCATCAAGAACGTCGGGTTCTCCGAGGGATTCGACGACTACTCGACCGCCAAGGTGCGCATGGAGGTCGTCGGCGGCCTGCCGGTGGCCACCGTGCACACGGCGATGGCGGAGGTCGGCCAGGGCGGCGTCACCGTCCACGCGCAGATCGCCCGCACCGAGCTGGGCGTCACCCAGGTGACCATCCGGCCCGCCGACACCCAGGTGGGCAGCGCCGGTTCCACCTCCGCGTCCCGGCAGACGTACGTCACCGGCGGCGCCGTGAAGAACGCCTGCGAGCTGGTCCGCGAACGGGTCCTGGACCTGGGGCGGCGCAGGTTCGGCAGCTACCACCCCGCCTGGGCCACCGCCGAACTGCTGCTGGAGGGCGGCAAGGTGGTCACCGACGGCGGTGAGGTGCTCGCCGACCTCGCGGACGTCCTGGAGGGCGAGGCCGTCGAGGTCGAGGCCCAGTGGCGGCACCGGCCCACCGAACCCTTCGACCTGCGCACCGGGCAGGGCAACGGCCACGTGCAGTACTCCTTCGCCGCGCACCGCGCGGTCGTCGAGGTGGACACCGAACTGGGCCTGGTCAAGGTCGTCGAGCTGGCCTGCGCCCAGGACGTCGGCAAGGCGCTCAACCCGTTGTCCGTGGTCGGCCAGATCCAGGGCGGCACCACCCAGGGCCTGGGCATCGCGGTGATGGAGGAGATCGTCGTCGATCCGAGGACGGCGAAGGTCAAGAACCCCTCGTTCACGGACTACCTGATCCCCACCATCCTCGACACGCCGACGATCCCGGTCGACGTGCTCGAACTCGCCGACGACCACGCCCCGTACGGGCTGCGCGGCATCGGCGAGGCACCCACCCTGTCGTCGACCCCGGCCGTCCTCGCGGCGATCCGCAACGCGACCGGGCTGGAGCTCAACCGCACACCGGTCCGGCCGGAGCACCTCACCGGCCTGTCGTAGCCGAACCGCCGCCGTCGCGGCAGCCGTGCCTCCCTCGCGGCCCGCGGGCCCGGGGAACCCCGCGGCACGGGGGTCCGTGACGGCACCCCGGCGCCGGGCGGTCCGCCGCCCCGGCACCGGCCGACAAGCGTGCAGTACCGGGCCGTCCCCCGGGTCGTGCACATCCCAAATCCCGCGTACGCCGAGTGCGCTTCGCGGGTGTCCCTATGAATCTTGGGAGACGGCACCATGACCCAGCAGTCACTGGAGACCGGGAACACGGCCGAGGACGCGGGCGCGGGCACCCGCGTCCCGGCCGGCAGATCCTGGCTCGACCGGTACTTCCACATATCCCGGCGGGGATCCACCCTCGCGCGTGAGGTGCGCGGCGGCATCACCACCTTCATGGCGATGGCGTACATCCTGCTGCTCAATCCGCTGATCCTGTCCGGCAGGGACGTGGCCGGGGACACCCTCGGCCGGCCGGCCCTGATCACCGCGACCGCGTTCGCCGCGGCCCTCACCACGCTGTTGATGGGCTTCGTCGGCAAGGCGCCGCTCGCCCTGGCCGCCGGCCTGTCCGTCTCCGGCGTGCTGTCCTCGCAGGTCGCCCCCCAGCTGACCTGGCCGCAGGCGATGGGCATGTGCGTGCTGTACGGGGCGGTCATCATGCTGCTCGTCGTCACCGGCCTGCGCGAGATGATCATGAATGCGATCCCGCTCGCGCTCAAACACGGCATCACCATGGGCATCGGCCTGTTCATCGCCCTCATCGGCCTCTACAAGTCCGGCTTCGTGCACCAGGGCAAGGCCACCCCGCTCAGCCTGGGACCCGCGGGCGAACTGACCGGCTGGCCGGTCCTGCTGTTCGTCGGCACCCTCCTGCTGATCTTCATGCTCCAGGCCCGGAACGTGCCCGGCGCCATCCTGATCGGCATCATCAGCGGCACGGTCGTCGCCGCGGTCCTGGGCGGCCTCGGCGTCGTCGGCGCCGGGCAGTGGGCGAACGGCGCCCCCGAACTGCACGGCGGCGCCGTGTCGATGCCCGACTTCTCGCTGTTCGGGCAGGTCGAGTTCGGCGGCTGGGGCCAGGTCGGCGCGATGACCGTCGGCGTGATCGTCTTCACCTTGGTGCTCGCCGGGTTCTTCGACGCGATGGCCACCATCATCGGCGTCGGCACCGAGGCCGGGCTCGGCGACGACAAGGGCCGGATGCCGGGCCTGTCCAAGGCGCTGTTCATCGACGGCGCAGGCGGCGCCATCGGCGGGGTGGCGGGCGGCTCCGGCCAGACCGTGTTCATCGAGTCGGCCACCGGCGTCGGCGAGGGCGCCCGCACCGGACTCGCCTCCGTGGTCACCGGCCTCTTCTTCGCCGCCTGCCTGTTCTTCACCCCGCTGACGGCGATCGTTCCGCAGGAGGTCGCGTCCGCCGCGCTCGTCGTGATCGGCGCGATGATGCTGATGAACGCCCGGCACGTGGACTGGGGCGACCGGGCCACCACGATCCCGGTGTTCCTCACCGTCGTCCTGATGCCCTTCACCTACACCATCACCACGGGCGTGGCCGCGGGTGTCATCTCCTACGTCGCCATCAAGGCCGCCCAGGGCAGGGCACGGGAGGTCGGCGCCTTCATGTGGGGCCTGACGGTGGTCTTCCTCGTCTACTTCGCCCTCCACCCCATCGAGGGCTGGCTGGGCGTGCGCTGAGCGCTCCGCCGGACGGCCGGCCCGTGCCCGTTCGGCCGCCCTGTCCCACCCCGTGGCACCGACCGTCGTAAGGAGACCGAGACATGCTGGACATCGCCGACGAACTGCACCGGTGGGTCGAGCAGGGCCGTGACTTCGCCGTGGCCACGGTGGCGGCCGTCGGCGGCAGCGCCCCGCGGCTGCCCGGCGCCGCCCTCGCGGTGGACGCCGAGGGCACCGCGATCGGCTCGGTCTCCGGCGGCTGTGTGGAGGGCGCCGTCTACGACCTGTGCCGCCAGGCACTCAAGGACGGCCAGAGCGTCCTCGAACGGTTCGGCTACAGCGACGAGGACGCCTTCGCCGTGGGCCTGACCTGCGGCGGTGTCATCGACATCCTCGTCACAC
Source organism: Streptomyces sp. NPDC006012 (assembly GCF_042871185.1). Lineage (NCBI taxonomy): Bacteria > Bacillati > Actinomycetota > Actinomycetes > Kitasatosporales > Streptomycetaceae > Streptomyces > Streptomyces sp. NPDC006012. Next base: position 329,878 of record NZ_JBIAIE010000007.1, read on the forward strand.
CGGTGCGGGCGGCCGATCCCGTCCGCCCGGTGGCCGCCGCCGCGCTGGCCGCCGCCGCGCGCGGTGCGGCGGCGGCGCTCGCGCGGATCGTCGCGGGCCCGGCCGGGCTGAGCGGGCGGGCGCTGCTCGTCCGCGCGGACGGCACCGTCGAGGGCGGCTTCGGCGCCCACCCGGAGCTGGACCGCACCGTCGCCGCGGAGGCCGGCGCCCTGCTGGACGCGGGCCGCACCGGCACCCTGGAGATCGGCGCGGAGGGCTCCCGCTGCGGCGCCCCGCTCACCGTGCTGGTCGAGTCGTCCGTCCCGCCGCCCCGGATGATCGTCTTCGGGGCGATCGACTTCGCCGCGGCGCTGGTGCGGATCGGCAAGTTCCTGAACTACCACGTCACGGTGTGCGATGCCCGCCCCGTCTTCGCCACCCGGACCCGTTTCCCCGAGGCCGACGAGATCGTCGTCCAGTGGCCGCACCGCTACCTGGAGCGCACCGACGTGGACGGCCGGACCGTGCTGTGCGTCCTCACCCACGACCCCAAGTTCGACGTGCCGCTGCTGCGCCGGGCGCTCGGTCTGCCGGTGGCGTACGTCGGCGCGATGGGCTCCCGGCGCACCCATCTGGACCGCCGGCAGCGGCTGCGCGAGATCGGCGTCACCGAACTCGAACTGGCCCGGCTGCACTCGCCGATCGGCCTCGATCTCGGCGCCCGCACACCTCAGGAGACCGCCCTGTCGATCGCATCGGAGATCGTCGCGAGCCGCCGCGGTGGCAGCGGGGCCTCGCTGACCGGCGCCCGCACCCCGATCCACCACGACACCGTCACCGTCCCGCCCCGCCGGATCGGCTCGGTCGCCTGACAGGCCCCTCGTCCCCGTGGCCGCCCCGCCCCGGCGCATGCCGGACCGGGCCCGGAACACGGGTGGTGATCAGTCCGCTCCGAGCAGTGAGTCGACCTCCCGGCCGAACACGGCGCGCGCGGCAGCGGCCAGCAGCGGGTCGAAGAGGGCCGGCAGCCCGCGCACGCGCAGTTCCTCCCGCCACAGCACCCGGGTACGGCCGCCGGGACCAGGGCGTACCTCCAGTTCGGCCCAGCCGACGACCACCCGGCCCCGCTTGACCAGCCGGACCAGCCCGGGCTCGGCGTCGGCGGGCGGACGCCACACCGTGACCTCCATCGGGTCGTCGAAGCCGAGCGTCCCGAGGCCCGTACGGGCCACGAACCGCGTGCCCACCCGGGTAGGCGGCGCGGTGACCATGACGATGCGGGTCAGCGGCACCGTGCCGGCGTGCCGAGGCCACCGCGTGAGCCGGCGCCAGGTCTCGTCTACCGGAAGCGGTGCGGTGCGCTGGAGAACGAAGTCGGCCACGGGCCGATCCTAGGGAACGCCCGCCAGGCACGCCCGTACGCACGCGCGGGCGGAACGCCCGACGGCCACGGCCCCGACGCGTGCGCGGCCGGAACGCCCTTCAGGGCACGGTCCATGTGTGTGGTGCCGCGAACGCCTACGGCCGGTAGATCTTGCCCGGCTGGGGCTTCCCCGGGGCCAGTAGCTGCGGGACCGTCACGAAGACGTACCCGCGTTCCTTCAGCGCGTCGATGATGCCGGGTACGGCGGGCACGGTGCCCGGGTAGATGTCGTGCAGCAGGATGATCCCGTCCCGGGTCGCCTGGTCCAGCACGCGCTGGGTGATCAGCGCGGAGTCGTTCGTCGTGTAGTCCTTGGCGGTCACGCTCCACAGGACCTGTGCTATCCCGAGCTTTTCGCAGACGCTCGTCACGGTCTCGTCCGTCCGGCCCTGCGGCGGGCGCATCAGCACCGGCCGCTGTCCGGTCAGCCGCTCGATCGCCTCGCTCGGCCGCAGCAACTCCTCGCGTATCTGCTGTTCCGAGAGGCTGGTGAGGATCTTGTGGTCCCAGGTGTGGCTGGCGACCTCGTGGCCCTCGGCCGCCATGCGCTTGACGAGTTGCGGGTACTTCTCGATGTGCCGCTTGCCGAGCAGGAAGAAGGTCGCCGGAACCTTCTTCTCCTTGAGGATGTCGAGGAGACGGGCCGAGTGCTCACTCGGGCCGGCGTCGAAGGTGAGCGCGATGCACTTGGCCTCGCGGCAGTCGACGGTCCCGAACCGGGCCGGGGACGCCGTGGCCGCATTCGCCCGGGCCGCGCTGGGCGTGGTGGTGTCCACTTTGGCGCAGCCCGTCAGCGCGGTGGTCAGACACCCGGCGGCGACGAGCGAGACCGCGAGGCGGAACCAGGACGCCCGGCCTTTCACTTTGTCGTTCAAATACTTGCTCGGAAAACGCATGTGTGGACTATACGCATGGCGTATACCCACCGTTGGCCGAGGGGGTGCACAGCCGGGGCATGGCCGCACCGGAGCCGCCGTATCACCATGGAAGAAGAAGGGGCGCCGGCTCCGGGGGAGCGGACCGGCCAGCGGCGGAGAGGATCGGCCATGCGCTTCCACGACCGACGGCAGGCCGGCCGGGAACTCGCCGGACGGCTCACCGCGCTGCGAGAACGCAGCGGTCTGCCGGATCCGGTCGTACTGGCCCTGCCCCGCGGTGGCGTCACGGTGGCCGCGGAGATCGCCCGGGCCCTCGGCGCCCCGCTCGACGTACTGCTCGTCCGCAAGATCGGCGCCCCGCGCCACGAGGAGTTCGGCGTCGGCGCCATCGCCGGCGACGACCCGCCCTGCTACGACGAGCTCACCCTCAAGCGGCTCGGCCTGAGCGAGGCCCGGCTCGCCCCCGTGGTGGCACGGGAACGCAACGAACTGCACCGCCGCGAGCTGCGCTACCGCGAGGGCCGCCCGCCGCCCGCACTCGCCGGCCGTACGGTGATCGTCGTCGACGACGGCCTGGCCACCGGCGGCACCGCGCGCGCCGCCCTGCGCCATGTCCGGCGGCAGGCGCCCGCGCGCCTGATCCTGGCGGTCCCGGTCGGTGCGCCCGAATCGCTGGCCGCGCTCCGCGGGGAGGCGGACGACGTCCTGTGCCTGCACGCGCCGTACTCCTTCAGCTCCGTGGGCCAGTGGTACGAGGAGTTCGGACAGCTGACGGACGACGACGTGCTCGACGCGCTGCACGGGAAGTGACAGTGACCTGCGGCAGGCGCCCCCGAGCCGCAGGAGAGCCGAGGAGGCCGATGGTGCCGGAGATGGCGGCGGACGAGGCGAGGCGGCGGTTCGCCGCGGCCCGGGTGGCGAGGCTCGCGACGGTGGACGGGGCCGGCCGGCCCCATCTGGTGCCCGTCGTGTTCGCGGTACGCAACGCCGCGGGCGGGAACTGCATGGACGGCATCGTGACGGCCGTCGACGGCAAGCCGAAGACCACGACCCGGCTGAAGCGGCTGCGCAACATCGCCGCCCACCCGGCCGTGAGCCTGCTCGTGGACGCCTACGGGGAGGACTGGGAGCGGCTGTGGTGGGTCCGGGCCGACGGCGAGGCCCGTGTCCTCGGCCCCGACGCCACCGACGTCGTCGTACGCGCCGCCCACCGGGCCGCGCTCGGCAGGCTGCGCGACAAGTACGCCCAGTACCGCGACCGCCCGCCGACCGGCCCGGTCGTCACCGTCAACGTCACGCGCTGGACCGGCTGGTGCGCGGGCCCGCTGGCCTAGCTGCGAAGGAGGAGAATCGCTGCGGCCCGGCATCTGAGCGGCGCGCAGTCGGGTCCGCCTGTCCGCCTGTCCGCCTGTCCGCCTGGTCCGCCTGGTCCGGCTTCCGGGTCGCCGCCCGACTTCCCCTGATCGAAAGGGACTTCACGTGACGACGCGCGTCATCATCGTCGACGACCAGGCCATGGTGCGGGCGGGCTTCGCCGCGCTGCTGGCCGTCCAGAGCGACATCGACGTGGTGGGCGAGGCCGCCGACGGTGCGCAGGGCGTCGAGCTGAGCCGGCGCACCCACCCCGACGTGGTCCTGATGGACGTGCGGATGCCCGAGATGTACGGCCTGGAGGCCGCACGGCGCCTCCTGACGCCGCCACCGGGTGTGACGCACCGGCCGCGCGTCCTGATGCTCACCACGTTCGACGTCGACGACTACGTCTACGAGGCGCTGCGGGCGGGCGCGAGCGGCTTCCTGCTGAAGGACGCGCCGCCGGCCGACCTCATCGCAGCGGTACGCATCGTGGCCTCGGGCGACGCGCTGCTCGCCCCCTCCGTGACACGCCGTCTGATCGCGGACTTCGCCCGGCAACGGCCCACCGCCGGGCGCAAGCCGACGCAGCGTCTCAAGGCCCTGACGGAACGCGAGACCGAGGTTCTCACCCTGGTGGCCCGCGGCCGGTCCAACACGGAGATCGCCCGGACCCTGGTGCTGGCCGAACAGACGGTGAAGACGCACGTGAGCCGCATCCTGACCAAGCTCGACCTGCGCGACCGCGCCCAGGCGGTCGTCTTCGCGTACGAGTCGGAGCTGGTCACGCCGGGTGAGTAGGGGCCGCCCCTGAGGCTGCGGCCCGGGATTTCGGGTGCCTCGCCGTCGGAGGGCACGAGAGCCTGCCGCCCGTGGTGCCGGCCTGGTGCCGGTACCCCCTGAGCCCCGCTGGGCCGCGGCCTCGTCGGGCCGCGATTTCCTCGGGGGCCGGGCTCGCTCGCTCCACTCCAGGCACCTCCCACACAGTGAAGCGGTCCCCTTCTGCGGGGCCACGCCCTGGAGTCCGGCACCGGGCGGGCTCCCCTGACGCCGCGCCGGCGGCGGACCGGCCCGCCCTTCCCCCGGGTTCTTCCACCCGGCCGAGAGGGAAGGGCCCTGTCTCCTCCACCCCCTACCGGGGTAGCACCTCCGCTTTGGCTCCCGGGTATGACGTCCGGCGCGCAGCCGTCCCCGCACCCTCCGTTCCGTCGGAACGAGAGAAACGCGAAAGGGCGGAACATGAGGCTGCGCAGCGGCAGACGACAGAAGGCGGACGACCGACCGGAGACCCCGGCCGCCACGCCCGGTCTCGCCGTCGAACTGCGTGGTGTCCGGGGGCAGTACGGCCGCGGCGCGGGTACCGTGCAGGCGCTCGCGGGCATCGGCCTCACCCTTTCCGCGGCACGTTCACCGCCGTCATGGGTCCGTCCGGGTCCGGCAAGTCCACCTTCCTGCAGTGCGCCGCCGGGCTCGACCGGCCGTCGGAGGGCTCCGTGCGTCTCGGCGGTACGGAGATCACCGGCATGAGTGAGAACGAGTCCACCGAACTGCGCCGCAGCCGCCTCGGCTTCGTCTTCCGGGCGTTCGACCTGCTGCTCTCCCTCACCGTCGAGCGGAACGTCCTGCTCCCCGTGCGTCTGGCCGGGCAACGCCAGGACCGCCACCGGGCGGCCGCGGTGCTCGCGCAGGCCGCGGGCTCGCCGACAAGGCGCGGCGCCGGCCCGGACAGCCGTACCCAGAGCCCCCGGGCCCTCCGGCCTCACGAACAACCAGAGCAACCACCCTTGAAAGGCAGGACGTTCATGACCGCAGCCCTGGCTCCCCCGGTCCGCGTCGGGAAGGCCGCTGTCGGGGCCCTCGGCCTACTGGCACTGTCCACCGGTGCCCTGGAATCGGTGGTGACACCCACGCTCCCGCTTCTGCAACGCGAACTGGACCTGAGTCCGGCCGAAGGGGCGCTGCTGAGCATCGTGCTCCTGATCGCCGGCGCGCTGGTCACACCGCTGGCAGGCAAGTTCGGCGACCGCTACGGCGGGAAGCGGGTCCTCATCCGGCTGATGGCGGTGGTCTCGGCGGGCGGCCTGGTGTCCGCCCTGGCGCCGAACCTGCCCGTGCTGCTGCTCGGCCAGGTCCTGCAAGGGGCGATGGTGGGCGCGCTGCCCCTGTCGTTCATCGTGGTACGCAAACACCTCACCGCGGGCGAGTCGAAGGTGGCCATCGGCGTGGTCAGCGGACTCTTCGTCGGAGGCGGGATGGCCGGCACCCTGTCGGCCGGGCCGGTGGCGGAAATGCTCTCCCGGCACTGGATGTTCGCGCTGCCGACGATCGCGGTCATCGGCGCCACCCTGCTGGTGAACAGGGCGATGCCGGCCGATCCGCCCGGCCGGTCGCACGACGCCGGGATCGACTGGCCCGGCCTGCTGCTCCTGAGCGGGACGCTGGTCACGCTCATGCTCGTCCTCGCGCTGGCGCCCGACCTCGGCTCGCAGCCACTCCTGCTCGGCGCCCTGATCGTGGCTCTGGCCGCCTTCGTCACCGGCTGGGTGGCCGTCGAACGGCGGGCGGCCGCGCCGATGATCGACCTGCGCATGCTGGCCCGGCCCGCGATCTGGAAGGCGTGCGTGCTGACCTTCGTGATCTGCCTCGGCACCTCCATGGCGGTCTTCCTCGTTCCACAGCTGTTCGACGCGCGCGGTGACGGGTACGGATTCGGGGCCGGCGCCACCGACATCGGCTTCTTCCTGCTGCCCGGAGCCGTCGCCGCAACGCTGGCCGGGCCGCTCGGCGGGATCGGAGACCGGCGTTTCGGCTCGCGCGCCGTGGTCGATACCGGCGTAGTCATGATGGCCGTCTCCCTGCTCACCCTGGCGGCCGTGCACACCGAGGTCTGGCACCTCGTCGTCGCCAAGGCGCTGATCGCGCTGGCCAACGGCCTGTGTGTCACGGCGATGATGACCAGCACCGCCACCGCCGTCGACCCGGACGACACCGGCATCGCCACCAGCCTGATCCTGGTGAGCCGCGTACTCGGCTACGCCGTCGGCGGCCAGCTCGGCGGTGCGCTGCTCAGCGCCGCAACCCCTCCCGGCTCGCAGACCGCGGCCGAATCGGCCTACGTCACCGGCTTCGTCATGGCCGGCACTGTCACGGCGCTGGCCCTGCTGGTCACGCGCACCATGAACAAAGGAGTCAAGGAATGACCCGAACCGATCAGCCGAGCAGCGTCCGTACCAACCGGAGGGGCAAGGTCCTGATCTCGGGGGCCAGCATCGCGGGCCCCGCCCTGGCGTTCTGGCTGAACCGCTACGGGTACGCGGTCACGGTGGTGGAGAAGGCGCCCGCACCGCGTGCCGGCGGCTATCCCATCGACGTGCGCGGCACCGCCCTGGAGGTGGTCAGCAGGATGGGGATCCTGTCACGGCTGCGGGAGGCGCACATCGACCTGCGCCGGCTGACCTTTCTGGACGCGGACGGCAGTGAGGTGACCTCGGTCCACCCGCACGACGTCACCGGCGGTGTCGCGGGACGGGACCTGGAGGTGCGGCGCGGGGATCTGTCCGACGCGCTGTACTCCGCGGTCCGCGACGATGTGGAGTTCGTGTTCGACGATTCCATCGACACCCTGGACCAGTCCGGCCCCGGGGTCGACGTCACCTTCCGCCGGGGCGGCAGCCGCACCTTCGACATGGTGTTCGCCGCGGATGGCCTGCACTCGTCCACCCGGGAGATGCTGTTCGGTCCCGAGGAGCAGTTCCACCACTATCTCGGCTACTGCTTCGCGGTGTTCACCATGCGCAACACCTTCGGGCTCTCCCGCGAGACGGTGATGTGGAACAGTCCGGGCAGGGCCGCGGCACTCTACGCGGCGGGAGACAACGACGAGGTCCACGCCTTCTTGAACTTCGCCCACCCAAAACCGCCGTTCGACGCGTTCCCGGACCCGGAAACCCAACGGGACCTGGTCGCCACGGTCTTCGCCGACGCGGGATGGGAGGTCCCGGGGATGCTGGCGGCCCTGCGCGACGCGGAAGACCTGTTCTTCGACGCGGTGACTCAGATCCGTGTGCCCCGCTGGTCCAGCGGCAGGGTGGTCCTGGTGGGCGATGCCGCGTGGGCGCCGTCGTTCCTCACCGGGCAGGGCACCAGCCTCGCGCTGGCCGGCGCCTGCGTGCTCGCCGCTTCCCTGGCGGACCGGGACCACACCGCGGGCTTCGCCGCTTACGAACAGGACACGCGTGAGTTCGTGACCGTGAACCAGAACCTGGTCGCGGGGGGCGGTGCCACACTCTTCCCGACCACTCCACAGGCCCTGGAAGAACGCAACAACAGGCTGCGCAGGCTCTCCGCCCTTCCCTCCGGGAAGGGCCGGCCGGCCCACTCGGCCCTCACCCTGCCGCCAGTATGTGTCTGACCGGCGGCGGATCTCCTGATCAAGGAGAGACGCCGCGTGAGTGAGAGGACGATCGAGCCCGAGTCCTCCGCGGCCTCCCGTCGCCCGCGCGGCTGCTCGCCCGCCCGGGCCTCGCGGACGGTGCCGTCCCGGTCCCCGGGGCCGCAGCGTGATCCGGACGCCCCACCGGAGCGGGAGCCCGCGTGGGTTCGGCCGCCCACCTGCGGCGACGGCCGGGGCGGAGCACGGGGGCCGGCCCGGCCGCCGGCCGGCCCGCCTTCCCTGGCGTCGTCCCGGCCCCGCCTGCCCGCCGGGATGCGGCGCATCACAGTGGTGGCGCGAAGGCACGCGGAGTAGCCTCGGGAAACATGACGCGCACGGGGGAGCGAGTCGTCGAGTCGCGGTGGCGTACACCGAGTTGGGTGGCACGCATCCACCGGACCGAGGGATCGGTCATCGGTGCCGGCGTGCTGCTGAGCCCTGACCGGGTGCTCACCGCGGCCCACGTCGTCAGCCCGGGACAACGGTACGTCGTCCACTTCGTGGGCGCCCCCGGCGTCCCGGCCGTGGACGCCGCCGTCGACGAGGAGGCGTACGTTCCGGAGGACATGGACTCCTTCGGCGACCGCAGCGGAGATCTGGCCCTGCTGCGTCTCGCCGTACCGCGGCCCGCCGACCACCCCACCCGGCTGTTCCGGCTCGCGGCCCCGCCCGCGGGCGTGGAGATGTACGGCTTCCCGGAGGGCGACGACGTCGGCCGCTGGTACAGCGCCGCCCCGCTCGGCGGGCGGGGCCGGGACAGCCGGGTCCAACTGCGCCCGCACACCCCGCAGGAACTGGCGAGTCCCGGCTTCAGCGGTGCCGGAGTCGTCGACCTCGCCACCGGCCAGGTGCTCGGCATCGTGCTCAGCGCCGACGAAGGGCACGAGGCCAACTTCACCCACATGAGCCCCACCGAGACCGTGCTGAGCCACCTCCCGCAGGTCGCCGACTGGACGGACGGCCCGTCCGCCGTCGATCCGCAACTGCGCCCCGGAGCAGCCGCCGGCCGGCTCGACGTGCCGTTCGCCACCGAGCTGGCCACCTGGTTCGGCGGCCGGGGCCGGCCCGTGCTGGTGAGCGTCGTCCCGGCCGACGGCGACCGGGCCTGGAACCTCCAGCGGGCCATCGCCCTGGCCACCCGGGAACTGCGCACCACGCAGCAGACGAGCCGGTTCGCGGGCGACCCCCCGCACACCGTGCCCCCGCCCGGCGGCCACGACCTGGCCCTCGCCGTACGGGGCATGACCGTCCGGCAGATCACGGACCGCCTCGCCGAACGGCTCGGCGTCCGCACCGACCCCGTGGTCCCGTTCCCCGACCGGCTCGGCACGCTGCGCCTGACCCCGGCCGCCGTTCTCGTCGGTGTGGACGAGTCCGCCGAACCCGGGCCGCTGCTCGGCATGCTGGGGCAACTCGCCGCGCAGGGCGCCCGGTTGCTGCTGGTCTTCCGCAGTCCGGAGGGGCTCGCCGCGCAGGCCGAGGAGACCCTGGTGCGCCGGCCGCTGCTCGAACGCCGGGCCCGGCTGCGCAGAGCACTCGACGCGATCGTGGACCGGCTCGGCCCCGGCCTCGACCAGCGGCTCAGCCGGGTGCGGCCCGGCCCGGACCCGGCCGACACGGAACTGGTCGACCGGGCCATGCAGGGGGTCTGGCTCACCGGCATGCTGCGCGAGCAACTGACCGGCACCCGCGACGGCGAGCCGGAAGCCGCCGGCGTCGACGCCCTGCTGCGGCACGAGGCCACCGCCGAACGCCGCAGAAGACGCCTGGAACGTGCGACCGAACACCTCGACGCCCGCCTGGTACGCCTGCACGAACTGCGACTGCGGCTCACCGCGGAATGGGGACTGTGGCGGCAGAAGGCGGGCCCGGCGGGCGCCGGCCCGGACCTGACGGCGTACGGGCTGTACGAGAGTGCGGCCGCACTGCTCCGCGAGGCCCCCTGCGACATCGAAGCGGCGGAGACGGCCGTCGCCGCCTTCGCCGAACACTGCTCGAAACAGCCTGATCCGTCCCGCTCCGCCCATGACAGCGAAGGGGAGGGCCCGTCATGACGTCATGCTCCCGGTCCGGCTGCCGGGGCCGCATCATGGCCACCGGCTTCTGCGACACGTGCGGCCGTCAGGCCCCGCCGGACCCCGCGCCACCGCCCGACACCGGTCTCGACGCCCCGGTGAGCCAGCGCACCGAGCGCTCCCGCCGCGCCCCGAAGCCGGCCTTCCCCGGCGTCGGCGAACTCGACCAGCACGGACTGGTCGTCCTGCCCGAGGTGGCGCCCCCCGAAGACCCGCTGGACGACGACCCGCAGCCGCCCACCGGCGGCCGGCGCTGCGGCGCGAACGGCTGCTCCATGATCATCGGCGTGGGCTACGGCGGCCAGCCGCCCCGGGCCGACGGGCGCTGCCCGCGCTGCGGAACCCCCTACTCCTTCCGGCCCCAACTGCACGCGGGCGACCTGGTCGCGGACCACTACGCGATCCTCGGCTGCCTCGCCCAGGGCGGACTCGGCTGGGTCTACCTCGCCGAGGACACCCGCGTCACCGGATACCGGGTGGTGCTCAAGGGACTGATCAACGTCCATGACGCGCTGGCCCGCAGGACCGCCGTCGAGGAACGCCGCTCGCTCACCGAACTGCACCATCCGGACATCGTCCGCATCGTGACGTACGCCGAACACGCCCTCGCCGGCCAGTCGCCCACCGGCTACCTGGTCATGGACTACATCGGCGGGCGCTCGCTGCGGGACCTGTTCGCCGCCGACGACGCCGACCGCCTCTTCCAGGGCCGCCCCCGCCTCGACCACGTGCTCACCTACGGCTGCAAGATCCTCGGCGCCCTCCAGTACATGCACGAACGGGGCCTGCTGTACTGCGACATGAAGCCCGCCAACGTCATCCACTTCGGGCGCGGCATCAAGGTCATCGACCTCGGCGCGGTCCGCGCGGTCAACGACCGCACCTCCGCCTACGTCTACACCAGCGCCTTCGCGCCGCCCCCCGAGGAGGTCGAGGCCCGCGGCTGGCACGTCGACAGCGACCTCTACACCGTCGGCGTGACCCTTCAGGTGCTCGCCGGCGCCACGGAGCGCGCCCCCGGCCTGGCCGGCGACTCCTTCGACCGGCTCGTCGCCCGGGCCACCCACGCGGAACCCCGGGCCCGGTTCCGCTCGGCGGCCGAGATGTCCCGCCAGCTGTGGGAGGTGCTGCGGGAGTTCCGTGCGCTGCGGTTCGGCGAGCAACTGCCCGAGAGATCCACCCGGTTCCGGGCCACCGACGCCTCGCTCGACGCCGGGCTCGGCGCGATCCCCGCGCTCGGCCACTGGACGGACCGGCCGCACGGGCACCTCTCCGCGCTGGACGTCTCGCCGCCGTCCGCCGCCGAAGTGGCCGCCGCGCTCCCGCAGCCCGTGCCCGACCCCGACGACGGCGCGGCCCTGCTGCTGGACGCGTTCGAGCCGGACGCCCCCGACCGGGTCGCCGAGCAGCGGCGCCGCTCGTCCCGGCTGGGCACGCCCGAGACCGCCCTGTGGCTGTGCCGCGCCTACCTGCGATGCGGCGAACCGGACCGGGCCGAACAGTCGCTCGCCGAGGCCGAGACCCAACTCGGCGAACGGCAGGCCCCGTACGACTGGCGCATCGCCTGGCACCGCGGCGTCCTGCACCTGAGCAAGGGGAAGGTACGCGCGGCGGGCGCCTGCTTCGCGCGGGTGTACCGGGCGCTGCCCGGCGAGTACGTTCCGAAGCTCGCCCTCGGCTACTGCGCTGAACAGGACCGTGAGGCGTCCGTGGCCCGGCCCGTGACGTTCTACGAGGCGGTGTGGAAACGGGACTTCGCCCATGCGCCCGCCGCCTTCGGGCTCGCCCGCTGCCATCTGGCCGCCGGCGAACGGGACGAGGCGGTCCGCGTGCTCGACGACGTGCCCACCACCTCCCGGCACCACGACGCCGCCCGCATCGCCGCTGTCCGCATCCGCACCGGCGCCCTGCACGGCCGCCCGCCGTCCGTGGCCGACCTGCGGGACGCGGCCCTGCGCCTGCCCGAACTGCGGCTGGACGGCGGCGCGGCCGAGGGCGAATCACGCGCCCGGCTGGTCGCCGAGGTGCGGGAGACCGTCCTCGCCCACTGGCCGGAGCAGGGCTGGGGGGCGCAGTACCCGGTCGGACCGGTGTTCGGCGCAGGCCACCAGGACTCGTTGCGCGGACTGCTCGAACAGTCCTTCCGGCAGCTCGCCGGACAGGCCCGCACCGCTGGCGAGCACGGCAGGCTGCTCGATCTCGCGCACGCCGTCCGGCCCATGACCACCTTCTGAACACCCACGAGCCGTCGAGGGGGAGACCGCGATGACCGAGACCGGTGGCACGGACGGGGCGACCGGCGAGTCCGGCGCCGTCGAGGTCACCCTGGCGGTGGGCCAGAACAAATACCTGTCGACCGTGCCGGCCGTCGCCGGTCCGCCGGGCGAACAGGTGATGTACGCCGTCCTGGAGGTCGGCGTCGGCACCACCGGCAGCGCGCCCGCCCCGCCCCGGCCGGCCGACTCGGGCGCCGCACTCGCCGAAGTTCTGATCATCGACACCTCCAAGTCGATGCTCTACCCCGACAGCAAGCTGCACGCCGCCAAGGACGCCACCGTCGCGGCCGTCCGGCGGCTGCCCGACGGCACCGCCTTCGCCGTGCTGTCCGGGCGGTTCGACGCGACCGTCGTCCACCCGCGCACCGGCACCGAGGCGATGGCCGTCGCCGGGCCGGACCAGCGCGACGCCGCCGAGCACGCGATACGGGTCCTCGACGCGGACGGCGGCACCGCGATCGGCACCTGGCTCGACCTCGCCCGCCGCCTGCTCCAGGAGCAGCCCGCGCCCGTCAAACACGTCCTGCTGCTCACCGACGGGCGCAACGAGCACGACGCCCGCGCCGCCATCCGGCTGGAGAACGCGCTCACCGCCTGCGCGGGCCGGATCAGCTGCGACGCCTGGGGCATCGGCGACGACTGGGACGCCGAACTGCTGCTGCGGATCACCCGGCGGCTGCACGGACGGGCCGGCGCGGTCCGGCACGAGTCCGAACTCACCGCCGCCTACCAGAAGCTGATCGACGACCTGCTCGGCACCTCCGTCCCCGAGCTGCGGATCCGGCTGGTCCCCACCCCCGGCACCCGGATCCGGCAGGTCAAGCAGATCGTGCCGGGCGAACAGGAACTCCCCGCCACCGTCGACGCATCCGGTGCGCGGGAAGCCGAGTACGTCACCCGCGGCTGGGGCGACGAGGTACGCCACTACCAGGTCGTGCTCGCCGCCGACCCGTCCGACCGCGACCTCGGCGAGGACCTCCAGCTCGCCGCCGTGGAACTGTCCGTCCCGGACATCGGCCGGCCGGTGCGGCTGCCGCTGCCGCAGCCGATCCTCGTGCACTGGACGGACGCCCCCGCCGACGCCTCCAGACCGCACCCCGGTATCCGCCGCCACCAGCTCTACCAGCAGGCGAACGCGGCCGTGCTGCACGCGCACCAGGCGTGGCTGCGGGGCGGGGCCGGCCGGCCCGACGCGGACGCCGCGCTGGCCCGGGCCGTGGCGCTGGCCGGCGAACTCGGCGACGCCCAGCTGCTCGGCGCGCTGCGGAAGGTCGCCGACACCTCAGGTCCGGGCGCTGCGCGGATACGGGACGGGCTCAAGGACGTCGACTGGCAGCACCTGATCCTCTCCAGCGCCATGACCACCCCGCACCGGTCCCCGGCCGCCGAGCCCGGGGCCGAGGAGGAAGGCACGGGGGACGCACCGGCCGGCGGCGACGGGACGGCTGACGGCGGCGGGATCGCCGGCGGCGGGGCCCTGGTCGAGTGCCCGGCCTGCCACTGGCTCGGCCCGCCCGGCTCCCGATTCTGCGGCGGCGACTGCGGCCGGGAACTCGGCGGGCCGCCGGTATGAGCGAGGACTCGGCGACCCGCACCAACTGCCGTCCGTCACGGAGGTGAGTCCGCAATGAGCAAGCAGAACACCACGGACATCCCGCCCCGGCCCCCGGCCGCGGCGCCCGGGCGGGCCCGCCCGCCGACCGCGCCGACCCGCCTGTTCCGGCTGCTCGCCCCGGTCCTCGCCCGCGGCACCGGCACCCCGGACGCGGCCGGCCCGGGCGACGCCAGCACCACCTCCCGCGAACTGGCCCTGCGCCGACGGCTGCTGCTGGTCGTGTCCGCCGCCGTCAGCGTCGCCCTGTTCTTCTCCTACCAGGGCGTGCACGGCGACGCCGACCCGCTGCGCATCGCCAGCGGCCCGGCCGTCCTCGCCATCGACACCGCGCAGCACGCCCTCACCGAGGCGCAGACGACCGCCGCGACCCCGGCCACCGGCGAGTTCCAGAAGCAGATCTCGGTGGCCGTGCAGTCCCTCGCCGTCGCAGCCTCCGACGGCGCGGGCGGCACCACGGGCCGCCAGGCCCTGCAGACGGTCGCCGGCCTGATCACCGTGTACGCCGGCATGGTCGGCAAGGCCCAGCTCGAACCGGCCGACTCGGTGCTGCGCCGGGCCTATCTCGGATACGCGACGAGCATCCTCGCGGAGAAGGACTCCGGCATCACCGCACGGCTCGGCCTGCTCCGGGCGGAGCAGCGGCACGTCGTCCGCCGGCAGACGTCCTTCGGACGGCTGCTGTGGCTCGGCTGGAGCGTCACCGCGCTGCTCGTCCTCGCGCTGGCCGCGGCCCTGGCGGAGACCCAGGTCTTCCTGCGCGACCGGTTCCGTCGCCGCTACAACCGGCAGCTCCTCGCGGCCGGCGCCGTGCTGCTCGGCGGCTTCGTGACGCTGAGCCTGTTCACCCTGTGGACGCACCAGGGCATGGCGGACACCCGCGGGCTGCTCGACCGCCCGCTGTCCGGCCAGGCCATCACCGACGCGGGCCGGCGGACCGCGACCTACCTGGCGAACACCGGCTTCCGCGCCGCGGCGGCGGTGTGGATCGCGATCGGAGGCATCGTGCTCATGGCGCTGGCCGAGGCGGGACTGCGCCCGCACATCAACGACTACCGGTTCAGGCCGCGGTGAGCGCGCCCGGAAACGGCCCGGCGGCCGTCCCCGCCACCCGCCGCGGTCCCTCCCGGCGGGCCGTCCGCACCGGCACCGTCCTGGCGAGCTGCCTGGCCCTGCTGGTCGCGGCGGTCGTCGTGGGCGTACGGGTCTACGACCGCGAACCGACCGTCACCCTGCTGGCCAACTGGACCGGCAAGGACGAACGCGCCTTCCGCGACGCGGTGATCGCCCCCTTCGAGCGCAAGTACCGCATCCACGTCGACTACCAGGGCAGCTCCGCCCAGAGCCAGGTGCTCAGCGCCGACGTGGAGGCCGGGACGCCGCCCGACGTGGTGGTGCTCACCGGCCCTGGCGAACTCGCCTCCTACGTCGCCCAGCGCCGGCTGAAATCGCTCGACGGCCTCGTCCCCGAAGGCGCCTTCAGCGCGTCCTGGACCACCCGGATCGACGGGCACGTCTACTGGTTCCCGCTCAAGGCGGACCTCAAGAGCATCGTCTGGTACCCGGGGGACATGACCGAACAGCAGCGCCGGGACGCCGCAGGGCAGCCCGCCCAGTGGTGCCTGGGCCTGGGCGCCGCAGCGACCAGCGGCTGGCCCGGCACGGACTGGATCGAGGACCTGCTGCTCCAGCAGTCCGGCTGGCGCACCTACGACAAGTGGGCGCGCGGAGAACTGCGCTGGACCGACCCCGCGGTGCGCAGGGCCTGGACGGCCTGGCGGGACCTGGTCGTCGGCAGCGGCGAGAACGAGCGGCTCGTCAGCCGGGCCCTGGAGACCCACTACCAGGACGCCTCCGCGTACCTCGCGAAGAAATCGCCCCAGTGCAGCCTGGAACACCAGGCGTCGTTCATCGGCGCCGACGACGACTGGAAGAAGGCCGACGGACGTTACGAGGCGTCCGCCACGCTGCTGGGCACCGGCTACTCCGACGCCTGGGAGGTCTCCGGCGACCTGGTCGCCCTGCTGCACGAGACCCCCGCGGCGAAGCAGCTGATCCGCTATCTGGCCTCGACCGAGGCCGGGCGGGTGTGGAGCGTGCAGCAGTCCGGCTTCTCGGTCCGGACCGGCGTGCCGGCCGGCTCGTACGGCGCACCGGGCACCCAGCGGCGTCGGCTCGCGGACACCCTGCGGGACCGGAGGGCGGTGCACTGCTTCGACGCCTCCGACGCGATGCCGCCCGCGGTGCGCGACGTCTTCGCCCAGTCCACCATCGATTTCCTCGCCCGCCCGGGCGACCTGACGTCGCTGCTCAAGACGCTGGACACCCTGCGTACCGACCCGAAACTGACCTGGCTGCCCTCGGTCTGCGACCGCACACCTTGAGCGGACGGCACCGGAGACGGTGCCGTCGGCCATGGCCGTCCAGGTGCACGCGTGGGCCTTGCCGGGCCGCCGGGTGGGGTCCGACAGGGACATGATGGCCCCGGCCTCCGGCCGCGGACGGCCGCGTGGCAGGACGAGCATCAGGGCCGGAAGCCGGCCCCTACGCTGACGGAGATCGCCCGACGCCGTTGTCAGGTCGGCCGTACCCGCTCGGTGTCCCGCGCCGCCACAGGCCCGTGCCACATTCCTGGCCGCCGCCGTCCGGCAGCGCAGGGAACCGGCACAAGGGCGTAGGTCCTTGGCGGTCATCCGGCTTCTTCGTGTCGAGCCCGGTGACGCGGTATGGGCAGGGCCGGCGCCGCACCGAGCGCCCGCCTGCCTGGCCCCCGGCGACCGTGAGAACCCGGACGCTTGGCCCTGCGCCCTGCGCCCTGCCTCCTCCTCCCGCACTCCGGGTGAGCGGCAGATGGTGGCCGGGTGAACTCAGGCGTGTTCCGGTGCGTAAGACTTGTCCCCTTCGCTTTCTTGAATCGTTCGCCTTTGAGGCGATAGGTTGAGCGCCGTGACCGCAGCCCAGCCCCCCACCGTCGCTGACGAGCTGCGCGGTGCCGGTCTGCGTGTGACGGCCGCCCGCGTCGCACTGCTCGACACCGTCCGGCACGGTGACCACCTCGGTGTCGAGGTCATCGCCTCCGGGGTGCGTGAGCGGGTCGGCCACATCTCCGTCCAGGCCGTGTACGAGGGGCTGCACGCCCTCACCGCGGCCGGACTCATCCGCCGTATCGAGCCGGCCGGCAGCCCGGCCCGGTTCGAGGGCCGGGTCGGCGACAACCACCACCACGTGATCTGCCGGTCGTGCGGTGCCGTCGCCGACGTCGACTGCGCGGTCGGCGACGCTCCTTGCCTGACCGCTTCGAACGATCGCGGCTTCGTCATCGACGAGGCCGAGGTCATCTACTGGGGCCTGTGCCCCGGATGTTCCACCCCCAGCAGTTCCTGAGCACCAAGATGCGCCCAGTCCGGAAGGATTCCCATGGCCGAGAACAATGAGGCAATCGTCACTGACGCGAAATCGGAGGAGACAGGCGGCTGCCCGGTCGCGCACGGTCGCGCACACCACCCGACCCAGGGCGGCAGCAGCCGTCAGTGGTGGCCGGACCGGCTCAATCTGAAGATCCTCGCGAAGAACCCCGCCGTGGCCAACCCGCTCGGCGCGGAGTTCGACTACGCCGAGGCGTTCAAGGCTCTCGACCTCGCGGCCGTGAAGCAGGACATCGCCGAGGTGCTGACGACCTCGCAGGACTGGTGGCCGGCCGACTTCGGCAACTACGGTCCGCTGATGATCCGTATGGCGTGGCACAGCGCCGGTACCTACCGGATCAGTGACGGCCGCGGCGGCGCCGGCGCCGGCCAGCAGCGCTTCGCCCCGCTCAACAGCTGGCCGGACAACGCCAGCCTGGACAAGGCCCGCCGTCTGCTGTGGCCGGTCAAGAAGAAGTACGGCCAGAGCATCTCCTGGGCCGACCTCCTGATCCTCACCGGCAACGTGGCCCTGGAGACGATGGGCTTCGAGACCTTCGGCTTCGCCGGCGGCCGCGCCGACGTCTGGGAGGCGGAGGAGGACGTCTTCTGGGGTCCTGAGACCGGCTGGCTCGACGACGAGCGCTACACCGGCGACCGCCACCTGGAGAACCCGCTCGGCGCGGTCCAGATGGGCCTCATCTACGTCAACCCGGAGGGCCCCAACGGCAACCCGGACCCGATCGCCGCGGCCCGCGACATCCGTGAGACGTTCCGCCGGATGGCGATGAACGACGAGGAGACCGTCGCCCTCATCGCCGGCGGCCACACCTTCGGCAAGGCCCACGGCGCGGGCCCGGCGGACAACGTCGGCCCGGAGCCCGAGGCCGCGCCGATGGAGCAGCAGGGCCTGGGCTGGCGCAGCTCGCATGGCACGGGCGCCGGCAAGGACGCCATCACCAGCGGTCTTGAGGTCACCTGGACCACCACCCCGACCCAGTGGGGCAACGGGTTCTTCAAGAACCTCTTCGAGTACGACTACGAGCTGACCAAGAGCCCGGCCGGCGCCAACCAGTGGGTCGCCAAGGACTCCCCGGAGATCATCCCGGACGCCTTCGACCCGTCGAAGAAGCACCGCCCGACGATGCTGACCACCGACCTGTCGCTGCGCTTCGACCCGGTCTACGAGCAGATCTCCCGCCGGTTCTACGAGAACCCGGACCAGTTCGCCGACGCGTTCGCCCGCGCCTGGTACAAGCTGACCCACCGTGACCTGGGCCCGAAGTCGCTCTACCTCGGCCCGGAGGTCCCCGAGGAGACCCTGCTGTGGCAGGACCCGCTGCCCGCGGCCGAGGGCGAGGCCATCGACGCCGCGGACGTCACGGCGCTCAAGGCCCAGA
Source organism: Streptomyces sp. NPDC006012 (assembly GCF_042871185.1). Taxonomy (NCBI): domain Bacteria; kingdom Bacillati; phylum Actinomycetota; class Actinomycetes; order Kitasatosporales; family Streptomycetaceae; genus Streptomyces; species Streptomyces sp. NPDC006012. The sequence continues at coordinate 348,710 of NZ_JBIAIE010000007.1, forward strand.
TCCTCGGCTCCGGCCTGAGCGTCTCGCAGCTGGTCAAGGCCGCGTGGGCGTCGGCCGCCACCTTCCGCGGCGGTGACAAGCGCGGCGGTGCCAACGGCGCCCGGATCCGCCTGGAGCCGCAGCGCGGCTGGCAGGTCAACGACCCCGACGAGCTGGCGCAGGTCCTGCGCACCCTGGAGAACATCCAGGGTGAGTTCAACGCCGGCGCGAAGAAGGTCTCCCTGGCCGACCTGATCGTCCTCGGCGGCAGCGCGGCCGTGGAGAAGGCGGCCAAGGACGGCGGTGTCGAGGTCGAGGTGCCCTTCACCCCGGGCCGGGTCGACGCGACCGACGAGCACACGGACGCCGAGTCGTTCGCGGCGCTGGAGCCGTCGTACGACGGGTTCCGCAACTACCTCGGCAAGGGCAACCGCCTGCCGGCCGAGTACCTGCTGCTGGACCGCGCGAACCTGCTCACGCTGAGCGCGCCCGAGACGACCGTCCTGGTCGGCGGTCTGCGGGTGCTGGACGCGAACCAGGGCGGGTCGAAGCACGGCGTCCTCACCGCGACCCCGGGCAAGCTCACCAACGACTTCTTCGTCAACCTGCTCGACCTGGGCACGACCTGGAAGTCCGCCTCCGAGGACCAGACCACGTTCGAGGCCCGTGACGCCTCGGGCGCGGTCAAGTGGACCGGCACCCGTGCCGACCTCGTCTTCGGCTCCAACTCCGAGCTGCGGGCCCTCGCGGAGGTCTACGCGAGCGACGACGCGAAGGAGAAGTTCGTGAAGGACTTCGTCGACGCCTGGACGAAGGTCATGGACCTCGACCGGTTCGACCTGGTCTGATCCTCCGGACGACCTCACCGACGGGACGCCCGGACCGGCCTCGCGGCCGGTCCGGGCGTCCCCGTCGTCGCAGTCCGGGCCGCGTGGCCACCGGGTCACAGCGGCTGATGCGCGATCGCCGTCAGGAACGTTCCGTACGCCAGTGAGACCGCCGTCAGCGTGCCGCCCAGCAGCAGAGCCTTCGGCCGCCGCGTGCGCCAGGTCCGTACGAGTGCCCGGGCGACGGGGACGAGCAGCGGGAACGCGGGCAGCAGGAAGCGGGGCTTGGAGGCGAACGGGCCGGACACCGCCACCACCAGCAGCACCAGGGCACCCGCGAACACCACCAGCGGCAGCGGGGCGCGCTCCAGGCACAGCAGGCCGAACAGCAGGACACCGGCGGCGACCACCACGAGGGCCAGCGGGTAGACGACCCCGCCGCCGTGCAGGAACAGCGCCTTGAGGAAGCGCAGGGCGCCGATCCCGAGGTCGAGCCGGGAGCTCCAGGCGCTCTGCACCCGGAAGTAGCCGTGGAACAGGTCGCCGGTCCGCCGGCCCACCCACAGCACGTAGCCCACCCAGCCCAGCGGCGCGAGCACGGCGCCCGCCCACAGACCCGGCGGGACCCGCCCGCGGCGGCGCACGGTCTCGTGTCCGGCGGCGACGAGCACGGCCGCCACCGCCGCGATGCCGCTCGGCCGGGACAGTCCGGCCAGGGCCGCCAGTGCACCGGCCGTCAGCCAGCGGCCCTTGAGCACGGCGTACAGACACCAGGCGGCGAGCGCGGCGAACAACGGCTCGGTGTAGGCGAGGGTGAGCACCACCGAGTGGGGCAGCGACGCCCACAGCGCCACGAGCGCGGTGGCGACGGCTCGCCCGTACACGTGGTGGCCGATCGCGTAGACGCCCCAGGCGGCCACGACCGCGGCACTCCAGGCGAGCAGCAGTCCGGCGGCGCCGGGGGAGAGCGGCACGACGGTCGTGACGGCCCGGACGAGGGCCGGGTACAGCGGGAAGAACGCCCAGTCCGTCTGCACCTCACCTGTCTTGGTGATCCAGATCAGGCGCCCGTAGCCGTGCGTGGCGATGTGCAGGTACCAGGTGGAGTCCCAGGAATGGGCGAGGTTCTTGGTGAGCGGCCGGCCGGCCAGCCGGCTCGTCACGGCCACCGCCACGACGCCGGCGGCGCGGACCGCCACGAACAGGGCGAGGGCCGCGAGTACACCGGCCGGAGCCGGATGCCACCTGCGCCGCGCCCGTCCGGCCCGGGGCCGGCGCACGGGCGCGTACGGTACGGCGGGCTCGGGCAGCGGTGCGGAAGACGTGCTCACGCTCCGACCTTGAGCACGCTGCGCACCGGACGCAATCGGGAGTCCGCCGTCCGCCCCGCCGGTACGACGGGGGACACGTGTGCGAGACGACCGGCAGACCCGCGTGGGAGGGCAGCGGAGACCTCTCTGAAACAGGGGAGCCGGGTCAGCCGGTGCGGCGCTGGTTGAAGCGGAGCATGTTGCCCGCCGGGTCGCGGAAGGCGCAGTCCCGGACGCCGTAGGGCTGGTCGATGGGCTCCTGGAGGACGTCACCGCCGGCGGCCCGGATGTGTTCGAAGGTGGCGTCCACGTCGTCGGTGGAGAAGATCACGCCGCGCAGCAGGCCCTTGGCCAGCAGCTCCGCCATGGCCTGCCGGTCGGCCGGCGAGGCGCCCGGGTCGGCGAGCGGCGGTTCGAGGACGATCTCCACGCCGGGCTGGTCGGGCGACCCGACGGTCACCCAGCGCATCCCCTCGAAGGCGACGTCGTTGCGCACCTCCAGGCCGAGGACGTCGCGGTAGAAGGGGAGCGCCTTGTCGTGGTCGTCGACGGCGATGAAGCACGTTGAGAGTTTGATGTTCATGCCCTCGACGCTACGAGGCGGCGGCCCGTTCCGCTTCTCCGTTCCTGACCGGTTGCCTGCGGGCGGCGGGTCCGGGCCTTCTGACCGGGCGGGTGAGCACCTTCGCCACGCATGCCGGTATCGCGGCGCCGGCCTCGTGGCTGCGGGCCCGGTAGGCGCTCGGGCTCTCGCCGACCAACTCGGTGAAGCGCGAACTGAACGAGCCCAGTGACGTACATCCCACCTCGAAGCAGACCTCCGTCACACTCAGATCGCCCCGCCGCAGCAGCGCCTTGGCGCGCTCGATACGGCGGGTCATCAGATAGCTGTACGGCGTCTCGCCGAAGGCGGCGCGGAAGCTGCGGGAGAAGTGGCCGGGCGACATGAGGGCGATGGCCGCCAGCGCGGGCACGTCCAGCGGCCGGCCGTAGTCGCGGTCGATCGTGTCCCGGGCACGGCGCAGTCTCACCAGGTCCTCAAGTGTCATGTCACCCAGCATCGCACGGGCCGCCGACACCGCCCGGAGGGCCGCCGCCGCGCCCGCCCCACGGCCCGGCGGCGCCTGACGGGGGCGTGGGACGGGGCGGACCGGGATTCGAAAGGGGTGGCCATGCGGGTGCGCGAGCGGGCTATCCTCTGACGGCGGCCAGGCCGCCCGCCCCGCTCCGGGGCAGTGGCGCCCCGGACTCCCCCTGCCGAGGCCGGACCTGGCTCTGAAACCCCGGCCCGCCCACGCCGTCCGGTCACCTCCTGGCGGCAGACCCCGGCCTTTGCGCCGAGCGCGCCCGGACGGAGCCGGCCCGGCCCGCCCGGCATCCGGCCGGCACCCCGAACGGACCACGGGCCGCGCCGCGCCCTCGCCGGCCACGGCGGCTACGACCCCGGCGGCGGACCGGCAAGGCAACAGCCAGCAACAGAGGGAGAGACGATGAGCAAGGCCACGAGCACGGACGCGCGGACGCCCGCGTCGCACACCGCCGACAGCCACGACCTCATCCGGGTGCACGGCGCGCGTGAGAACAATCTCAAGGACGTCAGCGTCGAGATCCCGAAGCGCCGGCTGACGGTGTTCACCGGGGTGTCCGGCTCGGGCAAGAGCTCACTGGTGTTCGCCACCATAGCCGCGGAGTCCCAGCGGCTGATCAACGAGACCTACAGCGCCTTCGTCCAGGGCTTCATGCCCAATCTCGCCCGGCCCGAGGTCGACGTGCTCGACGGGCTGACCACCGCGATCATCGTGGACCAGCAGCGCATGGGCGCCGACCCCCGCTCCACGGTCGGCACCGCGACCGACGCCAACGCGATGCTGCGCATCCTCTTCAGCCGCCTCGGCAAGCCCTACGTCGGCCCGCCCGGCGCCTTCGCCTTCAACGTGCCCTCGGTCCGGGCGAGCGGCGCGATCACCGTCGAGAAGGGCAACAAGAAGACCGAGAAGGCGACCTTCAGCCGCACCGGCGGCATGTGCCCGCGCTGCGAGGGCCGGGGCAGTGTCTCCGACATCGACCTGACCCAGCTGTACGACGACAGCAAGTCGCTGAGCGAGGGTGCGCTGACGATCCCCGGCTACAGCATGGACGGCTGGTACGGCCGTATCTTCCTCGGCTGCGGCTTCTTCGACCCGGACAAGCCGATCCGCAGGTTCACGAAGCGGGAACTGCACGACCTGCTGCACAAGGAGCCGACCAAGATCAAGGTCGACGGCATCAACCTGACGTACGAGGGCCTGATCCCGCGGATCCAGAAGTCGATGCTGTCGAAGGACATCGACGCGTTGCAGCCGCACATCCGGGCGTTCGTGGAGCGGGTGGTGACCTTCGCCACCTGTCCCGAGTGCGCCGGCACCCGGCTGAGCGAGGGCGCCAGGTCCTCGAAGATCGGGGGGATCAGCATCGCCGACGCCTGCGCGATGGAGATCCGCGACCTCGCCGAGTGGATCCGCGGCATCGACGAGCCCTCGGTGGCGCCGCTGCTCGGGAAGCTCCGGCACACGCTGGACTCGTTCGTGGAGATCGGCCTCGGCTACCTCGCCCTCGACCGGCCGGCGGGCACGCTCTCCGGCGGTGAGGCGCAGCGCGTGAAGATGATCCGGCACCTCGGCTCGGCGCTCACCGACGTCACCTACGTCTTCGACGAACCCACCGCGGGGCTGCACCCGCACGACATCCAGCGGATGAACGACCTGCTGCTGCGCCTGCGGGACAAGGGCAACACGGTGCTCGTCGTGGAGCACAAGCCGGAGCTGATCGCCATCGCCGACCACGTGGTGGACCTGGGTCCCGGCGCCGGCACGGGGGGCGGCACCGTCTGCTACGAGGGCAGCGTCGAGGGGCTGCGCGGCTCGGAGACCGTCACCGGACGCCATCTCGACGACCGGTCGGTCCTGAAGGGGACGGTGCGCGAGCCCACCGGTGTGCTGGAGATCCGCGGCGCGTCGGTGAACAACCTGACCGGTGTGGACGTGGACGTCCCGCTCGGTGTGCTCACCGTCGTCACCGGCGTCGCCGGGTCCGGCAAGAGCTCCCTGGTGCACGGCTCGATCCCCGTCGACGAGGGGGTGGTCCCGGTCGACCAGAGCCCGATCCGCGGGTCCCGGCGCAGCAATCCGGCGACGTACACCGGGCTGCTCGACCCGATCCGCAAGGCGTTCGCCAAGGCGAACGACGTCAAGCCCGCGCTGTTCAGCGCCAACTCCGAGGGCGCCTGCCCCGCCTGCAACGGCGCCGGCGTCATCTACACCGACCTGGGGATGATGGCCGGGGTCTCCTCGCCGTGCGAGGACTGCGAGGGCAAGCGGTTCCAGCCCTCGGTCCTGGAGTACACGTTCGGCGGCCGCGACATCAGCGAGGTTCTCGCGATGCCGGTGTCCGAGGCCGAGGAGTTCTTCGGCGCGGGCGAGGCGCGCACGCCCGCCGCGCACCGGATCCTCACCCGGCTCGCCGACGTCGGGCTCGGCTACCTCACCCTCGGCCAGCCGCTCACCACCCTCTCCGGCGGTGAACGCCAGCGCCTCAAGCTGGCCACGCACATGGCCGAGAAGGGCGGCGTCTACGTCCTCGACGAGCCGACCTCGGGCCTGCACCTCGCCGACGTCGAGCAGTTGCTCGGCCTGCTCGACCGGCTCGTCGACTCCGGCAAGTCGGTGATCGTGGTCGAGCACCACCAGGCGGTCATGGCGCACGCCGACTGGATCATCGACCTCGGCCCGGGCGCCGGTCACGACGGCGGCCGGATCGTCTTCGAGGGCACCCCCGCCGACCTCGTCGCCGCCCGCTCCACCCTCACCGGCGAGCACCTCGCGGCGTACGTCGGCGGCTGAGGCGGGGCGGCCCCCCTCCCGAATCCCGAACAAGTGAGGGGGCGGGCCCGACCAGCTGAATTCCGGACGGCTGGGCGGGTCCCCGCAGCCCTGCTCCACTCCACCTGCCGGCTCGACGACATCCCCGCTCACGTCGTCGCGCGGGTCGCCGAACACGCCCTCGGCGACGCGGTGGAACTCGTCGGCGCGTCAGCGGCCGCGGACTTCGCCGCGCCCGCCGGCTGACCGCGGGGCCTGGCTGATCGCCCGGTACTCACTGGGCGTCAGACCGACGGCGGTACGGAAGGCACGGGTGAAGTCGGACGGTGCCGGGTACCCCCAGCGCGCGCCGATGACCGCGACGGGGACCGTGCGCTGCGCCGGGTCCGCCAGATCCCGCCGGCAGCGGGAGATGCGCTGCTGTCGTACGAACTCGCCGACCGTCGTGCCGTGTTGCTGGAAGATGCGGTGCAGATAACGGGTCGAGATGAAGTGCGCCGCGGCCACCGTGCCCGGCTTCAGACCGGGGTCGTGCAGACGGGCGGCGATGAAGGCGCCGATCTGCTGGAACAGGGCGCGCTGCCGGGACCCGTCCGGGAGCGGCCGGCCGCTGTGGTGGGCGAGCAGGGCCGCGGTGAGATCGATCGCGGTGTTGCCGAGCCGGGCGGTGTCACCCGGCGTGAGATCGCCGTGTGTCTCCACCAGGCCGTTGAGCATCAGGCCGAGCAGCCTGCCGACACCCGACCGCGAGTCCAGCGCCGTACCGCACAGCGGCGCGACGTCCGCCTCCGGCAGGGGCATGAGTGCCCGGGGGAACTGGAGCAGGACGGTCCGGGTCCCGGCGGGCTGTGGGCCCGAGACGGCGGTGAACGGCCGCGAACTGTCGTACAGCACCAGTTCGCCGGGACCGAGCGCGGCGCTCGACCGGGCCTGCTCGATCCGCTGGTGCCCCGCCACGGTCAGCCCGAGCTGGTACTGCTCGGGATCGGACTGCCGGATCAGCCGGGCCGTGCGCCGGGACGACAGCGGTGTGTAGGACATCACCGACAGCTGGACCGGACCGAGCGCCAGTGTCCGGATCCGGGCGCTCACCTGATCGGGTTCCTGCACCAGGAAGCGGATCAGGGTGTTCACCAGCGCGAGGCCGGTGACCTCGGCCCAGGCCGCGGTCCGTTCGCCGGGCCGCAGACGGGCGGTGTCCAGCACTGTGGTGAGCATGACCCTCCCCCCGGTGACGCCGCTTGGGAGGGTACGCCGGGAGCGGCCGCGCCCGCCACGGGGGTACCCGGTGGCAGGTGGTCCCCGGGGTGCCTTCGGACAGTGCACCGTACGTCAAGGCGAGTGCGCTCCTGGCCGATGAGACGCCCGGTGCCCGGGTGGCAGGCTGTGCGTGGCACGGGGGCGCGGTACGGGGGCCGCGAGCCGGGCGGCGCGGTCCCTTCCGCGCCGCCCTCACCTGCCGGCGGTGTGCCTGCGTCTGCCGTCCCGTCGGCCGGGCACGTCAAGACGGTGTCAGGGCCGGCGCGCTCTGTGCACCCGCGCCCTTGGGCCGCCTCGCGGTGCCTGCGTCAGCCGCTCGCCGGGACGACCGCCCGCCGTACGCCTTCGCCCGGGAGGCTTTCCGCGGGGTCCACCGCCGCGGAGCGCCCGCCTTTGCCCCGGTCTTCCCGCCGCACGCCGGACCGTCCGAATCCTGTGAGGCAGGTCACCGACGGGCGGGGTGGACCGGCCGCCGGCGGCCCAGGGCCGTAAGAGGCCCGTCAAAGCCGAGCGGGCCGCCGTATGGGAGCTGTCAACGAGCGACCGGAATCGGTCACTCAGGCGTTTTCCTCGAACCGTCCGTTTCAACCGAACCTCATTCCAGGAGTTCGCGATGGCCGATGTGGCCTTCGTCGTCACCACGATCGCGCTGTTCGCGCTGGTGGCCCTTGTCGCCAGGGGGGTGGCGAAGCTGTGACCGCTGAGAACGTCGTAGGCCTGGTGGTGGCTGTTGCCCTGCTGGGTTATCTCGTCCTCGCCTTGATCTTCCCGGAGAGGTTCTGAGTTCAGACATGGGTCCGGTACTAGCGGGCGTGCTCCAGCTGCTCGCCCTCGTGGGCGCGCTGGCGCTCGTCTACATCCCCGTCGGCAACTACATGGCCCGGGTCTACTCCTCCGACAAGCATCTACGCGTGGAGAAGTGGATCTACAAGGGCATCGGCGCGAACCCGAACGCCGAGATGACCTGGCCCGCGTATCTGCGCGGTGTCCTCGCCTTCTCCGCGGTCAGCGTCCTCTTCCTCTACCTGCTGCAACGGCTCCAGGGCGTCCTGCCCGGTTCGCTCGGCTTCTCGTCGGTCAACCCGGCGCAGTCGTTCAACACGGCCGTGTCGTTCGTGACCAACACGAACTGGCAGTCGTACTACGGCGAGCAGACCATGGGGCACGTCGTGCAGACCGCCGGTCTCGCCGTGCAGAACTTCCTCTCCGCCGCCGTCGGCATGGCCGTCGCGGTGGCGCTGGTGCGCGGCTTCGTGCGCTCCCGCACGGGTGAGCTCGGCAACTTCTGGACCGACCTGGTGCGCAGCACGCTGCGGATCCTGGTGCCGCTGGCCGTCGTCGCCGCGGTGATCCTCGTCGCCTGCGGTGCGATCCAGAACTTCTCCGGCATCCACGAGGTCGGACAGTTCATGGGCGGCTCGCAGCAGTGGAACGGCGGCGCGGTCGCCTCCCAGGAGGCCATCAAGGAACTGGGCACGAACGGCGGCGGCTACTTCAACGCCAACTCGGCCCACCCGTTCGAGAACCCCACCCCGTTCACGAACCTCTTCGAGATCTTCCTGATCCTCATCATCCCGTTCTGCCTCACCCGCACGTTCGGTGTGCTGGTCGGCTCGGTGAAGCAGGGTTACGCCATCCTCGCCACGATGTTCACCATCTGGCTGGGCTTCGTCGCCCTGATGATGTGGACCGAGTTCGCCCACCACGGCCCGGCGCTCCAGGCCGCGGGCGGAGCGATGGAGGGCAAGGAGGTCCGCTTCGGCATCGGCGGCTCGTCTCTCTTCGCGGTGTCCACGACACTCACCTCGACCGGCGCGGTGGATTCCTTCCACTCCTCGTTCACCGGACTGGGCGGCGGCATCACGATGCTGAGCATGATGCTCGGCGAGATCGCGCCCGGCGGCACCGGCTCCGGCCTCTACGGCATCCTGATCATGGCGATCATCGCGGTGTTCATCGCCGGTCTGATGGTCGGCCGGACCCCCGAGTACCTGGGCAAGAAGATCGGCGCGCGGGAGATCAAGCTCGCCGCCTGCTACATCCTGATCACCCCGGCCCTGGTCCTGGTCCTCAGCGCGATCTCCCTGGCGCTGCCCACCCCGCCGAACTCGATGCTCAACTCCGGTGCGCACGGGTTCTCCGAGGTGCTGTACGCCTTCACGTCGGCGGCGAACAACAACGGCTCGGCCTTCGCCGGCCTGAACGCGAACACCGACTGGTACAACACCATGACGGGGGTCGCGATGCTCCTGGGCCGCTTCCTGCCCATGATCTTCGTCCTCGCCCTGGCCGGCTCGCTCGCCGAGCAGAAGCCCGTGCCGGTCACCGCCGGCACCCTGCGCACCGAGAAGCCGCTGTTCACCGGCCTCTTGGTCGGCGCAATCCTGATCATCACCGGCCTCACCTACTTCCCCGCCCTCGCGCTGGGTCCGCTCGCCGAAGGGCTGGCGTCGTGATGGCCACTCGTACACAGAAGTCAGAGGACTCCATGTCCACAGCCACTCCCACCAGGGCGCCGCACAGCGACGTACCCACCGGGCACAAGTCCGCCGAGGGCCGTGTCGGAGCGGGCCTCTTCGACCCCAAGCAACTGCTCAAGTCGCTGCCGGAGGCGTTCCGCAAGCTCGATCCGCGGGTGATGATCAAGTCGCCCGTGATGTTCGTGGTGTGGGTCGGCTCGCTGCTGACCACGGTCTTCTCCTTCAAGGACCCGGGTGACTGGTTCGGCTGGGCGATCAGTGCCTGGCTGTGGGCGACGGTGGTCTTCGCGAATCTGGCGGAGGCGGTCGCGGAGGGCCGGGGCAAGGCGCAGGCGGACACGCTGCGCAAGGCCAAGACGGAC
>NZ_JBIAIE010000008.1:0-298952 GCF_042871185.1 Streptomyces sp. NPDC006012
GACAGACCCAGCAGCAGACCGAGCAGCGTCGTCTTGCCCGCACCGTTCGGCCCGACCAGACCATGGATCTGACCCTGCGCCACATCCAGGTCCACACCATCGAGCGCGACGACCTCGCCGAAACGTTTCTCGATGCCGCGCGCCCGGACTGCCGGGGATGTGTCCATGAGTCCCTTCCTGACGGCCCTTCCTTCGAAAGCCTCAGGAACCTTAGGTGGGTCACACAACGTTTGGCATGGACAGCTGATTGAACGTTCGCGGAACGGATCGTCAAGGAGGGTCAAGAATTGGCAAGGTGTCCACAGAAGCGGCTTGCAACGGGCCTGGCTTGGGCAAACGTGCCGGGACCTGTCAGCTCAGGGACCCGGATCCCGCAACGGATTTTGCATGGGCGGGGTGGGGGAAACGATGTCGGTCACCCGGGCGGCCCGACAGCCGGCCGGCCGACCGGCCCGTGATGCCGGACCCGGTTCGGCATCACGCGCCGGATGTGGCCCTGCCCGGCTACGGGCGGTGTACGGCGAAGGTCCAGCGGTTGGCGGCCAGGGCGTCGTGGGGTTCCGGACGGGGGCCGCGGCCCAGGCGGTGGCTGTGGTCGAAGGGCGTACAGGTCTGCGTCTGCCAGCCGTGGTGGGTGAGATCGGCAGCCGAATCCGGCCTCGGGTCCGGGTCGAACAGGGCCAGGAGATCGATTCCGATGCGCTCGCGGGCCGCGGTGTAGACCGGGGAGTTGCGGACCGCCGCCGTCTCGGCGATCCGTTTCACCTCGTACGCGAAGGTGCTCCCGGCGGCGCTGTGGGCGGTGACGGCGGCAATGACGCGGCGTTCCGCGGCCGACGGGAGATAGAGGAACAGGCCCTCCGCCAGCCAGGCGGTCGGGCGGGCGGGGTCGAAACCCGCCGCGGTCAGGGCGTCCTGCCAGGTGTCCAGGCACAGGTCAGCGGCGATCGGCACGCGGCGGACGCGGGGCGTGGCCCCCAGAATGTCCAACGTGCGCTGCTTGAAGGCGAGTACCGGTTCCTGGTCGATCTCGAAGACGGCGCTGTCGTGCGGCCAGGGCAGCCGGAAGGCACGGGTGTCCAGTCCGGCGCCGAGCAGGACCACCTGGCGGATGCCCGCCTCGGCGGACTCCAGCAGGTGGTCGTCGAACACCCGGGTGCGCAGCCCGAAGTAGCGGCCGAGTCTGCCCCACAGCGGGTCGGCCTCCCCCTCGGGCACCTCCTCCGGGCGTATCGGCCAGCCCGCGCAGGCGGGGGCGGCGCGCACGAAGTGCCCGGCGTACTCGTCCCGGGCCAGCGCGTCCGGTCTGCCGGTCTCGATGGCCCGTGCCGCGGCCACCATGAGCGCGGTCAGCCCGACGCCTCCGTCGATGTCTGTCGTGTCCGGGACGGTAGCGGCCATGGCTCCGCCTCCTCCTCTTCGGGGTGTCGGGTCCATACGGCGGTGCGGTCGTACGGGGTGACGCGGGCGCCGTAGAGACGGCGCATGAACCGCAGGATCTGCTCATCTGGGGTGTGCAGTGCGGTGGTGCAGTCGCCGAGGACCGTGATGTGGAAGCCCTTCTGGAACGCGGTGCGGGCGGTGCTGTCCACGCAGACGTCGGTGAAGAGGCCGGCGAGGACCAGGTGCCCGGCGCCGCGGTCGACGAGGTGCCGCTCGAAGCCGTCGGAGAGGAAGGCGTCGAAGCACGCCCGCTTGGTGAACACCCGCTCGCCGGGTGCCGGTTCGAGCGGGGCGGAGAAGTCGGCGCCCCAGGTGCCCTCCAGGCATTTGGGCGGCCTGTCCCGCCGGGCTTCCCGGTGCCGCCAGGCGGGCCCCTGATGGACCGGGTCCCCGATGAAACGGACGTACACCACCTCGGTGCCGTGGGACCGGGCCGCCGTCACCGCGCGTGCGGTGTTGGCCACGACGGTGCCCAGCGCCGCCGGGTCGCCGGGGTACCGGGAGGCGGCGAGCGGGCCGGAGCAGAAGTCGTTCTGGAGGTCGACGACGACCAGGACCGTACCCCTGCGGCCGGCCGAAGCCGTAACCGGGAACGAAGGCGGGGACGAGGACGGAGAAGGCGAAGGAGCAGAAGAAGAAGACGAAGGAGAAGAGGGCGGAGACGGGGATGTCATGAGCCGGCCGCCGATGGTGCGGTGGACGCGGAAGCCCGCGCTTCCGCGCCGGGCTCCAGGGCGTCGAGCAGCTCGGTCACCACCTCCGTCGTCGTGTGGTGGCCGCCGAGGTCCGGGGTCCGGATGCCTGCCTGCCGGACGCGGACCAGGGCCCGTTCCGTCGCGGCCACCGCGCCGGGGCAGTCCGCGTACCGCTCGGCGATCGCCGCGGCGGCCCGTACGGTGGCCACCGGGTTGACCAGGTCGGGCCCTTCCAGGTCGTCGGCCGAACCGTGCACCGTCTGGTACTCGACCAGTCCGTGCACCTCCGGGTGCAGATGCACATTGCGGGTGCAGTGGTCCTCCTGGCGCCCGGCGCCGAACCGGTCGAGCAGGACGACGTGCATGATGTCCGCCCACTCGTTGCCCGCCACCAGGACCGTACGGTCGGCCGGACCGTGCGCGATCAGGTTCCGGTTGACCGTGTCCGGCTGGAAGACCCGTACGTCGATGCCGTGCCGCTCGGCGAACTCGCCCGCCCAGTCGTCCAGCGCGCCGTCCAGCAGATGGAACTTGTACGCCATGACGATCCGGTCCGGCCCCTCGCCCGGCCACTCCCGCCGGGCCCGGGCAAGCGCGTACTCCAGGACCTGCTCGGTGATCTCCCGGCTGAACTCCGTGACCCGCCGGACGTGTCCGGGCCGGTGCTCGTTGTCACCGGTGTAGAAGCCCTGCGCCTGGTCCCGGACCAGCAGCAGCCGGGCTCCCCCGGCGTTCAGCGCGTCCACCTTCACGGCCCGCAGCCGCTGCCGCACCAGGTACAGGGTCTGGGCGTTGATCGCCGTACGGAAGATCACCGGGGTGCCCGCCGCGCCCCGTTCGCGGACGAACCGTTCGTAGTGGTCGGCGTCCCGCAGGGTCAGCCGGCGTACCTCCTCGGTGCCGCGGCTCTCCCCCTGGGCGGCGCACGGCCGCAGGGAGAGGTACGAGTGGTAGGTGCGCGCCGAGCGCACCACGGTTATGTGGCTGCCGTACGAGCGGGCGAGCCGGTGCAGGACCCGTTCGAAGACCGCCGCGATCTCCGCACCCGTACCCCGGCCGACGGCCAGCCCGACGACGTGTTCCGCGCTGTTCATGACGCTCCCGGCAGCCGGCTCAGGCCGCCGAGCCGGACCCGGTCCCGGTGACCAGGTGGTCCCCGGGGATGCCCGCCTTGTCCGGTGCGTAGTAGTCCCGGATCCCCTCCACCCAGGTCGGCACCGGGATGCGGTCCTCGGCCGTGGGGCCGAAGGCGTCGAAGAGGGCGTCGATGTTGCCGGGTTCGAAGCCGATCGCCGTCATCAGGGCCATGAAGTCCGGGCGTTCGATGAGTCCGTCGCCGTCCGGGTCGCCGAGGGTGGCCAGGGCCTCGGCGAACGCGGTGATCGTGGCGTCGAAGCGCTCCGGCGAGAGCACGCAGGCGGTGTACTCCTCGAAGCTGATCACGCCGTCGCCGTTGGCGTCCAGCTCGGTCAGCAGCGTGGTCCAGTAGCGCTCGAAGGCGGCCCGCATGGCGTCCTTGGCCGCGTCGTCGGACCGGGATGCCACGGCGACCACCCGGTCGCCCATGAGCGTGAAGTCCTCGGCATCCAGAACTCCGTTGCCGTTCGCGTCCAGCAGGGAGAAGACGAGTGCGACCCGCTGGGTGGCCTCTGCGCGCATGACTTCGTGACCTCTCGTTACGCCGCGTCGCGGAGCGGGCGCGGACGCCGCCGGCACCCCGCTCCGTACGGCCGGACGTCGCCCGGCCCGAGGGATGGATGTCCCCGGGCCGGAGGCGTATGCGAGCGAGCCGTCCGGTTCCCCGAAAAGGCTGAACTGGTGTGCCTTTTCTGTGTGTTCGGGTTTCAGCGGCGGGCGGGTGCGCGGATGACGTGGTCGCCGTCGCCGAAGGGGAGCACGCCGCGGGTACGGACCTACCGGCCGCGACGGCCCCGGAGCCCGATCGAGCCTGAATGGATCAGCTCAGCGCGGCAGCCGGCAAGACCACCGCGCCGAGCGGCGTGCCGGCGAAACCACCGCCTTCTGACGGGCAGATCGCCGACATGATGCGGCTGTCAGCGCGCAGGACCCCGACTGGCCCTGTGCCGATGAGTGTGGTCGGCCGGAGGCGTCTGCGAGTGCCCCGTTACTCGCCGAGCATTGTTGGAGGGGCCCGCCGCGGCATAGTGCGCCCCCGCATCCTGGTTCAGGATCGCCTTCCTCCTCCGCTCGTACGCCAACCCGGCTTCCAGCCATTGGTCCGTGGCATTAATATGACTTGCCTGGACGTCCGCGAACCACTGCTGGAACTGCATCTGCAACTCAGCGGATCGCCCCTTCTGATTCGAAGGGTGCACCTCCGCCAAGCTCCGGTCGAGCGACTCTGCGGTGCTCTTGAAATGGTCACGCCAGCTTTTCGCATCAGATTCCATTTGCGTGGTTTGGCCATCCCATGTGTACTTGCCCGCACTCCTGTCTTTGTTGGCTGATTGCAAATCTTTGAGTTCGCGCATCTTGTTCCGTTGTTCTTCGGTGTAAAAACTCTTGGGGGGCACTGTTCTTGCCTCTCTTTCTGTGACCTGCGGCGGTGCGCAGCCGCCTCTGTGCTCGGCCTTCTGGTCGACAACGTGCGAGAAGCAGATCTGGGTTCAATCGGGGGCGGGGTCGGAGGCGAGAAGAACACGGCCCGCGGACCCGTGCGTCACCCGGCAGCGGTCCGGCCACGGGACTGCCATGCGCGACATCCGACAGCACAGCCGCCACCGGACCACGGACCACGGACCACGGACCACAACGCGGGTCAACCGACCGGGTTACGAGGCACCCTGCCGGCACGCTTCCCGCCGCCGCGGCCCGCCGCCGCCAGCGCCAGCGTGACCGCGAGAGATGCCGCCGCCAGCACCGTCATCGCCGTGCCGGGCGAGGTGAGTTGGGCCGCCGAGCCGGCCAGCGCGGCGCCCACGCCCTGCATGGTCAGCATGCCCGCCGAGTGCAGCCCGAGGGCGTGACCGCTGAGTTCGTCCGGAGTCAGCGCCATCAGTTGCTCCTGCTGCACCAGGCTCGCGCCGAAGCCCACGGAGGCCACGGCGACGCAGACCGCGGCGAGCGGGAGAGCCGGATGCAGGGCGAACACCGTGTACGGCACCGCGAGCAGCACGAGCAGCGGAGTCGCCAGCCGGGCCCGCACCCCCTGGGGCAGCAGCCTGCCGACGGTCAGGTCGCCGACGAGCATGCCCAGCGCCCCGCAGGCGAACAGGGTGCCCGCGGCGCTCGGGGCGTACGACACGTAGAGGGATTCGCAGCCGACGACCAGACCGTTGGGCACCCACAGGCCCAGATAGGTCAGGCGGCGCGGGCGGGTCGACCACAGGACCGCGTTGGTGCGCCAGGTGGCCGCGACCGAGGGGCGGCCGGTCGCCCGGGGCGGGCGCACGCTCAGACCGAACCGCAGCACGAGGGCCCCGGCCAGGTACAGCACGGTGGACAGCAGCAGCGAGGCGCGCGGGGAGAGGACGGCGACCAGGAGCCCGCCGACCGCGTACCCGGTGATCTGCATGATCCCGCTCATCATGTTGAACACCGACCGCCCCAGCAGATAGCCGTCCTTGCTGAGGATCTCGTTCAGCAGGCCCCAGCGGACCCCGCCGCCGAGGGACGCGACCAGGCCGAGGACGAGGACGACGCCGAAGACCCCGGCGATCGGCAGGCCGGGCAGCGCGAGGGCCGCCGTACCGGCCGCGAAGGCGAGGGAGATGCCCACCAGGGCGGCCCGTGGGCGCAGCCGGTCGGAACCCGACAGGAAGAGGGTCGCGCCCAGCACCTGGGCGAGCGACGGACCGAACATGCTCAGCGCGGACAGCAGCGGCGAGTCCGTCGCCCGGTACACGAGCGTGCCGAGGGCGAGACCGCTGACGGTCTGCGCGGCGGTGTGCGCGGCGGTGGAGAAGAAGAGGGGGGCGAACTCCGGGGTACGGAAGAGGGTCCGAAATCCCGGGCGGACGGAAGCCGCGCCGCCGGATACCGGGTCGGCGGCGGACATCGGGTCCGTGACGGAGATCGAATCCGAGGCGGAGACCGGGTCCGTGGCAGATACCGGGTCCCCGGTGGGGTGTGTTGCGCGGGCGGGAGGTTCGGTGCTGGGCATGGACGGAGTCTTGGGGGCGGGTGGCGCCGGCCGTTATTGTTTCGCTGGAGCGCGAAACGTCGTACGGGAGGAGGCAGCCGTGGGCTGGTGGCAGGTGAACGCCGACACGCTCGCCCGCAGCCGGTTCCTGCTCTCCCCGCTCGACGAGACCTTCGCCGCCCTGAAGCTGCTGCACGTGGGCGTGGGGGCGCATCCCGGTGAGACGGAGTGGCTGCGCACGCATCGGCCCGCGTACCGGGCCCGGCTGGCGGCCGACCCGGTCACCGCGCTGCTGGTGAAGGCGGGTCTGCCGCGGACGACCGCGCGGCGCCCGCGCGGCGCGGGCGGCGGATCGTGGGCCGGCCGGGAACCGGAGGGATGGATCGCGGACTTCCTCACGCCCCCGCCGCGCGACGGCGAGACCTTCGAGGAGGCCGTGGCCCGGGTGCGGGCGGCCCGCCCGGAGGCGGCGCGCGCGCAGCTGCGGGTGTCCCTCGGCGGCCCGGTCCCCGCCGAGCTGCACCGCGACGACCTGCCCGACCGGGCGGCCACCCTGCTGGAGTACGTCTGGGACCAGACCGTACGGCCGTACTGGGCCCGGCGCAGGCGCATCCTGGAGGCGGACGTGGCCGCGCGGACCGCGCAGGTCAGCCGGGGCGGCTGGGCGGCGGCGCTGGACACGCTCGTGCCGGGGCGCACCCGCTGGCTCGGCGAGAACCGGCTCCAGGTGAACCTGCACGAGTTCCCGCCCCGGGAGATCTCCGGCGCGGAGCTGGTGTTCGTGCCGGTGACCGTGCAGACGGGGTGGGTGTCCTGGGCGGACGGGGACCGGTACGCCGTGATCTACCCGTGCGCGGGCGCGCTGGCCGACGCCGGGGACCGGTCCGTGCCCGCGAGCCTGGGCGCCCTGCTCGGCGCGGCCCGGGCCGAGGTCCTGGTGCTGCTCGGCTCCCCGATGAGCACGACCCAGCTGACGGCGGTGACCGGGCAGGCGCTCGGGTCGGTCGGGCGGCATCTGAAGGTGCTGCTGGACGCGGGTCTGGTGACCCGGCGGCGGGCCGGGCGGTCGGTGCTGTACTCACGGGCCGCGGCGGGCCAGGTCCTCATCGAGGCCGGCGCCCCCGGACCCTCGGCCACCGTCCCGGCGCCCACCGGAGCTAGCATCCGGTCATGACGACCACAGATCAGAACAATTCCGTGCTGAATGTCGAGATCGGCGCCCTCCAGGGCGGCACCGCGGATCTGCCGCAGTACGCGGGCAGGGCCGTGCTCATCGTGAACGTGGCCTCCAAGTGCGGTCTGACGCCGCAGTACGCGGGTCTTGAGCGGCTCCAGGAGCGGTACGCCGCCCAGGGCTTCACCGTGCTCGGCGTGCCCTGCAACCAGTTCCTCGGGCAGGAGCCCGGCACCGCGGAGGAGATCACCGAGTTCTGTTCCGCGACGTACGGGGTGACCTTCCCGATGACTGAGAAGGTCGAGGTGAACGGGGCGGGACGGCACGTGCTGTACGAGCGGCTGACCGGGTTCGCCGACGCCGAGGGGCACAGCGGGGACATCCGCTGGAACTTCGAGAAGTTCCTGCTCGGCCGGGACGGCACGGTCGTCGCCCGGTTCGCGCCGCAGACCGAGCCGGAGTCGGCGGAGGTCGTCGCGGCCATCGAGGGCCAACTCGGCTGAACGGCTGCTGACCCCGCCCCTCGGGCAGGGCGGAGCGGACCGGCCCGCCGCCCACTGGGCGAAGGCCGAGGGGCGGCGGCCGGCGCCGTACGACGGAGAGCGGCGGCCGGCACCGTACGGCGGGAAGCGGAACGGCAGCGGGAAGCGGGAGAGCCGCGGGGAGCCGGAGAACGGCGGGGAGCCGGGGAGCCGGAGAGCAGCAGGAAACGGGACCGCCACGGGGAGCGGAAAAGGGGCGAGCCCCCTCGGCAAGGACGGCGATCTGGTCGAGAGGGCTCTGGGTCGAGCTTGTGCAGTTATGGCTTGTGCAGTTGTCGTCGGAATCCGGCAAGGTCAGGAAGGCTCCCTACGCCTTGACCGTTGCCACGAAGGCGTTCCACGCGTCGGCGGGGAAGGCCAGGACGGGCCCCTCGGAAACCTTGGAGTCGCGTACGACGAGTCCTGCGGTCGCGGGCGACTTGACCTCGACGCACGCGCCGTTCCCAGCGGAGTAGGAGGACTTCGTCCACGTCGCCGTGGCGCCCTGAAGCAGTGCCATGTTCACTCCTGTTGCGAGTTGCTCTGGTGTGATTCACGCCAACCCGGTCTTCCCGACTGGCGTGATCGACGCTACTCGTCAACTTCCGCGTCCGGAGGCGCCGTTCACCCGACCGGATGGCTTATTCGAGGAGTCGCTTCCGGTTATTCGGCAGCCCCGTGTACGATGCCGCGCCCTGCCCGGCACACCACTCAACTGGCGTACCTCTTCGCCGCATTCCAGATGAACTGCCGGGACTGTTCCACATTCAGGGACTGTGCCCGCAGATGTTCGTACATCACCGCGTACCGCTGGACGTCGTGAGCCTTCTCCAGGTACAGGTCGCTGGTGACGCCCTCCAGGTACACCACGCTGGAGTCGGCCGCGTCCGCGAACTCCAGGATCGCGTACTGCCCGTTGAGCCCGGGATGCGCCCCGACCTCGAACGGCAGCACCTGCACGGTGACGTGGGGCAGCTGGGACATCTCGATCAGATACTCAAGCTGCTCGTGCATCACGCGGTCGGTGCCCACCCGGCGGAGCAGCGCCGCCTCGTCCAGCACCACCCACAGGCGCAGCGGGTTGTGCTCGGCGCTGATACGTTCCTGTCGCCGCATCCGCACCTGGACCCGCTTCTCGATGTCCTCGGTCGACGTCTCCGGCAGCGCCCCCTGCACCAGGGCCTCCGCGTACGCCCGGGTCTGCAGCAGCCCGGTGACGAGCTGGGGTTCGTACACGCGCAGCGACTCGGCGTCGGTCTCCAGGCCGATGTACACGCTGTACGGGATGTCCCCGAACGCATGCCACCAGCCCTGCTGCCGCGAGTCCCGGGCCATCTCCATCAGCGAGTCGACGATCCGCTGGTCCTCGACCTCGTACACCCCGCACAGGTCGCGCACGTCACGCTGGCTGATGCTGCGCCGCCCGTTCTCCAGCCGGCTGATCTTCGACTGCGACACCAGCAGTCGCTCCGCCACCTCCTCCGCCGTCATGCCCTTGAGCTCGCGGAGCCTGCGCAGCTCCTGGCCCAACCGGCGTCGTCTGACGGTGGGATTGACATGGGACGCCACGGGTCGTGCACCTCCGGCTGACTGCCTGTACCTGGCACTTTGCGTATCTGCTGTTGAGCAGACTGCCACCAAGGTGCTTGCTACCGCTGGGAAACCGTGGATATACGGCGCGTACGCATCAGTTCAACGGCGCACGACAGACGGTCGAGCGGGGCGGCGAGACAGACAGTGTCTCACCACCCCGCCCCGACCAGCGGCTCCCGAACCGGGTCCGGGGACTGACGGTGCGGCATATGTTGACGCTGATGCTTGGCGCTGACGCGCCGCACGGCCGGGCGTCGCGCGGTGCCGTGGAACTGCGGCTCAATGGACCGCGGCACGCGCCATCGAACCGTGGTGCGGCTGCATCGGAACCCCGCGCGCGGGTTCCGCCCCCGGCCGGGCACCTGGTCCTGCCGGGCGGCCGGCAGGCGCGGTACCGCGGCGCGGCTGGACGGCCACACCGTTCTGGACGTCCATCACGGCGTGCGCCACGAGGCCGCCCATCGGGTCGTGCCTGATCAGATCCCGCAGCCGGGAACGGGACGAGCGTCCCTCGTTGCCCGGATACAGGTGCTTGCCGAGGCCGACCGCGTGCGCCAGGGCGGCGAGCGCCGCGGTCCGCGGGTCCGGCGGTACGCCGGTGCGGATCGCGCAATCCAGCCGGGAACGGATCTCCCGGCTGATGGCGGTGTCCGTCGCCTGGTAGCGAGTCGTCGGCAGCACCCCGCACATCTGACCCGGTACGGCATGCACCATGCCGCACCGCTCCAGATGTGACAGGTAGGTCTGGCGGAGCCCCAGTCGTGGCCCGCCGATCCAGTGGACGGCGCGTACCGGAGCGCCGCGCCTGCGCAGCAACTCCAACGCACTGTCCAGAGTCGGATCTCCTGTCGGCCGTGGTACCACCACGGCGATACGATCCCCGTCTGGGGCTATCCGTCCGGCCAGCGCCAGCTCCACTAGCTGTGCTCCGGCCAGACCGAGATCGAGCGACTGCGGCTGTGCAGTGGTACCCGTGGTCGGGTCCAGTGCCAGCAGCAGAAGCTCCTCCGGAATAGTTCTGCGGCTCCTGCCCATCCATGCCTCCCCGCGTGGATGAATGACAGGGTGACCCCTCTCACATTGGTCTGTCGAGAGTGCGTGACCGGTTCGTAAGGGAACCGGTAGGTATGTCGTTCTCGTCTACCGCTTTGGTTTGGTTCACACACAGGACACTGGTACATGGTTCGGACAGCGGCAGGGAGGCGTGGTCCGAGCGGGATTTGCGGTCAACAGCGGTCGGTTCGGCACACGCACGGAGGACGTGCGGCACATGAAGGAGGCATCGGTGGCGGGCGAGTCCCCCGACAGGTCGAAGCAGCGCGAGTCGTCGGCAGAGCAGACGTCGGGGAGCGGGGGTGCGGTTCCCGAGCCACGTGATCCCCGGTTCGCGGTGGCCCGCGAGTCGGAGTCGCGCGGGGGCGTGGACACGGTGACCAAGGTGCTGTCGGTACGGGAGGCTCCGGCCGAACGGGAGACTCCGGCCGACGACGGGAACGGCGACGAGCACGACGCCGCGCACGGCGACACGCACAGCGGCGAGAACAGCGGCGAGAACAGGTCGGGGGCGGCCGACGGCGGCTCCGAGACCGACGGAACGGGTGAGACCGGCCTGCGGGCGGCTGTGGCGGCCTGGGTGCGCCCCGGGGACTCCGCCGACGCGGAGCCCGCGGAAGACGCCGCCGAGTCGCGTCCCGGGGCCTCTGAGCCGGAAGCGGAGGGCTCCGTCGACATCCCGGCCCCCTCCCGGCCGGCCAACGCCCCTCAGGCGCCCACGGCCTCCGAGGACGAGACCGGGGCCCCGGAAGCGGAAGCGGACGTGGAACCGGACGCAAGTCCGATGGAAGACGCGGGTCCGGAGGCGGATGCGGGCCCGAACACGGGTCAGGCGGACGCCGGTCCGGACGGCGACCGCGAGGACGATGCCGGGCCCGCCGAGGGCAGCGCCGACGAGGACGCCGGCAACGGCTCAACGGCCGCCCGGGCAGGCGCCGATGACCCCGAGGACGGCGACAAGGCCCCCAAGGACGGCGGAAAGAGTCCCGACGGCGGCAGGACCGCCGAGGATGACGGCAAGACCACCGAAGGCGGCGACAAACCCGCCAAGGACAGCGGCAAGACCGCCGGAGACGGCGACAAAGCCCCCGAGGGCAGCGGCGACACCACCGGCGACGACGGCAAGTCCGCCGAGGACGACGGCAAGGCTGCCGCGCCCGTGCAGGATTCGCCGACCGCCGTTTTCAAGGCCGTACGGGCGCCCGAGAAGCCGCAGGTCGATCAGCCGACGACCACGCTCAAGGTCGGCGGCACCGGGAAGCCCGCCGCACCGGAGCCCGAGTCCGAGCGCACCAGCACGTTCGTCGCGCTCAAGCCCCTCGACGACCCGGCCGCCCGCAAGCCCAGGCCGGCCCCCGCCGAAGCCACCGCCCAGGCCCCCCGGCTCGGCCCCGAGCGCACCGCGCAGCAGCCGCTCCCGCCCAAGCCCCCGCTGGACCTGCTGGCCGAGTTGACGAACACGCCGCCGCCTCCGCAGACCCCGGTCCGCACGCTCATCCGCCGGGTCAAGATCTGGACCCCGCTGGTCCTGCTGCTCGTGGTCGTCTTTGCCGTCGTACAGGCTTTTCGCCCGCTGCCCTCCCCCCGGCTCGACCTCACCGCGCAGCAGACGTACACCTTCGACGGCGGCAAGGCGTCGCTGCCGTGGCCGTCCGCCGGGGAAGGTGCGCTCGATGTGCAGGGCATCGGCTCGTTCGGCTCGTCCGGCACTCAGCGGTCCGTGCCGATCGCCAGTGTGGCCAAGGTCATGACCGCGTACCTGATATTGCGCGACCACCCGCTCAAGGGCAGCGGCGAGGGACCGAAGATCAACGTCGACAAAAGGGCCGAGGACCAGGCGACCGCTGACGGCGAGTCGACGGTGGAGGTCCGCGCGGGCGACAGCATCACCGAACGGGAGGCCCTTGAGGGCGTGCTGATCGCTTCCGCGAACAACGTGGCGCGACTGCTCGCCCGGTGGGACGCGGGTTCGGAGAAGGCGTTCGTGGCGAAGATGAACGCCGCCGCGAAGGACCTGGGCATGACCCGGACGACGTACACGGACCCGTCGGGCCTGGAGAAGACGACGGTCAGCACGGCCGTGGACCAGGTGAAGCTGGCGAAGGCCGCGATGCAGGACCCCGCCTTCCGGGAAGTCGCCCAGATGATGGAGTACACCGACTACAAGGGCACCACGCACAGCAACTGGAACCGTCTGGTCGGCTCCAACGGCGTCATCGGCATCAAGACCGGCACCACCACCGCGGCCGGCGGCAACCTGGTCTTCGCCGCGGTCAAGGAGGTCGGCGACGAGACCAAGACCATCGTCGGTGCCGTGCTCGGCCAGGGTCCCGGCGGTGCGGACAACACGATCCTCAGCGGCGCCCTCGACGCGGCCGACAAGCTGATCCGGGCCGCGCAGGACGCGCTCCAGGCGGCGACGATCCTGAAGAAGGGCGATGTCGTCGGGTACGTCGACGACGGGCTCGGCGGCCGTACCCCGGTCGTGATCACCAAGGACGTCCCGGCGGTCGGCTGGGCCGGTCTGCAGGTCCGGCTCTCCTTCGCCGCCGACAACGTGCCGCACACCGCGAAGGCCGGCACGACGGTCGGCACCCTCACGGTGGGCGACGGTACGAGCGGCGCGGTGAAGGTTCCGGTCGCGTTGCAGCAGGATCTGGCGGAACCCGGCTTCACGGACAAACTCACCCGTATCACCTGATTCGCGGCGCCGTTCCGTCGGCGCACGCGGCCCGTGCCCGCCTCCGCTCTGCCCCCCGCACCCCGTCGCCGGGGCCCCCACCCGGGAGCCCCGCGGCGGGGTGCGTGCTAGCGTCACGAATCGGGGCAGGCCGCCGGTCAAGGGACACGGCCGCGAACTGGCCGCCAAGCAGCCGGAAACACTGGGGAACCCGGCCGAGAACGGAAGACGGGACACGGGGAGTGCCTTCAGGTGGCCACTGCGGAGCCGACACACGCCGACGACGCCGAACCGGGCCTGGGATCCGGCCCGCGAATACGCCCGCCCGCGACTGACCCGGACGCCCCTCCTCCGCTGGGCTCGGCTCCGACGGACGACATCCCCTCTCCCGCGGACGACAGCTCCGGCCCCACGGCCGACGGCTCCCGCCGCATACCCGACAGCTCCAGCCCCGCAGCCGCCGACTCCACTCCCCCAGTCGCCGACTCCGCCCCCGCAGCGGCCGACTCCGTCCGCATAGCCGACGGCCCCGCCCCCGCGGACGGCCGCGCGTCCCGCCGGGCCCGGCCGGCCGCCCTCGCCGAACCCCTGCGGCAGCGCCTGCTCCGGCATCCCGTGCTGTCCGTCACCGCACTCGCCGGTGTGCTGCACGTCATCTGGTTCTTCTCCTTCGCCAACAGCGGCGGCGACCTCGCGGCCCAGGACGCGTGGGCCGAGTTCGTCGGCCGGCACCCCGACTCGGCGTACAACCTCGCCTGGTACGGCGGCATGCACCCGGTGTCGTACAGCGTGGTGTCGCCCTACCTGATGTCGGTCCTCGGCGTCCGTACGACGATGATGATCGCGGGGACCGTGTCGGCGGGCCTGCTGACCATGGTCCTCATCCGCAGCCGGTCGGTGCGCAATCCGCTGTGGGCGGGACTGGCCGGGGTGTTCGCGCTGATCTGCAATGCGGTGTCGGGCCGGGTGACCTTCGGTCTGGGCACGATGTTCGCGCTGGGCGCGGTCGCGGCCGTCCACTGCTGGCCCTACCGCTGGCGTCACAAACGGTGGGCGAAGGCCCTGGCCGCGGCGCCGCTCGCGGCGCTCGCCACCATGGCGTCGCCGGTCGCGGGCCTGTTCGTGGGGCTGGTCGCGGTGGCGCTGTTCCTCCAGAAGCGGCGGCCCGGCGCCTGGGCGCTGGGGCTCGCCCCCGCCGCGGTGGTCGCCGTCTCGGCCTGGCTGTTCCCGTTCTCGGGCACCCAGCCGATGGGTTTCGGCACGGTGATCCTGCCGCTGCTGTACGGGCTGCTCTGTGTGTTCGTGGTGCCCAGGTCGTGGCAGACGGTGCGGCTGACGGCCGCGGTGTACAGCCTGGCCGTCGTGCTGGTCTGGCTGGTCAGTTCGCAGATCGGGTCGAACATCACGCGGCTGGCGATGCTGTTCGCGGGGGTGGTCCTGGTCGCGGCGCTGCCCTTCGCGGTGCCGCGGTCCCGCAAGTGGTACGTGATCGTCCTGTCGTTCCTGGGGTTCGTCGGGTGGGTCGGCTTCAAGTCGGTCGACGACATCGTGCACACCACTCCGGCGGCGTCGTGGGCGCGTGAGCTGGCACCGCTGGTCCACCAGTTGCAGCAGGTCGGCGCCGAGAAGGGCCGGGTGGAGGTGGTCCCGGCCCGCTCCCACCGGGAGGCGTCCGCGCTGGCGCCGTACGTGAACCTGGCCCGCGGCTGAACCGGCAGGCCGACATGGAGCGCAATCCCCTCTTCTACGACGACACGCTCAACTCGGCGAACTACCACGAGTGGCTGCAGCGCTGGGCCGTGCACTTCGTCGTGCTGCCCAAGGGCGAGCCGGACGGCGCCGGCGGCGAGCGGGAACGGGAGCTGGTCCAGCGCGGGATGCCGTATCTGACGCAGATCTGGGGCGACGCCACCTGGCAGCTGTTCCGGGTGACGGACCCGGCGCCGCTCGCCGAGCCCGACGCGGTCGTGCAGCGCGCGGAGCAGGGCGAGATGACCATCGAGGTCCGCCGGGCGGGCAGGATACTCATCCGCATCCCGTACTCGCCGTGGCTGAGCATCGTGGACGCCGACGGCAAGAGCCTGAAGCCGCCGCAGGAGACGGAGGCGTCCAAGCACCGCGCCAAGGATCTGCCGAAGACGTACGACAACGTCAACGGCTGTCTGCTGGAGACGACCGAGGACGCCCAGGGCGACAAGTGGACCGCGCTGCTGGCGCCGCGGGCGGGGACGTACCGGCTGGCCTCGCCGTACCAGCTGCCGCGGGGCACGCCCTGCCCGGACGAGCTGAAGAAGTGACGGCGGCCCGGGCACCTCGGCGGCACCGCACCCTTCCCAATCTGATGGTCCGTCAGCTAGACCTGAGGTATGACTGACGACGCGGTGCAAGCTGACGGAACCCGCAGTCACCTGTATGCGGAACTGGCCGCCGTCGGCCCCTACGGGGCCGATCTCGGGCACGCGCTGATCACCATGGTCGAGCCGCACCCCGGCCACGAGCACGGGTACAACCGGTGGTACGAGGACGACCACTACATCGCGGGCGCCATGGCGATGCCCTGGATGTACGCCGGGCGCCGGTGGGTGGCCACCCGCGAGTTGCAGTTGCTGCGCTACCCGCAGGAGTCGGCCGTCGCGCAGCCCGTCACGGCGGGGTGCTACCTCTCCACCTACTGGATCACCGCGGGCCGCTACGCCGACCACATGCGGTGGACCGTCGGCATCAACAAACGCCTCAACCGGGACCATCGCGTCTTCCAGGACCGTACCCACGTCTTCACCGCCTTCCAGGACCACGCGACGACCGTCTACCGCGACGGCGGCCGGGGACCGCGGGACGTGCACGCCCTCGACCACCCCTACGCCGGGCTCGTCGTCCAGGTCGTCGAGGCCGGCTCGCCGGACGGCCGGGCGGACCTGCTCGCCTGGCTGCGCGACGACCACCTGCCGAAACGGCTGGCCGGCTCGCCCGCGGCCATGGTGACCGTCTTCACGCCGACGCCGCTGCCGCTGGACCGGATGACCTACGTCAAACAGGTCGAGGGCGTCGGGACCCGCCTCACCCTGCTGTGGTTCCTCCAGTGCGATCCCCGCGAGGTGTGGCAGGAGCACTTCACGGACCTGGACACGGCGGTCGCCGCCGGCGGGCTGGGCCGCGTGGAGTTCGTCGCACCGTTCCTCCCGACGGTCCCGGGGACGGACCGGTACGTCGACGAACTGCGGTGAGCGGTGGCGGGCGGCGTCCTCCGCCGTGAACCGCGCGGACACCCCGGGTGCACCGGCGGCAACGGTGGGCATCATGGGGGCATGGCCGATCACCTGTCGCCCGCGCCGTCGCCTGCGGTGCGGCT
The DNA here is from genome assembly GCF_042871185.1 of Streptomyces sp. NPDC006012. Classification (NCBI taxonomy): domain Bacteria; kingdom Bacillati; phylum Actinomycetota; class Actinomycetes; order Kitasatosporales; family Streptomycetaceae; genus Streptomyces; species Streptomyces sp. NPDC006012. The sequence continues at coordinate 16,611 of NZ_JBIAIE010000008.1, forward strand.
CACCCGATACACCCGTACCGAGCAGCAGGAGATCCTCGGCGACGGCGAAGATCCTTTCGGGGTCGCGCACGTGGGCCTCACGTGGCTGCCCAAGGAGGACCATTTCGGTATCAGGCTGGGCGGCCGTCTCGTAGCGCATGCCGGGCTGGTCCGGCTGCCCGTGTCGGTCGGCGGTGCGCGCGGCGAGGTCGTGGGCGTCGGCGGAGTGGCCGTCGCCCCGGAGGTGCGGGGGCGCGGACTGGCGCGCGAGGTCGTCGCGGCGGCCCTGGACCAGGCGCGGACGCTGGGGCCCGGGCATGCGCTGCTTTTCTGCCGGGACCCCCTGGTCCCCTTCTACGGGCGGCTCGGCTGGCGGGCGTTGGACCAGGACGTCCGGGTCGAACAGCAGGAGGGTCCGGTGGTGATGCCGCTGCGGACCATGGTCACGCCGCTGCACGACGGAGCGGTCTGGCCGACCGGCGCGGTGCGCCTGCTCTCCTTCCCCATGTGACCGAGGTCCGGGCCTCCTCCCTTTCTTGCACCGCCGGTCCCGGCGCCGTCCTTTCCAGCACCCCCTCTTCCGTACTCCCACCCCCGCCCATATTCTGACGCACCGTCAGGTTCGTCCGGGCCGGGGCGGGCCGGGAGAGGGAGGAGGGTCGTCATGTCGCTGCTCGCGGGCAAGACCGTCGTGGTGTCGGGGGTGGGAGCCGGACTGGGACACCAGGTCGCGGCGGCCGTCGTACGGGACGGGGGCAACGCGGTACTCGGGGCGCGCACCGAGGCGAATCTCGCCAAGAGCGCGGCGGAGATCGACCCGGCGGGCGGGCACACGGCGTACCGGGCGACCGACATCGGCGACGAGCGGCAGTGCGAGGCGCTGGCCGGGCTGGCGCGGGAGCGGTTCGGGCGGATCGACGCCTTGGTGCAGGTGGCCGCGTGGGACTCGTACTTCGGCGGGGTTCAGGACGCGGACTTCGCGACCTGGCAGTCGGTGCTGGACGTGAACCTGCTGGGCACGCTGCGCATGACCCGGGCCTGCCTGCCGGCCCTGAAGGTGTCCGGCGGTGCGGTGGTGTTCATCGGGACGCAGTCGGCGGTGGCGGCGCCCTCGCAGGTGAAGCAGGCCGCGTACGCCGCCTCGAAAGGGGCGCTGACCAGCGCGATGTACTCGCTGGCGCGGGAACTCGGGCCGCACCGGATCCGGGTGAACACGGTGCTGCCGGGCTGGATGTGGGGGCCGCCGGTGCAGGCGTACGTGCAGTTCACCGCGCAGACGGAGGGGGTGCCGGAGGCGGAGGTGCTCGGCCGGCTGACGGAGCGGATGGCGTTGCCGGAGCTGGCGACGGACGGAGACGTGGCCGACGCGGCGGTGTTCCTGGCCTCGGACCGGGCTCGGGCGATCACGGGGCAGTCGCTGCTGGTCAACGCCGGGGAGCTGATGCGCTGAGCCTCATTGTCCGACTTCACCTCATGTTCAGGTACGTGAATCAAGGTCAGTAAGCCGAACATCTTTACCTGCCCTTGACCTTCCGTCGACTTGTCGTGCCCTCCTCAGCACACCCACGATGAGCGGGCACTTCGCGGCCTTCCCAGTCCCCACTCCGCTCATGCGAAGTGCCAGCCAGCTGAGCGGGGTTCACAAGGCGGACCCTGGAAGGGGGGCACATGAACGGTCTCGACTGGGCCGTGCTCATCGCCTACTTCGGCGTGATGGTCGCGATCGGCGTGTGGTCGCACAAACGCGTGGACAATGTGAGCGACTTCTTCACGGCCGGCGGCAAGATGCCCTGGTGGCTCTCCGGCATCTCGCACCACATGTCGGGCTACAGCGCCGTGATGTTCACCGGGTACGCGGGCATCGCCTACACCTACGGCGTCACCTCCTTCGTGACCTGGTCCTTCCCCATCGCCCTTGGCATCGCGATCGGTTCGAAGCTGTTCGCGCCGCGGATCAACCGGCTCCGCTCACGGCTGCACGTGGCCTCCCCGCTGGAGTACCTGAAGAACCGCTACAACCTCCCCACCCAACAGGCGCTCGCCTGGTCCGGGATGCTGCTGAAGATCGTGGACGTGGGCGCCAAGTGGGCCGCCATCGCCACCCTGCTGTCCGTCTTCACCGGCGTCTCGCTGAACCAGGGCATCCTCATCACCGGCGTCATCACGGCGGTCTACTGCACCATCGGCGGCCTGTGGGCGGACGCGCTGACCGAACTCGGCCAGTTCGCCATCCAGTTGCTGGCCGGCATCGCCATGTTCGTCGCGGTCGTGGTCGAACTGAGCGACCGCAACATCGGGTTCCTCGGTGCCTGGGACGAGCCCGCGCTGCACGGCCACGGCAAACCGCTGGTCGGCCCGTACGGCACAATCTTCCTGCTCGCCTTCCTGTTCATCAAGCTGTTCGAGTACAACGGCGGCATGCTGAACCAGGCCCAGCGCTACATGGCGACGAACAACGCGCGCGAGGCGGAGCGTTCGGCGCGGCTGTCCGCGGTGCTGTGGCTGGTGTGGCCGGCCGTCCTGTTCTTCCCGATGTGGATGTCGCCGCTGCTGGTCCACGCGCAGAAGCCGGACGGCTCCGACTCCTACGCCCTGATGACCGAACAGCTCCTCCCGCACGGCCTGCTGGGTCTGGTCATCGTCGGCTTCTTCTCCCACACCATGGCCATGTGCTCCTCCGACGCGAACGCCATCGCCGCCGTGTTCACCCGGGACGTGGCACCGGTGCTGTCCGCCCGGGCGCGTGGCTGGGGCGAGCGTTCGGGCCTGATCGCGGCACGCATCACGACCGTCGTCTTCCTCGGGCTGTCCATGGCGGTGGCCACCCAGGTCAACTCGCCGGCATTCAAGGACATCATCACCGTCGTCATCAAGTGGGTCGCCGGTCTGATGGGGCCGATCGCCATCCCGATGATGCTGGGTCTGCTGCGCACGTTCCGCAGGTCGGGCCCGACGGCCGCACTCGTCAGCTGGGCGGCCGGGCTGCTCGCCTTCTGGCTGGTCAACTACCCGATCAACTGGAGCGTCGACGGCGGCGTCCCGCTCCAGTACCAGGTCTCCATCCCGCTGGCCGTCTCCCTGGTGCTGTACATCCTCATCGGCTACCTGAGGCCGGAGGACACCCCGGAGCGGATCGCGATCATCGAGCGGATCAACACGGACGACGACAGCACCGCCGGCGCCCTGCCCACTCCCGCACAGGCGGGCGACGACGTGCTGGGCACACCCGTCGAGGACTGACCCTCAGCCCCTCGGGTACCGGGCCAGCCAGCCCGGCGAGGACCCGGCGGGCCCGTGCAGTGCGGGCCCCTGGGTCATCTCCATCGCGAAGTCGTCGGCCAGTTCCAGGATCGTCCGACGGCCCTCCAGCTCGGCCAGCCAGGCCGGCGGGAGGGCCGTCTCGCCGTGCAGCGCGCCGAGCAGCCCGCCGGCGAGCGCGCCCGCCGCGCCGGAGGGGCCCGCCTGGTTCACCGCCAGGCACAGCCCGTGCCGTACGTCCTCCCCCACCAGCGCGCAGTACACGGCGGCGGCCAGCAGCCCGTCCGCCAGGCCGTCCCCGGCCAGCTCCTCCACCCGCGCCGGGCTGGGCATCCCCTGCCGCACCGCGCCGAGGGCGTGCTGCAGGGCGGCCGAGACCGCCTCGTGGCCGGGGCGCGCGGCGAGCAGGGAAAGGGCCCGCTGGACGGCGCCGTCCAGGTCGTCGCCGCGGGCCAGCCCGTGCACGATCACCGCGTACGCGCCCGCCGCCAGATACCCCGTGGGGTGGCCGTGGGTCTGCGCCGCGCACTCCACGGCCAACTGGACCACGAGCTGCGGTTCCCAGCCGACCAGCAGCCCGAAGGGCGATGACCTGACCACCGCCTCCGGGCCCTGCTCACCCGGGTTCTTGGGCTTGTCCAGCGTTCCCATCTGCTGGTCCCCGAAGCCGGCCAGCAGCGCCCGCGACGGATCCCGCCGGGCGTACAGCCACTCCTCCCGGGCCAGCCAGCCGTCCTCCTCGCGGCGCTCGTCCGGGCCCCACTCGCGCTGGGTGACCGCCCAGCGCAGATACGCCCGGTGCAGATCGGTCGGCGGATGCCAGGCGCCGGTGTCCCGGCGGACCTGGGCGCGTATCAGCCCGTCCACCGTGAACAGCGTCAGCTGGGTGTGGTGGGTGATCGCGCCGCGTCCGGCGTCGGAGACGGCCAGGTCGGCCAATCCCTCCGCGCCGTGCGAGGAGCGGATCTCCTCCAGCGTGAGCCCGTCGGCCGGACTGCCCAGCGCGTCACCGAGGGCCGACCCCAGGAGGGTGCCGCGCACCCGGCTGCGGAAGTCCTGTTGTTCGGCACGGCCCCAGACCACACCGGCTGTCGTACCCACCCAGACCTCCCACGGCACCGACCGCACGCACGACAGCTCAGCACTTTAATCGACCGCGAACGGTCCGTTCAGGGGGCGGAACGGGCGGAACGGTATGCGGCAAGTGACAGGTATGGCGGGGCCGTCCCGTTTTGCCGTCCCGTCCGCACGGCGCCGGTACGCCGAAACGCCCCTCGGCCCCGGCCCGCCACGGTGAGACCTTCGTCACTCCCGGCCGCGCGGCCCGAACCGCACCCCGTGCCGAAAGATCTTGCCCGGCGTGCAACGGGGAACCCGCCTGCCCCGTATGAGGGGTGACCAACGGCAAGGGCCCCGCGAGAGAGAGTGCGTATCCGTGAAATCTGCTTCCGAGCGGGACCACGAGTTCACCGAGTTCGTGCGCGTTCGGCGCACGGCGCTCGTGCGCGTGGCGTCGCTGCTGCTCTCGGGCGACCAGGCCAAGGCGGAGGACGTCGTGCAGGTGGCGCTGACCCGCCTGTACCTGGCGTGGCCTCGGGTGCGTCCCGACACGCTGGACGCGTACGCGCGGCGTTGCGTGGTGAACGCGGCGATAGACGACCGGCGGAGTCTGTTCCACCGCCGCGAGCAGGTCCGGGCGGAGCTGCCCGACGTCGCAGCCGTGGAAGCCCCGTACACGGACCGGAGCGCGGTGCTGGCGTTGCTGGCGACCCTGCCGAAGCGCATGCGGGCGGCGGTCGTCCTGCGTTACATCGAGGGGCTCAGCTCCGCCGAGACGGCCGCGGCGCTGGGTTGCAGTGAGGGCACCGTCCGGAGCCAGAGCGCCCGGGCCCTGGAGCGCCTGCGCGCGCGCCTCCCCCAGCCCTCGCACCACCCCGTCTGATCCACCACGCCGTCCGGTCCACCGCCCCATCCGATCGACCACCTCCTTCATCCGCCATCCCATCCACCACCCCGTCCGACCGGTGCGAACCCGTCCGGTCGATGTGACGAACAAGAAATTGGAGCACTGACGTGCAAGACGTGACGAATGTTCTGAGCACCCTGCGCGGCACCGATGACGTCCCGGCCGACGCCGAGACCGTCGCCGCCGATGTCACCCGCGGGCAGGGCGCGCTGGTCCGCCAGCGGCGTCGCCGGGTCGCGGGCGTCGCCGCCGTGGCCGCGGTCGCCGCGGTGGCCACCATCGCCGTGGGCACCGCCGGCCAGTCCGGCGGCCGGTCCTCCGGCCAGAGCGTCGCGGCCGCCGGCCAGCGCAGTGGCCAGTCCTCCGGCCCGAGCGTGGCGGCGGACCAGCAGAAGACGCCCCACCTGCAGCTCGCCGCGTACCACGGCCCTCAGCCGGCCGGTTTCACGGTCACCACGGTTCCGGCGGGCTGGAAGGTGACGTCGTCGAGCACGAGCGTGTTCGTGGCCGTCCCGCCCGGCACGCACAACCCCAAGCCGGTTCATGGTGTCACCGACCTCAGCAGCGGGATCGCCGTCATGCTCCAGGGAATGTCGCGGCTGCCCGCCGACGCGTCCGTCACCAAGGTGACCGTCAAGGGCAAGACCGGCTCGCTGGGCCTGACCGAGGACAAGGGCGCCAAGTGGCTGGTCTACCCGGACAACGCGGGCCACAACGTCCTCGTCCAGACGCCCGTCAAACTGGGCCTCACCGACAGCCAGATCGTCCAGTTCGCGGAAGGCGTCACCGTCACCAGCGAGGCGCAGGCGGCGGTGGGCTGAATCCCGGTGGGTCCGGGGCGCGGGTCCTGTTCCTCCCGGCGGCCGAACGCCACCGGCGCGGAGCGGCCGGGGGTTGCGCCCCCCGCGAGCGGGCCACGGGCGCTACGCGTCCGGAGGTACGCCCCCTGCAGGCGTGCCGCACGGGCTGAGCGGCAGGAGGTATGCCCCGCGCGGGCGTGCCGCCTGCGCTGAGCGTCAGGGGGTATGTCCCGCGCAGGCGTGCCGCCCGCGCCGAGCGTCAGGGGGTACGCTCCGCGCGGGTGGCGGCCTGCTGCTCCCGCGCCCTCGGGTAGTCCGGCCTGAGTTCCAGCGCGCGGTCCAGGTCGGCCACGGCCTCCTCGTAGTCGGCCAGGTCGCCGCGGGCCATGGCGCGGCCGAGGTGGGCCGGGACCAGCCCGGGGTCGAGCGCGACGGCCCGGTCGAACTCGGCCAGGGCCGCCGCGTGTTCCCCGCCGCACCGCAGTTCCCGGCCGCGCACCACGTGGGCGTGGGCCCGTACCGGTGCGTCGAAGTCGGCCCGGCGCAGCAGGAGAAGCAGCGCGTCCGGCGTGCCCCCGGCGGCCAGGGCCAATGTCAGGTCCTTGCGGAACGTCGCACTCAGGGCCGGGCTGGTCCTTCCCGACGTGGCCCGAGCCACCGACAGGAGAAGCCCCCCGGATTTATCCGGTGGGAGGAGTCACTCTGGCTCAATGCGTACGGGACGTGCCCGGGCCGGCCGGGAAGGAACCGGTCATGTCCACCACCAACACCACACCCACCGCCGGCCCCCACAGAACCGCCGGCTCCGGGGCGCTGACAGCGGCCGCCGGCCTGCTCACCGGCACCGTCGCGCTCTACCTCACGCTCGTCGCCCTCGGGAACGTCGCGGACTTCGGTACGAACCAGCAGTTCGTACGACATGTTCTGGCCATGGACACGACGTTCCGGGACGTGGACCTGATGGGCCGGGCCGTCACGAGCACCGGGCTCCAGGACGCCGCCTATGTCGCGATCATCGTCTGGGAGTGGGCCGCGGCCCTCGTCCTTCTCGCCGGTACGTGGCTGTGGGCACGCCGTGACCACGGGCGTGCCCGGCAGGTGTCGACGTACGGGCTGCTGATGGTGATGCTGCTGTTCGGCGCCGGGTTCGTCGCGATCGGCGGCGAGTGGTTCGCCATGTGGCAGTCCAAGACGTGGAACGGCCTGGACGCGGCGACCCGGGCGTTCCTGATCAGCGGGGTGGTACTGGTCATAGTGCAGCTACCGCTGCGGGACGCCGGGGCGGCCAAGGGGCGCTAAGTGCCGCAACAGGCAACGGCACTAGCGGACGACGACCACCGGCGTCTTCTCCGTCCCGAACGCCCACAGCTTGGTGCCGTCCGCCTTGTGCAGCCGGATGCCGCTGGTCTGCTTGCCGGCGGCCGGCGGCGGGGAGGACCCGTCGACGGCGTTGGAGAACGCGATCGACAGCCCCGCCTTGTTGGCGAAGTACAGGATGTGCTCGATCGGCACACCGTCGCCGCCGGTGGTGGCATCCGACCGGCTGGAGACCGCAAAGGTGCCGAGGTCGGGGCTCACCGTCCCCGGCCACACGGCGAAGGTGCCGGTCGCCTTCCCCTTCGCGTCGGCCAGCCAGATCCGCTTCTGGCCGAGCGAGTAGACGATACGGCGGCCGGTGCCCGAGGCGGCCGGCAGTGCGGGGGGCGCCGTCCGCGTCGGTGCGGGCGCCGGGTGCGCGCTCGCCGACGCCGAGGCGGCGGGCCGGGCCGCCGCCGTGGGGTGCGCCCCCTGGTCGGCCTGGACGGCGAGAGTGGTCACGGCCACGGTCGCCCCCACCGTCAGACCGGTGACCCAGACCCACGAGGGCAGTCGGGCAGGCACGGGTACGCATCTCCTCCGCTACGGGCCCCCGTCGCTCGGGGGTCGGATCATCGTACTGTGACCTTCTCGCCCGGCCGCTCCCCGAGGGGCCCGGTCCCCGGTCGTTCCAGCGGTCAGTCCAGCACCGGCAGCAGCTGCGGCAGATGCCCGTCGGAGGCCGCCGCCGCCCGCTGCCGCTCCTCGGGCACCTCCCCGTACAGGGTGGTGCGGGGCTTGGCGGGGCGGCCCGCCGCCTCGGCCACCGCGACCAGGTCGCGCACCGACTTGTACGAGCCGTAGGAGGAGCCCGCCATCCGGGAGATGGTCTCCTCCATCAACGTGCCGCCCAGGTCGTTCGCACCGGAGCGCAGCATCTCCGCCGCACCCTCCGCACCCAATTTGACCCAACTTGTCTGAATGTTCGGGATGTGCGGGTGCAGCAGCAGCCGGGCCATCGCGGTCACCGCCCGGTTGTCCCGCACCGTGGGGCCCGGCCGGGCGATGCCCGCCAGGTACACCGGCGCGTTGGTGTGGACGAACGGCAGTGTCACGAACTCCGTGAAACCGCCGGTCTCCTGCTGGATGCGGGCCAGCGTGCGCAGGTGGCCGAGCCAGTGGCGGGGCTGGTCGACATGGCCGTACATCATCGTCGAACTCGACCGGATGCCCAGCTCGTGCGCGGTCGTGATCACCTCGATCCAGGTCGCCGTGGGCAGCTTGCCCTTGGTGAGCACCCAGCGCACCTCGTCGTCCAGGATCTCGGCGGCCGTACCGGGGACGGAGTCCAGCCCGGCGTCCCTGGCCGCCGTCAGCCACTCCCGGATCGACAGGCCGGTGCGGGTGGCGCCGTTGACCACCTCCATCGGCGAGAAGGCGTGCACGTGCATCCCCGGGACGCGTTCCTTCACCGCTTTCGCGATGTCGAAGTAGGCGGTGCCGGGCAGGTCGGGGTGGATGCCGCCCTGCATGCACACCTCGACCGCGCCCACCTCCCACGCCTGCTGGGCGCGGTCGGCGACCTGGTCGAGGGAGAGGGTGTAGGCGTCGGCGTCCGTACGGCGCTGGGCGAACGCGCAGAACCGGCAGCCGGTGTAGCAGACATTGGTGAAGTTGATGTTGCGGGTGACGATGTAGGTGACGTCGTCGCCGACGGCCGCCCGGCGCACGTCGTCGGCGATCCGGGTGAGCGCGTCCAGCGCGGGGCCGTCGGCGTGCAGCAGGGCCAGCGCCTCCGCGTCGGTCAGCCGGGTCGGGTCGTCGGCCGCGGTCGCCAGCGCCGTCCGCACGTCCGTGTCGATCCGCTCCGGGACCATCCCCGGCGCCGCCGCCTCCCGCAGCGCGCCCCAGTCGCCGTACACCTCGTCGAAGTCCTCGCGCCGGTCGCCGGTGCGGCCCTCGGTGTCGATGGTGCGGTGCAGGTCGGTGCGGCCGGTGGCGGTGAACGCCTCGTCGGGCTCCTGCCAGGGCAGCCCCGCCGGCCGGACCCCGGAGCGGGCGAGGCCGGTCTCCGGGTCGGCGAGCGCGGCCACGTGCGGCCGCAGCCGCGGATCGAGCCAGGGCTCGCCGCGCCGCACGAACTCCGGGTACACGCACAGCCGCTCGCGCAGTTCGAAGCCGGCCGCCGCGGACTTCGCGGCCAGTTCCTCGATCTGCGGCCAGGGCCGCTCCGGGTTGACGTGGTCGATGGTGAGCGGCGAGACCCCGCCCCAGTCGTCGATGCCGGCGCCGATCAGCCGCTCGTGCTCGGCGTCGACCAGGTTCGGCGGGGCCTGGAGGCAGGCGCTCGGGCCCATGAGGTGCCGGGCGAGGGCGACCGTGGCGACCAGCTCGTCCAGTTCGGCGTCCGGCATGCCGCGCATCGCCGTGTCCGGCTTGGCGCGGAAGTTCTGGATGATCAGCTCCTGGATGCCGTGGTAGGCCCGGGAGACCTTCCGGAGGGCGAACAGCGACTCGGCCCGCTCCTCGTACGTCTCCCCGATGCCGATGAGGATCCCCGAGGTGAAGGGCACGGAGGAGCGTCCGGCGTCCTCCAGGACCCGCAGCCGCACGGCCGGTTCCTTGTCCGGGGAGCCGTGGTGCGGGCCGCCCGGCTCGGACCACAGCCGGGTGGCCGTCGTCTCCAGCATCATGCCCATGGAGGGCGCCACGGGCTTCAGCCGCTGGAAGTCGGTCCAGGTCAGGACGCCCGGGTTGAGGTGCGGGAGCAGGCCGGTCTCCTCCAGGATGCGGATGGAGACGGCGCGGACGTAGGCGATGGTGTCGTCGTAGCCGTGCGCGTCGAGCCATTCACGCGCCTCGGGCCACCGGTCCTCGGGCTTGTCGCCGAGCGTGATCAGCGCTTCCTTGCAGCCGAGCGCCGCGCCCTTGCGGGCGATGTCCAGGACCTCGTCCGGGGACATGAACATGCCGTGCCCGGCGCGGCGCAGCTTGCCGGGGACGGTGACGAAGGTGCAGTAGTGGCACTTGTCCCGGCACAGCCGGGTGAGCGGGATGAAAACGCTCTTGGAGTAGGTGATGACGCCGGGCCGGCCGGCCGCGTCGAGCCCGGCGTCCCGCACCCGGGCAGCGGACGCGGCCAGATCGTCGAGGGCCGCGCCCCGCGCCTGGAGCAGCACGGCCGCCTCGGAGACGTCGAGGGCGACGCCCTCCCGGGCACGTTTGAGGGCGCGACGCATGGAGTTCTCGGTCGGGCCGGTTGTCGTGCCGGTTCCGGAGGTCTCGGAGGTCGTCATTCTTTGAGCATACGTTCGGACTCCGCTGGTCAAGCGGGGCCCGAGGCAGCTTCATGCCGCGCCGACAGCACCGTTCGTTTTCAGTCATGAACCCAGGGGAGGGGACCGGTCTCGGCCAGTCTCACCGCATCACGAACTTCCGCCGCAGAGTTTGCATCTGGAACTCATGAAGAACGCGCACGGCACCGACGGCCCGCCGGCCGGGGCACCTCTGCGGAGGAACTGTGCGCGGGAAATCCGAAGACGGCTCTACCGTGTGGAGGAATCATGAGGCCCACGAGGTCCTTGCGTTTGCGTGTCGGCGTCGGCCTTGCTGCCGGTATGGCGGCGATCGCCATTCCGCTGACCAGCACCAACGCCTTCGCCGCCGATCCCCCCGGGGCCGGCTGGGTCCCCATCGGCGCCGAGGCCTACCCCTCGAAGGCGGCGTGCGAGGCGACGGAGCTTCAGTACGCCCATGAAGCCGGATACAACGAGGTGTGGTGCGACGACAGCAAGCGGATCATGCCGATCTACTACCGCTGACCTCGCCGCCCGGTCTTCGCTCAGCGGGAATTCGCCCCGCTGACGTCGCGCCGAGAAGGTCCGCTGCCCCCGGTGTGCCGCACCAGGGGCAGCGGGCTTCCCGCCCGGGAACTGCGACCCGCGGCACCCTCGCCGACTCCGCCCGACCGGTCACGACGGGACGCACCCGTCCCCGGCATACATCTGGACGCGCACCATATGGTCGAGTTCCGCGATGCATGGACCACAGGCGTACACATCGCCCGTCGCGCCCGGCGTGGTCACCGAACCGACCCACAGCACGGCCACGCCCGTACGACGGCAGTACAGCCAGCACGTCCCCGCCACCCAGGCGTTGCCGTCACCGGGTCGCGCGGCCAGCGGCCAAGCGTCGCGCCACCGCCGCTCCGCGGCCGGGACGAACATCACGGCTCGCGCCCGGCCGGCCGTACGCGCGCGACCAGTTCCGGCGGTGCGACCGGCTCCGACGACGGACACAGCACCGCATAGTCACCGAAGTCCCGCCGGTAGCGCCGGTGCCCGGTCTCCTGCGTGTGCTGGCGCTGCCACTCCTCGACCGGCCCCGGGGCGCTGTACGTACCGGACCGCGCCCCGCACTCGGACTCCTCCCCGGACACACAGCGCGCTTCGTACTCCGGTTCCGCCGTCTGGTCCTGCACGATGGTGAACGGCACGTAGCGGAACACCCGCCGGGTCACCGCGCCGCCCCCTGCTCCCTGCGTGCCGCCTCCTTCACGTGCAGGAAGCCACCGGCCTTCTCGATCTCACGGGCCACTTCGTCGTACTCCTGCGGAACGGACGAGATCATCGAACGCCACGCCGTGAGCACCGCCCCGGCCTCCCCACTCCTGACGCACTCGACGGCACACCCCAACCCGGCACGCCCGTGCGGCGGCAGCAGCCCCGCGCGCTCCTCGATCACATCCGTGATCTCCCACCCGAACGCCTCCGCATACTCCGTGCACTCCTCGCGAGGCGCCGCGAAGTCCGTGCGGGGAGCACCGCACAGGTAGATCACGCAGCGGAACCGCTCGATCTTCGCGGCCACCACGGGTACGTCAGCCTCCCCCGGGAAGACTCCCGCCGCCGCGTCGGCGAGCGCCTGACGCCTCCTCAGATCACGTTCGGTCCGACGGACGCCGGTCCGTCCCTGCCTCTGTCCACTCTCGGTGCTGACCATGCGTCAATCGTGCACACACGATCACTGACAGTGAAGAGACGAGGAATACCACCGGTCGAGGTTGCCCGACCCGCACCCGTACGTTCCGTAGTACTCACACGATCAGGACCCACGCGGTCAGGGCTCACACGATCAGGGGCACGCCGATCAACTCGCCGATCCTGCGGACGCGCGCCGTCGAGACCTTCGCGAGGCGCTTCCCGATGACACCGGGCAACGCCTGATGCCTGACCCACTCCGGGGCGTCGAGGCCCACCTCGACCAAGGTGTCCCCCGCCTGGTCGTGAAGGCCGGCTGCGCACTGGGCGAGGGCGACGTCGAGTTTGTAGCGGTTGCGGGCGAGTTTGGGCATAGAACTCGGTAGTTCTGTGCGGGATGCCAGACTGAGCGCTTTTCCGTAATTCCCGAGCGCCACGGCGATTCCCACGGCTTCCGTGTTCGCCGCTGTGGGACCGAAGTGCGTGCCGTACAAGGCCTCGTCACGACCGAGCCTCGCCGCTGCCGCATGCGCCTGTGACAGATAATCATCGGCTGATACGGCGTCCCCGCTTCGCGAGGAGGCCACGGCCGCGGAGATCATCAGTCGCCCGTACGCGAGGAGTCGAGGGCGGGATGCCTTGCTGAAGGACGGTTCGATCTGCATGGCCGCACGCTCCGCGACGGCAATCGCCCGGGGAACCTTTGCGCTGCGGAGGTGAATCCATGACAACGTCGACTCCAGGAGCGCGGACAGCACGACGTCTCCGGAATCCTGTGCCAGGCGACGAGCGGAGGTGAGAGCGCTCAGCGCGAGGTCACGCTGCCCCAGCAGAATCGCGGCCGAGGAAGCAAACTGGTAGGTGCTCGCCAGAATCGCACCCAGTTGTTCGCTCTCGCGGCCCGTCACCTGCCCGTATCGTCTGCTTCCTTCGAGCAGCACCTTGGCGACGAGTTCGCTCAACTCGGCGTAATCACCCCGCCAATAGGCAGCACAGATTCGATCATGAGCAGCAGACAGCTCGGTCAGCGTGCTCGGTTCCGCGATGCCTTCCCAGTCCCCCAACGCACTTTCGTGCACCGCGTCGGAAAGCCGCCGCAAAGCGGCCCTGGTGTCCCGGTTCGTTCCCCGTCGCGGCGCCTGCTGCCCCAGTATCACGGATACGTCCGTGTTCAGCGCGTGGGCGAGTTTCAGCAGCGAACCCACGGACAACTCGCCGCGGCCCTGCTCGGCCTTCTGCACCAGGGCGAGGGACAGCCCCGCAACATCGGCGAGCCCCTGCTGTGTCAGATCGGAGCCCCGCAGGTGCTTGATGCGCTCACCGTTCGTCAGGTCTGCCCAGTTGCTCACGGTCACCTACCCCAGTGCGTTTGCTCAGGCTGCTGTACTTCGATGGTAGGGCCCGACGTACGGAAGCCAGGAGCGAACGGACACCGGCATCGGTCCGAGCGGGATCCGACCAGCCTTCAGGGTGAACTTGCCAGGGAGCTTCCGCCCTTGGAGCTGGGCTGCGCTCGAAAGCCGTCTTGACGCTCACGGCCGCCGGAGGTGAAGGTCGTGGAACGTCATGGAACCCACACGAGGGCGGAGGCAGTCATGACCTTACGGTTCATCGCAAAGGATCCGAACACCAACGGAACGCAGTGTCCAACGGCCTGGGTGGACGACGAAGCGAAGGAGATCGTCATTCAGGGCTGGAAGGCCGGGCAGACGCTCTTGGCAGAGTGCCTGGAGACGGGCCCGGTCCCGGAGTCGGAAGCGGTGGTGAGGCTCCCCATCCGCATGGTGCCCGTTCTGAGGGAGGCGTGCGATGTCGCAGACCGACTTGGCGTTCACTGACCTACTCGCCAACACTCACCACTCGGCCGTCCACTTGGAGATGCGCGACTCCTACGGGATCCAGGAGGAAGGGGCCGAGTTCGAGCGGTGGCGATCGGGCTGGCGGCCCGATCCCGACCCGAGCACCTGGTGGAACGACTTCCACACCTGGGTCCGCGACGCGACGGCCCGAGGGGTTGAGTTCCGCCGCGCCCGCATCGTGTCCGAGCCGGTGAGCGAGTACATCCGCTATGAGCACGCCTGCACGTACCAGAACGTGGCAGCCGGGGAACTGGTCCGCTGGCTACCACGTCGGAGGGCATCGGACATTGCGCTTCCCGGGAACGACTTCTGGCTCTTTGACAGTCGTTCGATCCTGTGGAACCACTTCACCGGTGAGGGCGGTGCCGTCGGCCCTGAACTGGACGAACGACCCGAAGTGGCCAAGCTGTGCGCGTCGGCGTTCGATGCCGTGTGGGAGCGCGCGGCACCGCACGAGGTCTACCGGATCCGATAGACAGAACGTCCGTACATGCCCGCGTCCCCCTCATCAAGCATTCAGGCTGCCCGCAAGGCGGTCGCCGACCGGCTCCGGGAACTCCGCAGGGACGCGGGACTGACCGGCCAGGCACTGGCCGAGAGAGCCGGTTGGTACAAGTCCAAGGTGTCCCGGCTCGAAAACGCCGTGACCCCGCCCTCGGACGACGACATACGCCGATGGTGCGCGGCCTGTGAGGCGGCAGACCAAGCCGCCGACCTGATCGCGGCGGCCCGGTCGGCCGACAACATGTACGTGGAGTGGCGCCGGGTCCAACGCACCGGCCTGCGCAGGCTCCAGGAGTCGTACGTCTCCCTGTACGAGCGCACGCGGGTGTTCCGGACCTACTGCGCCAACGTCGTCCCAGGCGTTCTCCAGACACACGAATACGCTGCGAACCTGCTGCGCTCCATCAGCAGGTTCCACGAGACGCCGGACGACGTCGCGGATGCTGTGGACGCCCGCCTGGCCCGCTCGGCGCGCGTCGTGCGAGCGGGGGACCACCGGTTCGCCCTGCTCCTGGAGGAGTCGGTCCTCCGGCACCGCGTGGGGAATGCGGAGACGATGGCCGGCCAACTCGGCTATCTGCTGTCCGCCATGGCGTTCCCGTCCGTCTCCCTCGGTGTGATCCCGTTCTCCGCGGAACGCCGCATGTGGATGATCGAGACCTTCACCGTCTACGACGACGACCAGGCCGAAGTGGAGTTGCTGACGGCCCGGGTGAACGTGACCGCGCCTACGGAAGTCCGCCAGTACCTGAAGGCATTCGCGGAGTTTTCCCGGCTGGCCGTGTACGGAGCCGAAGCGCGCGGCCTGATCACTTCGGCCATCGACGCCCTGGAGTGATCCGCGTGGAACTCTGCGGAACTTCCTTCGTGCAGGTCTGCCGCCCTCCCTAACGTGACTGTCACGGATGTCCCACCGGCTGAGGTGCAAGGAGGAGAACGATGAAGGTACGTATCGGGCCGGCCGCGCAGGACGGCGACGTCGGAGACGACGACCACCCGGGTCAGCCGTGGCAGCCCCCGCAGGACCCGCCGAGTCCCGACGGTTCGAGCCCGAAGGGTGACGGGAAGCACCGCAAATGACACCTGACGTTCTTCGTACGGACCGCCCCGGCCGCAAGGAGCTGGGGCGGGTCCTCATGGAATCCGGCGCGTTGTCCCCGGGCTGGGCCCCGACGTTCGCGGCCGTGGACCGGGCGGGGTTCCTCCCGGACCGGATGTGGCCCTACGACATGGCGTCCCGGGCGAGCGTCACCGTCGACAAGCAGGAAGACGCGGATTCCTGGTACGCGGCGGCGGACAGCAACGTCCCCATCGTCACTCAGTGGGATGACGGAGTCCGTCCGTTTCGTGGCCCGGGGAAGCTGTCCACCAGTTCGTCGTCCATGCCGGCCACGGTGTATTCGCTGCTCCAGGACCTGGCGGTGGAGGACGGCGCACGGGTACTGGACGTGGGCACGGGCACCGGCGAGACGGCCGGCGCACTGGCCCATCGCCTTGGGTCCGACAACGTGACGACCATTGAGGTGGACGGGACGGTCTCCGCGGCGGCCGGTGAGCGGCTGCACCAGCTGGGCCTGTTCCCGGAGGTGGTCGTGGGGGACGGGTTCGAGGGTCGTCCCGGCTCGGCGCCGTACGACCGCATCCTGGCCACGGCAGGGGTCCGGGAGATCCCCGGCGCCTGGATCGGGCAGACCCGTCCCGGAGGGATCATCCTCGCTCCGTTCGGCACCCACTACGGCAACGCGGACGCCATGATCCGGCTGGTGGCCGACGGTGATGAGGCCGAGGGACGGTTCACTCGCCGCGTGGAGTTCATGAAACTCCGGACGCACAGAGGCCCCAAGGTCGTCCCCGGGGACTACCTGTCGGCAGGCCCCCTGGAAGACGCCGACAGATCCAGGACCCCCCTGACCGAGCGACAGTTCCTGACCGGTCAGTGGTCCGACCTGCCGTTCGTGCTGGGTCTGCGGGTGCCCGCCTGTCGCCAGGCTGTGGCAGACAGGCGCGACGACGCGCGTCCGGTGTGGTTCTACAGCCTCTCTGACCTGTCGTGGGCGTGCGTGATGTTCCGGGATGGGCAGGCGGAGGCACAGGTCTGGCAGTCAGGCCCGCGTCGTCTCTGGGACGAGGTGTCCGGCGCCTACCACTGGTGGCGGAGCCAGGGGTCCCCCGACGTGACGCGGTTCGGGCTCACCGTCACGCCGGATGGCCACCGCGCCTGGGTGGACGATCCGAATGGCTCGTGGTCCCTCTGATCACCGCAGCGCCATGCCGTGAGCAGCGGCTACGTGGCCGTGATCGGCCGCGATCTCCCCGACCACTACCGGTCACGTCTGCCGGACGGGGTGAACCTGGGGCCGGACGAGCGGTTGGTCGTCATCCCGGGCAACATGCTGAGTGCAGCGAAGGCGGACATTCCTGATGCTTGATCTCCTCGCCCCTGAACACCCTGACGAGCTGGGCAAGCGGCTTGCACGCGAGGAGTACAAGCGGGACTTCCGGGAGCGGCGGGCGGCGATCCGCGATGGCGTGGCCTGGAAACTTGAGCGGTTACAGCACTTCGAGGAGACGAACGACGCCAGCCGGGAGGCACTCCGCCAGGGGGACTGGCCTGCTGTGCTGCGGCTGTTCGAGGCCGAGCGTGACGCCTTGGTTCGACGGGCCCGGGACGATGCGGCGCGAGGGGCGGTCTTCCACCGCATTCGGGTGGTCGAGACGCCGCTGACACCGTACGTGCAGTGGGAGTTGCACTGGCTCCGGCTGAGCGCGGAATGCGGGCATCCTGTGCGCGTGCTGCCTGCTTCCGCCGTCGCGGCGGCCGAGGCGGATGCGCAGCTACCGGAGCTGAATCTGCTCGATGGACGGACTCTCTACCGGGTGCTGTACACCGAAGCCGGCCGACCGGACGGTGCAGTCCGGTTCACCGACCCCGACACGGTGCGGAACTGGTCGGAATATCTGGGGGAGCTGTACGGGGCTGCCGAGGACATCCAGGCGTACTTCGACCGCGCCGTGGCCGCCCTGCCCCCGCCACTCCCGGCCTGACCAGGCTGCTTGCTGACCACCGGGTCTGATCGCCCACGGGGGCCCCTCTCCGCCCCGCGCCCCCCGTCAAGCGGCCGAAGCCCCGCCGAAGAATTCGATCAGTTCCCGGCTCAGCTCCCCCGGGCGTTCCTCTGCCAGATAGTGGCCTGCTCCGGGGAATTGGACGAAGCGGATGTCCCTGGCCCGGTGCTCGTTCGACGCGCGGGAGAGTTCCAGGAAGTTTCCGCCCGGGACCAGGACCGGCATGGTCAGTTCGGGGAATCGGGTCGCTTCCTCGATGTCCTGTGAGAGCGTCCGGTACCAGCCGGCGACCGCCCGGATCGCCTCGGGTGAGTCGTACGCCCGCGCATAGATCGCGCGGCTTTCGGCGTCGATGGCCCCCGGATCACCGGCGATCTTGTCGGCGTACCAGTCGATCAGGATGCGGTACCGGCCGGCGAGCAGGTGCTCGGGGAGGCCGTCGAGCTGGTTGAACCCGAAGTGCCAGGCGTTGGCCTCCGCCGACGCGGGCAGCACCGGCAGGGCGGCCAGTACCGGGTCGGGTGCTCCCGGGTCCCACATCGCCAGCTTCGCCGTGCTCTGTGGATGGGTGGCGGCGAAGAAGTACGCGATCCAGGAACCGACGTCCTCGCCCGCGATGTTGACCCGGTCGTGGCCGAGGTGCCGGACGAGTTCGTAGACGTCCTGGGCCATGTTGGCCTTGCCGTATCCCGACTCGGGTTTCTCCGATTCGCCCATTCCCCGGTACTCGCAGACGATGACGCGGAAGTGCTCCGCGAGGGCGGGCAGCATCTTCCGGTACTGCCACCAGGTGCGAGGCCACCCCGGGAGCAGCACCAGCGGGTCTCCCGAACCGCCCGTCACATAGTGCAGTCGCACCCCGTTGACGTGCGCGTAGGCGTGTTCGAAGCCGTCGAGCCCGGTCGACACGTTCGCTTCCTTTCTTCGCGGCTGGAACCGGCGGCGCCGTGCGGTCGCGGCGCCGCGCGGGCAGGCGGGCAGGCGGGCAGGCAGGGCGTCCCTCAGGATCCGGCAGGATCCGGCAGTTGCTCGGTGGCGTAGCGCACCATCAGTTCCGCCATGGGTGTCGGCCGGAGTTCCTGGACGGACGGGGCCACCCCGGGCGCGGCGGGTGTCGACGAGGCGACCAGGAGTTCTTCTATGCCGCCGGGGGTGAAGAAGAAGATCATCCGGGCTGCGTGGTACCCGCGATTGATGAAGCGGTGCCTGGTGCCGCGGGGCACGAAGAAGAATCCGCCCGCGCCTGCCGTGATCCGCTCGTCGCCGTTGAGGAACTCCAGCTCGCCGGAGAGCAGGTAGAAGGCTTCGTCGTGGTCGTTGTGCACGTGCGGGTCCGGTCCGCCGCCTGGCGGAACGGTCGCTTCCAGCAGGGCCAGGGACCCGTTGGTCTCCTCGGCCCCGACCTTGAGGGTGTAGGTGTCCCCGGCGGCCCAGATGTGCTTCCCTCCCCCGGCGGGGACGTAGACGGCGTTCCTCTTCGTGTAGCGCGGGTCGGACGTGTGCGGGTCCACCAAGCTCACGGCGCTTCCTCCTCGACGGACGGCGAGTTTTGTAGCGATCGCTAGCAAACTATGGGCCGACTGACGGCACGTCAAGGCCGCAGGGCGGGCCGATCCCCGAAAGGGCGCACGGGAGTTGGGTTAAAGCCACCGTGTTACGGTGGCCGGATCTGCTGGAAAGGTAGTGAATCGCCATGCCAGGTGGCCGTCCGCGCAGGTACGACCCGGATACCGCGCTGGACGCGGCCATGCTGGTCTTCTGGGCCCGTGGCTACGAAGGCACGTCCATGTCCGACCTGACCGCCGCCATGGGCATGAGCACCCCCAGCATCTACGGGGCCTTCGGCGACAAGGAGACGCTGTTCAAACGCGTCGTGGAGCGCTATCTCGCCGGGCCCGGCGGATATCTGGAAGCCGCCCTGGAGCAACCGACGGCCGCGGCGGTGGTCCGCACCCTCCTGGACTCCGCCATCGACACGGTCGCCGGTGAGCACACCCCGCACGGCTGCCTCACCGTCCACGGCGCCCTCGCGGTGGGCCCCCGCTCACAACCCGCCCAGCAACTCCTCGCCCACGTCGGCAGGAACAAGGTCCAGCTGCTGACCGACCGGCTCCAGGCGTTCCGTGACTGCGGCGACCTCCCCCCGCAGTGCGACCCCGCCACGCTGGCGCAGCTCCTCATCACCGTCATCCAGGGTCTGGCCGTCCAGGCGGCCTCCGGGGCACCCCGGGAAGCGCTGCACCGCATCGCCGACCAGATGTCGGCCCTGCTTCCCCCCGGGACCCGCCCGACAGCCCCGGCATGATCCGCGGTGGGGCGCAACAAGCCCCGCCCCGCACCTCAGCCGACCCTCACCCGGCCCTCACACGGCGGCCCTCACACAGCGCCGGTGACAGGCGCCCCCAGCAGCGCGCCGTACGCGTCGAGGGCCCGCAGCACCTCCGCCTCCCCGGCCGACGGCAGTTGCACCACCGTCTCCTCGATGCCGAGTTCCGCGTAGTGGGCGAGCTTGCCGGGGGTCGGCTGGACGGCGTACGGCACGACCTGGAGGGCGGCCGGGTCGCGGCCCGCGTCCGTCCACGCCGCGCGCAGCACGGGCAGCGACTCGGTGAGGCCGCGCCCGCCGATCGGCAGCCAGCCGTCGGCGTACTCGGAGATGTGCGCGAACAGCTTGGGCCCCGCGGCCCCGCCGACCAGGGTGCGCGGGCCGGTCACCGGGCCGCGCGGCTGCTGCGCGGGCTTGGGGTGGGCGTAGCTGGCCCGGACGCTGCCGAACTCCCCTTCGTAGGCGGTGGGTTCACCGGCCCACAGCGCCTGCATCAGCCGCATCCGGTCGCGGATCAGTTCCCTGCGGGCACGCCACCGCACACCGTGGTCGGCGGCCTCCTCCACGTTCCAGCCGAAGCCGACGCCCAGGGTGAAACGGCCGCCGGAGAGGTGATCCAGGGTCGCGATCTGCTTGGCCAGGGCGATCGGGTCGTGCTGGGCGACCAGCGTGACGCCGGTCCCCAGGCCCAGATGGTCGGTCACCGCGGCGGCCTGCCCGAGCGCGACGAACGGGTCGAGGGTGCGGCCGTACTCCCGCGGCAGTTCGCCGCCCGACGGGTTCGGGGTGGTCCGCTCGACCGGGATGTGGGTGTGCTCGGGCAGGTACAGCCCCGCGAAACCGCGCTCCTCCAGTTCCCGGGCGAGGCGGACGGGCGTGATGGTCTCGTCGGTGAGGAAGATCGTGGCGGCGATACGCATGCCCCATCTGTACCCGGGCCGCCGCCATCTGTCCATACCGACCGGTCGGCATTCGGTCGCTCCCGGCCCGGCACCGCCCGCCTCGGAATGGCAGGCACCCGACCGCGATCGATCCCCTTCCCTTGTCCCGCGGTTCACGAGCGTGTACGAGGGTGACGCGCGACCCCCCACACACACCACGGCAGCCACCCGCGACGCGAGGGAGAGCAGCATGTGCGATGAGGACCACGGCGGCGGACCCGGCCTGGGCCGACGCGCCCTGTTCGTGACGGGAGCCGCGGCGGCGCTTACCTTGGGAAGCGTGAGTTTCGCCGCAGCGGACGGACAGCAGGAAGAGACCAGGACCGTGCGCGGCACGCTGCCGCCCGGCGCCCCCGACTTCGTCCACGTACCCGTCGAGGTGCCCTCCGGAGTGCGGGAACTGAAGGTCTCCTACACCTACGAGAGACCGTCGGTGCCGGCCGGTGTCCAGGGCAACGCGCTCGACATCGGCCTGTTCGACCAGCGCGGCACCGACCTGGGCGGCGAGGGCTTCCGGGGCTGGTCGGGCGGCGCCCGCACGGAGTTCTTCGTCCGGGCGGACGACGCGACCCCGGGCTATCTCCCGGGCCCGGTCGCCAAGGGCACCTGGTACGTCGTCCTCGGCCCTTACACGGTGGCGCCGCAGGGCCTGGCCTACGAACTCACCGTCACGCTGACCTACGGCCCGCAGGGGCAGGCGGTGCGGCCGGTGTATCCGCCCGAGCGGGCCAAGGGGCGCGGCCGGGCCTGGTACCGGGGCGACTGCCACCTGCACTCCTGGCACTCCGACGGCCGCCGCACCCCGGCCGAGATCGCGGCGCTGGCCCGGGCCGCGGGCCTGGACTTCATCAACTCCTCGGATCACAACACGCACTCGGCGCACGCGCACTGGGCGGACGCGGCGGGCGACGACCTGCTGGTCATGCTGGGCGAGGAGATCACCACGCGCAACGGCCACGTGGTGGCCCTCGGCACCGACCCGGGCACCTTCGTCGACTGGCGCTACCGGGCCCGGGAGAACCGGTTCGGCCGGTTCGCGCGGCAGATCCGCAGGTCCGGCGGCCTGGTCGTGCCGGCCCATCCGCACGCCACCTGCGTCGGCTGCGGCTGGAAGTTCGGCTTCGGCGAGGCGGATGCGCTGGAGGTGTGGAACGGCCCCTACACCCCCGACGACGAGGTCACCCTCGCCGAGTGGGACAACCAGCTGGTGGCGTCGGTGCGGGAGAACCGGCGGTGGCTGCCGGCGATGGGCAACAGCGACGCGCACCGCAACCCGGACCCGGTCGGCTCGCCCCAGACGGTCGTCCTCGCCGACGACCTGACCCGCGAGGCCATCCAGGAGGGCATCCGCGCGGGCCGCTCCTACGTCGCCGAGTCGAAGGACGTCACGATGACGTTCACGGCCACCGGCGGACGGGCCCGGCAGGCGGGCATCGGCGAGCGCCTTGAGGTGGACCCGGACACCCCGGTGACGGTCCGTCTGGAGGTCTCCGGCGCACCGCGCTGCACGGTCCGCCTCGTCACCGACGAGGGTGTCCTGCTGACCGGCGACCCGCTGCCGGTGAGCGGTTCGGGGGTCGTCCAGTGGCGGACGACACCGTCGTACGCGGCGTACGTACGGGCCGAGTTGCGGCACGAGACGGCGGCGGGCCCGGTGCCCGGCGCGCTCGCGGGCTTCACGAACCCGATCTTCCTCGGGCGGGTCTGAGGCCGAGTGCGGCGGCGGGGAGCCGGCTCGTGCGACGGGCCGCCGAGTACGGCCCCGTCACCCGGAGGCGGCCCCGCCGCCGCACTCGGCCCACAGCAACTTGCCGCCCTTGGACGCGCCCAGCTCGCGCAGCACCGACGCGCCCCAGGCATCCGCACAGGCCCGCACCAGGGGCAGCCCGCGGCCGTGCTCGGCGTCCGGCGGGGGCAGGGCCAAATCCGCGTTCGAGAAGCCCGGCGGGACACGGGGGTCCGTGTCCCATACGGCCACCCGGAGGCGGCCGGGCTCGGCCGAGCGCACGCGAAGGGCGTACGGCCCCTTGGTGTGGCAGTGCGAGTTGGCCAGCAACTCCGCCGCCAGCAGCTCCGCGGTGGGAGTGAGTTCGGGCATCTCGTGGGCGGCGAGAATCAGCCTCAGGGCGCCCCGCGCGATTCCCGGTGCGCGTGGATCGTGCGGAAGATGCAGGGTGTAGTTCCAGGGCGGGGATACGGTGGCCATCGGAAGTCTCCGGTCACTGAGGGGGGGGTTGGACAGGTGCCTGGTGTCTCTGCCGTGGCGTCCCACGGTGCGCTTCCAGGTGGGGCGCCCAGCAATGACGATAGAGGCATCGCAAAGCTGCTTTGCGAGCTTTCGAAGAATCTCAGCCCTATCTCCCTCGTGTGGGTGACGAGTTCGCCGTACGCCGATTAGAAAGGAGTCGTTATGGCGTCAAGGCCCGCGCCAACGGCCCGACGCATCCGACTCGCTGCTGAGCTGCGCAAACTCCGCGAGCGGGCAGGCCTGAACTCCACCGAGGCCGCACAGATGCTCGGCACCAGCTCGGGTCAACTCAGCAATGTGGAGTCAGCCAGGTTCGGGGTGAGCCCCGAACGCGTCAGAGCAATGGCCAACGTCTACTCGTGCACGAACCAGCCCTACGTCGATGCCCTTGTGGACATGGCCGGCGAGAAGACGCGTGGCTGGTGGTGGGAGGCCTACCGCGAGGTGCTTCCGTCAGGGTTGCTCACCCTCGCCGAGTTGGAACACCACGCGACGGCCATCCGTACCGCCTTCACCGCGCACGTCCCCGGCATGCTCCAGACCGCCGAGCACGCCCGGGAGATCTTCAGCAAGGCGATCCCGGCTCCTACACCGCCGGAAGTGGAGCACCGCGTCTCGCACCGCGTCAAACGTCAGGACGTGGTGTTCCGGAAGAACCCGAATCCGTACAGGACCGTCATCCACGAAGCAGCCCTGCACATGCGGGTGGGCGGCCGACGGGTGGCCCGCGACCAGCTCAGGCATCTGATCAGCATGAGCCTGCGGGACCACATCACCATTCGGGTACTTCCCTTCGACATCGGGGCCTTCCCGGGGTCGGGCCAGTCCATCAACTACCTGTGCGGTCCCGTACCTGAACTGGACACCGTGCAACTGGACCAGTTCCACGGTCCCCTGCTGGTCGATGCCGAGGCCCACTTGGAAAAGTACCGACGGCTGCTGGACGTGGTGGAAGCCTCTGCACTCAGCCCCGAGAAGTCCCGAGACCTGATCCAGGTCATCACTCAGAACCTGTAGTGGAGGAACCGGTATGTCCACGCGCCACTGGCAGAAGTCGTCCTACTGCCAAGAAGGGGAAGCCTGCGTCCACATATCCACCACCCCCGCCGCCGTCCACCTCACCGACCGCCCCACCCCGCCCCGAACCGTCCTCACCACCAGCCCCGCCGCCTTCACCGCCCTCCTTCACGCGCTGCGGACCCGCGCGCCCCTGGCCCCGGCCACCGGACGGTGATCGGGCCCACCCGTCGCGTCCCGCCGTTCCGCCGTCCCGCCGCCTCCCAGGAGCCCCCGTGTCCGAGCAGACCAGCCGTTCCGAGCTGAAGCACCGCATCGTCACCCGCTTCCAGCGTCATCTGGCCAATCCGCTCACGCGGCGGCTTCCGTTGCAGACGGTGCTGGAGACGACGGGCCGGACCTCGGGCCTGCCCCGGCGGACGCCGGTGGGCGGGCGGCGGGTCGGCGACTCCTTCTGGCTGGTGTCGGAGTTCGGCCTGAAGTCCCAGTACGTACGCAACATCCAGGCCGATCCCCGGGTCCGGGTCCGGATCGGGGGCCGCTGGCACACCGGCACCGCACATCTCCTCCCGGACGACGACGCCCGGGCCCGGCTGCGCCGTCTGCCCCTGCTGAACAGCACCGCGGTCCGTGCCTTCGGCACGGACCTGCTGACAGTCCGGGTGGATCTGACGGGGTGAACGGCCCGCCCTCCCCCGTCACTCAGCCCGGCCAGACCAGCGCCTGGACCTCGCTGTAGGCGTGCAGGGCGTAGGAGCCGACGTCCCGGCCCACTCCGCTGCGTTTGAAGCCCCCGAACGGCGCCTCCATGTTGCGGCCGACGGTGTTGATGCCGACCCCGCCGGCCCGCAGCCGCCGCGCCACCCGGAACGCCCGGGCCACATCGCCGGACCAGACGTAGTCGAGCAGGCCGTAGTCGCTGTCGTTGGCCAGCCGGACGCCCTCCTCCTCGTCGTCGAAGGGGATCACCGACACCACCGGGCCGAAGATCTCCTCGCGGGCCGACCGCATGTCGTTCGTGCAGTCGGCCAGCAGGGTCGGCGCCACGTAGAAGCCGTGCTCCAGCGGCGGCCGTTCGCCGCCCGCCACCACCGTCGCGCCCTCCTTGCGGGCCAGTTCGACGTACGACTCGACCCGGTCCCGGTGTTCGGCCGAGATCACCGGCCCCACCACCGTGCCCGGCTGTGCCGGGTCGCCCACCTTCAGCCGCGCCGCGTACGCCGCGAGCCCGGCGACCAGCCGGTCGTACACCCCGCGCTGCGCCAGCACCCGGGTCGGCGCGGTGCAGATCTGCCCGCTGTAGAAGGAGAACGTGGTGCCGATCCCGGCGACCGCCGAGGCGAGGTCCGCGTCGTCGAAGACGAGCGCCGCGCCCTTGCCGCCCAGCTCCATCAGCTGGCGTTTCATCGTCCGGCCGCACACCTCGGCGATGCGCTGCCCGACCGCGGTGGACCCGGTGAAGCTGACCATGTCGACGTCGGGCGAGTCGACGACCGCCTCGCCGACGGCCACCGCGCGCCCCGAGACGACGTTCACCACTCCCGGCGGCGCACCCGCCTCCTGCAGCGCGCGGGCCATCCGGTACACCGACAGCGGGTCCTGCGGGGCCGGTTTCACCACCACCGTGTTGCCCATCGCG
The DNA here is from genome assembly GCF_042871185.1 of Streptomyces sp. NPDC006012. Taxonomy (NCBI): domain Bacteria; kingdom Bacillati; phylum Actinomycetota; class Actinomycetes; order Kitasatosporales; family Streptomycetaceae; genus Streptomyces; species Streptomyces sp. NPDC006012. The sequence goes on from NZ_JBIAIE010000008.1 coordinate 42,489, forward strand.
AGCGCCGGGGCGACCTTTCCGGCCGGGTTCGCCCACGGGTTGTTGTAGGAAGTGATGCACGCGACGACGCCGACCGGCTGCCGCACCGCGAGGGCGCCCAGCACGGCGGCGGGACCCATCGGGCCCGCCTCGTTGATCTGCGGCTCGATCGCCCACTCGGCCGGTTCGACGCGGGCGTAGCGGCGGAACCGGGCCGTCGCCACCGCGACCTGCATGCCGCGCGCCGTCCCGGTCGTGGCGCCGGTCTCCGCGCGGGCCAGGTCGGCGTACGGGACCAGCCGGCCGCGGATGAGGTCGGCGGCCCGCGCGAGCACGGCGGCCCGTTCCTGCGGCGGCGTGCGCGACCAGGGTCCGGCCGCCTCGCGGGCCGCCGCGCAGGCCGCCCGCACCTGGTCCGCCGACGCCTCGGGCGCGAGGCCCACGGTCCGTTCCGTCGCCGGGTCGGTCACCGGGTAGTGGCCGGCGGCGGGTTCGACCCACTCGCCGCCGATGAACAGCGGCTGCCGGTCGTCCGGGCCGCTCGCCCCATGCCCGCCCTCCCGGCTCACCGCGTGCTCACCGTCTCGGTGTCCCGGCCCGAGCGCAGTACCCGGCCGGGCACCGCCCCGCTCACCTTGTCGTCGCGGATCGCCTCCACGCCGTTGACCCACACCGCCCGGATCCCGATCGCCCTGGAGTCCAGGCGCGGGCTGTCACCCGGCAGGTCGTGCACCAGGGTGGCCTGGCCCGCGTCGATCCGCTCCGGGTCGAAGAGGACCAGGTCCGCGTGCCAGCCCTCGCGGATCCGGCCGCGTTCGCGCAGCCCGAACAGCCGCGCCGGGTCGTCCGTCAGCATCTTCACCGCTGTCTCCAGGCCGACCAGCCTGCGACCGCGCAGGCAGTCGCCGAGGAAGCGGGTGGTGTACGGGGCCCCGCACATGCGGTCCAGGTGGGCGCCCGCGTCGGAGCCGCCGAGCAGCACGTCCTCGTGCTGCCAGGTCTGCGCCCTGAGCGTCCAGGAGGCCGGGTCGTTGTCGGTGGGCATCGGCCACAGGACCGTACGCAGGTCGTCGGCCGCGCAGATCTCCACCAGGCACTCGAAGGGTTCCTGGTCCCGTTCCCGGGCCAGGTCCTGGACCACCCGGCCGGTCAGTCCGCGGTTGTGTTCGCTGTAGGTGTCGCCGATGACGTACCGCCCGAAGTCCGTCAGCCGCCGGAAGACGCCCGCCTCCTTGGACTGGGCACGGCGCAGCATCTCCTCCTGCACCCCGGGGTCGCGCAGCTTCGCGATCCGTTCGGGCACCGGCAGGCCGAGGATCTCGCCCCAGCCGGGGATCAGGTTCAGGGCGCAGAAGGTGCCCAGGGACATGTTCATCGGCGTGAGGATCGGCATGGTCAGCGCGACCACCCGGCCGCCCGCCGCGCGGGCCCGTTCGCTCGCGCTCAGCTGCCGCGGCACCCGTTCCGGGACGGCCGCATCGACGGTGAGGACGTTCCAGTTCAGGGGCCGGCCCGCGGTCGCGCTCAGCTCCACGAACAGATCGATCTCGGCATCGCTGAACTGGTCGAGGCAGCCGGCCACGATCGCCTCGATCTGGGTGCCCTCGTGCTCCCCCACCGCCCGGGCCAGCGCCAGCAGTTCGGCGGGCCGGGCGTGCCGGGACGCCACCGGCTGTCCGTCGCCGTCGGCGTGCGAGGAGGACTGGGTGGTGGAGAAGCCCCAGGCACCGGCGTCCATGGCCTCGTGGCACAGCCGGACCATCTCGGCCAGTTGCTCGTCGGTGGGCTGGCCGCCGACCGCGTCCGGGCCCATGACGTGGCGGCGCAGTGCGCAGTGGCCGACCATGAACCCGGCGTTGACCGCGATCCGGCCGTCCAGGGCGTCCAGGTACTCCTTGAAGGAGTGCCAGCTCCAGGGCGCACCCTCCTCCAGCGCCACCAGGGACATGCCCTCCACCCTGGACATCATCCGCCGGGTGTAGTCGGCGTCCTGGGGGCGCCCGGGGTTCAGCGGCGCCAGGGTGAACCCGCAGTTGCCGGCGGCCACCGTGGTCACCCCGTGGTTCAGGGAGGGGGTCGCGTACGGGTCCCAGAAGAGTTGGGCGTCGTAGTGGGTGTGGGGGTCGACGAAGCCTGGGGTGAGGACGAGGCCGGTGGCGTCCTCGGTGCTGCGGGACTCCTCGGTGACGGTGCCGACGGCGGCGATCCGGCCGTCCCGTATGCCGACGTCGGCGGTGAACCCGGGCGCACCGGTCCCGTCGACGACGGTCACGCCCTTGATGACGTGATCAAGCATGGGGCTCCCTTCTCGATTGCGGGGCGGCGTCCTCCCTGGCGGGGCGCGGGGAACCGGGGTCCCCCGTTCTTCGGGCGAAGCCGAGAACCGGGGGGAGCGGCCGGCCTCACGCAGGCCGCACCCCGCCACGGCGCTCACCTCGGGTCCCGGAACCGGGACCAGCGATCACGCCGCCGCCCGGAACCGCGACGTCCGGTGCACCGGGTCCGTGTCGATCTTGGGGATCACGTGCTCCCCGATCAGCCTGATCGACTGGAGCGTCTCCTCCTTCGGCACGCCCACCGGCAGCCCGAAGCTGATCTGGTCCGCCCCCGCCTGCTCCCAGCGCTTGCACTGGCTCAGCACCTCGTCGGGGTCGCCGCAGATGAGCAGTTCCTCCTCGATGAGGACCTCGACGAACTCGGCGGTGTACTCCGGCAGCGTCTCCGGCCACTCCGGGAAGCCCTCGGGCCGCGGGAAGGTGTCGTGGTAGCGGAAGACCAGCGAGGGCAGGTAGTGCAGCCCGCCGTTCACCGCGATCTCGATCGCCTCCGCGTGGGTCGGCGCGCAGATGGCGGTGGTCGTCACCATCACGTTGTCGTTCACGAAGTCCCCGATGGGTTCCGCGTTCACGATCGCCGTCTTGTACTGGTCCAGCACCCATTCCATGTCGGAGACCTTCTGGACGCTGAACCCGAGGACGCCGAGGCCCTTCTTCGCGGCCATGGCGTACGAGGGCGGGGAGCCGGCCGCGTACCACATCGCCGGGTGCGACTTCCCGTACGGCTTGGGGAGCACCTTCCTGGGCGGCAGCGACCAGTGTTTGCCCTGGAAGCCCTGGTACTCGTCCTGGAGCCACATCTTCGGGAACTCGGCGATCGTCTCCTCCCAGATCTCCTTCGTGTAGTTCATGTCGGTGATGCCGGGGATGAAGCCGAGGATCTCGTGGCTGCCGGCGCCCCGGCCGCTGCCGAACTCGAAGCGGTTGCCGGTGAGGTGGTCGAGCATGGCGACCTTCTCGGCCACCTTCACCGGGTGGTTGACCTGGGCGAGCGGGTTGAAGATGCCCGAGCCGAGGTGGATGCGTTCGGTGGCGTGGGCCAGGTAGCCGAGGTAGACGTCGTTGGCGGACAGGTGCGAGTACTCCTCCAGGAAGTGGTGCTCGGACGCCCAGGCGTACTTGAAGCCGGACTTGTCCGCCTGAATGACGTACTCGGTCTCCTCCATCAGCGCCTTGTGCTCGGCAAGCGGGTCGGTCTCGGCGCGTTTGCCCACGTATCCCTGTACAAAGAGCCCGAATTCCAAGGAGGTTCACCGTCCCCTGTCGTCGTCCCTGTCATCCATTTCTGACGATCCGTCAGATATGGCTTGCCGCCGACTGTGGCACCGGCGGCCCGGACCGTCAAGAGGCTGACGGCCAGTCAGCCAAGGCTGTGCGCGTGGTCGGGCTACGGCTGTGCGGGCGCTCAGCCACGGCCGTGCGGGTGCTCAGATGACCGAGACCCCCGCCAGCCAGCCGCCGTCGACCACGAACGGCTGCCCGGTGACGTACGAGGAGTCCGCGGAGGTCAGGAACAGCGCCAGCCGCGCCACCTCCTCCGGGCGTCCGATCCGCCCCAGCGGTACGAGCTTGCGGTACAGCTCGTCCAGCGCCCGGCTCATCTGTTCCGCGTCGGCCGTGGGATCCAGCTGCGCCGGGTTGGACATCGCCGTGTCGATCGCGCCGGGGCAGACCGCGTTGACCCGGATCCCCCGGTCCGCCAGCTCCAGCGCGGCCACCCGGGTGAGCCCGAGGATCGCGTGCTTGGTGGCGGTGTACGTGCCCACCCCCGCCATCCCGGTCAGCGCCGCGTAGGACGCGGTGTTCACGATCGTGCCCCCGTCCTCCAGCACGGGCGCGACCGTCTTGATCCCGAGGAAGCAGCCGACCTGGTTGACCCGCAGGACCTGGAGGAACTCCTCCAGCGGCGTGTCCACCAGGGTGTTGAAGCGCAGGATGCCGGCGTTGTTGACCAGCCCGTCGACATGCCCGTACGCCTCCTTGGCCGCGGCCACCGCCGCCCGCCAGCCGTCCTCCTCGGCGACGTCGAGGTGGACGTACAGCGCGCCCAGCTCCTCGGCCACCGCCCGCCCCTGGTCGTCGAGGACGTCGGCGACGACGACCTGGGCGCCCTCCGCCCGGAAGAGACGGGCCTCCTGCTCGCCTTGCCCGCGTGCCGCGCCGGTGACGATGACGACACGTCCGTCCAGCTTGCCCATGCCTGCTCCTCCTGCTGTTAGAGGTCGGGGGCCACGTCCGCGCCGAACGCGGCCATCTGGTCGGTCAGTTCGCTGCGGCTGCGGCAGCGGAACCGCACCTGGATCTGGTCCACACCGATCGCCCGGTAGGCCCGCAGCGACTCGGCCAGGGCGTCCGGGGAGCCGCTGAGGGTGCGGCGGCCGACGTCCCAGGCGGGACGGCCGACGTACAGCGGTTCGGTGATGGCGCCGACGGTCAGCGGCGCCTCGATGCCCGCCTCGGCGCGCAGCCGCCTGAGTTCGGCGATCAGCTCGGGCAGCCGGCCGCGCGGATCGCCCTGCGGCAGCCAGCCGTCGCCCTTGAGGGCGGCCCGGCGCACGGCGGGCGGCGAGGACCCGCCGACCCACACGGGCACCCGTTCCTGGGCGGGCCTGGGCCGCTGCCCGAGCCCCTCGAAGTCGAAGAACTTCCCGTGGTGCACGGGGTACTCCTCGGGCCCGAGAGCGGCCCGCAGGGCGTCCACGCACTCGTCGAGCACGGCCCCCCGTTGCCGGAAGTCCGCGCCCAGCACGGCGAACTCCTCCGCCACGTGCCCGGCGCCCACGCCGAGGACCAGCCGTCCGCCGGAGAGGTGATCGAGGGTCGCGTACTGCTTCGCGGTCAGCAGCGGGTGGCGCAGGCCCACGATCGCCACATGGCTGAGCAGCCGGGTGCGGGTGGTGACGGCGGCGAGGTGGGCGAGCGTGGCCACCGGGTCGTACCAGACCGTGCTCATCGCCGGGGCGAGCCGGCGCGGGATGGCGACGTGGTCGCAGGAGGCGATGTAGTCGAAGCCGGCCCGGTCCGCGGTGCGGGCGATCTCGACGAGGTCGGCGGGCCCGGCGTCGGCCTCCCAGCTCTCCGCGTAGATGGTGCTCTGCGACTGCACGGGCAGCTGGATGCCGTACGCGAGGCCCGCCGGGGACCCGGTCACCGCGGGCCCGCCCAGCGGCCGTCCGCCGCAAGCCCCAGCAGGTCGATCGCGTTGCCCCGTACGATCCGCTCGACGACGTCGGCCGGCAGGTGGCCCATCTGGGCCTCGCCGACCTCGCGGGACTTCGGCCAGGTGGAGTCGGAGTGCGGGTAGTCGGTCTCGTACAGGACGTTGCCGACGCCGATCGAGTCGAGGTTGCGCAGCCCGAAGGCGTCGTCGAAGAAGCAGCCGTAGACGTGCTCGGCGAACAGCTCGGACGGCGGCCGGTGCACCTTGTCGGCCACCCCGCCCCAGCCGCGGTTCTCCTCCCACACCACGTCGGCGCGTTCCAGGATGTACGGGATCCAGCCGATCTGCCCTTCCGCGTACATCACCTTCAGGTTCGGGAAGCGCTCGAACTTGCCGCTCATCAGCCAGTCGACCATCGAGAAGCAGCAGTTGGCGAAGGTGATCGTGGAACCGACGGCGGGCGGGGCGTCGGCGGAGGTGGACGGCATCCGGCTGCTGGAGCCGATGTGCATCGCCACCACGGTGCCGGTCTCGTCGCAGGCGGCGAGGAACGGGTCCCACTCGTCGGTGTGCACCGACGGCAGGCCCAGGTGCGGGGGTATCTCCGAGAAGGCGACGGCCCGCACCCCGCGGGCCGCGTTGCGCCGCACCTCCTCGGCGGCGAGCCGGGCGTCCCACAGCGGGATGAGGGCGAGCGGGATCAGCCGGCCGCGGGCGTCGGGCCCGCACCACTCGTCCACCATCCAGTCGTTGTAGGCGCGCACGCACAGCAGCGCGAGGTCCCGGTCGGCGGCCTCGGTGAAGGTCTGCCCGCAGAACCGGGGGAAGGTGGGGAAGCAGAGCGCGGACTGCACGTGGTTGACGTCCATGTCGTCGAGCCGCTGCGGCACGTCGAACGAGCCCGCGCGCATCTGCTGGTACGTGATCACCTCCAGCTTGATGTCGTCCCTGCTGTAGCCGACGGCGGTGTCCAGGCGGGTCAGCGGCCGGTGCAGGTCCTCGTACACCCACCAGTCGCCGACCGGGCCCTCGTCGCCCGGGGCGCCCATGACGGGCTTGAACCGGCCGCCGAGGAACGACATCTCCTTCAGCGGCGCGCGCACGATCCGCGGACCGGTGTCCAGGTACTTCCTGGGGAGCCGGTCCTGCCAGACACGGGCCGGCTCCACGGTGTGGTCGTCGACGGAGATGATCTCCGGGAAGGGGGCTGCGGGTTGGGTCTCCATGAAGTCACGGTAGCGCCGATCTGACGGTCCGTCAGCTAGCGTGCGGGGGGCGGTCGGCGCGGCCTTGGGCTTCGGGGCGGCGGGGCGGCGTCCGTACGGATCTCACGCCTGGCCGGACGCGGACTCGCGGAAGTGCCGGAGCAGTTCCCGAGCGGGAGCGCTGTCGGGATCAAAGCTGTGGATCCCTTCCTGTCCGGCCGGCACGTCCGGCCCCCACAGCCGTACTCCGTGGCAGTCGAAGCAGAAGGCCAGCTGAAAGAGGAGTCCGGTGGCACCGCGGACCCGGATGCCCCATCCCGGGAAGAAACAGCGGTACAGCTCGCTGCCCGGGATGTCGCCGATCAACGCCAGGACCCGGTCGACCTGGGCCGCCCCCCAGAGAGCGACATCGTCACCGGCCAGGACCTCCGTGCCGCAATGCGGTGCCGGACCGGCGATGCGGACGACTTCGATCAGTTCGGCCTTCTCATGAGGCACTGGAAGCAGCATGAGCGAAGGGTCACCGATGAGGTCTGCGCACACCAGGCACGGGTCGGTCATCCCTGACGTACCGTCTCCCATGACGCGCCGTCACCCCATCGAGTGAGCGCACAACCCGGGGCGTGCGGGCCGTGCGGGACCCCACGCCACCCCCAACGACTCCCGCCCCGCCCCGAACCCGGCAGTACGACCTTGTTCGCCGCCTCGCCCAACAGGTATGACAAGTCAGGGAAAGTCCGCAAACAGGAGGAGGGTTCGCCGATGAGGGCACCGATCATGTGGAACACCGGCGACGGGGGCAGCGGCGAGGACGAACTCCCCGGCCAGCCCTGGACGCCGCCTCCGCCGCCGCCCCCGGACGGTGACACGCCGGAAGGCGACGGGAAGCACCGCAAGTGACGTCCGCCGCCGATCAGGAAGGCCGCGCCGGTGACGAACCGGCGCGGTCCCTCCGCGAAACCGGAGCCCTGGCGCCCGCATGGGCAGAAGCCTTCAGGGCCGTACCCCGCGCACGCTTCCTGCCGGACCTCGTCTGGGCCTACGACATGGCCACCGGCCGCAGCCTCCCCGTCTCCCGCACCGACGACCCCGAGGCGTGGGAGCGGGCGGCCCGCGCGAACGTCCCGCTCGTGACCCAGTGGGACGACGGCGCGCACAGCGGCGGCACCGCGCCGGGCACCGTGGCCACCAGCTCCGCGAGCATGCCCTCCGTCGTCGCCGCCATGCTCCGCGACCTGGACGTGAACGACGGCATGCGGGTGCTCGAAATCGGCACCGGGACCGGCTGGAACGCGGGACTGCTCACCCGCAGGCTGGGCGACGGCAACGTGGTCAGCGTCGAGATCGACGCGGCCGTCGCCGCGCGGGCCCGCGCGGCGTTGCAGCGCGCGGGACTCGGCCCCGAGGTCGTGCACGGCGACGGCCGGGACGGGTGGCCGGCCGGGGCACCGTACGACCGGGTGATCGTCACGGCGGGCGTGCGGGCCGTCCCGTCCGCCTGGCTCGCGCAGACCCGGCCGGGCGGGATCGTCCTCGCCCCGTGGGGTACCCACTACAGCGATCAGGACGCGCTGGTCCGGCTGACCGTGGACGAGGACGGCCAGGCGTCCGGACGGTTCCTGCGCATGGTCGAGTTCATGAAACTACGGGCCCAGCGTCTCGACTGGGACCGGTTCCGCGCGCACGTCCCCGCCTTCCCGGGCGACGCCGAGATGTCCCGCACCCGGCTCACCCTGGCGGACCTGGGGGACCGCTACGAGCCCGCGCGGTTCGTGGCGGGGCTCTGCGTGCCCGACTGCGCCCACGTCGTCAACAAGCGGGGCGACGATGCGGGGAAGGCGTGGTTCTTCGACCTGACGAGCCGGTCCTGGGCGGCCGTCGGGTTCCGCGGCGGAGAACCGGGCGGCACGGTCCACCAGTCGGGGCCGCGACGCCTGTGGGACGAGGTGGAGCGGGCCCTGGCGTGGTGGGTCGAGCGGGGCAGGCCGGGTGTCGACCGGTTCGGCCTCACCGTCGGACCGGACGGGACCACCCGGGCGTGGCTGGACCGGCCGGCCGACCTGCTCCCGGCGGCGGCGCCGACCTGACGTACGGCCGCTCCCGGCGAACGCGTCACCCCTGCCGTACCCGGACATCCCTGATGTACCCGGACATCCCTGGCGCACGCGGTCACCCCTGACGTACATCGCCCCTGACGCGCGGTCACCCCATCGGGCGGGCGCGGAACCCGGGGCGTACGGGCCGTGCGGGACCCCGCGCCGCCGCAAAGAGAACGTGAAGAGGTTGTGGACTCCCGCGCGCCCGCTGTGATCGCCGTCTCGCACGGCTGACGCATCCGCCCTGTACAAGGCAAACTGACGTAGTTGTTCGGGATGCCTAGGGGGACGAACGGATGGACGGTGGACCGCGAGTACCGGAGCAGCGGCGTCCCGGCTCCTTGGGGCAGGAGTCGGCGGTGCTGCGCTTCAGCGTGCTCGGTCCGGTGCGCGCCTGGCGCGAGGGGGAACCGGTCAACACCGGCTCCCCGCAGCAGCGCGCCCTGCTCGCCGCCCTGCTGCTGCGCGAGGGCAGGACGGCGACCGCGCCGGAGCTGATCGACGCGCTCTGGGGCACCGAGCCGCCGCTGCAGGCCCTCGCCGCGGTGCGCACGTACGCCTCGCGGCTGCGCAAGGTGCTGGACCCCGGCGTCCTCGTCAGCGAGTCCGGCGGCTACGCGGTGCGTGGCCTGCGCACGGGCGCGCTGGACCTGGCGGTCGCCCAGGACCTGGCGGCTCAGGCGGAGAAGGCGCGCAACGCTGGTGGCCTCGGCCCCGCGCGGGACCTGCTCAGGCAGGCGCTGGCGCTGTGGGACGGCGAGCCGCTGGCGGGCGTGCCGGGACCGTACGCCGACGCGCAGCGGGTACGGCTCGACGAGTGGCGGCTGCAACTCGTCGAAACCCGTCTCGACCTGGACCTGGAGCAGGGCGGTCACGCGGAGGCGGTGTCGGAGCTGACGGCGCTCACGGCGGCGCAGCCGCTGCGGGAACGCCTGCGCGAGCTGCTGATGCTGGCGCTCTACCGCAGCGGCCGGCAGGCGGAGGCGCTCGCCGTGTACGCCGACACCCGGCGGCTGCTCGCGGAGGAACTCGGCGTCGACCCGCGCCCCGGTCTGCGCGACCTCCAGCAGCGCATCCTCCAGGCGGACCCGGCCCTCGCGGAGCCCTCCGCCTCCCTCGCCGAGCCCGCGCCCGCAGCGGTCCGCCCGGCCCAGCTCCCGGCGACCGTGCCCGACTTCACCGGCCGTGCCTCCTTCGTCACCGAGCTGAGCCAGATCCTCGCCTCCGCCTCGGAGGCCGAGGGCCGGGTGATGGCCGTCTCGGCGCTCGCCGGGATCGGCGGCGTCGGCAAGACCACCCTGGCCGTGCACGTGGCGCACCGCGCCCGGACCGCCTTCCCGGACGGGCAGCTGTACGTCGACCTCCAGGGCGCCGGACCGCGGGCCGCGGAACCGGAGACGGTCCTCGGCTCGTTCCTGCGGGCGCTCGGCACGCCGGACACGGCCATCCCCGACTCGCTGGAGGAACGGGCCGCGCTGTACCGGTCGGTGCTGGACGGCCGGCGGGTCCTGGTCCTCCTCGACAACGCCCGCGACGCGGCGCAGGTGCGCCCGCTGCTGCCCGGCACGGAGGGCTGCGCCGCGCTGGTCACCGCCCGGGTGCGGATGGTGGACCTGGCCGGCGCCCACCTGGTCGACCTGGACGTGATGTCCCCCGACGAGGCGCTGGCGCTGTTCACGAAGATCGTCGGCGCGGAGCGGGTGGCGGCGGAGCGCGAGGCCGCGCTCGACGTCGTGGCGGCCTGCGGCTTCCTGCCGCTGGCGATCCGGATCGCCGCGTCCCGGCTGGCCTCCCGGCGCACCTGGACGGTGTCCGTCCTCGCGGCCAAGCTGGCGGACGAGCGGCGCAGGCTGGACGAGTTGCAGGCCGGTGACCTCGCGGTCAAGGCGACGTTCGAGCTGGGCTACGGCCAGTTGGAGCCGGCCCAGGCCCGCGCGTTCAGGCTGCTGGGCCTGGCCGACGGTCCGGACGTCTCGCTGGCCGCGGCGGCGGCCGTGCTGGGTCTGCCGCCGGACGCCACCGAGGACCTGCTGGAATCCCTGGTGGACACATCCTTGCTGGAGTCCGCGGCTCCCGGCCGCTACCGGCTGCACGACCTGGTCCGGCTCTACGCCCGCGCCTGCGCGGAACGCGACGAACAGCCGCCGGGCGAGCGGGCGGCGGCGCTGTCGCGGCTGCTGGACTTCTACCTGGCGACCACCGCCGGCGTCTACGCGATCGAACGGCCCGGCGACCGCCTGGTCGACGACCTCGCCCCCACCGAGTACCCGGGCCTGCGCTTCACCGAGGGCACGGCGGCCCTGGACTGGCTGTACACGGAGGCGGCCCCGCTGCTGGCCTGCGTACGCCAGTCCGCCGGGACCGAGCGGCTGCGGCGCGGGGTGGACCTGCTGTGGGCCGCCAAGGACCTGACCGAGTCGGGCGCCAACTCGCACCAGTACGAGACGACCGCGCGGGCGATGTGCGAGGCGACGGCGGCGGCCGGGGACGCGCGGGCCCAGGGGCGGGCGCGCACCGTCCTGACGGACGTGCTCCTGGTCTCCGGCCGTATCCAGCAGGCCGAGGAGGAGGCCCGGGTCGCGATGGAACTCGCGGAGGCCGAACGGGACTCCACGGCGGTGAGCTGGGTGGCGAACAACCGGGGTCTGATCTGTCTGCACCAGGGCCGGTTCGCGGACGGCAAGGTGTTCTTCGACCGGGCCATCGCGGGTTTCCGCGCGAACCGCAACCGGCCGGGAGAAGCATCCGCCCTGTCCAACCTCTCCCGTGCGCAACTGGGCCTGGGCCGTGTCGCGGACGCCGTGGAGATCGCCCAGCGCGGACTCGCGGTCTACGTCGAGCTGGGCCGGACCATGCGTCTGGCCAACGGGCATTTCGCTGTGGGCGTCGCTCTGACGAGCGCCGGCCGGTACCGGGAGGCGCTCGGGCAGTTCTCCGAGGCCCTGGACATCTTCGGTGACCACCGGCAGCGGCTCTGGCAGGGAGCGACCAACTTCCGGATCGCCGAGGTGCACATGGCCGCCCGCCATCCGGCCCAGGCGGCCTCGCATGCCGAACAGGCCCTCGCCCTGGGCTGCATCGGCGGAGACCGGATGCGGGGCAATGTCCTGGCCCTCCTCGGGCAGGCGCTGACCGCGCTGGGACAGATGGACCGGGCGAAGGCGTGCTGGCGCGAGGCCCTCAACCTCTACGAACAGAACGCGGCGCCGGAGGCCGACGCGGTGCGGGCCCTCCTCAACTCGGCCGCCGCCGCCTAGGGAACCCTTCCCAGCAGGCCGTTCCGGTCGTTCAGCATTCGTTTATCGCGACCCGGCACCCTCGTACCTGTCAGACCGTCGCGTCGGGGGGCAGACGGTCCGGTCCGGAGCCAGAGCGGTTATCGTGCGGCTTCGAACGCCCGTCCGGCAGCCCTCGGGGGAGCTTCCGGGCGGGCGTTGTTCACTCCTGACCACAGCAGAGGACCCAAGCGCATGAGCGACACGAAGAAGAACGCGGACGCCGCTCCAGCGGACAACCACCTGCCGAGCGAGCCGAAGTCCGACGCGACCGTCACCACGCTCGACAACCACATGCCGAGCCAGCCCAAGCCGGACGCGACCGTCACCACGCTCGACAACCACATGCCGGCCGAACCGGCCAAGGACGTCATCACGTCCATGGACAACCACATGCCCGCGCCGCCTGCCCTGGACCTGGACGGCAAGTAGACCTTCTCCGCACGGGGATCGGCCGCGGCGGCGCGGAGGGGGGCCGCCGCGGCCGACGTGTGTCCGAAACGACCGCGGGCGACGCCACCGCGCCACTGCCCGCAGGGCCCCGTCACCGCCCCCGCAACTCCCCCTTGAGCACCTTCCCGCTCGCGTTCCGCGGCAGTTCCGCGACGAACTCCACCGACCTCGGCACCTTGTAGTTGGCCATCTCGCGGCGGGACCAGGCGATCAGGTCGTCGGCGGTGAGCCGGGCGCCCGCGCGGCGCACCACAAACGCCCTGCCGACCTCGCCGAGCCGTGCGTCGGGGACGCCGATGACCGCCGCGTCCGCCACGTCCGGGTGCAGGCCGAGGAGTTGTTCGATCTCCGCCGGGTACGCGTTGAAGCCGCCGACTATGAACATGTCCTTGATCCGGTCGGTGATCCGGAGGTTGCCGTCCGCGTCGAGGACGCCGACGTCGCCGGTGCGCAGCCAGCCGTCGGCCGTCACCGCCTCGGCCGTCGCCGCCGGGTCCTGGTAGTAGCCGCGCATCACGTTGAAGCCCTTGACCAGCACCTCACCAGGGGTTCCGGTGGTCACCGGGGTCCCCGCCGGGCGGACGACCCGGACCTCGGTGCCGGGGATCGCCCGGCCCGACGTCGAGGCGATCACCGCCGGTTCGTCGCCGCTGCGGCACATCGTCACCATCCCGCTCGCCTCCGACAGCCCGTACGCCGTCAGGACCGTCGCCACGCCGAGTTCGCCCCGCAGCCGTTCCACCAGCCGCAGCGGCACGACCGCCGCGCCGGTCACCACCAGGCGCAGCGCCGACAGGTCGTGGGTGTCGCGGGCCGGGTGGTCGAGCAGGGACTGCAGGAGGGTGGGCGGTCCTGGCAGGACGGTGATCCGTTCCGCGGCGATGTTCGCCAGCGCCGTGTCCACGTTGAACACGGGCTGCGGGATCATCGTCGCGCCCCGGGTCAGACAGGCGATCACGCCCGCCTTGTAGCCGAAGGTGTGGAAGAAGGGGTTCACGATGAGGTAGCGGTCGCCGGTGCGCAGGCCGGCGAGGCCGGCCCAGATGTCGTAGGTGCGCAGCGTCTGGGCGTGGGTGATCATCGCGCCCTTGGGGTGGCCGGTGGTGCCCGAGGTGAAGATGATGTCGGAGAGGCTGGTGCCGTCCAGCTGCGCGGCGCGGGCGCGCAGTTCGGCTCCGCGAACGCCCTCCCCGCCCGCCAGGAAGTCCTTCCAGGTCCGGAAGTCGGCGGGGGCGTCGTCGGCGAGGACCACGACCTCCGCCAGTTCGGGCAGGCCGGGCAGCGGTCCCGCGGTCCCGGTGCCGGCCGCCGCCGCCCGGCGCAGCGACGCCACGTACGAGGTGCCGAGGAACGTACCGGTCACGAACAGCAGCCGGGCCCCGCTGCGCCGCAGTACGTCCGCCGCCTCCGCCCCTTTGAAGCGCGTGTTGAGCGGGACCAGGACCGCCCCGGCGGACACCGCGCCGAGCGCGGCGACGATCCAGTCGAGGGAGTTGGGCGCCCACAGCGCCACCCGGTCGCCGACGCCGATGCCGCGGGCCACGCAGGCCGCCGCCGCGCGTTCGACGCGGGCGCCGAGCTGGGCGTACGAGACGCGGGTACGGCCGTCGACCACGGCCTCGGTGCCGGCGTACCGCCGCGCCGCCGCGCGCACCAGTTCCGGGATGCTGCTCCACTCCATGTCACGCACAACCGCCTCGTCACCGTCCACAACTGCCTCGTCACCGTCCACAACCGCCTCCACGGGCCTCCCGAACTCATAGCTGACTGACCGTCAGATTAGCTGTAACCTGACGGACTGTCAGCAGAGCGGCAGCGCGGCGCCGGTCCGGCATTCCGGTCCGCCGCCGGGCGACCAGCGTGCGGAGGTGCGTGCACCAATGACAGGAAACGGCCTGAAGGACGCCACCGCGATCGTCGGCATCGGGCAGACGCCGTTCGCCAAGCACCTGCCCGAGGACGAGAAGACCCTCGCCTGCCGGGCCGTCCTCGCCGCCCTCGACGACGCCGGGATCGCACCCGGCGAGGTCGACGCGCTCGCCTCCTACACCATGGAGGAGACCGACGAGGTCGAACTCGCCAAGGCCGTCGGCTTCGGCGACCTCACCTTCTTCAGCAAGGTCGGCTACGGCGGCGGCGGTTCCTGCGCCACCGTCGCCCAACTCGCCGCCGCCATCACCGCCGGACAGGCCACCGTCGGCGTCGCCTGGCGCTCCCGCAAGCGCGGCAGCGGCCCCCGGCCCTGGACCAACACCACGGTCCAGCTCCCCACGCCCGCCCAGTGGACCCGCCCCTACGGGCTGCTGCGCCCGGCCGACGAGATCGCCATGCTCACCCGCCGCTACCTGCACGAGTACGGCGCGACGCGCGACCACCTCTTCAACGTCGCCCTGGCCTGCCGCAACCGCGCCAACCAGAACCCGGCCGCCGTGATGTACGAACGGCCGCTGACCCGCGAGATGTACATGACCTCCCGCTGGATCAGCGAACCGCTCTGCCTCTTCGACAACTGCCTGGAGACCGACGGCGCGCTGGCCTGCGTCGTCGTCTCCCGGGAACGCGCCAGGGACTGTCCGCGCACCCCCGTCTACGTCCACGCCGCCGCCCAGGGCCTGCCCGCCCAGCACCACGGCATGGTCAACTACTGGAACGACGACCCGCTCACCGGCCCGGCCTGGGCCGCCGCCCGGCACCTGTGGAAGCACGCCGACCTCACCCCCGACGACGTGGACGTCGCGCAGATCTACGACGCGTTCACCGCGCTCATCCCGCTCTCCCTGGAGGGGTACGGCTTCTGCGGGCGGGGCGAGGGCGGCGCGTTCACCGAGGGCGGCGCGCTGGAGACCGGCGGACGGCTGCCCCTCAACACCGGCGGCGGCGGCCTTTCGGAGGCATACGTCCACGGCTTCAACCTGATCACCGAGGGCGTGAAGCAACTGCGCGGCACCAGCACCGCCCAGGTCCCGGGCGCCGCCACCTGCCTGGTCACGGCGGGCGAGGGCGTGCCGACCTCCGCCCTCCTTCTGACGAACAGGAGTTGAGACCGACGTGCTGTCCCCCGTCACCGACACCGACGGCGCCCCCTTCTGGGAGTACGCCGCCCGTGGCGAACTCCGCGTCCAGACCTGCGCCGACTGCGACGAACCCCGCTTCCCGCCGCGCCCCTGCTGCCCGCACTGCCAGTCCTTCGCCCACGAGTGGCGGCCGGTCTCGGGCCGCGGACGCATCTGGTCGTACGTCCTGCCCCATCCGCCGCTGCTGCCCGACTACGCGGCGGTGGCGCCGTACAACGTGATCGTCGTCGAACTCGACGACGCGCCCCGGATCCGGCTCGTCGGCAACCTGGTCACCGGGCCGGGCGCTCCGATCGACTCCGTGCCGCCGCAGCGGATCCGGATCGGGGCCCGGGTGCAGGTCGTCTTCAGCACCCTCGACGACGGCACCTGCCTGCCCCAGTGGACCCTGGAGCGCCCGTGACCGCGGTCCGGGTGACCACCGAGGCGGACACCGGCGTCGCCGTCGTCACCCTCGACCGGCCGGACCGGCTCAACGCCGTCGACCTCGCCATGGCGGACGAACTCGCCGCCGTCTGGCGGGCGCTGCGGTTCGACGACACGGTACGGGCCGTCGTCCTCACCGGGGCCGGCGAACGGGCCTTCAGCACCGGCATCGACCGGGACGCCGTCGTGCCGCAGCCCTCCTCGCCGTACATGCAGGACGATCCGCTGCTGACGATCGGGCCGAAGGCGAACGACCTGTGGAAACCCGTCGTCGCCGCCGTGGCGGGCATGGCCTGCGGCGGCGCCTTCTACCTGCTGGGCGAGGCGGACTTCATCGTCGCGGACACCACCGCCGCCTTCTTCGACCCGCACACCTCCTACGGCATGGTCTGCGCCTACGAGTCGGTGCTGATGGCCCAGCGGATGCCGTACGGGGAGGCCGCCCGGATGATGCTGATGGGCACCGCCGAACGGATCTCCGCCCGGCGGGCGTACGACATCGGCCTGGTCTCCGAGCTGACCGGGCCCGGCGGGGCGACGGCCGCCGCCCGGGACTGCGCCGCCGTCATGGCCGGATATCCGGCCGAGGCCGTGCAGGGGACGGTACGCGCCCTCTGGACGACCAGGCAGGCGGCCGTGGCCCAGGGATTCGCCCAGGCCCCGCACCTGGTGGCACTCGGCAACCTGCCCGCCGACCGCCAGGCGGACTTGTTCGCCGCCCGCCGCCCGGGCGGCTTCCGCACCCGCTGAGGACTCCGCCGGAGGCCGGGCCCCCGGCTTCCGGCCCGCCCCCCATCACCGCGCGGACCGCGCGAACTTCTCGACGGCCGCCGGGGTGAGGGGGGTGAAGAAGTTGACGAGGTTGCCGTCGGGGTCGCGCAGCAGCAGCGACCGGTTGCCCCAGGGCATCGTGGTCGGCTCGGTGACGAAGCCGTCGGCGAATTCGGCGAGGTGCCGGTGCACCCGGTCCACGTCGTCGACGAGGAATTCGATGATCACGCTGTGGTTGTCCGCCGGACGGGCGGAGTCCGGGGCGAACAGCGGGACGGTGCGGGTGCCGGCGATGGCGAGGGTGGCGTGCGGCGTCCTCAGCTCGGCGAAGTCCTCGGTGGCGCGGGCCGCCCGCACCCCCGTGGCCCGCTCGTAGAACGCGACGAGGCGTGCGACGTCGCCGGTGATGACGCGGATCGAGACGAAGTCCATGGTGATCTCCTTGGCTGGGGAACCCTTCGGGTGCCTCGCAGGCTAGGAGAAATAGCGGACAGAAACGGTCCGGTATGCGCGTTAGGGTGGGGACATGTCCCGCCCTGCCGGCCGCGTCCTGGCCCTCCTGGAACTGCTCCAGTCGGGCGGCACCCGGACCGTTGCGGAACTCGCCGACCGGCTCGGCGTCGACGGCCGCACCGTGCGGCGGTACGTGGACCAGCTGACCGACCTCGACGTACCCGTGGAGTCGGTGCGCGGCCGGTACGGCGGCTACCGGCTCGGCCCCGGCTACCGGCTGCCCCCGCTCATGTTCAGCGACGAGGAGGCGGTGGCCGTCCTGCTCGGCCTGCTCGCGGGCCGCCGGGCGGGGCTGATGACCGCGCAGGACACGGCGGGCGAGACGGCGGCGGCCAAGATCCGGCGGGTACTGCCGAAGCACGTCGCCCGCCGGCTCGACACCCTCCTGGAATCCCTGGCCTTCACCGACCGGCCCGGCCCGTTCGCCGCGCCGGACGCCGGGATCCTGCTCACCGTGGCCGACGCGGTACGCCACCGCCGGCCGGTCTCGATCAGATACGCCGACCGCGACGGCCGGCGCAGCGAACGCACGCTGCACGCGTACGGGATCGTCGCGCACGCGGGCCACTGGTACGTCACGGGCGCGGACGCCGGGACCGGCGAGGAGCGCACCTTCCGGCTCGACCGCATCGCGGACGCGCGGACCCTGCCCGGCTCGTTCGAGGAGCCCGCGGGTCCCCCGCCGGCACAGCGCGTGGTGTCCGGGTTCGCCACCGCCGCATACCGGCACGAGGTCACCTTGCGCATCCACGCGACACCGGACCGGATCCGCACCCACCTGCCCGCCACCGTCGCCACTCTGACGGAACACCCGCCCGCGACGGCGGAGGACCGGCGGGCGGAGGACCGGCCACCCGGCAGCCCGGCGGCCGAGGGCCCGCCGGGCACGCGCTGGCTGCGCGTCGAGCTACGGGTGGAACGGCTCGACTGGCTGCCTCCAGTGCTGGCCGCACTGGACCGCCCGTTCGTCATCGAACGCCCCGAGGCCCTGCGCCCCCTGGTCACCGCCCTGGCCGACCGCCTCGCATCAAACGCCCAACACCGTTGACCGGAAAGGATCGCGGGGAACTCCGCGACCAGGCACATACGTCGACGGCCTGGACGGCCCGCAGCCGTGGACCCCGAATCGGCTGCGCGTCAGCTGCTGCCTCCTCTTGCACGTCCTCCCGGCTTCGGCCGACTGCCGTGGTTCACCGCATTGCTCCGACCCAGCCTTGGTGCATTGGGGTCCGTCATGGGCGCAGACGCGGCCGCATGCGGATCGAATTGCGACAGGCTGTCGTTGGCGGGACCGGCAAAAGGATTGATTTGCGCGCCCGGGGGAGGCGTGTACGACTGGGCCTCATTGGACCGGGCCGACTGGGCCGACTGGACCGGCTGGACCGGCTGGACCGGCTGGACCGGCTGGACCGGCTGGGCCGACTGGGCCGCCTGGAAGTCCATCGGGAAAGCGGACGCCGAAAACGCCTGGGCCTGGTTATAGGCCCGCTGGATCAGCGCCTCTCTCACCGGGTCCGGCAGGGGCTGGTCTGCCGAGTACGACTGAGACTGGGCCACCTGCTGGGAGAAATACGCGGCCTGATCCACACTGAGCGTCGTGCCCCCATACCCCTGGGACTGCTGAGACTGGGCCACCTGCTGGGAGAAATACGCGGCCTGATCCGCACTGAGCGTCGTGCCCCCATACCCCTGGGACTGCTGAGACTGGGCCACCTGCTGGGAGAAATACGCGGCCTGATCCGCACTGAGCGTCGTGTCCCCCGCATACCCCTGGGACTGCGGCTGTTGGTCGCCCCCCGAGTATCTCTGCGAGGCATCCAACGTGTACGTCGGGGGCAGATCACCCGGATAGTTCTGCGAGGATCCCGAAGACTGAGCCGGGGCCGACGTTTCTTGCCACATCTCGGCCCACGCCGCTGCCTGTTGCGGGTCCAGGCTTTCGCGGTCGAACCGGTTAGGGTCCTCCGCTTCAGGCGTCCCGCGGCCTTGTTGCCGGTTCCAGTCCCGCAACTGGTTCTGAGCATCCTCTTCGTATGCGGCCACAAAGGTGTCCGAGGGCTGGTCCTCGGCAGCGGCCACCGTCTGGTAGCCAGGCAGTGACGACTCCGGCCCTGCCGGCTGCGCCGGTCCCGTCCGTCTCTGAAGCCGTCTGAACTCCGCGTCCATGAGCCGTTGCGCGACCACTGGGTCGATCTCGCCGCTCTGCGGAGCTTGTCCTCGCTCCACCTCTCGCAAATGGGCCCGAGCCCGGCGCCCATGAGGGTTGTTCGAAGGGAGACCGTCCCCCTGATCCCGCTGACCCTCACCTGCCATGCCTGCCACCTTCCCGTGATCGCTTCAGGCGCTGCCAAGACCTGCAACGGTCACCGAGGCAGTCCTCCACCGGCCCGCTGTCGCCCGTGCGCTCCGCTCGCCCGATCCGGTCAGGCCGGACACCTCCCCAACGGACGGGGCGCGGACATGGTTCAAATCCCGGGCATTCTGGAGGCCTCCTCCGGCTGCGGCTGCCGCACCCGAAATCACCATCGCCCAGCCCCGCCCACCCGCACCGAACGAACAACCCCACCCAGGGGCGCGGGGAACTGCGCGAAAACCCCCACCCGCCCGCACCCGAAAACCAACCCCGCTCCCCCGACCCGGCGGAGCGAACCGTCACGCCGTGCGCGCCGTCCCCGTCCCCTTCTCCGCGTCCAACGCGTACACGCACCGGTCCTTGCTGCACGCGTAGACCACCCCGTCCGTCACCACCGGGGATCCGGTGATCTCCCCGCCGGTGGCCAGCTTCCACCGCAGTCGGCCGTCGTCGGACTTGAGGGTGTACAGCAGGTGGTCGGTGGAACCGAAGTGGATCCGGCCCTCGGCGACCGTCGGGGAGCCGACGATGTCGCCGCCCGCCTGGAAACGCCACTTGGGCGTGCCGGTGACGGCGTCCAGCGTGTACAGGCCCTTGCCGCTGCCGACGTGCACGTGCCCCCCGGCGACGAGCACCGGCTCGATGGACGACCGGGCCTCGGTGGCGATGCGCCAGCGGTCGCGGCCGTCGGCGGCGTCGAGGGCGTAGACCGTGCCCAGGTAGTCGGCCAGGTAGATGCCGCCGCCGGTGACGGCGGGGCCGGGCACGAAGGCCGGCGGGCAGAGGAAGACCGCCGGGGCCTCGAAGTGCCAGCGGACCCTGCCGCTCGCCACGTCGATGGCGAGGACGCGGGAGCCGGCGGAGACGTACACACAGCCGTCGGGGGCGTGGGTGAGGCGTACCGGGACCCCGCCGCAGGAGGCGGCGTCGCCGATCGGGTAGGACCAGCGCTCCTCGCCGGTACGGGCCTTGAGGGCGCGCAGCCGGGCGTCCTGCCAGATGAACACGGTGCCGTCGTGGACGACGGGCCCGGCCTCGGCCTCGGGGGACTCGAAGTCGGTCTGACAGCCGCTGGTCTCCCACAGCTTTTGGCCGTCGGACGCCTCCCACGTCTGGACGCCGCCGCCGCGGGTGCCGGTGACGACCGTGCCCCGGTCGACCTTCAGGGAGTACACCCAGGCGTCCGTGGACACCCGCCACAGGTCGGCGCCCTCGCGGGCCTCCAGGGCGAACAGGGTGGGGCCGTCGGAGGCGTGGATACGGCCGTCGGCGACCGCCATCGCCCAGGCCACGTCGCGGGTCTTGAAACGGCGCCGGCCGGTGGCCACGTCGAGCGCGTGCACCTCGAAGGAGGTGACGTAGACGAGGTCGCCGGTCACGGACGGGGTGCCCCAGACGTCGTTGGACATGCGGAACCGCCAGGGCCGCCAGCCCGCCGCGGTCTCCGGCGGCGCGGGCGCGGGCGCCGGTACGGCCGGGTCGGCGCCGGTGACCCCGGTGCGGGGGCGGGACCAGTGGGCGGTCAGGCCGGCCTCCGGCGGGGGTGCCTTGACCGCGGCGGCGCGGGCGTCGGAGACCCGCGGGCCGGGGCCGATGGGCACCTGGCCGCCGGCCAGCCGGACCGGCCCGGCGTCGGGGGCGGGCGCGGGGCCGGGGACGCCGGCCGGGCCGGGGGCGGTCGGGACCACCGGGTCGTACGAGGGCGGCGGCGGCATCGCGGGCACCGCGGGCCGGCCGCCGCTGCGCGGGCCGACGGGCGCGGGTCTGACGGCGGGCCGCCCGCCGCGGCGGGCCTCGATGAGGGCCACGGCCTTCTCGGGCAGCCACGCGGAGGCGGTACCGCTGTCGTCGGACCCCGAGCCGTACAGATGCGGAGCGAGCTGGGCCTGAAGGTCGGCCGGATTCGGCCGGCCCGTGGCCTCCATCTGCATGCAGGACTCGATCAGCGGGCGCAGCTCGTCCGGCAGGCCCGCCAGGTCGGGGCCCTCGCGCAGCAGCATGAAGACGGTCTCGACCGGGTTGGCGCCGTGGAAGGGCGGATGCCCGGTGGCGGCGAAGACGAGCATCGACCCGAGGGAGAACACGTCGCTGGCGCCCGTGACGCTGCGCGAGTCCTTGGCCTGCTCCGGGGACATGTAGGCGGGCGTGCCGACCGCGACGTTCGTCATGGTCAGACGGGTGTTCGAAACACCGGAGGCGATGCCGAAGTCGATGACCCGGGGGCCGTCCTCGACGACGAGCACGTTGGACGGTTTGAGGTCGCGGTGGACGAGACCCGCCCCGTGGATGGACTGGAGCGCCTCGGCGACGCCCGCCGCGAGCCAGCGGACCGCCTGGGCGGGCAGCGGCCCGCAGTCGTTCACGATTTCTTCCAGGGAGGGTGCGGGCACGTATGCCGTGGCCAGCCAGGGCACCGCGGCCCGCGGGTCGGCGTCGACGACCGCGGCGGTGTAGAAGCCGGACACCGCGCGGGCCGCCTCCACCTCGCGCGTGAACCGGACCCGGAAAAGCTGGTCCTCGGCCAGCTCCGTGCGGACCGTCTTGATCGCCACCCGGCGCCCGGACGCCGAGCGGGCGAGATAGACCAGCCCCATGCCGCCGGCACCCAGCCGCCCCAGCACTTCGAACGGCCCGATCCGCCGTGGGTCGTGCTGTGTCAGCTGATCCACCACTTGCCTGCCACCTCCCCGTACGGGCCGCGCCGCCATGTGTGCGCGGCCCAGTGCAGCGTCTCACCACCGCACCGCCGTGGCGGCACGCACCCCGATTCTTCCTGGCGCGGGCACAGGTTGCGAACCCGCCGACATCCGGGGTGTCTGCCAATAACTAGGACATTTTGTCGATATGTCAGCGCTCCAGCAGCGCAAAGGACGCCCCTTGATTGTCCGTGACGACGGCCACCCGGCCGTACGACGCCTCGAAGACCGGCGCCTGCACCCGGCCGTCCAGCCGTTGCACCGCGGCCACGGCCGCCGCGCAGTCCGCCACCCGGAAGTGGACGAGGAAGTGGGGCGGCATCTCGGCGGGGAAGACGTCGGAGACGGGGGCCCGGCCGACGTCCGGCTCGATGTCGGTCCCGAAGAGGGCGTCGTGGAAGAGACCGCCGTAGAAGGCGTTGGCCGCCTCGGTGTCCCGGGTGTACAGCTCGGCCCAGCCGAAGGTGTCGGTCTCGTGCCGGCGCCCGAAACCGCGGTGGCGGCGCATCTGCCACAGGCCGAAGACGGCGCCGTCCGGGTCGGCGGCGAGGGCGGCCGTGCCGAGGTCGCCGACCGGTTCCGGGGGCGTCACGACCTGCCCGCCGACCGCGATGATCCGCCCGCAGAGCCGCTGGGCGTCGGGCGTCGCGAAGTACAGCGTCCACACGGTGGGCATCCGACCGTCCGCCTTGTGCGTGAGCCCGGCGACCGGCGAGCCGTCCTTGCAGCCCCACACCGTGGCCTCGGTCCCGGGTGTGACCTCGTCGAAGGTCCATCCGAACAGCTCACCGTAGAACCGCCGGCCCGCCGCCAGGTCGGGAAGCTGCGCGTCCACCCAGCACGGGACGCCCTCTGCGTACACCGATGCCCTGTTTTCGGCCATGCCGCCAAAGTAACCGCGTCCCGCGCACCCCGCAGACCAGGCACACCACTCTCCGTACTCGCGTGCACCCCATTTGCAGTCGGCCGAATCGCGCTCCGATCACCCCTCGGTAAGCTGACGGCATGACAGGACAAGTGCGTACCGTCGACGGCCGCGTGGCCGGTCGGCGTGGGCAGGCGACCCGGCAGAAGCTGCTCGACTGCCTCAGCGAGATGCTCAGCTCCTCCCCCTACCGGGACGTCAAGGTCATCGATGTCGCCCGGAAGGCGGGCACTTCGCCCGCGACCTTCTACCAGTACTTCCCGGACGTCGAAGGTGCCGTCCTGGAGATCGCCGATCAAATGGCCGCCGAGGGCGCCGGGTTGACCGAGCTGCTGGCGGGGCGGTCCTGGACCGGCAAGGCCGGTTGGCAGACCGCACAGGAACTCGTGGACGGATTCCTGGACTTCTGGCGCAAGAACGACGCGATCCTACGGGTCGTGGACCTCGGCGCGGCCGAAGGGGACAAGCGGTTCTACAAGATCCGCATGAAGATCCTCAACTCGGTGAACAACTCCCTCTCCGAGTCCATCGCCGAGCTCAAGGCGAAGGGCCGGGTCGACAAGGACGTGAACCCCGCGGCGGTCGCGGGCTCACTGGTCGCGATGCTCGCCGCGGTGGCCTCGCACCAGAAGGGCTTCCAGTCCTGGGGCGTCAAGCAGGCCGAGCTGAAGCCGAACCTGGCGCTGCTGATCCATCTGGGCGTGACCGGCAAGAAGCCCACGAGGTAGGCCACTTCTCCGGCACGTTCTCTTATCGGGCGCCCCAAGTCCTGTCTGGCGGGCGGTGGTTCACTCGTTGCGGGTGGGCCGCCGCCCGTCGTGCCATGCGGACCGGCCCTCGGTGGGCAAGCCTCGTCGGAACGGTTGCTTACCGGCGCCGGCGGCGTTGGGCCGGGCGCTCCTGCGTGGTGGCGCTGAAGGAGGAATCGGACGGCGACGAGGCCGCCTCGGACCGGGGGCGTCGCTGGCCTGCGAGCGCGGCGACGGACGTCCTCGCGGGGTCGAACCGGAGCCGTACCTGCGGCTGATAAGCATTTCGGTCCACCGTCACCTGCCCGCGGTCGACGGCCGTCGGAATCCCGTGACGCGCGAACGCGGCACCTATCGCCGGCATACGCGACCAGTTCGCGAGATTCAGCCCCGGCCGTTGCATCTCGCTCAGCAGGCGCGAGAGGGATTCGTGAAGGACGGGGTCGGGCCACACTCCAGGATTGCTCGCGAAATGGGTGTCAAGCTCATGAACGAGCTGATCCTCCCAGCCACTGGGACGCGAGGCGGCGTCGAAACGCATGTAGACGCGCCGGACACCATCGACACAGTCGACGTCGGCCAGCGGCATCCCGTGGTAGTCGAACGTGTTCCGCAGGTGCTCCGACATCCACGCCGCTTTGACCTTGGGGCCGTTGTTCAGGTGGTCCACCAGTCGGCCGAGCGGAACGCCCCGGCCCTCGACCAGGCAATCATCCTCCGACTCAGGGATGCGACCGCGCGCGCCGTGCATGTCACACCAGTCCTGGACAGCACGAGCGTAGTACTGCTGGAGGAGCGACTCTTCGCTTGGGGGTTCGATCCAGGGCATCCGCGACTCCATTCTTTATTCTTTTCCCGCTTCGAGGGTGGGGAGCGGGCGTGCATGCATGCACGCCCCGTGAGAAATGACGACGGGCCCACGCCGCAAAAGGTTCAACGCGGAGGCCGTTCCGACCCCCAGGTCCGCGCGCGCCCCGCATGAGTCAGGACCCCTTGGGTGTCACCTCGCGGGTGTCACCTCGTGGATGTCACCTCGCGGGTGTCACCCTCGGCGCCCGGGAAGCGGACGGCGCCGGCCTCGCCGGACCTGCCGGGGGCGGGGTGGTCCGGGGCTGTTGCCCGGCGGGGGTGAGAGCCATCACCAGGGCGGCGTTCACCGGCGGGACAGGGCCACGGTCGGCCCCCCGGCCGGGCTGCTCCTGCGCTGTTCCGGGAGAAGACCGAGCCGGGTTGTGGGGCGCGGCGCCGACACTGTTGTTCCACGTGGGCAGCAGCGGCACCCCCGCGGGACTTGCCGCCGCGACGCGAGCCGTCACCTCGGATCCGATGATCACGCCGTACGAGATCGCTTCCACTGTCGCGGATGCCGCACGAACGAGGTCGATGGATCTGTGCGTGAGCACGCCGTCGAGCGCACCGGAACTGCCTATGGCATAGCCGAGCGCACCCGCCATGTTGAGCACTCCGCCGAACATTTTGCCGTAGTTCGGCTTCGGTAGATTCTCGTCCGGGTTCTTGTACGTCCGCACGCAGGCCCGGAACTCGTCGAAGAATGCCTGCGCCCCTACGAGTCCGTTGATCGCGAGCCCCGCCGAATACCACGGCTTGCTCTGAATTCCGGTGCCGTAACCCTGAAGCATGTACGAGTATCCTTCGCGCCCGGCGTCCATCGCCCTCCGGGCGAGGGAGACCCTGGCACGTTCCGGATCCCCGGAGGATCCCTCTATGACCAGGTAGGCTCCGCCTGCGAGCTGTGCCCCGGCCCCGGCCCACGACGGGCCGACCGCCCCCACATTCGACGCGGCATATACGCCGAGCCCCGCCATATTGGCAATCCCGGCACCGACTTTGTAGTAATTGAGGTCCGAGTTCTCGCTGTCCCGCGCCCATCGGACGACCTCTTCCAGGACGGCCTTGGCTCCCACGTCCCCGTTCACGCCGACTCCGATGGCGTACACCAGGGGACTCTGCGCAAAGATACCTGCCGCCTGAATGGCATGCGGAGCACCCTCAAGACCGGATTTCCCCATGATCTCGGCGATCGTTTTCCACGGCATCTCCGCGATAGTCTTCCGAGTCAGCTCGATGCTGAATTTCCAAGGCGATGTGAGATAACGGACCACCTGAGAACCCGCCACGACCGTACACCCCTACCTGATCTTCATTCCGGTGAGTCACGCCACCTCAGAAGACGTGGGGAGCCACGATCCGGGATCAACCCCTTGCGGCTTCCATACACGGAAGGGATTTTTATTGACGGATTCCGAACACGAAGCCCGAGCGGCGCCCCGCCCCGAAGGCGCGGGCGATGACCTCGCGCCGGGTCGTTTCGGCCCCGCGGGTCAGCGGCGGGGAACGCCCCACTCGTTCAGCCGTTCCGCGACCCAGGCGTGGCCGACATGGAAGGAGCGGGCGAGGGAGGCGATGGACTCGCCGTCCCGGTAGCGGGTGACCACTTCGGTGCGGCGGTCGGTGAACTCGGCCTGTGCCGCGCGTACTTCGGTTCTCGTCCGGCGGGGCATGCGCCCGCGGAACAGCCGCCTGGCGGGGCGGCGGTGCAGGTGCGCCCCGTAGCGCTGGCGGCGCGGAACACCCCACTCGTCGAGCCGGAGCGCGAGCCAGCCCGGGGTCACTCCGTACGCGTCGGCGATCCGGGCCAGCGGCTCCCGGGCCCCGTACCGCTCGATGATGGTCTGCCGGTCCGCCCGTGCGGCCTGGCGCGCGGCGGCCTTCTCGGCGGAGGTCGGGCGGCCCATGCGCCTGCCTCCAGGGGGCCACGGCGAGTCGGCGGGCCGTACGGAGAGGATGAATGTGCCGCCCGCATCGGGCACCCGGACCACCAGCGGACCCCCGGCCCTGAGCTGCTCACGAGCCGCGCGCTGCTCGTCGGGGTCGGTGGCCCACACCCGGAGTTCGGCCGGACAGTCGGGGGCGGGTCCCGGCGCGGGTACGGGTTCGGGCGGGGGTAGGGATTCGGGTTCGGGCGCGGGTTCGGACGCGGGCACGGATACGGGTTCGGGTGCGGGCACCGGTCCGGGTGCGGGCACGGATGCGTGCGCGGGCGCGGACACAGGCGCCGTACGCATGGCCGGCCGCACCCACGCCGACCGCTCCGGATCCGGGTCCAGCCGGTCCGCGATCCGCAGCGCCTCGCCGCACAGCCAGCCGAGCGCCGGTTCCGCGGAGGTGGTCCGGACCGCGCCCAGGACGTACTGCACGGTCCCGGCCGCGCCGAACGCCGGCCCCGCAACCCGTACCTCCGCCCGATAGCCCGCGGGTTGCGGACCACCGCTCACAACACCTCACCCCGGCTCCGTGCGTTCGCGCGGGCGGTTTCGGCACGCAGCCGCTGCGCGGGGCTGGCCAGGCGTACGGCCGCCGGGTCAACGGCCCACTCCCGTCCACCCGTTACGGCACGCAGATACCAGCGGCCGAGCAACTCCCCTCGAAATTCGCCGACTTGTTCGTGCACGTCCACCAATAGCGTTCCGATCGGCGGTACCTGGGGAGGCTGCTGCCGCTTGGTGGGATTGTTCGTGATGGACACGACGACTCCTCTCTGTAGTGACTCCACTACCGGGCGGATCCAGCGTGGCCCACAGTCGGAAACCCTTCAAGTAACCGAGATTGAAGGAAGGACCTGGTGGTGACGTGGTCAACCGCAAGGAGTTGAACCCCGAGAGGAGCCCGCAAGCGGCCTACGGGGCACGTCTGCGCAGCTTGCGAGAGAAGCGCGGGTGGAACCAGGAGGAGCTGGCCGAGCGTCTGGAATATTCCAGCCAGCATATTTCGGCCGTTGAAACTGCTCGCAAACCGCCGACCCTCCCCTTTTCGCGTAAGGCCGACGTCGTCTTCGGGACCGCCGGGAGCACCAACTCGCTCGAACGCGAGTGGCGCGACCTGCGGCACGGCAACCTGCTGGAGGGCTTCACGGAGTACGTCGGGTACGAGGGCCGAGCGGTGGAGATCCGGTTGTACGAGATCGGGATCATCCCTGGTCTGTTGCAGACGCCGCAGTACGCACGGGTGCTGGCAGACGCCGCCCTGCAACGAGGGGCCATCACGCCCGAGCAGGCCGCCGAGCGCGTGTCGTTCCTGGCGGAGCGGCAGGCGCTGCTGGAACGGGAGCGTCCGCCCATGGTGTTCCTGGTGATGGACGAAAGCTGCATCCGCCGACCGATCGGCAGCCCGGGAATCATGAACGCCCAGCTTGAGCGACTGATCGAATTCGCCGCCCGGCCCAACACCGTGCTCCAGGTCGCGCCGTTCGACATAGGAGAGCGCCGCCATCTCAACCTGCCGGTCAACCTGCTGACGCTGTCGGACCGGTCCGTGATGTGCTACGCGGAGTCCCAGACCCAGGGACATCTTGATCGCGAAATCGCTTCTGTCGTACCCATCTTGACGGCCTACCATCAACTACAGGCCGAAGCGCTCTCCCAAACGGCATCCGTGTCCATGATCAACCAGGTACGAAAGGGCATCCTGTGACGACCGAATCCCCCCGCTGGTTCACGTCCTCCTACAGCGACAACGGCGGCAACTGCATCGAGGTCGCCACCAACCTCGCCACCCCCCACGGCCTCATCCCCGTCCGCGACTCCAAGAACCCGCACGGCCCGACCCTCACCCTCCCCACCCACGCCTTCACATCCTTCCTGACAGGCGTCAAGGCGGGGGAGTTCGCCACCGCCTGACCGCCCGGCCGCCCGGCAGTCCGGCCCCAAGGCCCCGCCACGCCTGACCCCAAGACGTCCGGCACGGCGGGGCCTCCCGTGCCGCCCCGGGTGAACCGCACCGCCCAGAGCCCTCTCTCCCCCGGGACTCAATGACCCCGCATTGGCCCCGCATACGGTTCACGCACCGAACCGCCGCCGTCCCGCGCCGCCATCCCGCGCCGGCGTTCGATCAGCCGGCCTGATTCACTCGCCCCTCTCTGTTGACCTTCGACGCAGCAGTGAACCGCAGGAAGCCTCCACCCGTAGTGTCTGCACGCAAGCCGATATGAGAGGACGCGGCCGTGAGGACTCCGCAGGAGATGGACGTCATGCAAAGACGTCTGGACGCCGACCGCGACACACTTCCGGTTACTCGCGACCGAGTCGCGCAACAGCAGCGGAACTTCGGCTACAACGACGCCCAGATCGCCTCTTTCACCGACGCCGCCAGCAGACTCGTCGCCTTGAACGAATACCGGGGCAGGGGGATCGAGTGGACCGAGCGGGACCCGGCGGGCAATGAGAGATTCAAGCAGCTGCGTGAGCAGGAGCAGCAGGACCGTGCAACGGTGATCTCAGCGCTTTCGGGAGTCATCTCGTACGCAGAGGGCACCGGACGCCCGGAGGTCGCGGCCACCGCCGCCGACCTGCGCGTTCACCGCGCTCGTTTCGAGTCGATCCCCCGGCAGCAGGACGGACTGCACCAGGCCCGCCGGGAATACGCCGAGCAGATCACCCGCAGTACCAAGGACGCGATCCCCTACTCAAGTAACCAGATCGTCGACTACGCCCGTAGCGGTGGCCGGAGTTACGAGCTTTACCAGGAATACTTATCGGACGACGATTACCTGCAGCCCGGCGACACGGACGAGATAGCGGTCGCCCAATCCGCGGTCATCGGCGCTCACTTTGGGACCGGCACCTGCCACGAGCACAGCGCCTATGCCTTCACGGAGGCGATGAGGACCATGCCGGGCACCCACGTGACAATGGCGAACGTCCCGCCGGAGCATGGAATGGTGATCATCGGGCCACCGAACCGCCCCGAGTCGGCGCATGTGGACACCTGGCCCCTGAACCCGAGCGTCACGTCCCCGGAAACATACGGGATCGACAACATCCAGGAAGGTTTCGAGGTCGTCAGGGCCGTGGCCGACGGGCGGGACCTCCGTGCGGAAGCACGACAGCATATTCAACCGCTCCCGGAGCGCCCAGCACCCCTACCGCCCATCTCGCCGGCACAGGCTGCCGCCCGCATGCGGACCATGGACGGCATCGACGAGCTGACGCACTTCATCACCCGCACGTCCGACCACCGCGCCGACAACAGTCGTGAGCAACTTCAGCAGGGCGGCCTCACGCTGAGCCGGGAGGCGTTCAGCGCCACTCTCGCCGCGCGGGCGTCGCTGAGAACTCCTGACTCGCTTACGCACGCGAACCCGCTCGGCCGCCTTGTCCACACCGGCCTGGCAGGCGTCAAGGCGGCGGGGCCTCCCACGGCGGCCCGAGCGGGCAGCACTGTCCCCAATTGATTACGGTCGTACCTCCGGTGGGATAACAAGCAGGAAAGCACGGACCACAGCCTCATCGAGGATGAATGAAAACCAGCCCGAACCAAAAAACGGAGGAAACATGTATGGGGAGCAGAAGGAAGAGTTTTGGAAAGAGTTCAGTAAAGGACTGGACTTCTACTTCGGCAACCGCGACAACCGGGGCACAATTCCGTCACAAAAATACCAGCCCGTAGTAGATGGAACCATCATCCGCAATTTCGGACGAAATCTGCAACGCTTCATAATAAAAGGAAAGATGTCCGAGGATTGCCCGGAACAGGTCCAGGCGCAGGTGAAAGAATACAACCTACTGACCCAGGAGAACAAAAATATTATCGCTGCAAGGAGGTCGTGGGCGAAGGCTCCCCATTCGCGCGTTTCTCTTCCGGGCGGAAAGAGGATTGAAAGGCGGCCCGGACGAGAAAAAGGCGCAGATTACTGGCTAAAATTCAATAAGGGATTGTTCGAGTACGTCGCCATCCCCCCCGACAGGCGAGAAAAATCACTACAGAATTCTGACCCCGAAGCGGATGATGACACTCCCTTCAGATTTTTTGCCCGGGCTTACCAACGCTACATCGAAGGGGGGTTTCCCAAGACTGCCCCGAAGTACGTCAAAAGTAATATGATAAATCACGGTCTACTGAACAAGGAGGGCAAGCTCATCAACTTCCCACAGCCCCTCCTTCCACTGCCGAACCCCGCCACCTCTTCACACAGTGACGTCCCGGGCGTTTCTTTTTCAGGAATGCCAAAAGAAGTAGATTGGAAAAGATTCAATGAGGGATTGCGCGAGTACGCCGCCATCCCCCCCGACAGGCGGGAAATTTCACTACAGAATTCTCACCCCGAAGCGGATGATGACACTCCCCTCAGATTTTTTGCCCGGGCTTACCAACGCTACATCAAATGGGGGCTTCCCAAGAAAGCCCCGAATTACGTCAAAAGTAATATGATAAATCACGGTCTACTGAACAAGGAGGGCAAGCTCATCAACTTCCCACAGGGTGTTTCTTCATATCCGGAAGATTTCATACCCGACCCCACCGCTATCGGCGTGCAGGCGAGCGGAACCCTCGACCCGCCCTCGCCGCACGACGGTCTCGGCGGTCGATTCAGCCCACCGCTCAATTATTTCGTGCCGAACTTCACTCCAGACCAGATGACAGGGACTGCTGACGGAGACAATTGGGAGACCACTCAACTGGTGGATCAACCGCAGGAAATCGCGATGAACGACTACCTGTTTTCACCGTACGAACCCCTGTTTCTGGAAGCTTCCTCGCCGGTGCCCGACCATGGTGACTACCTGCAGACGAGCGAGTTCGGCTTCTTGCCGAACTTCGATGCACAACAGATGCTGCCGACGGCTGATGGAGGATTTGAGACACCCCACCCGGACAGCCCTCGGGTGTTCCCCCATCAGACAGCCCAGTCTCAGGACAACCCGACGGCCAACGGCCTGTCATCTTCCGGATCCATGTCATTGCTTCCGATCAATCCGGCAGCACTGCTTGATCCCCGGTCAGCAGATGCCTTGCCCTATAGCAGCCCTCTGGGCGCCTATCCACATGCGGGAAACTCTATGCAGTATCCCGATATCTACACCCGGCATGCGAGCGGAAACTCTGCCTCCTCCGGTCAAGTCAGCAGCAATAGGCACAGGACACCACCGCCGGGCAATACCCCTCCCAAGGCAGGTAGGAGCAGGTAGGAGACGGAGCCGTTCCTCGTACTGAGCACGGGTGCCGACGCGGAGCGGATCGAGCCGCTGCTGCCGAAGACGGAGCGCCTCTTCCGCCGGCCAAGTCATCGGGGCGCGCGAGCCATGCGCCGAGTCGGGGACGGTCGCACGGGCCGAATTCGGACGCGCTCACGTCAAGATGCCCAGCTTTGCGGAGCTGGTCGCTCTCGCTGAAGTCGATGCCGAGTGCAGATGCGGCCATGTCGTCGGCCTCGTGCTGCCGTTCAGGGCTGGTGGTCTCGTCGGTGAGCACGGAGCGCCGACCGCAGACGGGGATGCACAGCAACCGCTCGGCTGGGAGCCGACCACCTGTAGTCCCTAGGAGTGACGACCTTGGGAACTGGTACCTCTAATGTCGGCCCATGACGGAAGAACCAGGCCGCCGCCGTGTCCGTTGGCACCCGTTATGTGCCCGTGTGGGGCTTGTCGCACTGACGGTGTTCGACCGCTGTTGACGTAGCCGATTCCGGACCTCGCGCAGCAAGCCCTGGCTGGTGAGGGCGTCCGAGATCTGGCCACCGCCGCTGTGCTGATGCGGCACAGGTTTCCGCTGACCGCCTCCCTCGTGCCTGCCCGTGGTGCGCACGGAGACCTTGCGGGCCCGCGCCGAGATCGACGGCCGTCCCCGTGACTGCCCCGGGCAGTCGGGAAAGCGCCGACGGTGACCTCTCGGAGAAGTTTGAAAACCAGCCCGGACGAAACACGGAGGAATCATGCTGTCAAGACGAGAGGCGCCACCGGAAGCGGGGTGGGCGGCATTCAAGAAGGCTCTGGACCAATACTACGAAAAAGAAGCAAACGTAGGTACAATTCCACCATCTAAGTATACGGTCGTAGTGAATGGCATCAAGGTCAACCTCGGGCACGACCTTGACCAATTCAGACTCAGGGGGATTCCTGAGGGCTGCCCGGTAGATGTCCGGAATGCGATCGAGTTCTACGGAGTAGTGGGGCCGGTCGCCCAATTTTTGCACAGCGCAAAGGGCTCGATGAGGTCTGCCGCTCAGTGGGCAGCATTCAAGAAGGCACTGATCCAGTACTACGAGAACAGGAACAACCGGGGCAAACTCCCGGCACAGGATTACTCGCCCGTAGTAAATGGCATCACGGTCAACCTAGGAAAAAGCCTCCACAGTTACAAGGGCAAGGGAGCACCTAAAAACTGTCCGGACGACATCCGGAAGCTGATGGAAAGCTACGGAGTATTGGAGCCGCACGCCTCCCATGCCCCGCGTCGGATAAAGTCTGCCGCTCAGTGGGCAGCATTCAAGAAGGCACTGATCCAGTACTACGCGAACAGGAACAACCGGGGCAAACTCCCGGCACAGTCTTACTCGCCCGTAGTGGATGGCATCACGGTCAACCTGGGACTAGACCTTAGAAATTACAAGCAAAGAGGAGTACCTAAGAAGTGTCCGGACGACATCCGGAAGTTGATGGAAAATTTTGGATTGGTGGGCGATCCCTCTCATCAGATGGCCGCCCCCGCCGCCCCTGACGCGTGGCTTTCAAGACGGGCTGGGCGCGAATCGTCGGGATTCCCGGAAGACCAGGCAGTAGTTGCCCCACCGCTCGACCCGCTGCCGGTGGCGGGTGGAGGATTCGAGACGCTGTACCCGAACAGCGACTGGGAGGTTGCCCGTCCGATAGCCCCCTCTCAGAGCCATGCAATGACCGGCGACCTGTCAACACACAGCCCCACGCCTACATACACGGTCAATCCAGTAGCACCCTTTTTCTCCCCATCAGCAAACACCTTCCCATCCGGCGACATTCCAGGCACATACTCAAACTCGGAGATCTACATACCGGATCCCGCCGTCACCGACACCTGGAATACGAGCGGGCACCTTGACCCCTCCTCGCAGTACGACGATCCGACCGGGCCACTCGACGCCCCACCGACATCCGAATCCCTGCCGGACGGCGACGCACAGCAGCTGGTGCCGATGGTCGTCGGAGACGGGACACCGTACTCAGACGGCGACTGGACAGCCCTCTCTCAGAGCCATGCAATGGCCGGCGACCTGTCAACACACAGCCCCACGCCTACATACACGGTCAATCCAGTAGCACCCTTTTTCTCCCCATCAACAGACACCTTCCCGTCCGGCGACATTCCAGGCACATACTCGAACTCGGAGATCTACATACCGGATCCCGCCGAGATTGACGCCTGGAATACGAGCGGGCACTCTGCCTCGTCCAGCCGGGCGAGCGGCAGCGGCCGGAGGACGCAACGGCCGGTCGGCAACAGGTCCAAGGGACACCGGAGATAAGCCGTTCCTGGTGTGCGCCGTATAAGACGGTGCCTTCGGCTGAAGGACGTTGTAGATTGCGATCTTCATGGCTGGTGAGAGATCTGCCGCTGGTAGTGGCAGGCTCGGGACCGGGCTTGACGGCGCCGTCGCCAGGCGGACCAGCCGAGGTGATGTGCGGCTGGGCGGACGGCTCGGGTGGCGAGCGCGGTGCACAGGCGCTGGATCTCGTTGCAGGTCGGCGACATCAGCTCGTCCGAGGCCGGGTGTTTGCCGACGCCGCCCTGCGACGAGGGGCCATCACGCCCGAGCAGGACATCGAGCGCGTCTCGTTCCTGGCGGAGCGGCAGGCCTTCCTGGAGCGGGGGCGTCCGCCCATGGTGTTCCTCGTGTTGGACGAAAGCTGCATCCGCCGGCCGATCGGCAGCCCGGGAATCATGAACGCTCAGCTTGAGCAGCTGATCGAGTTCGCCGCCCAGCCCAATACCGCGCTCCAGGTCGCGCCGTTCGACATAGGAGAGCGTCGCCATCTCGACCTGCCGGTCAACCTGCTGACACTGTCGGACCGATCCGTGATGTGTCATGCGGAGTCGCAGACCCAAGGGCATCCTGTGACGACCGAATCCCCCGCCGGTTCACATCCTCCTACAGCAACAACGATGGCAACTACATCGAGGTCGCCACCAACCTCGCCGCACCCCACGGCCGCATCCCCGTCCGCGACTCCAAGAAGCCGGACGCCACGGCGGCGCGGGCAGGCAGGCTCATCGGCGGATCCACCCCTACCCGAAGAAAAGGAATAAATCGTGCCCAAAAAGAGTCAAACAATGGACGAGTATTGGGTGATATTCGAGAAGGTGTACGACAACTACTACGCGGACCCAAGCAGGCGAAACCAACTGCCGCCATATTATTACGCCCCCGAAATCGATGGCATCAAATTCCCATTCGGGCGAAACATGCGCAAGTTTCTAAAAAAGGGAGGCGACCACAAAACCTGCCCGGACAGACTCAAGACGAAGATACAACTGGATAACCCAGAATTGTTTAACGACGAATCCAGGGCCGCAACGAATGAAGGGAACAAGGGACGTCGGGCGGCATTCGAGAAGGCAGTCCAAAAACACTACCAGGATCCCGACAATCTGGGCAGTTTGCCATCGAAATCCAAAAAAGACACAATTGACGGCGTCACAGTCAACTACGGACAAAGCTGGAATCGTTGGCGAAAGCACGGGTATCCCAAAAATATGTCCGATCCCCTCAGGAAAACGCTGGACGGCTACGAGCAGGAGGCTGAAGTCGCTCACCTGGCGGCCCTACAGTGGCCGACCGGGCAGGGACTGCCGGAATCCTCCAGCGGCCAGGAAGTGACTGGGGCGGTCGACTATTCGGCAGCTGACGGGGTATCCCAGACACCCTCGGAGTTCACCCATCCGGCAACTGAGCATCAGGGCGACACGATGAGCGCCGGCCTGCCACAGTCCGAACTCACCGAACCTACGTCTCCGTATCCGTTCAGCCAGGTGGCGCAGTTTGCTTCCATGCCAGTGGAAACCCAGCCAACAGATACCTTTTCCTACGGTACTTTTCCAGGCGCTGATTCATCTTCGGCAGCTTTCCTGCCGGACGACTACTACAATCCACAGATGACGGCCGGCGTCGAATTCCAGACACCGGATGCGAACAGTTACTCGCAGGATCATGGCAACATGATGGGCAGCGGCCTGTCACCGTCCGGACACCTGCCGTGGAATCCGACCTATTCGTTGGCGCCGCTTGTTCCCCAGCCGGCAGATTCGGCAGATTCTTTCGCGCCCGAAGACCTGCTGGACACTCAATCATATTCGACGACCGATTACACCGCCGCGCTCAATTTACCGCCGACAGCCCAGACTCAGGCCTACCCGACGGACAGGTACTCGTCACAGTCCGGGCACACGCCTCCGCGTCCGTTCTCACCAGCTCATCGCGGCCAGAGGCACTCCAGCGGCGCCAGAGGCATGCGCCGCTGAGTCGGCCTCCTGGCAACGGCGTACATCACTCCCGGACCAGCCGGCAGGTTGTACGTCCACGCCGGATGCTCCGTACGCCCGAAGTTGGACCCCACCAGCAGCCAACTGCGCCCGTCGTCCCCGGGCATGGAGGCGAGCGGCGTGTGCAGCGGCTGCCCGCTGCGGGCCCCGCGGCGAGCACGACGGCGGCCAGTGCATCGAGGTCGCCACCGACCTCGCCACCCCGCTCGGCCTCATCGAAGAAGACTGAAAACCAGCCCGAACGGAAAAACGGAGAAAACATGCCAAGGTCAGAGTTTTGGGAAGGGTTCAGTAAGGGACTGGACTTCTACTTCGCCAACCCCGAGAACCGGGGAACAATTCCGTCGCAAAATTACCATCCCGTGGTTGATGGAACCACCATCCACTATTTCGGACGAAATGTCCAACGCTACATATTGGGAGGGCTACCTGAAGAAAGATGCCCGGAGTACGTCCGAGAGAAGGTGAAAAAATACAACCTGTTGACCGAGGAGAACAAAGCCATAGTGGTCGCAAGGAATATGAGAAAAAATGCCAAGCGCCCGCAAGCATTCGAGCAGGAGCCGTGGAGCGTTCAGCCTCTGAGCAACATTAGGGACAGCGGCTCGTCACAGTCCGAACTCCAGCATTCGTTTCCGGTCAACCCGGCTGCGCCGCCTGTTTCAACATCAGCGGATCTCTTTCCGTCCGGTGATCTTCCGGGCGGAAATAAGACAGTAAAACGGCCCAGGCGAAAACGCGAAAAAACTAAGTTGCCGAGACAAGATTATTGGCGAAGGTTCAATGAGGGGCTGGACGAGTACCTCGCCACCCCTCCCCACCGGCGCACACTTCCAACACAAACTCCCGCTCTCGCAGCGGATGACACTCCCCTCAAATATTTCGCACGGATTTACGAACGCTACATATTTGCAGGAAAACTGCCCAGCGATTGCCCGAATTACATCAAAGACAAGTTGAGAGGTCATAACCTGCTGAACAAGGAGAACGTGCCTATCAACCCACCGCCCCTCGATGCCCTGCCGAACCCCTCTACCTTTTCGTACGGCGGCCTTCCGAATGCTTCTTCGTATTCGCAAGATTTCATACA
The DNA here is from genome assembly GCF_042871185.1 of Streptomyces sp. NPDC006012. Classification (NCBI taxonomy): domain Bacteria; kingdom Bacillati; phylum Actinomycetota; class Actinomycetes; order Kitasatosporales; family Streptomycetaceae; genus Streptomyces; species Streptomyces sp. NPDC006012. Next base: position 79,899 of record NZ_JBIAIE010000008.1, read on the forward strand.
GGACCCCACCAATATCGGCGACCCGCATGCGAGCGGAACCCTTGCCCCACCCTCCGCACAGCACGAAACCCAAAGGTTTCTCAAAAGAAATGAGTACTGGGCGCTGTTCGACAAGGCATACGACGACTACTACAGCGACAAAAAGAATTTGGGCACCTTTCCGCCATTCAGCTACGCGCCCAAAATCGATGGCACCACATTCCTATTCGGACGAAACATGCGCAATTACATCAGAGAGGGAGGCTTCAAAGATTGCCCGGATAATCTCAAAGCGAAGATTGAAAGTTCAGGATTGCTGGAAGACGACGTCAGAGCCGCACTGGCCAAACGTAATCAGAAAAAAGGACCTGGAGATTGGGCCGCATTCGAGGAGGCCGTCCGTAGGCATTACAAGAATCGCCTAAATTTGGGCAGACTGCCGCTACGATCCGCATGTACGGAAGTGGATGGCGTCACAGTCAGATACGGAGACAACTGGGCGGATTGGCGAAAGAATGGGTACCCAAGAAACATACCGGAGTCACTCAAGAATCAGCTGGAAGGTTATCAACGGGAGTCTGAACTGTCTGAGTTGATGGGCCCTGGGCGGGCGGCTGAGCAGCCACCGTCGGGAATCTCCGAAGACCGGGAAGTCATCAGCACAGCCGACAACCCGGCGACTGGCGGAGGATCTCAGAGCAACACGGTGGGCGCCGACCTGCCACACTCCGAACTCACATCTTCCTTTACGTTCAACCAGGCAGCGCCGTTTGCTTCCATGCCAGGCGGTACTCAGCCAACAGATACCTTTCCCCACGGTTTCCTTCTGGACGCTGATTCACATGGGGCGGCTCCCCAGCCATACGTCCCCGGATTCGATGTCTGGCCGGACAACTATGCGCCACAGACGGCGCTGGGGACTGACGAAACATTCCAGACACCGTATGCGAACAGTTTCTCGCAGTTTGCCTGTCCGATGGATCCGGACCAGGACAACATGATGAGCAGCGGCCTGCCACCGTCCGGATACATGCCGTGGCTTCCGACCGATTCGGTGGCGCCGCTCGTTGCCCAGCCGGCACAGACTTTCTCGGCGCCCAATGGCCTGCTGGACGCTCATTCGTATCCGGCGGCCGGGTACCCCGCCGCGCTCACTTTCCTTCCGGAAGCCCAGACTCAGGCCAACACGCCGGGTGTCTACCCCTCACAGACCGGGCACATGTATCCACAGCCGTTCTCACCAGTTGATCGCGGCCAGTCGCACTCCGGCAGCGGCAGTGGAATGGGCCGCTGATTCGGCATCCTGGCAACGGCGTGCCTCACTCCCGGACCAAGCCGGAACGCCGGGTGGCAGGCCGAACCGTCCAACCAAAAAAGGAGCAAACATGCAGACGAGGGAAGAGTTTTGGGAAGGCATCAGTAAGGGACTGGACTTCTACTTCGGCAACCCCGACAACCGGGGCACAATTCCGCCACGAAGTTACGAGCCCGATGTGGATGGAACCACCATCCACAACCTGGGACGAAATCTGCAACGCTACATACTAGCAGGAAAGCTGCCCGACGATTGCCCGGAGAACGTCCAAGCGAAGGTGAAGCAGCACAACCTACTGACCCAGGAGAGCAAAGACATAATCGCTACAAGGCGGTGGAAATTTCCCACGTACTCGCGAGCGATAGCTCAGCATCCGATCAACTCTCTGGGCAGTGACCCGTCACAGCCGGAACTCCCGTATACATTTCCGGTCAACTCGGTGGCGCCGCTCGTTTCTACATCAACAAATCTCCATCCGCATGGTCCTCTTCCGGGTGGAAAGAGGACTGAAAGGAAGCGCGGACGAGAACGAGTAATGCCAAATGCAGATTTTTGGCAAAGGTTCAATGAGGGACTGTGCGAGTACGTCGCCATTCCCCCTGACATGCGGAAAACTTCAATAGAGAACTCTAACCTCCAAGATGCAGATGACACTCCCTTCAGATTTTTCGCACGGAATTACCAACGCTACATCGTAGTGAAGGAGATGCCCAAAGCTTGCCCGAAATACGTCATAAATAAGATGAGAGAACACGGTCTACTGAACGAGGAGGGAAAACTTATCAACCTCCCACAGTCCCCCATTCCCCTGCCGATCCCCGCCACCTTTTCATACGGTGACGTTCCGAGTGTTTCTTCATATGCGGAAACTTTGATACCGGCCCCCACGGATATCGGCGACCCGTATGCGAGCGGAACCTTCGACCCGGCCTCGCAGTACGACGGTCTCGGCGGACAATTCGGCACCCATGCACCGCTCAGCTATTTCCTGCCGAACATCACTCCACACCAGCTGACACAGACTCCTGACGGAGACAATTGGGAGACCACCCAAGTGGTGGATCAAACACCGGGAATCGCGACGAACAACTACCTGTTTTCACCGTACGAACCCATGTTTCTGGGAACGTACTCACCGGCGACCACCAATGGTGGCGACCTGCACACGAGCGAGTTCGACTTCCTGCCGAACGTTGCTGCACAACAGTTGCTGCCGACGGCTGATGGAGGATTTGAGACACCCCACCCGAACAGCGCTTGGGAGTTCCCCCATCAGACAGCCCAGTCTCAGGACAACATGACGTCCGACGACCTGTCACTTTCTGGATTCACGTCCTTGCCTCCGATCAATCCGGCAGCACCGTTTGATTCCCAGCCAGGAAATGCCTTGCCCTATAGCAGCCCTCCGGGCGCTTATCCACATGCGGGAACTTTTATGCAGTATCCCGATATCCACGCCTGGCATGCGAGCGGGAACTCTGCCTCCTCCGGGCAAGTCAACAGCAATCGGCACAGGACACCACCGCCGGGCAATACCCCTCCCACGGCAGGTAGGAGCAGGTAGGAGACGGGGCCGTTCCTCGTGCTGAGCACGCGTGCCGACGGGAGCGGGCTCGATCCGCTCCCCCAAGTCGTGCGGCACGATCCACGGTGAAGTCCCCGCGACCCGGACAACGCTCGACTCGTCCACCCACGTCGCCTGTGTGGGACGCAATGCAAGCCCGGACCGAATGAAAACACGGAGAAATCACGCCGATGCCCATTTCAGAAAAACAAGAAAAATACTTTGAGAGGTTCATCAAAGCGTATGGCATTTACTACGGCAAAAGTGAAAATCAGGGCGTGATTCCAAAAAAAGAAGATATTTTCGAAGTTGAAGAGGAGCCCTTCCGCTTCGGAACGCAACTCCACAGGTATATACACGCCGACCGCCTCCCCGAGGGCTTCCCAGAAGAAATAGCTAGTGACATGAAAGCTCGCGGATTGCTGAGCGAAGAAGCGAGAAATGCCCTGACGGAAAGGAAAGGAAGAACATCTTCTGCACCATGGAAAGAACTCGAGAAAGCTGTCGAAGAATTTTACAAGAATCCCAAAAATTTCAGCAGATTTCCAAGTAGAAGGCAACCATTCACGGCGACTGACGGCAGCACCATAAACTTCGGAGCCCTTTGGTACCGGGCGCGCAAAAAGGGATGCTATCCCCACGGAATGCCAAACTCCACCAGGGAGATGTTTGAAAAACATCCAGTTTCGTGGGCGGCATTCGAGGAGGTGATCCGTGGCCATTACCAGAACCCTCGAAATCTGGGCGAATTCCCATCAAAATCTGAAAAGAGCGTGGTGGGAGACATCATCGTCAGATATGGAGAGATCTGGGACTATTGGCGAAAGAACGGGTATCCCAGAGAAATGCCGGAGTCTCTCCGGAAACTGTTGGAAGGTTATCAACGGGAAGTCGAGATCGCCGAGCTGGCAGCCCCGCAGTGGTCGCAGGCGCCGTCGGGCAACACGATGAGCACCGCCGCGTCACAATCCGAACTCACGTCTTCGTTTCCGTTCAACCGGGCGGCGCCGTTTGCATCCTTGCCCCATCAGGGCCCAGCCGGCGCAGCGCTTCCGGCGGAGGACGCTGATTACCCCGCCGCGCTCAATTTCCTGCCAGTACCCCAGACTCAGACCAACACGCCGGGCGACTACCCGTCGCAGCAGTCCGGATACACGTATCGGCATCCGTTCTCAACAGCTCATCACGGCCAGTCGCACTCAAGCGGTGGCAGGGGCATGCGCGGCTGAGTCGGCCTCCTGGCGACGGCGTGCCTTACTCCCGGACCAGCCGGAACACCTGGATCCGACGCGCCACCCGGTCCTGATAGGCCGCGTACGGCGGCCAGAACGCCAGCAACGCCCGCCAGGCCGCCGTCCGTTCCTCCCCCTCCAGCAGCCGCGCGGTGACCGCGATGTCCCGGCCCTGCCAGTTGATCGACGCGTGGGGCCGGGCCAGCAGGTTGTACGTCCACGCCGGATGCTCCGTACGTCCGAAGTTGGACCCGACGAGCAGCCAACTGCGCCCGCCCTCCTCGGGCATGCAGGCGAGCGGCGTGTGCCGCGGCTGCCCGCTGCGGGCGCCGGTGGACGTCAGGACCGCGCCGGGCAGCATCCGCGAGCTGAGCAGGACCCGGCCGCGGCTGAGCCGGTGCACGGCCCGGTCGAGCGCGGGCACCACGTGCGGGGCGACCTGCGCGAACGTCCTGGTGGCGGACATCTTCTGCACCAGCCGCACACCGATGCCGGCCATCAGACGGCCACCTTTCCCTGCTCGAAAAGCCGCGCGTCGTCGGCGGCCCGGGCGCGCAGCCGGTGCACCGGGCCGAGGAGCAGTTCGTCGCCCGCCGCCCGCTTGAAATACAGGTGGGCCTCATGCTCCCAGGTGAACCCGATCCCGCCGTGGAACTGGATCGCCGCACCGGCGGCCGTCCGCAGCGCCTCCAGCGCCTGCGCGAGGGCCAGCCCACCCGCCCGCTCGCCGTGGACGGTCGCCCAGGCCGCGTAGTAGGCCGCCGAGCGGGCCGCCTGGATCTTTACGTACACGTCGGCCAGCCGGTGCTTCACCGCCTGGAAGGAACCGATCGTCCGCCCGAACTGCTCGCGCTGTCCCACGTACTCGACCGTACGCTCAAGCGCCCGGTCTGCGGCCCCGACCGCCTCGGCGGCGAGTACGACGGCGGCCGTGTCACCGACCGTGCGGAGTGCGCCGAGCACGTCCGCCGCGCCCTGGTTCTCCGCAGAACTTTCCTCGCCGACTGTCTCGCCGGCTGTCTCTCCGGATGACTCGCCGGCTGTCTCTCCGAGCAGTTCGGCCGGCACGTCCCGCAGTTGCACCCAGCCCTGCGGCCGGGTCGCGTCGAGCGCCGTCTGCCGTCCGCGGGTCACTCCGGGCGCGTCCCCGGCCACCAGGAAGACCAGGGTCCGCGACCGGGCGAACCCGCCGGTGTGCGCGGCGACCAGCAGCAGACCGGCGCTGTGACCGTCCAGCACCTGGCGGACCTCCCCGTACAGCCGCCAGCCGCCGTCCGCCCGCCGGGCCTGTACCCCGCCCGCCCGGCCGCCGCCCGCCCAGTCCCCGGCGTTGTCGCCGGTCAGGCCGAGGACGGTGGCGAGCACGGTACCGGGTACGGCGAGCGCGGCGGTCAGCGTCCCGGAGGCGATGCGCGGCAGCAGCGCGGCACGCTGCGCTTCGGTGCCGAGGGCGAGGACGAGCGGTGCGGCGAGTACGGAGGTGGCGAGCAGCGGTGAGGGGGCGAGGGTGCGGCCCGTCTCCTCGCAGGCGAGGGCGAGTTCGGTGGCCGTGCAGCCGACACCGCCGTACGTCTCGGGGAGGGCGAGTCCGGGCAGCCCGAGCCGGTCGGCGAGCGCCTGCCACAGGGCGGGGTCGTGGCCCGCGGGGGTGTCGAGGGCGGCGCGCAGGTCCTGCGGACCGCAGCGGGCCTGGAGCAGGGCGCGCAGGGTGCGCCGCATCTCGTCCTGTTCGGCGGTGAGGCGTGCGTCCATGGCTGTTCCCTCCAGATCTGACGGTGCGTCATATTAGGTGCCTCGGGACCGGATGCCCAGGGCCACGACACCTGCCACGGACCCCCATATCTGATGTACCGTCAGATTCATGGCAGCGGAGCATACGGAAGGCGAGCACGCGGAAGCCGAGCACACGACGGAACGCACCGCTACGGAGCACACGGCGACGGAACGCACGGCTACGGCGGAACGTACGGCTACGGAGCGCAGGACATCGGGCGGCAGGGCATCGGGGGGCAGGGCATCCGGCGGCTCGCCGGTGGCGGTGGTCGGGGTGGCTCTCTCGGACTGCGGCCGGGTGGACGGCACGACCGCCTACGCCCTGCACGCCCAGGCCGCCCGCCGCGCCCTCGCGGACGCCGGACTCGACCGCTCGCTCGTGGACGGCTTCGCCTCGGCGGGCCTCGGCACGCTGGCACCGGTCGAGGTCGCGGAGTATCTGGGGCTGCGCCCCACCTGGGTCGATTCCACCTCCGTAGGCGGCTCGACCTGGGAGGTGATGGCCGCGCACGCGGCGGACGCGATAGCGGCGGGCCACGCCCGGGCCGTACTGCTGGTCTACGGTTCGACGGCCCGCGCGGACATCAAGGCGGGACGGCGTACGGGCAATCTGTCCTTCGGGGCCGGCGGCCCGCTCCAGTTCGAGGTGCCCTACGGGCACACCCTGATCGCCAAGTACGCGATGGCCGCCCGCCGGCACATGATCGAACACGGCACGACCATCGAGCAGTTGGCGCAGGTCGCGGTGCAGGCGCGGGCGAACGCGGCCCTGAACCCGGAGGCGATGTTCCGCGACCCGATCACGGTCGACGACGTCCTGTCCGGACCGATGATCGCCGACCCGTTCACCAAGCTGCACTGCTGCCTGCGCTCGGACGGGGGCGCGGCGGTGCTGCTGGCGGCGCCGGAGTACGTACGGGACTGCCGCACCGACCCGGTCTGGATCCTCGGCACCGGCGAGCACGTCTCGCACACCACGATGTCCGAGTGGCCGGACTTCACGGTCTCCCCGGCCGCGGTGAGCGGACGCCTGGCCTTCGAGCGGGCGGGGGTGCGCCCCGAGGAGATCGACTTCGCCGAGATCTACGACGCATTCACCTATATGACGCTGGTGACGCTGGAGGACCTGGGTTTCTGCGCGAAGGGCGAGGGCGGGGCGTTCGTGGAGAAGGGGCGGCTGCTGGTGCGGGGCGGGGAGCTGCCGGTGAACACGGACGGCGGCGGCCTGTCCGCCCAACACCCGGGCATGCGGGGTCTGTTCCTGCTGGTCGAGGCGGTACGGCAGTTGCGCGGCGAGGCCGGTGAACGGCAGGTGCGCTCCCCGGACGGCCGGCTGCCCCGGCTCGGCGTGGCCTCGGGGACCGGGGGCTGGTTCTGCTCCTCGGGGACGGTGGTACTCGGCCGGTGAGCGAGGGGCCCGGCGGACCGTCAGCCATCGGCGGGCGGCACGGAGGAATCCAGGTGGTGGCGTGCGCGGCCCCGGGCCGGACCGGCAGAGCGGAGGCCGGCCCGGGACCGCGTTCAGGAACGTGTCACGGGGCCATGGATCACGCGATCACAGGGCCACGGGTCACGCGACCGTGAATCACGGGACTGCGGGTCACGGGGTCACGTTGATCCGGGGGCTCTGAACGTCCCCGAAGTACTGGAGGGCGCCGTTGGCGGCGTAGCCCCAGAACCCGGCCGATATCACGTAGGATCCCGTCCCCAGGTCCTTGAAGTTCCTGGGGTCCCACGTCCAGTCGGTATTTGTCTTCCAATCGTCGGCGCACTTGTAGTCCCAGGCCCACTCGCCCGGTTTATCCACGTTGATCGCGTGCGCGCAGACGAAGATTCCCACACCGTACGGATTATGGATCTTGACCTCAGGAGCGACCCCGTAGGCTCCGTTGCCGATGGAGCAGGAGTCGAGGCTGACCTTGAAGGCGACCTCGGCATTGTTGCCCGTGGCCTCGCTGCGGCAGGTATAGCCCGTGGGGTGAATGGTCTGCGCCGAGGCGGACTGGGCCGACGTCAGTGCCGCGATGACGGCCGTCCCGGCGACGACCGCGGGTACACCGAAGCGGCGGACACGGGATCTGGTTCGGGTCGAGCGACGCATGCGCTTGTTCCTTCCCTTGGGGTTCGTGGTGCGGATCGTCCGCAGCCCCACAGCGGTGACCAGGCAGAACAACCGGAACAGAGACCGGCAGTGCTTCTCCTTCCGACCGTCTGTCCGTCGGGTCCGGTGGGTGCTGTTGCCCGTGGTCCGCCAGGCGGCGCCGGGCACGGGAACCAAGAGAACCGGATGACATGTCCACCGTCGAATGATTCGATTTCTTTCGAAGACAGTCGTGTTACGGGGGGCTGTACATGATCCGGATCAACCTGGGCGCGCACGGTTTGGGCAAGGTCCACTTCGCCCTGTCTCCGCTGGACACGGCCAAGGACCTGCTGTTCACCCTCGGCCGGTCTCCGCAGACCCTCGCCCCCACCTGGCGGACCCGCACGGTGGACGCGCTGTCCGCAGGGCGGTTGGGGCTGCTGGCCGTGGTCGCGGGCGGCGGGCCGGGTGGCTACGCCCCCGACTTCCTGCGGCCCGAACCCACGGGATTCCAGGCCACCCCGGACAGCGCCCTGCACCAGGTGGCCACCACTCCGCGCGAGCGGGTCCGCTACGAGTTGGCGGCGGCCATCGGCGGCCACTCCTGGGGCAGTACCGGGGCCCACCGGCCCCCACGGCTGCTTCTGACGGCCGTGGAACGGGGCGAGGATTATGTGGTGCAGCGCCTCGCCACGGAGCTGGAGCAGTTCTGGCATGCCGTGCTCGCTCCCCACTGGCCCGGCATACGAGGCAGACTGGAAGGCGATGTCGCCGCCCGCGCCGCCGTGATCGCCCGGCAGGGCATCGCGGATGCCGTCAACCAGCTCGCCCCCAACCTGGAGTGGCACGACGGCGCCCTGACAGTCCACCTGCCGGCCGGCAGTCCGCACCGTCTGAGTCTCGATGCCGACGCCGCGATCCTCGTACCCAGCGTCTTCGTGGGCCGGGCCATCTTCTGCGCCGCCGAACCCCCGGGCGCGCCGGCCCCCCGCACCCCGCTGATCGTCTACCCGGCCGGGCACCACGACTGGCGTCCGGCCGCGCCCGGTGACGAGCTGATCGGCCCGTCCCGCACAAAGCTGCTGTCCGAACTGGCCCAGCCCCGGAGCACCGGAGAACTCGCCCAGCGCCTCTCCCTCAGCCCCTCGACCGTCTCCTACCACCTGCAGATCCTGCACCGCGCCGGGCTCGTGCAACGCACCCGCCGATCCCGCACCGTCTTCTACCAGAGGCTCGCGACGACCCCCCGCTTCGCCGCCGGTCCCGAATGACCACGAGCGGCACCACTCGTCCGCACCGCCCGCCTTCCCACGCGTCCGGCGCGGGGAGCCGGGCGATACTCGGGCCATGGGAACGGAAACGGATCTCCACGAACTGTTGCGGTCACTGCGAGTGTGGGACCCGGCGGTCACGGAACTGCCACCCTTCGACCCGGCGACCGCCCCCGGCACCCCCCTCGCCCTGTTCACCACCTGGTTCGCGGAGGCGGTCGCGGCCGGGCAGCCCGAGCCGCACACGATGTCCCTGGCCACGGCAGGCGCGGACGGCCTGCCCGACGTACGGATCGTGATGCTGCACGGCGCGGACGAAACCGGCTGGTCCTTCGCCACGCACGCTACGAGCCGCAAGGGCCGCCAGCTCACCGACCGGCCGTACGCGGCCCTCGGCTTCTACTGGCCGGTGCTGGGCCGTCAGGTCCGGGTACGGGGTCCGGTCGCGCCGGCCCCGCCGGAGCAGAGCCGGGCAGACCTGCGCGCACGGACGACGGGCGCGCTGGCCGCGGCGCTCACCGGCCGCCAGAGCGAGCCCTTGTCGTCACCGGCGGAGTTGCAGGCCGCCTCGGAGGCCGCCTGGGACCGGGCACGCGAAGACCCGGAGACTCCGGTTTTGACCTGGACGCTGTACCGGCTGCGCCCGCAGGAGGTCGAGTTCTTCCAGGGCGACCCCGACCGCAGGCACATCCGGCTCACCTACCTGTGCCGGGAAGGGCATTGGGAGCGGCAACTGCTGTGGCCGTGAGCCGCGCCCCTGTGCCCAAACGCCCCACGCCGACCGTGGGCGGCAGCCCCGAGTCCGGCCACCCTGCGCCCCGCCCCTGCGCGAGGCTGAACCGGCGGAGTCGGTGCACACGTTGTACAGGAGCGAGGACGGTCTCGCTCGTAAGCTCTTTCGGTTCAATCTGGAGGAATTCATGGAGAACCATCCAACAGATCCTCGGGAAACCACAACGAGGCCCATAAATGAGAAAATAGATGGGGCCGACGCGGAAACCGCAAAAATAATCGAGAGTGATTCACGGACCGAACCCGCCCAACTCGCGGTACAGAAACGACGAGCGGCAAATCCGGACAACCTCGAAGATGAATACAGAAATCGGCACGGAGATTGGACGCACGACTCAGGACGCCGCGAGGAGGGAATCGGAACACAGCAGGAGCCACGGGCAGAAAAACCACGCGACCGCGCGAAGGAATACGCACAGCGGCGGAAACTGTGGGCGGAAAGTCCAGAATACCGCAGAAAGAAACTCGAAGAACAAAAAACACGACGGGCGAACAACCCGGGCGGCCGCAAAGAGGAATACAGAAGACATAAGGCAAGTCGGGCGGACGACGAAGAATATCACGAAAGGAGGAAAAAGCAGCAGAAAAAATGGCTGGCAGCAAACCCACGCGACCACAGGAAGGAACGCGAAAGGCGGCAGAAAAATCGGCAGAGTTTTCAAATTGATGCCGGGCAGGGGGTGCAGGAACGAGTGGGGCAGGGATCTCTGACTGAGGCGGTTGCCGAATACTCTCTCAGGCCGGAAATTGCTGCGTCGATGATTTACGAAGAGTATTGGGTCCCGGGCTTGCCGGTCTTGCCTCCGACGGGTTTGAAGGTTGCGGTGCATCCCGAGTCGGCCGGGCAGGGGCAGGACGCCGTTGTGGTGACGGTGACACTGCGCACTCCGCACCAGGCGGGAGCGTCAGGGTCGTCCGTGCCACCCTTCCTCGCCGATCCCTCACTCGATCTGGACGATCCCGCCGTCAAGCAAGCCATCCTGTCCCAGGGCGTGTCCGAAGAGGATTTCCAGGAGGCGAAAACCTTTCATAGCGTCCTCCTCGACGTCCTTGCCGACCAGGACCCCGGTCTCCCGGGAGCGGACTCCGCCCTTGCCACATCGGCCGGTTTCACGAACCTTCCGGACTCGGCCCCCTCGTTCCACTCCTACCAGGACTTCGGGTACCACGCGCAGGGACAAGCCATGCCCCCTGCCGCCCAGTACGGGCACGCAATACCCCACCCCGCCAAGGAACAAGGGCCGCCATACCCCATATCAGAGCCCCCTTCAGTGAATTCCTTCGTGGCCGCCTACACACTCTGGCCCGCCGGACAGACACTCCCCCGCACCCAGCACCCACAGACCACGCAGACGCCGCCCAGTACCCAGCACACGCAGGGCAGCCAAAGACGCGCAGCCCGATGAACCGACCCTCGGCACGATCGCTCACCCGGAAGGACTCACTGGTACTGCCCACGCGCCCCCTCCCTCGCACCGAACCAGTACACCGCGAAGTCGGCTTCGGTGATCCAGCGGTGGACGCCCTGGCCGGAGCCATGCTCGCTGCCGCGGCCGGCGCAGACCGACCGATCAAACGCACCGACAAGGAGAAGGCATGCCATACTCCGACGCCCAGAAGAAAGCTCTCCTGGAGGAGTTCAGAGAAAGCGGTCAAAGCCAGAGGAAATTCTGCGAAGGAGAAGGTCGGCCGAGCCAGGGGCAATTTAGCAAATGGGTAAAACATTCGGAAGAATACGGTGTTGACCCCGAGAGTCTGAAGAACCGCGAGCGAGTCAAAGATGACGCCGAAAGGTACGCGGGGGTCAGCAGGAAATTGGCGGGAAAACCTATCGGATCAAAGTATCCCGACGCTAAAATCGCAGACATGATCATCGCACTGTACTCCCCCAGGGACGGGAGACGTTCACTGGTGGAGTCAGGCTTCCTCCCAAGCGCTCGCGATAAGTTTCCTGACGTGCAAGACAGCGATTACATCGTGCTGCACCTCCGCCATCTGAAGGCCGGGGTTGTCACGATGGGCCCTTTGACGCAGCAAGCTTTGGAATACGCGGGAATCCCCCTGGAGGACCGGACGATTTCCCTAAAGAATGGCGAGACAATAATTTCCGGCAAAAAGATTGCCGACGTGGCAAAATACGCGCCGCGGGGAGGATTGCGGGACGAGATGGCGAACACGACCGTCTCAGCGTATGCGTCACCTTTCGGGCCCGGCTATCCGGAGACCGATTCCTTCCTGTATTACCCGGCGAATATTGCCGTCTCGCCCTACACATATAATTCCGGGTCCGGCTATGCGCAGACCGATTCCTTCTCGTATTACCCAGCGAATACGGCTGTCTCGCCGTTCGTGTTCGATTCCACGTCAGACTATTCGCAGAACTATCCTGTCGCGACGGGTGGGCATGAAGGCGAGTCGTCCGAGCAGGTTCTCGATGGGGATCAGTTGCGGCAATATTATGCGTCGTTGGCAGCGGGCGAAGCGTCTGCCTCGCATCACTCGATGACTGGAAAGTCCTCACGACACAAGCACAGCCACAGCCACAGCCACGCCGGCAAGCCCCCACGACGTTGAGCGACCCACCCGCTCCCCAACGCCGAGGTCACTCCCCCCAAACCGACAGCCTGGTGAGCCCGTTAGGAGGGCGGAATGGTTCTCGCTCTTGGGTCCTGGCGCTTCTACGACGTGGAGGAAATAGTGCAGAACCGGAGACATCACCGGATAGGCAAGCCCATCACGAGAGGGTACTCCGATGCAGAAATTGCGGAGATGGTCAGGAGGCTATATGTTCCCGAGCCCGGAGCAATTAGGTCCCGAGTGCAGCCAAGATTCCTTCCGAACACGGCTGACGTGTTTCCCGACATGAAAGGCGGTGAATACATTGCAGGCCGTCTGGCTAGATCACGACAAGAAAACGGCACCATTTTGGGTAAACTCACAGAGGAGGCTCTGAAGAGTTACGGGAAGATCCCCTCGGTGGAGCGAAAAATTACCACCAAATACGGGTGGACAGTGACCGCCGGCAAAAAAATTCCACTAACAGTGCTATTTGCCCCGAGGGGAGGGTGGAACACCTCTCCGCATCCGACGCACACGACTGCCGCGTCGCATGCGCAGACTTCGGTACCCGGCTATCCGCAGGCCGGCCCCGCCCCTCGTTCTCCAGCGAATTCGGACAACTACGAGAATCTCGTTAATTGGTCGCCGCCTGCCTCGCCGACACCCCCTGCCGTCACACAAGACAGGGGAAAAGCCCCCGAATATTCAGAAACCGCCCCTGTCCGCGCCCTTGGTCAGGATCCTGGTTCATCAGCGAACGAGACCGTCTCGTCGTACACGTGGCCCCCGAACTCCGGCGATCCGCAGTTCGGTTCCGTCTCCGACTATCCGGCGAATACGTCCGTCGCATCGTACACAATGCCTTACAGATTTCATCCGCCGACCGATACTCACGAGCCAGACTCACATGATGCCAGGGGTCAGGCAGCGGCCTACGCCGAATTCTTGAGCGAGGGGGGTGGGATGTCTCCCTCGCACACAAGAATCGAAACCCAGAGCGCACAACACGCACAGCGCCCCTTCCCCCAGCCCCCCAAAAAAAAGAAAAACAAAATCAGGACCCCACGACATTGACCGCCCCGCCAACTCCCCAACGCCGAGGTCACTCCCCCAGGTCGAACCCGTACACCGCGAAGTCGGCCACAGGCCGGTACCCGATCCGCTGGTACAGGCCGTTGCTCGTCGGGTTGGCCAGGTCCGTGAACAGCAGCACCTCACCAGCACCCGCCTCCCGCGCGGCCCGGCTCACCGCCACGGTCACCGCACCCGCGTAACCGCGCCCACGCAGGTGGGCCGGGGTGTAGACGGGCGCGACACGGATCTGCCCGGCGATCCGCCGGGTGACGCCCGCCAGGGCGACCGGGGTGCCGTCAGGGGTTTCCCAGAGGGTGACACCGCCGTACGCGATACGACTGTCGGCCCACTCGGCGGAGGAAGCGACGGAGGCGCTCTGACCGACCGCCGCCACGAACTCCTCGTACCAGCACCGCACCAACTCCCGGTCCCGCGGCCCGACGACCCGGGCCCGGCCTTCCGGCACCGGCTCCGGAACCGTCAACTCACCCAACCGATAAAGCCGTTGGCGCTGCCGCAGGCTGCAGGTGACGCCGGTCGCGCTGCGTTCCCAGGCCGCCGTGAACGCGGCAGCCGTCTCCTGCGCGGCCGACACCCCCGGCACCCGATGGCCGCGGGCGAGCAGGAGCGCGGCCAGCGGTTCGGCCTCTCCCGGTGCCAGCGGCGTCAGATTCAGCGGGTGCGGAGGCGTGTGCATCAGGATCGCCCGGACCCCGCCGGACTCCTCCCCCAGCACGCCGTACAACGGGTTCTCCGTGCCGTAGACGTGCGGTCCGCGGCTGCGCAGGGCGTCGGTCACCGTCAGCTGCACCGTGTGCAGGGCCGGACGGGAGCGCAGGAAGTCGCCGGCCCGGGTCAGGAAGTCGCCGAGGTCTTCGGTCAGGTACCAGGCATGTTCGCAGGACATGGCGGTCAGATCGCCGATCCCGGATCCGTAACCGATCCCGGGTCCGTGACTGATCCCCGGCCCATGGCCGACTCAGGGTCCGTGACCGGCTCCGGGTCCAGTTCCGTGATCGGCTCCGGGTCCGGGTCCGTGGCGAGGCGGCCGTGCAGGTGTACGTCCCGGAAGGCGTCGTGCCGCCCCGACGCGAACATCGCGTCCCGCAGTGTCCCCTCGTACCGGAACCCGCACGTCTGAGCGATCCGGCAGGACGCGTCATGGCCGAGCGCGTGCCCCAGTTCCAGGCGGTGCAGGCCCAGTTCGGTGAAGGCCCAGCGGGCTGCGAGCCCGAGCGCCCAGGTCGCGACCCGCTGTCCGCGCGCTTCCGGGAGCACCCAGTAACCGACCCGTGCCGTGCTCATTACGCGGTCGATCAGATTGATGCCGACGTGGCCGAGCGGCGTACCGGTGGCCGCGTCAGCTATGCAGAAGGGCGCGTTGACGCCGTCCGCCGCGCTCCGGATCTGCCCGCGCAGGGATGCGCGGGCGCTGTCCAGGTCGGTGTCCACCCGGAGCGGGGTGTTCCAACGCCCGAATTCGGGATCGGTCCGGCCCCGGAACCAGGCCGCCAGGTCGGCGTCGGACCCCGCGTCCCAGCGGCGCAGGAGCAGACCGTGGCCGTGCGGTGCCCGGTCCTGCGGGGCGGCAGCGGTCGGCCGTACCGGGACGGAGTTGCGGGCGGGGACTGAAGGGTTCTCGTGCGTCGGGGCCATGAGGGTCATTGAATCCCGTCGGCCGCCCGCCCCCGGCCCGGGGTCGGGTCACCCGCCCGCCGGCCGGAACACCGGAATCCGCTCCCGGAACGTCACCGCCAGGTCCGTACCGGCCCGCAGCTCCCCGGCCACGCAGTCCACCACCTCCGTCATCATCCGCGGCCCCTCCGCGAGGTCGACGACGGCGGCGACGTACGGGGTGCGGGCGCCGAACGGCGCCAGGTCGTTGCGGTGGACCACGGACCAGGTGTAGAGCGTGGCCCGGCCGCTCGCCTCCGTCCAGGCGACGTCCTCGCTCCAGCAGTGCGGGCAGAACTCCCGTGGGTAGTGGTGCGCCCGGCCGCAGGCACCGCAGCGGCGCAGCAGCAGCCGGCCCTCGGCCGCCGCGTCCCAGTACGGCGCGGTGAACGCGTCGCTCTCCGGTACGTCGAAGCGCTCGGCGGGCATCAGAACCACCCCACCGCGGCATCGACCGACCAGGACTGCCAGGCCATCCCGAACAGCCCGACCGCCGAGATGAGCGCCATCATCGAGTTCTGCCCCTGCTCGGCCCAGTCGTGGATCATGAGGATGAAGTAGACGAGGTTCAGCAGCAGGCCGCCGACCAGTGCGACCGGGGTCAGGAAGCCCGCTATCAGGCCCAGGCCGAGGGCCAGTTCCGCGTACGCGACGACGTACGCCATCATGCGCGGGCGCGGCGCCACCACGGTCTCGAAGCCCGCCCGGACCGCCGGCCAGCGGTGCTTGGCCGCGATGTCCGCCGCCCAGGCGATCCCGCTGCCCCGCTCGAACCACGCCTTCTTGTCCTTGTGCCGCCAGCTCTCCAGCCACCACAGGCCGAGTCCGATGCGCAGTACCGCCAGCCACTCCGCACCGCTGAGCCAGATCGTGTCCATGGACTCTCCGCCCGCCGGTTGAATCTGACGGTACGTCAGTTCAGCGGACGCCGGGCGCCGGCGCAAGAGCGGTGACAGGACCGACCGGCGACAGGACCGGCGGTAGGACCGGGCGGTGGGCAGGGGCGGCCGGAGCGGGAAGGCCGCCGGGAGGGAAGTCCGCCAGGAGGGAAAGCCACCAGGAGGGAAGGTTCCGCGCGCCGATGTTCAACTTCGCGCACAACCCGGCAGCTTCGGCCACACATCCCGACCGCTCTCCCCACACGCGTGATCAATCCGCAACCAATTCCGGTCTTGACCGAGACCCATCAACGGAGGGCGGGATTACGCTCGCGCCCATGGCAGTCCCCGGCGCCTCCGCGCAGCCCCCCACGACCTTCACCGACCGCCCGGTCTATGTGATCGGCGCCGGTCCGGGCGGCCTGGCCGCCGCCCAGGCGCTGCGGGCCCGCGGCGTACGGGCCGTCGTACTGGAGAAGACCGCCGAGGTCGGAGCGTCCTGGCGGCGCCACTACGACCGGCTCCATCTGCACACCACCCGCCGGCTGTCGGCGCTGCCCGGGCTGCCGATCCCGCGCCGGTTCGGGCGCTGGGTGGCGCGCGACGACATGGTCCGGTACCTGGAGAAGTACGCCGAGTTCCACGAACTGGAGATCGTCACCGGGGTCGAGGTCTCCCGGGTGGAGCGGTCGGCCGACGGGACGGGCTGGCTGCTGCGCGCCTCCGGCGGCCGGGAACTGACCGGCAGCGCGGTGGTCGTCGCCACCGGGTTCAACCACACCCCGCGCGTACCGGACTGGCCCGGACTCGACGCGTACGCCGGGAAGTTCCTGCACGCCGGCGAGTACCGCAACGCCGAGCCCTACGCAGGGCGGGACGTGCTGGTCGTCGGGGTGGGCAACACCGGCGCGGAGATCGCGGCGGACCTGGTCGAGGGGGGCGCCGCGCGGGTACGGCTGTCCGTGCGCACCCCTCCGCACATCGTGCGGCGGTCCACCGCGGGGTGGGCCGCCCAGTACTCGGCGGTACTGGTACGGCGCCTGCCCGTCACGTTCGTCGACCGGCTCGCCCGGCACCTGGCCAAGGTGAGCGTTCCCGACCTGTCCGGACAGGGGCTGCCGCGGCCGGACTCCGGGCTGTACAGCCGGGTCAACGCAGGGGCCATCCCGGTGCAGGACGTGGGCCTCGTCGACGCCGTACGGGCGGGCCGGGTCGAGGTCGTGGCCGCCGTCGACGGGTTCGAGGACGGGAAGGTCGCCCTCGCCGACGGCAGCCGGCTGTCGCCGGACGCCGTGATCGCCGCGACCGGGTACGAACGCGCCCTGGAGGGCCTGGTCGGCCACCTCGACGTGCTCGACGAACGCGGCAGGCCGGTCGTACACGGCGGCCACAGCCCGCGCAACGCCCCCGGCCTGTACTTCACCGGCTTCACCAACCCCATCAGCGGCATGCTCCGCGAGCTGGCGATGGACGCGGAGAAGATCGCGACGACGCTCGCGAGGAAGGCCGCGCGGGGAGCGTGAGACGCGGCAGGTGGCATGGGGGGCGTACGGCCCCCACCACCGCCCCCGCACCACCGCACGACCACCTCACCCCATCTCCCCGCCGCGCCACCGCCACCGTCACCGCTCCCGCCCCCGCCACTTCACCGCCCCGCCGCACCCCGTTCGCCGACTTTGCCTGCACACCCGTTCCTGACGCTGCGTCAGTTCCAGTAATCTGACAGAGCGTCAGTTAATTGTGCTGTCACACAGGAGCGGGCGGAACGATGCTTGGATCAACCCACGGCACCCTCACCACCGACTCCCGCCGGGCCCGGATCATCGCCTGCGGTGAGCAACGGCCCTCACCCGCCGTCCACGGCCGGGCGACCGACCCCGACGACCCCGACGACCTCGACGTCAGCGGCCGGCCGCTGCACGCGGACGTACCCGATCTGGACCGGTTCTTCCGGCCCCGGTCCGTCGCCGTGATCGGCGCCTCGGACGCGGACGGGCGGCCGAACACCGGGATCACCCGGCAACTGCTGGCCTGGGCCGAGCGGGTGGGGGCGCGGGTGCACCCGGTGCACCCGACCCGGCCCGCCGTCTTCGGCATCCCCTGTGCCGCCACCGTCGCCGACCTGCCCGAACCGGTCGATCTCGCGGTGCTGCTGGTCGCCGACCCGCTGCCGCTGGTCGCGGAACTCGCCGAGGCCAAGGTGCGGTTCGCGGTCGCCTTCGCCTCCGGGTTCGCGGAGACCGGCGCGGCGGGCGCCGCGGCCCAGGCCGAACTGGCGGACGCGGTCCGGGCGTCCGGGCTGCGGCTGCTCGGGCCGAACACCAACCTCAACGCCTTCGAACGGTTCCGGGACGACCTCGACGGGCCCGCCATCGCCCTCATCACCCAGTCCGGCCACCAGGGGCGGCCGGTCTTCGCCCTCCAGGAGCTGGGCGTACGGCTCTCCCACTGGGCACCCACCGGCAACGAGGCCGACCTGGAGACCGCCGACTTCATCTCGTACTTCGCCGAGCGCCCCGAGGTCGGCGCCATCGCCTGCTACGTGGAAGGGCTCAAGGACGGCCGTTCCTTCCTGCTGGCCGCCGACCGGGCCGCCCGGCACGGGGTACCAGTGGTCGCGGTCAAGGTCGGGCGCACCGAGGCCGGCGCCCGCACCGCCGCCTCCCACACCGGCAAGCTGACCGGCGCGGACGACGTGATCGACGCGGCGATGCGGCAGTACGGGGTGATCCGGGTCGACGGGCTCGACGAACTCCAGGACACCGCCGCCCTGCTGGCCCGGGCCCGCGCACCGCGCGCCGACGGCGTCGTCGTCTACTCCATCTCGGGCGGCACGGGCGCCCACGTCGCCGATCTCGCCACCGGTGCGGGACTGCGGCTGCCGATGCTGTCCGAGAGCCGGCAGGCCGAGCTGCACCAGTGGATACCGGAGTACCTGAGCGTGGCCAACCCGGTCGACAACGGCGGCCATCCGGTCGGCGACGAACGCGGCCGGAAGATCATCGACGCGATCCTCGCCGACCCCGAGGTGGGGGTGCTCATCTGCCCGGTCACCGGGCCGTTCCCGCCGCTGAGCGACCGGCTCGTACGGGACCTGGTGGACGCGGCGGAGACCACGGACAAGCTGGTGTGCGTGGTGTGGGGGTCGCCGGTGGGCACCGAGCCGGCCTACCGCGAGGTGCTGCTCGGCTCCTCCCGGGTGGCCACCTTCCGCACCGTCGGCAACTGCCTCACCGCGGTCCGCGCCTACCTCGACCACCACCGCTTCACCGCCGCCTACCACTCCCCGTTCGACGAGGCGCCGCGCTCCCCCTCGCCCTCCTTCCGCAAGGCACAGGGGCTGCTGCGGCCGGGCGAGCAGCTGAGCGAGCACGCGGCGAAGCAACTGCTGCGCGCGTACGGCATCCGGGTGCCGCGGGAGCAACTGGTCAGCAGCGCGGCGGGCGCCGTGCGTGCGGCGGCGCAGGTCGGCTATCCCGTGGTGATGAAGGCGTCCGGGACGCGGATCGCGCACAAGACCGAACTGGGCCTGGTACGGATCGGACTGACGTCGGCCAGCCAGGTGCGGGACGCCTACCGCGAGCTGACCGACACCGCGCGGTACGAGGACGTCGCGCTGGACGGAGTCCTGGTGTGCCAGCTGGTCGAGCCGGGCGTGGAGATGGTCGTCGGCGTCACCCACGACGACCTGTTCGGGCCGACGGTGACCGTGGGGCTCGGCGGAGTACTGGTCGAGGTGCTGCGGGACACGGCCGTACGCGTGCCGCCGTTCGGCGAGGAACAGGCCCGGGACATGCTCCGCGAGCTGCGCGGACGGGCCCTGCTCGACGGGGTGCGGGGACGGCCGCCCGCCGATCTCGACGCGCTGGTCGAGGTGGTCCTGCGGGTGCAGCGCATGGCCCTGGAACTCGGCGGCGAGCTGGCCGAGTTGGACATCAACCCGCTGGTGGTGCTGCCCAAGGGGCAGGGCGCGGTGGCACTGGACGCGCTGGCGGTGTGCCGGTGACGCCGGGAACGCCCGAAGCGGCGGAAACCCCCGAGGCCACGGAGACCGTGCGCGGCACGGGGGACACGGCAGGGACGGCGCGTACGGCAAGCCTTGCAGGCACGGCAGGCACGGCAGGCACGGCGGACACGGCAGGGAAGGCGCGTACGGCAGAGACGGCATCGACGGCATCGACGGCGGGGGCGGAAGTCATGGCAGACGGCCTCCGGCACGAGATGCGTGACGGCGTCTCGCACATCACGCTCGACCGGCCCGAGGCGCTGAACGCCCTCACCCCCGACCTGCGCGACCGGGTCATCGAGTTGCTGGCGCAGGCGTCCGCCGACCCTCGGACCCGGGCCGTCGTGCTCACGGGGACGGGGCGCGGCTTCTGCGCGGGGGCGGATCTGCGGGGCGGTGGCGCGGCGGGGGGCGAGCGGGTCGCCGGTGACGTGGCCCGCATGCTGCGGCTCGGGGCGCAGCGGCTGATCGCGGCCGTGCTGGACTGCGAGAAGCCGGTGCTGGCCGCGGTGAACGGTACGGCCGCCGGGCTCGGCGCACATCTCGCGTTCGCCTGCGACCTGGTCCTGGCCGCCGAGTCCGCCCGGTTCATCGAGGTGTTCGTACGGCGCGGTCTCGTACCCGACGGCGGCGGCGCCTACCTGCTGCCCCGCCTGATCGGTCCGCAGCGGGCCAAGGAGCTGATGTTCTTCGGCGACGCGCTGCAGGCGGCGGACGCGGAGCGGCTGGGGCTCGTCAACCGGGTCGTACCGGACGGGGAGCTGGCAGAGACGGCCGGGGCGTGGGCCACGCGGCTGGCCGCCGGGCCGACCCGGGCGCTGGCGCTCACCAAACAGCTCGTCAACGCCTCCCTCGACGGCGACCGCGGCACCGCGTTCGCCGCCGAGGCCACCGCCCAGGAGATCAACATGACGACGGCGGACGCCCAGGAGGGCGTGGCGGCGTTCGTGGCACGCCGGGACGCCCGGTTTCGGGGACGCTGACCCGGTACCACCCCTTCCTATCTGATGCTCAGTCAGCTTCAATGATGGGGTGATGGGACACGCAGGGATGGCGGCAGCCGCCGTCCGTTACCTCAGGGCCGTACCGCGCACCGCCGACCCGGTCGAGCCGCTGCCGCGCCCCGACCTGCGGTGTGTGCGCGACGACGAGCCGGCGCCGGTGGACCGTACGGAATTCCGCAGGGTGCTGGGGAACTTCGCGAGCGGCGTGACGGTGATCACGGCACCGGCCGCCGACGGCGAGACCTCCCCGGCGGGCTTCGCCTGCCAGTCCTTCTCCTCCCTCTCCCTCGACCCCCCGTTGGTCGCCTTCATGGTCGGCCGTACGTCGACGACCTGGCCGCGCATCGCCCGCGCGGGCGTCTTCTGCGTCAACGTGCTCACCGCCGGCCAGGGCGAACTGTGCCGCTCCTTCGCGGTGAGCGGCGCGGACAAGTTCGCGGGTGTGCCCCACGACGCGGCGCCGGTCTCCGGCTCCCCCCGGCTGACCGGCGTCGCCGCATGGATCGACTGCACGATCCACGCGGTGCACACCGGAGGCGACCACCTGATCGTGGTGGGCCGGGTGACCGCTCTGGGGGCACCCGAGACGGAGTGCGCACCCCTGCTGTTCCACCGGGGGCGGTTCCTTTAGCACCGGCCAGGACCGGCTGCGCGGGTGCGGCAGGCGTCCGAGGCGCACGACGCACACACGCCGGGCGGTGACTCCGGCCGGTGACTCCGGGCGGCGCTGATCCCGGTCCCGGCGGGCCGTACGCCGGTCAGGCAGGCTGTGACAGGCAGGCCGACCGTGCCGGTCACGCGGCCCGTGCTGCCGGTGCGCCCCCCGGCCCCGGCTGCGGGATCTCCGGCCGGCGGCGGATCACCAGGGCCATCAGGGCCGCCGCCGCGCACAGGGTGCCGGAGGCGTACCAGACCATGTCGTAGCTGCCGAAGACGTCGCGGGCGACTCCGCCGAGGAAGGCGACCAGGGCCGCGCCGATCTGATGGGAGGCGAGCACCCAGCCGAAGACGATGGCGCTGTCCGCGCCGTACTGCTCGCGGCACAGGGCGAGGGTGGGCGGGACGGTGGCGACCCAGTCGAGGCCGTAGAAGACGATGAAGAACACCATCGGCGGATGGACACTCGGCCCCAGCAGCATCGGCAGGAAGAGAAGCGAGATCCCGCGCAGGGCGTAGTACACGGCGAGCAGGCGGCGCGGTTCGAAGCGGTCGGTGAACCAGCCGGAGGCGACCGTGCCGACCACGTCGAACACGCCGACGACCGCCAGCAGGGAGGCAGCCGCCGTGATGGGCATGCCGTGGTCGTGGGCGGCGGGCACGAAGTGGGTCTGGACGAGGCCGTTGGTGGAGGCGCCGCAGATCGCGAAGGTACCGGCCAGCAGCCAGAACGGGCCGGTGCGCACGGCGGAGAACAGCAGGGTGACCGCACGCCGGGCGGCGCCGGTGACCGGGTCCGGCTTGGCCACGAACTCCCGTGCTCCGTACGGCTTGAGGCCCACGTCGGCCGGGTGGTCGCGCAGCAGCAGCCAGACGAACGGGACGACCGCGAGCGCGGCGAGCGCGACCGTCACGGCCGCCGGCCGCCAGTCGTACGTCTCGACCGTCCAGGACAGCACCGGCAGGAAGATCAGCTGGCCGGAGGCAGAGGCGGCGGTGAGGATGCCGGTGACCAGGCCGCGGCGCTCGGTGAACCAGCGGTTGGTGACGGTGGCGGCGAAGGCGAGGGCCATGGAGCCGGAGCCGAGCCCGACCAACAGGCCCCAGCACAGCAGCAGTTGCCAGGCCGTCGTCATGAACACGGTCAGACCGGAGCCCAGCGCGATCACGGTCAGCGCGACGGCGACCACCTTGCGGATGCCGAAGCGGTCCATCAGCGCGGCGGCGAACGGCGCGGTGAGCCCGTACAGCGCGAGGTTGATCGAGACCGCCGCGCCGATGGTGCCGCGCGTCCAGCCGAATTCCTGGTGCAACGGATCGATGAGCAGACCGGGCAGGGAACGGAAGGCCGCCGCTCCGATGATCGTGACGAAGGTGACGGCGGCGACGAACCAGGCGCGGTGCACCGGCGTCCGGCCCCGCCACGGGCGCTTCGTCCTGGCCCTACCCGGCTGCCGGACGGACGCTGCGGCATCGCTTGTCTGAGTCACGTCATAGAGCTTCCGGCGCGGGCCCGCCGTCGGCGAGTGGCCCGAAGGACAGCATTCACTAGGATCGGGCCATGACCGTCGCCCCGGACTTCCGCCCGCACCGCGTCGTCGTGCTCGCACTGGACGGGCTGCTCCCCTTCGAGCTGGGCATCCCGCACCGGATCTTCGGCCGCCCCGAAGACGCCCTGGGACGGCCGCTGTACGAGGTCGTCACCTGCTCGGTCCGGCCGCCGGGGCCGGTGACGACGGACGCCGACTTCGCCGTCCACGTCGCCCACGGGCCCGAGGCCCTGGCCACCGCCGACACGGTCGTCGTCCCGGCCTCGTACGAACCCGGACCCGTCTACGATCAGGGTGTTCTCACCGAGGAGCTGGCCGCGGCGCTCGCCCGCATCCGGCCCGGCACCCGGCTCGCCGCCATCTGCACCGGCGCCTACGTCCTGGCCGCGGCCGGCTACCTCGACGGCCGTCCGGCGACCACCCACTGGGCCGAAGCCGACCGTTTCCAACAGCTGTTCCCGCAGGTCGAGGTGGATGCCAACGTGCTGTTCATCGACGACGGCGACCTGCTGACGTCGGCGGGGGTCGCCGCCGGGATCGACCTGTGCCTGCACATCGTGCGCCGCGACCACGGCACCGCCGTCGCCAACGAGGTGGCCCGCCGCACGGTCGTACCGCCGCACCGCGACGGCGGGCAGGCGCAGTACATCCACCGCCCGCTGCCGGAGCCGCAACTGGCCACCACCACCGCCGCCCGCGCCTGGGCGCTGAGCCGCCTGCACGAGCCGATCCGGCTGCGCGACCTGGCCGGGCAGGAGGCCATGTCCGTACGCACCTTCACCCGCCGCTTCCGCGAGGAGGTCGGTGTCAGCCCCGGCCAGTGGCTCACCCAGCAGCGTGTCGAACGCGCCCGGCACCTGCTGGAGTCCACCGGCCTCTCCGTCGACCAGGTGGCACGGGAGGCGGGTTTCGGTACGGCCCAGTCGATGCGCCAGCACCTGCAGACGGTACTCGGCCTCACCCCCACCGCCTACCGGCGCACCTTCCGCCCCGGTGGTCAGAAGGTCAGCACCGCCCGGGCCAGCCGTCCCGCCTCCGCGTCCGCCCGGGCCTTGTCGAAGTCCTCGACCGGATAGGTCCCGGTCACCAGCTCGTCGAGCCGCAGCAGCCCCTGGCGGTACAGCTCGGCGTACAGGGCGATGTCGCGCTGGGGGCGGGCGGAGCCGTAGCGGCAGCCGAGGATGGACTTGTCCAGGTACATGGACGAGACCAGGAAGGACGCCTCGGCCGTGGCCGGCGGCACCCCGAGCAGGATCGCCTGGCCGTGCCGGTCGAGGAGGTCGACCGCCTGCCGGATCAGCTCGGTCCGGCCGACGCACTCGAAGGCGTGGTCCACGCCGTTCGGCAGCACCTCCCGTACACCGTCCGCCGAGGTCAGGAAGTCGGTCGCGCCGAATTGCCGGGCCACCGCCTCCTTCGCCGGGTTGGCGTCCACCGCCACGATCCGCAGCGCGCCCGCGATCCGGGCACCCTGGATGACGTTCAGGCCGATCCCGCCGGTCCCGATGACCAGCACGCTGTCGCCGCGCTCCACCCGGGCCCGGTTGAGTACGGCGCCCACGCCGGTCAGCACCCCGCAGCCGATCAGCGCGGCGCTCGGCAGCGGGACGTCCGCCGGGATCCGGACCGCCTGCACCGCCTTGACGATGGTGCGTTCCGCGAAGGCCGAGTTGGACGCGAACTGGAACAGCGGCTTCCCGCCCCGGGTGAACGGCCGGCCCGGGCGGCCGATGGCCCGGCGGCACATGGTCGGCCGGCCCCGGTCGCAGTCCGCGCAGGTCCCGCAGTTCGCGAGCGTGGACAGCGCCACATGGTCGCCGGGCGCCACATGGGAGACCCCGGCGCCGACCGCCTCCACCACCCCCGCGCCCTCATGGCCCAGCACCACCGGAACGGGGAAGGGTATGGTCCCGTCCACCACGGACAGATCGCTGTGGCACAGCCCGGCCGCCGAGACCGCGACCAGTACCTCACCGGGTCCCGGATCCCGGATCTCCAGGTCGTCCACGACCTGGACCCGCTCACCGTCGAACACCACACCGCGCATCACACGGCTCCCTTCGGCTCCCTCGGCAGGCCGAGCACGCGCTCGGCGATGATGGTGCGCTGGATCTGGTCCGAGCCGCCGTAGATGGTGTCGGCCCGGGAGAACAGGAACAGGTGCTGTGCGGGGTCCAGTGCGTACGGTTCCTGCGGGGACCAGTCCGCCGGCCCGGCGGAGGCCGCCGCGCCCCGCACCCGCACCGCCAGCTCGCCCAGCCGCTGGTGCCAGCCCGCCCACAGCAGCTTGGCCACGCTGGGCGCACCCGGATCGCCCGAACCGCCCAGGGTGCGCAGGGCGTTCCAGCGCATGGCGCGCAGTTCCGCCCACTGCCGGACGATCAGGTCGCGGACGACCGGGTCGGCCGCCGCACCGTTCTCCACCGCGGTGCGCACGACCTGCTCCAGTTCCTTCGCGAAGCCGATCTGCTGGGCGAGCGTCGACACCCCGCGCTCGAAGCCGAGCAGGCTCATGGCGACCCGCCAGCCCGCGCCCTCGCCGCCGACGACGTGCTCCGCCCGCGCAACCGCTCCGTCGAAGAAGACCTCGTTGAACTCGCTCGTGCCGGTCAGCTGCCGGATCGGGCGGACCTCGATCCGGCCCGGCTGGTCCATCGGGACCAGCAGGAAGCTGATCCCGTGGTGCCGGCGGGAGTCCGGGTCGGTACGGGCCAGTACGAAGCACCAGTCCGCCTCGTGGGCCAGGGAGGTCCAGATCTTCTGGCCGGTGATGCGGTAGCCGTCGGGCCCGCGTACGGCGGTGGTGCGCAGGCCGGCCAGGTCGGAGCCCGCGCCGGGTTCGCTGTAGCCCTGGCACCACAACTCCTCGCCGGCCGCGACGGGCGGCAGGAAGCGGGCCTTCTGCTCGGCACTGCCGTGCGCGATGAGGGTGGGGGCGAACAGGTTCTCGCCGATGTGCCCGGAGCGCGGGGGTGCGTCCGAGCGGGCGTACTCCTCGGCCCAGGCGACCTGCTGGGTGAGACCGGCGGTGCGGTTGCCGTAACCCGGCTCCGGCCAGCCCAGTCCTATCCAGCCGGCCTTGCCGAGCGTGCGTTCCCAGGAACGGCGGTCCTGGGCGGTGTGGACATGCGCCGCGAGCCAGTCGCGGGCCTCGGCGCGGAATGCTTCGTCTTCGGCCGTGAACCCGAACTCCACGCGTTCCTCCGGAGGTTTGCAGGGGTTTGGTGGGTGAGGTGGGCGTGACTTGGGCAGTGCGGGTCTTTGGGGCTGGGCTGCGGCTCGCCGTGAAGGTGTTGTCGGTTGGCGGCTGCGGCATCGTCGTGGTTGCTCGCGCAGTTCCCCGCGCCCCCAAAACGGGGGCGCTGCCCCGCGTGGCGGAGCCGCATGTCAATCGGTCCCGCGGGCGTCGGCCGGTGGGGGTCATGCGTTCGGGCGGGTTCCTGAGCGGGCCGCCTGTTCCATGGCGGTGAGTCGTTCCAGCATCGGCATGGGGTCGACGCCCACCGTGCCGGGGAGGAAGTCCGCGATCCGTTCCGGGGTCCAGGTGCCCTCGGCGTAACCGGCGCGCAGTTCGCGTGGCTGGGCCCAGACGGCGATCTTGGGTCCGGCGATCGTGTACACCTGGCCGGTGATGGGGTGCTCGCGGGCCCGCTCGGACAGCAGGTAGACGACGAGCGCGGCGACGTCCTCGGGGTCGCCGATCTCCGTCAGTTCCGTCGGGACGCCCGCCGACATCCGGGTCCGGGCCACCGGTGCCACCGCGTTGGCGGTCACCCCGTACTTGTGCAGGCCGAGCGCCGCGCTGCGCACCAGCGAGATGATCCCGCCCTTCGCGGCGCTGTAGTTGGCCTGGGAGACCGAGCCCTGGTGGTTGCCGCTGGTGAAGCCGATCAGGGTGCCCGACCGCTGTTTGCGCATGACCGCGGAGGCGGCGCGGAACACGGTGAAGGTGCCCTTGAGGTGGGTGGCGAGGACCGGGTCCCATTCCTCCTCGGACATGTTGAACAGCATCCGTTCGCGCAGGATCCCGGCGACGCAGACCACCCCGTCGAGCCGCCCGAACTCCACCAGGGCCGTCTCGACGACCCGTGCGCCGCCGGCCATCGTGGAGATGTCGTCGGCCACCGCCACCGCCGTGCCGCCCGCCGCCTCGATCTCCTTGACCACGGCATCGGCGACCGCGCTGGTCGGCTCGGTGCCGTCGGTCGCCACGCCGTAGTCGTTGACGACGACCCGTGCTCCCTGTGCTGCCGCCGCGAGCGCGACCGCGCGGCCGATGCCCCGCCCGGCGCCCGTCACGGCGACGGCCTTGCCTGCCAAGAAGTTCCCCACGCCCGGCCCCTTCCCGCGGTTTCTGACGGACCGTTAGATTTTATGGCGCCACAGACAGTCCGAGACAACCCCCGGGAGGCCACGATGTCCCTGCCCGACGAGTTCCATGCCATCGCGAAGCGGGTGAACAACTGGGGCCGCTGGGGGCAGCACGACGAGATCGGCACGCTGAACCTGATCACCGACGAGGTGGTCCGGCAGGCCGCGGCCACCGTGCGCTCCGGGCGCCGCGTCCCGCTCGCGCTGCCGCTGCGGGCCGACGGCGTGCAGACCGGGATGATCCCCGGACGGGTCAACCCGCTGCATGCGATGGTGCAGATCAACCAGGAGATCTTCGGCCCCGGGACGGTCGCGTGCAGCGACGACGCCGTGACGATGGGCCTCCAGGCCGGCACGCACTGGGACGCGCTGACCCACGTCTCGCACTCCGGGAAGCTCTACAACGGGCGGCCCGCCGGCACGGTGACCGCGCACGGCGGCGCGGAGTTCGGCGGGATCGACAAGATCCCGCACCTCGTCTCCCGCGGAGTGCTGCTGGACGTGGCACGCGCGCGGGGCGTGGACCGGCTGGCCGGCGATCACGCGGTCACCCCCGAGGATCTGGACTCGGCCGAGGAACTGGCCGGCACCCGGGTACGGGCCGGCGACGTCGTCCTGGTGCGGACGGGACAGGTGCAGGCGTACCTGGCGGGCGACAAGCACGCCTACGCCTACCCGTCGCCGGGACTGTCGGTGCGCACCCCGGAGTGGTTCCACGCGCGCGATGTCGCGGCCGTGGCGAACGACACGCTCACGTTCGAGATCTTCCCGCCCGAGATCGACGGCCTGTGGCTGCCCGTGCACGCCCTCGACCTGGTGGAGATGGGGATGCTGCAGGGCCAGAACTGGAATCTCGAAGAGTTGTCCACAGCCTGTGGACAAACAGGCCGGTACGCGTTCCTGCTGTCGGCGATGCCCGAACCGTTCACCGGGGCCACGGGTACGCCGGTCGCCCCGGTGGCCGTCCTGTGAGGCTTTTCCCGGGGCTCCGGCCCGACCCACACTCGACGAGGGCTTCCGTCACCGAGCCCTCGCCGTCCCCTCGCGGCGAATCGCAGACCACAAGCGTGATCAGGCCGTGACGAGGCGTCAACACCCGTTCAGGAATTTATTACCTATGCCCTCTTCCTGCCGGGTGCACGCGGACGGACGGCCCGGCGCATCGCCGTACGCCCGGACTACACCGCCTCGAAGGCCAAGCCGTCGTAGGCGGACATGCCGCCCCCGTACGCCACCGCCGCGCTCCCCCGGGGCCGGTCGCACCGGTCGAGTTCGCACC
Organism: Streptomyces sp. NPDC006012; assembly: GCF_042871185.1. Taxonomy (NCBI): domain Bacteria; kingdom Bacillati; phylum Actinomycetota; class Actinomycetes; order Kitasatosporales; family Streptomycetaceae; genus Streptomyces; species Streptomyces sp. NPDC006012. The sequence continues at coordinate 108,960 of NZ_JBIAIE010000008.1, forward strand.
AGATGCGCTTGCCCGCGCCCTCGGGGCTCCAGCCCCAGCGGTCGGCGAGGCCGTCGACGAGCGCGAGGCCCCGGCCGCCGGTCGCGTCGCCCTCCGCACAGCGCGGCACCGGGGCACGCGCGCTGGTGTCGGCCACCTCCAGACGCACCGTCGCCGATTCCGCCGCCGTACCGGGCAGCGAGAGCCTGACGACGGCGGGGCAGCCGGTGTGCACGACGGCGTTGGTCACCAGCTCGGAGACGAGCAGGATCAACGTCTCGGCCAGCGGCTCGTCCACCGCTATCCCGGACCCCGCGAGCCGCGAACGGGCCCACCGTCGGGCCCGCCCCACCTCCGCGGGGTCGGGCCGGATCTCCAGTTGCACTTGAAGCACCTGCACCTGCACCGCTCACACCATCCGAACCGGCGGACACATGACCCGACGCCGCGTGACCGCCACGGCGAGGGCCGTGACGAGCATCACGACGAAGGCCACGATCGTAGCCATTTTCTGCATGGCCAGGACAACGACCACAGCAAGGGTCACGGAATGTGATTCCCTTGAGAGACAGCATGGTTGACGTACAGTCACCCCAACAAGCGCTTCGGGCATATTCCAGCGCGAAGGAGTACGCGTGCGGCATACTGTGCGACGCTCGCCGCGAGGGGTCGCACCGGCAGGGGAAAAAGCCCTGGTCGCCCCGGAATCAGCGGCATATACCGCCGCATACGGAGCCGCCCCCTGGGCATCACCGGCATGGCTCGTACTCGGAACCATTCGCATCTCACACAAGGTACCGGAGCGGACGACTGACTCCAGGCCGTGACGAGTCACGCATAGGGAACAACCCGATATCAACGCTCCGTGACACGACATTGCCACGCTCTGCAACATCCGCAGCACGCGTCACGGCACTCCCACGCTCCGGCGGGGTTCCGGACCGCTCAGGCGGTCAGATCGGCGGCGAGCAGTTCCTCGCTCTCCGCGCCACCGCCGCGACGCCGGGCCCGCAGCCACGCCCGTTTCAGGTGCAGATGTACCTCGGACTCCCAGGTGAAGCCCATGCCGCCGTGTACCTGGAGGCAGTCGCGGGCGCCGCGCACGGCCGCCTCGTCGGCGAGCAGCCGGGCCGCCGCGACGTCCACCGGATCCCCGGTGACGGCCGCCGCGTACACCGCGGCACGTGCCGTCTCGGCCCGTACCAGCATGTCCGCGCACAGGTGTTTGACCGCCTGGAAGGCCCCGATGGGCTGACCGAACTGCTCCCGTGTCCGGGCGTGTTGCACGGCGAGTTCACACACACGGGTCGCCGTACCGAGCTGTTCGGCCGCGGTGAGCAGCACGGCCGTGGGATCCGGCGGGGGCGGCAGCGCCTGGGCCAGCAGGGTCGGTGGGGCCGGGGAGGGCGGACCCGGGACCCGGTGCAGCGGCGTCAGCGGGTCCACCGACCGGACCGGTACCGCGCCGGACGCGTCCCCGCGTACCACGTCGGCCGCTGCCAGCCACTCCACCAGCGGGCCGTCCACGGCCGTCACCACGGTCTCCCCGGTGGCCGCGCCCGGCACGGTGCCGGCCGCGAGGTGCGTGGCCACCAACGGGCCGGGCAGCAGCGCCCGGCCGGCCTCCTCGAAGGCGAGGACCGCCTCCGCGAGCCCGGCGCCCGCCCCGCCGTCCGCCTCCGGCAGCCGCAGCGCGAAGAAGCCCGCGGCGCCCAGCTCCCGCCACAGCGCCCGGTCCAGCTCGGGCAGGGCGACGGACGGGGATTCGGACGGGGATTCGGACGGGCCGGGGGGAGGTGCCAGGGGCGGGTCGAGGGCGGCGGGCGCCCGTCGCACGTCCCAGCGCCGGGCCAGCAGCTGCCGTACCCCGTCCCGCAACGCCCGCTGCTCCTCAGTGAGTTGGAAACGCACTGGGCCGTTCACCGCCCCTTCGGCAGGCCGAGGATCCGCTCGGCCACGATGTTCCGCTGAATCTGCGAGGTACCCGCGGCGATGGTGTACGACAGGGAGGACAGCCGGTCGAGCACCCACGGCCGGTCGAGGTCGAGGCAGTCCGGGCCGAGCACGTCGGCCGCCGTGTCGTACAGCTCCTGGCGGGCGTGCGAGTAGCGCAGCTTGAAAACCGAACCGCCGGTCCCGGGCACCCCGCCGCCCTGCTCCGCCTCGCTCACGTTCCACTGGGTCAGCCGCCACAGCGCCCGGAACTCCGCGTTCAGCGCGCCGAGCCTGCGGCGCGCCCCCGCGTCGTCCCAGCGCCCGCCCGCCTTGGCCGCGCGGGCGAGTTCGCCCAGCACCCGGCGGCAGGCGACGACCTCGCCGACGAAGGCGGTGCCGCGTTCGAAGGACAGCGTCACCATGGTCACCCGCCAGCCGTCGTTCTCCGCACCGACCCGGTTGGCCACCGGCACCCGCACCTCGTCCAGGAAGACCTGGGCGAACTCCGCCGACCCGGCGAGCGTGCGCAGCGGCCGTACGGTGATGCCCGGGGCGTCCATGGGCATCGCCAGCCAGGTGATGCCCCGGTGCCGGGGTGCGTCGGGGTCGGTGCGGACCAGCAGTTCGCACCAGTCGGCGACCTCGGCGTGCGAGGTCCAGATCTTGGCTCCGCTCACCACGTAGTCGTCGCCGTCCCGCCGTGCGCGGGTGCGCAGCGCGGCCAGGTCGGATCCGGCGTCCGGTTCGCTGAAGCCCTGGCACCACACCTCGTCGCCGCGCAGGATCGGCGGCAGCCAGCGCTCCCGCTGCGCCGCGGTCCCCTCGGCGGCGATCGTCGGGCCCGCGTGCAGCAGCCCGACGAAGTTCGCGCCCACATAGGGTGCGCCCGCCCGCTCCGTCTCCTCCAGGAAGATCATCCGCAGCGTCGGCGACGCGTCCCAGTGCACGTCCGCGTAGCCGGCGTCGTGGAGCATCCGCTGCCAGCCGAGGTCGTAGGCGCGGCGGGCGGGCCAGTCCGCCGGGGACGGCTTGGCCGGCAGCGTGGGCAGCGCCTTGGCCAGCCACTCCCGCAGCCGCGCCCGGAAGTCCTCCTCCGCGGGCGTGTACGACAGGTCCACTAGCGGTCCCGGTCGAGGTCGAGGCCGAGCATGCGGATCGCGTTGCCCCGCATCAGCTTGTAGACGGTCTCGTCGTCGAGGCCCTTGACGTGGTCGAGGGCGACCTCCTTGGTGTGCGGGAAGGTCGAGTCGACGTGCGGGTAGTCGGTCTCGAAGGTGGCGTTGTCGCGGCCCACGGAGTCGATGGACGCGACGCCGTGCTTGTCGCGGAAGAAGCAGCAGAACATCTGCCGGTAGTAGTACGTGGACGGCGGCTCCGGGATCAGGTCGCGGACCCCGCCCCAGGCGCGGTGCTCCTCCCAGACGTCGTCGGCGCGTTCGAGGGCGTACGGGACCCAGCCCATCTGACCCTCGGAGTAGGCGAGTTTGAGCCGCGGGAACTTGACCAGGACACCGCTGAACAGGAAGTCCATCATCGAGGCCATCGCGTTGTTGAAGCTGAGCGAGGCCTGGACGGCGGGGGGCGCGTCCGGGGAGGCGGCGGGCATCTGCGAGGACGAGCCGATGTGCATGTTGACGACCGTGCCGGTCTCCTGGCAGGCCGCGAAGAACGGGTCCCAGTAACCGGAGTGGATGGAGGGCAGTCCGAGGTGGGTGGGGATCTCGGAGAAGGTCACCGCCCGCACCCCGCGCTCGGCGTTGCGCCGGATCTCCGCGACGGCGAGGTCCACGTCCCACAGCGGGATCAGGCAGAGCGGGATGAGCCGGCCGCCGCTGCCGCCGCACCACTCCTCGACCATCCAGTCGTTGTAGGCACGCACGCAGGCAAGCGCGACCTCCTTGTCGTGGGCCTCGGCGAAGGTCTGTCCGCAAAAGCGGGGGAAGGTCGGGAAGCAGAGGCTGGCCTCGACGTGGTTGAGGTCCATGTCCCGCAGCCGTTCGGCGGGGTCCCAGCAGCCGGGCCGCATCTGCTCCCGGGTGATGCCCTCCAGGGTCATCTCGTCGCGGTCGAAGCCGACGGCGGCGATGTTGCGCTTGTAGGGGAACTTCAGGTCCTCGTAGATCCACCAGTCGGTGGCCGGGCCGTCCGGGTCCATGGTGATCCGGTACTTGCCGCCGATGTAGGCCAGCTCGCCGATCCCTGCGGTCAGCGCTTTGGGACCGCGGTCCCGGTACTTCGCCGGCAGCCAGGTCTCGAAGAGGTGGGCGGGCTCGATCACGTGGTCGTCGACGCTGATGATGCGGGGCAGTTCGGGCATGGTCCCCTCCGCCTGACGTGGTGATGACGGCCATCTCGTCCGATGGCTCATCCGATGGGTCGACCGACGGCCCATCCAATGACTCGTCCGATGCCTCATGAGTCATGGCTCGTGGCCCATGAGTCATGGCTCGTGACCCGTGGCTCGTGGCTCATGAGTCATGGCTCGTGGCCCATGGCTCGGGACTTATCTGATGGTCCGTCAGATCTTCTCCGGTCAGCAGGCTAGTCCCGCACCCCTGGACCGACAAGGCGCACGGCCCTACGCTCTCCGCACTATCTGACGCATCGTCAGCTCAAAGGGGGCCGGGATGCACACCGAAACGGACACCACCGCACACCGACTGGGCACGTCGCGCACGCTCTGGGAGCTGGTCGAGAACCGGGCCGCGCTCACCCCCGACCGCCCGGTGTTCCGCCAGGACGACCGGACGCTGACCTTCGGCGAGCTGCGCACGGGCGCCGAACGGGTGGCGGCGGGCCTGTACGGAATGGGCGTACGGCCCGGCACGGTGGTCGCCTGGCAGCTGCCCACCCGCGTCGAGACCGTCCTGCTGTCCTTCGCACTGGCCCGGCTGGGCGCGGTGCAGTCACCGGTCATCCCCTTCTACCGGGACCGGGAGGTCGGCTTCGCGCTCCGCGAGGCCAAGGCGGAGTTCTTCGCCGTACCGGGCGCCTGGCGCGGCTTCGACCACGCGGAGATGGCGCGGCGGCTGGGCGCGAAGGGGGTCTTCGAGGCGTACGACGCACTGCCCGAGGGCGATCCCGCGCGGCTGCCGCCGCCGCCCGCCGAGGGCACCTCGGTGCGCTGGATCTACTGGACTTCGGGCACCACCTCCACCCCGAAGGGCGTCCTGCACACGGACCGCTCGCTGATCGCGGGCGGCGCCTGCCTCGCCCACGCGCTGCGCCTCACCTCCGGCGACGTGGGCTCGATGGCCTTCCCGTACGCGCACATCGGCGGCCCGGACTACACGGTGATGCTGCTCCTGTACGGCATCCCGGCGGTGCTGTTCGAGCAGTTCGCGCTGCCTGCGGCACTGCCGGACTACCGCAGGCACGGGGTGACGGTGGCGGGCGGCTCGACGGCCTTCTACTCGATGTTCCTCGCCGAGCAGCGCAAACAGCCGGGCGAGAAGATCATCCCGACGCTGCGGCTGCTGGCCGGCGGCGGGGCGCCGAAGCCGCCCGAGGTGTACCACGCCGTGGTCCGCGAGATGGGCGTGCAACTCGCCCACGGCTACGGGATGACCGAGGTGCCGATGATCACCATGGGCGACCCGGAGGACACCGCCGAGAACCTGGCGACGACGGAGGGGCGACCGCCCGAGGGGATGGAGGTGCGGATCGTCGACGGCGAGGTGCGGCTGCGCGGGGAGGCCGTCTGCCGCGGCTACCTGGATCCGGCGCAGACGGCGGAGGTCTTCGACGAGGACGGTTTCCTGCGCACCGGCGACCTCGGGCACGTGACCGGCGGCGGGCATCTGGTGCTCACCGGCCGGCGCAAGGACGTGATCATCCGCAAGGGCGAGAACATCTCGGCGAAGGAGATCGAGGACCTGCTGCACGGGTACCCGGGCGTCGCGGACGCGGCGGTGATCGGACTGCCGGACGCGGAGCGCGGGGAGCGGGTGTGCGCGGTGGTCGAACCTGCCGTACCGCCGCCCGGGGACGGAGAGTTGACCCTGGAGGCGGTGACGGCGTACCTGCGCGCGGCGGGCCTGTCGGTGCACAAGCTGCCGGAACAGCTGGAGGTGGTGGACGCCCTGCCGCGGGGGGCCACGTTGCGGAAGGTGCTCAAGTACCAGCTGCGGGAGCGTTTCGCCGACGGGGGGCGGTGAGCGGGGGCGGGGGTGAGGTTCACCGGCGCATGCCGACGCCTGGACGAGCAACGCACCGAGGGCCCTGGGGGCGGGGCTCGGCGCCGGGCTCCGTCGGGGCTTACCAGCGGATGGTCTGGCCGTCCGGCGTGACCGTGACCTTGAACTCCGCCAGGGCAGGTGTGCCGGCGGCCCGCCAGTGGCCGAGATGTTCCTCGATCGCGTCCCAGAGGGCCATGGGGCCTTCCTGGCGCACCAGCCACCGCCCTCCGTCCTCGTACACGGCAGCCCAGGAGCCTGAGTCGACGTCGATCAGTACGTCCTCAGTGTGTCCGTCACGGTCCATCGTCAGCCGCTGTGCGGTCGGCGCGGCAAGTTGTACAACGAACCGGGCGGTCCAGTCGTGGAGCGCGTCGATGCCGATGACGGCCTCACGCTCCTCGCCTCCGTTCAGGTCAGGAAGGAGACCGAGGGGTGGTGCGGCGTGCGGTCGCGCGAGCATGAAGTTGGTCTGTCCGCCCAGCAACGGGCCGGACGCCGTGCCGTCGTCGTGCACCGTGAGCCGTGCGAGCTCCGATGATCCGAGCCAGCCGCCGACGGTCACCAGGACCAGACCGCCGGGCTTCGTCTGCTCGATCCACGGGACGGGTACGGTTCGGACCCCGCAGGTTGCCACAATCCTGTCGTACGGCTCGCCATCGGGGTGGCCGAGGAGACCATCGCCTGTGACAACGGTGGGGAACATGCCCTGTCGGGCCAGAGCGGTCCGTGCTCGTGCCGCCACGTCCGCGTCGTACTCGATCGAGGTGACGTTGTCCTCGCCGAGTCCTGCGCAGAGCAGGGCAGTCGAGTATCCGGTGCCTGTCCCGATCTCCAGGACTTGCGACTCAGGCTCGACGCGGAGGTCTTCCAGCATGCGCAGCACGAGGGACGGCAGCGTGCTGGAACTGGTCGGTGACCGCATGATCCGACCACGGATGTCCGCAGGCACGATCGTGCCTGCGATCTGGGTGATCAGCGACTCGTCCTGATAGCAGGCTTCGAGCCAGTCGGCGTCGCCTTCGAGGACGGGCGTCCAGGCAGTGGGCCCTGCACCCTCCACTCGGTGGAAGAACCCGCCTCGGAGGAATTCGTGCCGCGGGACCGCCTCGGCGGCACGCTTCCACGGCTCCGCGCGCAGGCTGCCGTTGGCGGTCAGGGTTTCGAGGAGTTGCTTGTGCAGCTGCGCTTGGTCGGTCACGTCTTCCGCTCCAGTAGGTCTGCCAGGGCTGCGCACATGGGCAGTCCCGTCTCGGATTCCAGCCAGTACCACTGACCGGACGGGTTGCACTCCAGGAACCACCATCGCCCGTCGTCGCCGACGCAGAAGTCGAATGCGCCGAAGACGAGTCCGAAGCGGTCCAGGTAGTGGTGAAGGGCCTGCTCGATGCCCGGAGGCAGGTCGACGGGCGTGTAGGCCAACCGGCTGTAATCGGTACGCCAGTCCAGAAGGCCGGAGTCGATCCGGACACAGAAGACGCGGGAACCAATGACCGTCACCCGCACATCGGCCGCCTTGGGCACGAGTTGCTGGAACAGGTGCGTCGTCCCGGCTACCCGTTCGTCGATGTCCTCGGATGCCACCTCGGCGACCTCGACAACGGATGAGACACCGTCGATCAGGTACACAGGGTTCCATAGCGGCTTGTAGATGACCGGGGTGTGCCGCTTGATGAACGCTCTGGCGGCGTGCGGGCTTGAGGTGATGAGGGTGGGGGGCACGTCGAAGCCGGCCTCGACAGCCACGGCCAGGCCGGACGGTTTGAACTCGGCGTCTCCGATGCGGTGCGGGTGGTTGACATAGAGACACCCGGGCAGTGAGGCCAGTAGCCCGCCGAGTCCGTACCGGGCCTGGGTGACGGCAAACCGCGCGTCCTGCTCGTCGAGGTGCGGGAAGGCGAAGCCGGAGGGGCGCCGGTAGTAGAGGGACCGTACGGTGGCAAGGACAGCCGTTCGGGACGGGGTGGAAATATGGCCCTGGATGCCGTGACTGGTGATCTGTGCCTCCACCGACAGTGACGCGGGGAAGTCCCCCGAGTCGAGCCGCACGACCGGGATGTCCCGGTCGTGCAACTCGCGGATCACCACGTCGGCGGTGGGGTCGTGCAGGCTGGTCACGACCAAAACCGGACGTGAACCATTCACTGGTCGCTGTCGCTGCCCTGGTCGCTGTCCGTGTTGCCCTGGCTCTGCCCGTCGGGGCTGGTTCCGGTCGACGGGGTCGTGCCGGTGCTGGTGCCGTGACCGGGCATCTCCATGATCCGGCCGGCGCGATCGCGGAACACGGCGGTCTGGGTTTCCGGATCCAGTGTGACGGTGGCGTACCCAGGCGCCATCGTGGGATAGAAGGCCATGCGGCTCAGACCCCAGGGGATCGGGGTGCTGACTCCCTGCGGGACCGCGGTGCCGGCGGGCATCCGGTCGGAGTGGACGAACATGCTTCTCCCTTGTCCTGATTCTGTAGTCATTCGCGCACGCTCTGCGACAGGCGACAAGGGTTCACCCGCTGCCCGTGGTCCCGCCATGACCTGCGACGTGACCTCTCCGACACTTCCGGGCGGCCAAAGTGGCCTCGGGACAGCTTTGAAGTAGCTTCCGTACGGACTGGATTGCCGCCTCCGGTGCTGGCGGTGTCCCCTGTCGGAGAAGGGATCGATTCGAACGCCGGGCGCGGCGCCGCAGGCTGGGGGCGGAGTGAGGAAAACAGAGCCGAAGACCCTGCTCGCGTTACTGTGCGAGCAGGACAAGCTGACCTACCGCCTGTTCGCGCAGAGGTTCGCCGTAGTCGGCGTGCAGCTCTACGGGGATAGTCCCCACAACCCCACATGCGGTGAGACACAGTTCCGAAGGTGGACAGGCGGGAAGCTGGTGACGCTGCCCGGACCCGCAACCTGCCGGATCCTTGAAACGATCTGGCCTGCGTACACGGCCGATCAGTTGTTCAGCCCACCACCGCAAGGCGATCCCCAGGCACCCGCGAATGACCTGGAAAAGCGAGTTCGAATGACAGCAGAAGATGCCCTTGAGGGCGCCGACTCCACTGCTTCGGCGTCCATCTCCGACAACACGATTGATGAACTACGCGACCAAGTAATGGCGTTGGCAGGGGATTACCACCTGGTGCCACCGGTGCAGGCTTATGAAACGGGGGACAAGCTTCGCCTGCTGATCGAGCGGCAGCGGGACCGGACGCAAGCCCCTGTCCAACAGCAAGAGTTGATGATCTTGAACGGGCAGACGGTTGCCCTACTGTCCGTCGCCGCGTTCGATCTCGGGTACTTCCCAAGCGCCCGCAGCTTCGCACGCACAGCCGCGGTGTTCGGCGAGGCCACCCGGTTCACCCCGCTCCAGGCATACGCCGACGGAACCTTGGCATACATCGCCTACCACACCGGGAACGCTACTGAAGCAGTCACCAAAGCTGCCCGCGGCTTGTCCTACGGGGGGCTCGGCGACGTGGCCCATCGACGCCTGCACGCCGTCAAGGCCCGCGCACACGCCCACCTCGGAGATGTGGTTTCCGCCCAGCAGGCGATCCAGCTATCGACGGAAGTGGTGCAGGGCCGTCGCGACGACCTGCATGACACGGTGGCCGGAGAGTTCGCGTTCTCCCTGGAGCGCCTGGCGATGTCGACCAGTACAACAGCACTGCTCATCGGCGACGCGGGGCAAGCGGAAGCCGACGCCCGGCGTGCCCTGGAACTCGTCGGACAACGGCCGCGACAGGAGCAGTCGACTCACGTGCGGGCCGGCGCAGCAGCCGACCTTGCGTATGCCCGCCTGCTGGCAGAGGACGTTGACGGAGCCGCGGAAGCGATGGCGCCCGTCTGGGTCGTCCCCACGGCCCAGCGGAAGACAGGAATCGTCATGCGGACCGCTCGCATCGGCCGGCACCTGACCCTGCCGGAGTACCACGGCGCGCAAGTCGCCACGACGTTGCGGGAACAGATCGAGGACTACAACCGCGTGTCCCCGCCGTACCGAATCGGCCCCCACGTGGGCATCCTCACGACCGAGGGCTGACTCACAGCGAGGCGAGGATCTTCGCCTCCTTCTCCGGGTCGATCCCGTGCTCCGCCCACCGAGGGTGGGCCACTGGGCGCCCATCGGCCGCCCGCCACATCCACGTGTCGCGGACGGTTTCGACGATCGGCCGGCACCGCAGCCCCGTTTCCGTCGCACGGGTGGAATCGACGGCCCACACCCCGGTGTGTGTGCGCCACAGGGGCAGTTCGGTCCACTGTTTGACGCCCTGCTCCACCAGCGTGTCAGGGTCGGCCCAGACCGGCACTCCGGCGCTGCCCGTCTCCCTCAGGCAGGCTTCCAAGAAGGCGCGGAAGGTGATGCCCTCGGGGTGGGTGACGTTGAAGCCGCCGCCCGCCGGGCCGGCGGCCTGATCGAGGGCGAAGTCCGCGACGTCGCGGACATCGACGGGTTGGATGCGCTGCTCGGCGGGCGCCGGGGCGAGGATACGACCGCCCCGCTGTGCCCGCTCCAGCCACCAGGGCAGCCGGCCGACGTACTCGCCCGGGCCCAGGATCACACCCGGGCGCAGCACCACACCGGCGTCACCGAACACTTCGGTGACGGCGCGCTCCCCACCGGCCTTCTGGAAGCCGTACTTGGTGGGTGAGCCGTCCTCACCGGTGTATCCGTACGTCTCATCAGCGTCCGGCGGGCAGTCGAGCAGCGGCGAGCTGTCGGTGAGCGACCGGTGCGGCCACCCCTGGTAGACGGACACGGTGGAGATGTGCACCCAACGCCGGGCGGCCCGGCGCAGTGCGGTGACGGCTGCCAGGACATCCCGGGGCGGGAGTTCGGAACTCGACGTGTCGATCACGGTGTCCCACGGGCCGTGCCCGGCAAGGCGTTCCAGATCCGCTGGGTTCGTACGGTCTCCACGGATCCGCTCCACACCCTCGGCGTCACGGCCGGAACGACCGCGGTTGAAGGTGGTGACCGCCCACCCCCGCCCCAGCGCACCGTGCGCGATGTGCTTGCCCAAGAACCAGCTTCCGCCCAGGACCAGAATCCTCATGCGAGCGATCCTGCCGCATGATGCGACCGGTCATCGGCGGAGGATGCCGACCGGCTTCGTGAGATCCGGGCGCGGCCCGGACGCCCAGCGCCGGATGACGCCAGGGCTCTTGGCCAGGCCGAGGTGAGGAGACGCGAAGCTGGGTGAGGTGCGGCAAGGCGAGAAACCGGCCCAGCCCTTTCGCCCTACTCCGGCACCGTGAAGTACCGCGCGACCGCCGGAACGATCTCCGCCTCCCCCAGCCTGCCGTCGCCGTCGGTGTCGAGCGCCGCGGCCACCTGTCCGGCGATGTCCTCCCGGACGCCGAGGGCCAGCAGGACGCGCACGATGTCGGCGACCGCGGCCGATCCGTCGCCGACGGGGGCCGTGAGGGCGAGGGCGGCGTGCAGGAAGGGGCGGGCGATCTCGGCGAACCGGTCCGGGTTGTCGCGCAGGCGCTTGACCGCGCCGGACACGAACTCCTGGCGGGTGATGCGCTGGTCGCCGTCCCGGTCCGCTATCCCGGCCATGCCCTGCCAGAACGCCTCCGCACCCGCGTACAGCGCCTGGCCCTTGTCGGAGCGGGCCGGCGTGGCGAACTCGGCGAGCAGTGCCTTGGCCGCGGCGTTGAAGTCCGCCCGGTCGATCCAGCCGTTGCCGTCCTGGTCGAAGGTGGCGAACCGGGCGGCGATCCTGCGCTCGTACTCCGTGCTGACCATGTCTGTTCGGGCCGCCTCACATCACGTCGGGTACCTCTCGCCCGGAGCGTACGACGCCTCGGCCGGCCATGGGGCAGGAAAGCGTCTTTTGTGCCAAGACCGGGGGAATTCCGCAACAACAGGGTCAAGCCGAGAGGGGACCGGCCTCGTCCTCGGTCGCCGAGGCGACGTCGGGGTGGATGTCGAAGAGCCGGCGCACGCCGAGCGCCCCGAGGACCCGGTTGACGTGCGAGCCGTCCTCGGCTCCCCGGGCGGGCAGGATCAGCCGGAGCCGGCCGCGACAGGAACGCATCAGGCGACGGCTGCCTATCAGTACGCCGACACCGCTGGAGTCGCAGAAGAAGACGTCGGAGAGGTCCACCACGAGTTGCCGCTGGCCTTCGGCCACCGCGTCGTGCACGCGTTGGCGAAGCACCGGCGAGGTCACCAGGTCCAGTTCGCCCGACACCCGGAGCACGGCCCAGCCACCGTGCTCGTCCTCGGTCACTTTGAACGCCACCACCACGCCTTTCGCTCGCCGGATCGTCCCGGAACCGTCGAGAAACGGAGGGTTTTACGCCGCTTCCTTGCAGCGCGGCTGCCCAGCGGCCGTTCCCTGAAACACGGCGCCAGAAACAGAAAACGGACAGAACAGGCTTGTTTTAGTCGCCTTCGATCCTGTTCGATCGATTGTGAACCGGGTATGCGACGGTCCATTACCACCTGTGGTCCGCCCGGGGCGAGCAATACGCAAAGGAGCATGCCCGGTCGGACCCGCCGACTACATTCGAGGAGACGGTGGACGCACTCCGGGCAGGGGGAGGGGGCCGCATGGCCAAGAAGGGCACACCGCCCCGCTGGGACCGCAAGATGCAGCAGCGGCTCGCGCGCGGCGAAGCCGCGGCCCTCGGCGAGCTGTACGACCGGTTCGCCTCCCTCGTACACGCCCTCGCCCACCGCGTGCTCGACGACGACGCGGCGGCCGACGGCGTCACCCGCGAGGTCTTCGTCCACGTCTGGGAACACCCCGACACCTACGACCCCAGGCAGGGCCCGCTGCGCTCCTGGATGGCCGAGCTGACCCGCCGCCTCGCCGTGCAGCGGCTGCGCGCCGCCGGGACCGCCGCGCTCGCCGACGGAGCCGGGACGGCCTACGCGGCCGAGGAGGCCGAGGAGCTCGAAGGCAGGGTGCGGCACGCCTCGGTCGCCGCCCGCGCCGACTACATCGTCCACTCGATGCCCGCCCCGCTGCGCACCGCCCTGGACCTGGCCTACTTCCAGCGCCGCGACTACCGGCAGACCGCCGCCGACCTCGGCGTCACCGAGGACGAGGCCCGCCGCCGGCTCCGCCTGGGCCTGCAACTGCTGTCCACCGCGCACGACGCCGGGACGCCCTCGGGATACGGGGGCTCGGCGTGAGCGGAGCGGAGCGGTTCGATGCACAGGACAGGTACGAGGCGAGCCGCCGCACGGGCCCCGGTGACGGGGCCGGCGGCCGGCCGCCGGGGCCGGGCGGTCACGACGACCCGCCGTACGGCACGGGACCCGGAGAAGAACCACCGGACAGCCCGCCGCGCATCCCGCTGCCCCGCGCCTCCGTCGAGGACACCGGACGGTGGCTGCCCGGCCTGCCCGGCCTTGACGACGTGATGCCCGTCCCGCCGGCGCTGCCGCACGGCGTGCTGAGGTCGCTGCTCGGGGCCTGGGCGCTGGCCGCCTGTTCGGCCGCCGAGACGGCCGCGGTGGAGGTGCACCTCGGCGAGTGCGGTGCGTGCGCGGACGAGGCACGGCGGCTGCGCGAGGCGGTCGGCCTGCTGCACCAGCCCGAGAACCTCGACCTGGACCCGGGGCTGCGCACCCGCGTCCTCACGCACTGCCTCGACCGGCGCCCGCCGCGCGTCCCGCTGCCCGAGTGGGCGACGCCGTACGACGCGGAGGCCGCCCGGCTGGACGCGCTGCTCCAGGACTTCGGGGACGCGGAGTGGCACGCGCCGGTGCGGCTGCGCTGGTTCGAGGGCGACGCGGCGACGAGCCGTCGTACCACCGTCGCCGGGGCGATCGCGCATCTGCTGTCGGTGGACGGGCTGGTCGCGGTGGCGCTCGGCCTCGCGGACCCGCTCGCCGAGGACGGCGTGACCGGCACGGGCCCGCGCACCGAGGCGTACTGGCGGACCTCGCGCTTCCCGCTGAGCCGGTCGGTGCGCGCACCGTGGCGTGAGCAGAGCCACAACCTGGTGCGGACGGTGTCCTTCACGGGCGGCAGCGCCGGCCGGCTGCCCGTCTCGTACGGCGACTTCACCCTGCCGCTGCACGACGCGATGCTGGACCGGGCGTTCGAGTGCTGGGTGCACGCGGAGGACATCGCGGAAGCGGTGGACTATCCGTACGCACCGCCCGCGCCGCGTCATCTGAACCGCATGATCGACCTGGCCGCCCGGATGCTGCCGCAGGCGCTGGCCGCCCGCCGCCAGGCGGGACTGTCCGCGAAGGGCGACAGCCCGCACCTGGTCGCGGCCGGCGAGCCGGGCCGCACCCTCCGGCTGGAGATCGAGGGCGACGGCGGCGGCGAGTGGCTGATCCCTCTCGACTCCCCGGGCGCGGTGGGCTCCGCCGAACTGGAGGTGGCCCGGCTCGCCCTGGACGGCGTGGAGTTCTGCCGTCTGGCCGCGGGCCACGTCCCGCCGCAGGAGGCCGCGGCGGGACAGCTCGGGGACCGGGAGGCGATCAGGGACGTCCTCTTCGCCACGGCGGGACTGAGCCGGATGTAGCCAGCCCGCGGGTGGGGGCGGGGTCGGGGTCGTTGCGTGGGGCCGGCCGGGGTTCGCAGGCGGCGGTGGGCGGGCCGGGGCGTGGGCAGCGGGCAACGCACGGACCCATTTACGGCGGTGCGGCTGCGCGACGTGGCCGCGTGGGCGCTGCCCGGACCGATCCCGCTACGCGAACACCACCGTGCGCCGCCCGTTGAGCAGAATCCGGCGCTCCGCATGCCACTGCACGGCCCGCGCCAGCGCCTGGCACTCCACGTCCCGTCCGATCGCGACCAGTTGGTCCGGAGTGACGTCGTGCCGCACCCGCTCCACCTCCTGCTCGATGATCGGGCCCTCGTCGAGGTCGGCCGTCACATAGTGCGCCGTGGCGCCGATCAGCTTCACGCCGCGGGCGTGCGCCTGGTGGTACGGCTTCGCGCCCTTGAAGCTCGGCAGGAAGGAGTGGTGGATGTTGATGATCCGGCCGCTGAGCTGCTTGCACAGTTCGTCCGAGAGGACCTGCATGTAGCGGGCGAGGACGACCAGCTCGACCTGCTGCTCGCGGACGATCTCCAGCAGCTGTTCCTCGGCCTGCGGCCTGGTGTCCTTCGTCACCGGGAGGTGGTGGAAGGGGATGTGGTACGACTCCACCAGCTCGGCGAAATCCCGGTGGTTGGAGACGACCGCCGCGATCTCCACCGGCAGCGCACCGGTCCGGGCGCGGAACAGCAGGTCGTTGAGGCAGTGGCCGAACTTGCTGACCATCAGGACGATGCGCATCTTCTCGTCCGCGCGGTTGATCTGCCAGTCCATCTGGAAGGAGTCGCCGACCGCCGCGAAGCTCGCCCGCAGCTTGTCCACGGTGACCGGCGCCTCCGCCGAGAAGTGGACCCGCATGAAGAACAGACCCGTGTCGTGGTCGCCGAACTGCTGACTGTCCTCGATGTTGCACCCGGTCATGAACAGATAGCTCGACACAGCGTGCACGATGCCCTTCTTGTCAGGGCACGAGAGCGTCAGCACATACTGGTCGGCCAGGGCCGCGGCTCGGGTGGGCTGGTCGTTCATGCGGAACAGCGTCCCATATCCGCCTCGGCATGCGGGGCACCGTCCGCTAGGCGGTCCGCGTGATGATGTGCAGCACCTCAAGGCTCCGCGGCGGCGTGTCGGGGTCGTCGCCGTCGCTCACCGACATCCGGACGTGGGCGTCCCGGGCCGCCCGCACCGCCTCCGGCCAGGCCTGGTTCTCCAGGTACGCGGCGACCGGTGCGTCCGGGCCGACCTGGTGCATGATCCGCAGCACCCGCAGGACGGCGGTGTCGACGAGCGCCGCCTCCTGGGAGTCCCGGAAGATCGTGCCGACGTACTTCTCCGCGGACCAGTTGTCCAGCCAGGTGTCCTCCACCAGCCGGTACACGGCGTCGGTCACGTCCCCGTACCCGTCGACGCCGACCAGCCAGACGTCCCGCTGGAACGCCGGGTCGGAGAGCATGTGCAGCGCGGAACGCACGTTGCTGCGCCAGCGCCACCACGGCATGTCATTGAGTGGCATGCCGCCCATGGTGGAGGAGCGACGGCCGCGACGGGAAGAGTTCTCCGAACCTTGCACGGTCACCGATCGTACGTTCTTCACCGACGGCGCCCCACCGGCCCCCCGCAATTCACCTCTAAGTCACCCCTGGTTGACCGTGAGGCATGCACGGGTTAGCCGCGCGGGTGAATCGTCCGTGTACATGACCGGCAGGCGACGTTTCCGCATGACCTCCCACCGCCCACGCACCCGCCCTGCCCGAGCCTCCGTGCTGTCAGCGGGTGCGCTCGTGGCCTGTGCCGCACTCGCCGCCGGATGCGGGGTCATTCCCGGAACGGGCGGTTCCGCGGATGACACGATCAAGGTGATGACCTGGGCACCGCAGGGCACCGACGCCGCCGACATGGACGGCATGCCGGCCATGGCCGAGGCGTACGCCCGCTGGCTCAACGCCGGCGGCAGCCTCGGCGACCGCAAACTGAAGATACTGACCTGCAACGACGGCAATGACGGCGTGGGCGCGGCGAAGTGCGCCCGGCGCGCGGTGGACGAACACGTGGTGGCGGTCGTCGGCTCGTACAGCGAGTTCGGCGACTCGTACTTCGCACCGCTGGAGAGCGCCGGCATCCCGTACATAGGCGGCTACGGCGTGACGACCGAGGAGTTCACCAGCGCGCTGTCCTACCCGGTCAACGGCGGCCAGGCCAGCCTGCTGGCCGGCCTCGGGAAGGCGCTCGCCGGCAACTGCGGTCCCGTCGCCCTGATCCGCCCCGACAGCATCGCCGGCGACCAACTGCCCGCCCTGCTCAACTCGGGGCTCGGCGCGGGCGGGCACGCCAAGGCGCGCGACCAACTGGCCCCCGAGGACGTCAGCGAGTACAGCGTCCAGGCCGACCAGGCGCTCCGGGAGGCGACGTCCGAGGCCCCGGCGGAGGGCTGTGTGGTGCCGGCGCTCGGCGGCTCCACCGCGACCTTCATGGACTCCTTCCGACGCACCCGCGAGAACTATCCGCGGGTGCACACCGCGACCGTGCTCGGCAGCGTCGACCAGAGCGTGATCAACGCGTCGGGCGGCGCGAGCGGGCCGTACGAGGGCTCGTACATCACCGGCTGGTACCCGGTGTCCACCGACAAGCGCTGGGCCCCGATGAAAGAGGTGGTCGACAAGAACGCCTTCGGCGACAACCGCATCGACGCCGCGGACGCCGGAGCGCAGACCACGTGGATCGCGTACACCGTGCTGCGGGCCGTCCTGCAGAAGATCGGCGGCGGCGAGGTGAGTGCCGACAGCGTGCGGGCCACCCTGGACTCCGGCATCAAGATCGCCACGGGCGGGCTCACCCCGACCCTGAGTTGGCCCGTCCGTGGCCAGGGCAAGCTCGCCGCCGTCGGTCTGCCCCGGCTGGTCAACGCGGACGTGACCCTTCAGACCGTGCGCGGCGGACAGCTGATGGCGGCCAGGGGCGGGGGCCTCACGGACGTCACCCACACGCTCCAGAACGCGGACCTCGGCTGAGCCTGGACCGGCGGGATCGGCTCGGCTGAGCCCCGGTCGGGTCCACCGAATCCGGGCCGGCCGGGTCAGCCCGCAGGCGCCCGCCCGGTCCGGTCGCGCCGGGCCCGTCGTTCCGGGCCCGGCGCCCGGGCTCACAGCTGGGTCGTCTGGCGCGCGGTCAGGTCGTACTTCTTGGCGATCGCGTTCCACAGCCGCGCCGCCTTGTTCTTCTCGGTGCTCGCGGTGCCGCTGTCCCGGTCGGCCGCCTGGGCCTGGGGGGTGATGCGGGCCTGGCCCTTCTTGCAGCCGTTCTTCTTGGCCGCCTGGTCGGCCCAGGCCGCGTAGTGGTTGTCGGCCGACGCCGACGCCTGCCACGCCTTGGTGAGGGCGGTGGTCAGCTCGGCGTTGCGGGGCAGTTGGTCCACGGCCAGCTGCGACAGGCGGGAGACCAGATCGCTGCGCTGTTTGGCCGCCGCCCGCAGGGCCGCCGCGGCCCCGCCCTGGTTCCGGCAGGCCTTCAGGTCGGCGACCGCCTTGATCACCGAGGCGCGGCTGCCGCCGCTGTCGGCGAGCAGCTTGTCCAGGGCCACGGCCTGCGGCCGGGCCGGATCGTCGGCCGCGGACGGCGACGCGCTGTCCGCGGGGGCCGAGGCGGCGACGTTCTTGTTGTGGTCGCCCTTGTCTCCGCCGTCCCCGCCGCCGCTGAGCAGCGCACCGGCGCCGATACCGAGGACGACGATGCCGACGCCCGCGGCCGCGATGACCGGCACCCGCGAGCCGCTGCGGCGTCCGCCGCGCCCGCCGCCGCCGTCCTGCGCGCCGCGCCGTCCGCCGCCCCCGCCCGGGCCCTGCGGGGTGTACGCGGGCGGCTGGCCGGGATAGGCGTTCTGCGGCTGCTGGAAGGGCGGCATCTGCTGGGTGGGCGGGGCCGCCGCGGGGCCGCCCGGGGCACTGCGGAAAAGGTTGTCGAACTCGGCGGGCGGCTGCCGGTCCCCGCCCTGGTCGCCGCCGTACGGCGCGGTCACCGGGGCGATGTACTGCGTGGCCTCGGCGTCCGAGCCGGGCTGCGGCTGCGCCGCCTGCCCCAGGAAGCGGGTGTCCGCCCCCGACGCCTCGGGCGGCAGCGGGCCGGGAGCCACCGGCGGTATGTACTGGGTGGCGCCCTCGTCCGCGGGAGCCGCGGGCGGGATGTACTGGGTGGCGGCGTGCTCCGCGGACGCGGCCGGCGCGATGTACTGGGTGGCGGGCTGGTCCCCGGGAGCGGGCGACGGGATGTACTGGGTGGCCTGCTCCGCGGCCGGAGGGAGCGGAGCGGCGTACGGCTGTTGCTGGGCGCCGCCGCCTCCGTACGACAGCTGCGTGGCGTCGCCGCCCTGGCCGTACGCCTGGTGCGCCGCGTCGGGCGTGCCGGAGCCGTAGGCCGCCATCGGGTCCTGCGGGGCCACACCGCCGTGCGACGGTGTCGCGGAGCCCTCCGGGGGCAGCGCGCCGGGGCCGTGCTGCACCTGGGGAGTCCACGGGGCGGGCTGGTTGGTGGTGCCCCACTCCAGCGCGGGAGCCTGAGGCCAGCCCTGGCCGGGCTCGGGGGCCGCCGCCGACTGCTCCGGGCCCCAGGGCTGCCCCCATGCCTGACCGCCGGGCGGGGCGGCCGACTGGGGGCCGCTCGGCTGCGGTCCGGACGGCTGCCCGGGGCCGGACGGCTGCGGGCGGGTCGGCTGGGGGGCTGATCCGCCCGTCATACCCGGCAGCAGCGGCTCGCCACCGTCGGAGGGCAGCACGATGCCTTCGCGCGCGGGCTCGCCCTGTCCACTCTGCGTCACCGGGACTCCTACGAATGGGGGACCTTCGGAATCGTCGGCTCACGCTACCGGGTCCCCCGAGCCGGGTGCCACGCAGCTCAGGGCGCGATCATCATCCCTGCGCCGGCGGTAACGGAACCGCCCCGTGAGGCGCTGTTATTGGTCCCCTCCCCGCGGCAACACGTCGATTTGCCGTGCGTTCACGCTCCGTCCTCCTCCATGTCCATCCGCGTCACGGACTGCTGTCTCACGCGGCCTGCTGCAGGTCGAGCCGCGCCCCGAACTCCCGCACCACCGGCTCGTCCCGGTACGGTTCCAGCCGCTGCTGGAAGTCCTCCAGGTACTCGGCGCCGCGGTTGGAGCGGAGGGTTTCCAGTAGTTCCACCGCTTTCAGACCGGTGTGGCAGCCCTGTTCGACCTCGCGCTGCTGCACCTGCGCTGTGGCGAGAAGCACATAACCGATGGCCCGCCTGCGCACCCGTCCCGCGGGGTGCCCGGCCAGCGACTGCTGCGCGTACCGCGCCGCCGCCTCGGACTGCCCGAGGTCGCGGTGGCAGTGCGCCAACTCGTCCGCCAGATACGCCTCGTCGAAGTGCGCGATCCACGCCGGGTCGTCCCCGGAGTCCGCGTCCGCCGACTCCATCGCCGTGGCCGCCCGCCCGGACGCCGTCTGCGCCGCCCGTACGTCGCCCAGCAGGGCGTGTCCGCGCGCCTCGGCCGCGTGGAACATCGCCTCCGCGCGCGGGGTGACCCGGCCCCGGGCCCCTTCCTGCGCGGCACGCGCCAACTGTGCGATCTCGCGCGGGTTTCCGAGCTGGGCGGCCAGGTGGCTCATGGACGAGGCGAGCACATAGCCGCCGTACCCGCGGTCGCCCGCCGCCTGGGCCAGCCTGAGCGACTGGATGTAGTAGCGCTGGGCGAGCCCGGGTTGGCCGGTGTCGACGGCCATGTACCCGGCCAGCTCGGTCAGTCGGGCCACCGCGGCGAACAGATCGCGGCCGACGGCCTCCCGGTAGGAGCCGGCCAGCAGCCCGGAGACGACGCTGTTGAGGTAGTGCACGACCACCGGGCGGACATGCCCGCTGCCGTATTGATGGTCGAGGTCCACCAGTGCCTGGGTCATCGCGAGCACGGCCGCCACGTCCGACTGCCCCACCCGCGGGCCCGCCTGGCGCGCGACCTGGCCGTCCGGCGCCGAGATCAGCCAGTCCCGGCTCGGCTCCACCAGCGCGGACGCGGCGACCGACGAACCGGACAGGAAGTCCCTGCGGCCCACGTCACTGCGCCACAGCTCGCAGACCTGCTCGATGGCCCCCAGCACCGTCGGCGAGAACTGGAGCCCGACGCCCGAGGCGAGGTTCTTGCCGTTGGCCATCCCGATCTCGTCGATGGTGACCGTGCGGCCCAGCTTGCGGCCCAGTGCCTCGGCGATGATGGCAGGCGCCCGGCCCCGCGGCTGCTGACCGCGCAGCCAACGGGCCACGGACGTCTTGTCGTAGCGCAGGTCGAGGCCGTGCTCGGCGCCGCACATGTTGACCCGGCGGGCGAGCCCGGCGTTCGAGCACCCCGCCTCCTGGATGAGCGCCTGCAGCCGTTCGTTCGGCTGCCGCGCGACGAGTGGCCTTGCGGCCATGGCGTACCCCCTGCCAACCCCTGAAGCGAAAAGATCCGGCCCTGAAGATCAATGCCCCGCTTCGTACCGAAAATGCGAGACATGCGAGGATTGCCGGAGTAAAAGCTGATCCCAACCCCCAACGGTGGCTACCCAAGCCATGACGGGCTTCCTCCCGCGCGCCCCCGGACATGCATCCATGCGCCCCAATTGCGGAACCGATGCTCCTCCCCCGCGCGCGGTCCTGTCATCGCACTGGCCGTAACCCGAGGTGGGCGCGGGAGTTGAGTGGGGCGTGGAAGAGACGATCGCTGGACCCGAAGCCGCCCAGATTCCGAAGCAGCGCGGGGAATCGCTGCTGGAGAACGCCGTTCGCTACGCCGAGGAGCGCCACTGGGACGTGGTACCCGGCACCTGGCTGGAAGCGGCCGACGGGGAGCAGCACTGCTCCTGCGGCGACGCCGTGTGCGCCGCCCCCGGCGCACACCCGGGGCGCGCGGACTGGGCGACCCTGGCGACCGGGAGCGCGACCGTCGTCCGCCGGATGTGGCAGAGGCAGCCGACGGCGTCCATCCTGCTGCCGACGGGCCGTACCTTCGACGCGTTGTCCGTACCGGAGTCGGCCGGGTTCCTGGCGCTGGCCCGGATGGAGCGGATGAAGCTGACGCTCGGGCCGGTGACGCGCACCCCCGACCGGCGCATGAACTTCTTCGTCCTGCCGGGTGCTTCCCTGAAGCTCGCGGAACTGGTCCGTAACCTGGGCTGGTCCCTGGGGTCGCTCGATCTCGTCGCGCTCGGCGAGGGGGCGTACGTGGCCGCGCCGCCCACGCGGTTCGGGCCGCAGGGGGCCGTGCAGTGGGCCTGCCGGCCGACCGCCGCCAACCGGTGGCTGCCGGACGTGGAGGAGTTGATCTCGCCGATGGCGTATGCGTGCGGGAGGGATCGGTAGGGACGGCCGGCGGGTCGGCCGTCGAATGCGGCCGATGGGGGTGGCCGCCGGGGGTGGCCAACGGTCTGCGGTGGTGGGGCGGGTACGGGTGCGGGACGGTCGGGGGTGTTCGCGCTGTTCCTCGCGCCCCTTCGGGGGCGGGACGTGCACCGTAGGGTTCTCGTATGACGGAGCAAACGGGAGTGGGCGGCGCGGCCGTGTCGGTGCGAGGGCTCTGGAAGCGGTTCGGGCAGCAGGTCGCTGTCGCCGGGATCGATCTGGAGTTGCCGGCGGGGAAGTTCATCGGGCTCGTGGGGCCCAACGGAGCCGGCAAGACCACCACCCTCTCCATGGTGACCGGGCTGCTCCGGCCCGATCAGGGGACCGTCGAGGTGGTCGGCCACGACGTGTGGCGGGACCCGGTGGCCGTCAAGGCCCGGATCGGTGTACTGCCGGAGGGGCTGCGGCTGTTCGAGCGGCTGTCGGGACGTGAACTGCTCGGATACACCGGACGGCTGCGGGGGCTGCCCGGGGCCGAGGTCGACAAGCGGGCCACCCAGCTGCTGGACGTACTCGATCTCGCCGGTGCCCAGCACAAGCTGGTCGTCGACTACTCCACCGGCATGCGCAAGAAGATCGGGCTGGCCGCGGCCCTCCTGCACAATCCCGAAGTCCCTCTTCCTCGACGAGCCGTTCGAGGGCGTCGACCCGGTGTCCGCGCACACCATCCGGGGCGTCCTGGAGCGGTACACGGGCTCCGGCGCCACCGTCGTCTTCTCCTCCCATGTCATGGAACTCGTCGAGTCGCTGTGCGACTGGGTGGCCGTGCTGGCGGCGGGCCGCATCCGCGCGACCGGTCCGCTGCCCGAAGTGCGCGGCGCGCACACCACCCTCCAGGGGGCCTTCCTGGAACTGGTCGGCGCGCAGGGCCGGGACGCCGGCCCCGACCTGGACTGGCTGGGCGGCGGGGCCCGATGACGGACGTCACCGCCACCGTCGTACGACTGAAGCTGTCCCTGCTGCGGGGCGGGCTCAGGCAGTCCGGCGGACGGCGGGCCGCGTTCGTCGCCTCGGCCGTCGTCGCGCTGCTGTTCGCCGCGCTGCAACTGCTCGGCCTGATCGCGCTGCGCGGGAACGCCCACGCCGACGCCGTCGCCCTGCTGGCGACGGCCGTGCTGGCACTGGGCTGGGCCGTGCTGCCGCTGTTCTTCCCGAGCGGCGACGAGACGCTGGACCCGACCCGGCTGGTGCTGCTGCCGCTGCGCCCGCGCCCGCTGGTACGGGCCCTGCTGGCGGCCTCGCTGGTCGGCATCGGCCCGGCGTTCACACTGCTTCTGCTGGTCGGCTGCACCCTGTCGGTCGCCCACGGCGTCGCGGCCCACGTCACCGCGGTCCTCGCGACCGTCCTCGGGGTGCTGGTCTGCGTGGCCCTCGCCCGGGCCGTGGCCGCCGCCAACGTACGGCTGCTGACCAGCCGCAAGGGCCGCGACCTCGCGGTGCTCAGCGGGCTGGTCGTCGCGGTCGGCGCGCAACTGGTCAACTTCGGCGCGCAGCGGCTCGGCTCGGCCGGGCTCGGCCGGCTGGCCCCGGCCGCCGACGTGCTGCGCTGGGTGCCGCCGGCCTCCGCGGTGGGCGCGGTGCACGCGGTGAGCGAGGGGGCGTACGGCAGGGCCGCCGCCCAACTGCTGCTGACCGCGGCGGCGCTGGCGCTGCTGCTCGCCGTGTGGGCGCGCAGCCTGACCCGGCTGATGACCGCACCCGACGGCTCCACCCTCCAGGCCGCCGACAGCGGCGCCCGCACGCGCACCTCCACCGGCCTCGGCCGGCTGCTGCCGACGGGCCGCACCGGTACGGTCATGGAACGCTCCCTGCGCTACGTCTGGCGCGACCCCAAGACCAAGGCCGCGTGGGTGACTTCGCTGGCCATCGGGCTGATCGTGCCGGTGTTCAACGCGTTGCAGGGCACGGGGACGGTCTACTTCGCGTGCTTCGCCGCCGGGATGCTCGGCATCCAGATGTACAACCAGTTCGGGCAGGACACGTCGGCGTTCTGGATGGTGGCGATGACCATCTCGTCCGCCCGGGACGCGTACGTCGAACTGCGCGGGCGGGCGCTGGCGCTGCTGGTGATCACCCTGCCGTACGCCGTCCTGGTGACCGTCCTGACGACGGCCCTGCTGGGCGACTGGCATCGGCTGCCCGAGACGCTGGGCCTGTCCTTCGCCCTGCTCGGCGCGATGCTGGCGACCGGCGCGTGGACCTCGGCCCGCTTCCCGTACTCCGTCCCGCAGGAGGGCTACAAGAACGTGGCGCCCGGGCAGGGCGCCCTGGCCGGGATCGCGATCTTCGGCGGCATGGTCTCGGCGGCCCTGCTGTGCGCGCCCGTCATCGCGCTCGCCATCGCGCTGAACGTGAGCGCGGGCGGCGACGCCTGGACCTGGCTGCTGCTGCCGGTCGGCGCCGCCTACGGCGCGGGCATCACCGTGCTGGGTCTGCGGCTGGCGGCACCGCGGACGGCGGCGTACCTGCCGGAGATACTGGCGGCGGTCAGCAAGGGGTGACGAGGGGAGGAGGGGGAGGAGGGGTACGAGAGCGGGCAGGGGGCGCGAGGCTTCGCCGGGCGGGAGGGCCCGCCGCCGGCGCGCACCTCCACCCGTACCCGCACCCGCCCCGCCCTCACGGGGTGAGGACCGTGTCCAGGAACGGTTCGATCACCGTGCGCCAGGCGGCCGGCTGGTCGTAGTGGACCAGGTGGCCGGCGTCGGCGACCTCCGCGTACTGGCCGCGGGGCAGGACCCGGACCATCTCCTGGGCCTCGGCGCGGCCCAGTTCGCCGTCGAGGCCGCGGACGACCAGGGCGGGGCAGCCGACGAGGGCCAGTTCCTCCCAGTGGGCGTCGTGCACCCAGTTCTCGCGGGACTTCAGCATCCGTTCGGGGTCGAAGACGGGCCGCCAGCCGTCCGGGGACTCGTGCATGATCTCGGCGTAGAACTCACCGCGGGCCGGACTCGGGCGGTCCACCCAGGGGTCGTCCTCGCCGAACCACTTGCGGACGTCGGCGAGGGTGGCGAACGGTACCGGCCAGGACTTGAACCAGTCGGCCCACTCCCGCTGCGAGGCCCCGCCGAGGGCGGAGGCCCGCATGTCGCAGATGATCAGGGCGCGCACCAGGTCGGGACGCTTGGCGGCGAGCTGCCAGGCGGTCAGCGCGCCCATGGCGTGGCCGATGATCACGGCCGGGGCGAGGCCGAGCTGTTCGACGGCCGCCTCGGCGTCCTCGACGTAGGCGTCACGGGTGTGCGCGGCCGGCGGGGGCTTCTCGCTCTGGCCGTGGCCGCGCTGGTCCAGCGCGACGGCGCGATGGCGCTCGGAGATCCAGCGGGCGGTGGCCGCCCAGTGCGAGCCCCGGCCCATCAGACCGTGCAGTAACAACACCCCGGGCCCGGTTTCCGGGTCCGTCTTGGGAGGGTCTGCGAACTCCCAGGCGGCCAGCCCCACACCGCCCGCTCCCCTCACGTCGATACGCCGTGCCATGCGCCGGCACCCCCCTAGCTCCGCTCGGACCGTACCGCTGTGTCCTGCCGTCGTACCGCTGCGTTGCGCAGATGCTGCCGTACTGTGCCGTAGTTTGCCGTAAATATTGCCCTAGATTATCGAACAGTTTTTCGAAACTGCTGCCTCTGCGGGCAACACCCCTCATTCGAGTGACCCCCACCGAGGAATGATCGTCGCCACCGAGGGGAGTTGTTACGCGGGAGGCGGACCGCTCGGGGAAAACGGTCCGCGGGGGATGACCCTGGGAGCTCGGGGCTCCGGGTCAGCACAGGGGAGGACAGGCCCCGGCGCCGCAAGGTGCCGGGGCCCTCCCCCTGTCTGCGGCACATCCTCCCCC
This sequence comes from Streptomyces sp. NPDC006012, assembly GCF_042871185.1. Classification (NCBI taxonomy): domain Bacteria; kingdom Bacillati; phylum Actinomycetota; class Actinomycetes; order Kitasatosporales; family Streptomycetaceae; genus Streptomyces; species Streptomyces sp. NPDC006012. Next base: position 134,768 of record NZ_JBIAIE010000008.1, read on the forward strand.
GCCCCCTCCGGTCATATGCCTCTCGCGACAGCCTTGCACGAGATACGGCCGAGCGCTGCCATTCGGAGCGCCGAATCCAGGATTTCGGCGCCACTCGGTCCGGTGCCCCAACCGGCGCTCTGGCCACGGGAGTTGACGCCGGACCGGGTGCTGCACGGAGGTCGCGTGCTCCGGCGTCCGACGAGCCGCACGCGGTGCCCGGCCGCCCGCCTCGGCGCCCGGCTGCATGCTTCGACGCCCGGCTTCGCGCCTCCGCACCCCGCTTTACGCCTCAGCTCAACGCTTGGCCACGAACACATGGGAGGCGGTGTCCGCCTCCAGCTCGGCCGCCTCGCCGCTGCTGCCCACCAGCACGCCGCCCGCCGACTCGGTCACGCTCACCACCGAACCGGGCTGCACGCCCGCCCGGCGCAGCGTGTACATCAGCTGCGCATCGGTCTGGATCGGCTCGCCGATACGGCGCACCACGACCGTCTTGCCGTCCGCGCCCGGGTCGAGGTCCGCCAGCGACACCATGCCCTCGTCGAGGAACGGGTCGGCCCCGTCCTTCTCGCCCAGTTCCTCCAGGCCCGGGATGGGGTTGCCGTACGGCGACTCGGTCGGGTGGCGCAGCAGCTCCAGGACACGCCGCTCCACCGCCTCGCTCATCACGTGCTCCCAGCGGCACGCCTCGGCGTGCACCTGCTCCCACTCCAGGCCGATCACGTCGACCAGCAGACACTCCGCGAGCCGGTGCTTGCGCATCACGCGCGTGGCCAGCCGGCGGCCCTCGTCGGTCAGCTCCAGGTGCCGGTCGGTCGCCACCGAGACCAGGCCGTCGCGCTCCATCCGGGCGACGGTCTGGCTCACCGTCGGCCCGCTCTGGTCCAGCCGCTCGGCGATTCGGGCGCGCATGGGGACCACACCTTCCTCCTCCAGTTCGAGGATGGTGCGGAGGTACATCTCCGTGGTGTCGATCAGTCCGGACATATGTGCCCCTCGATTACCTCTGCCGGAAGCTCACCGCTCTCCGGCATGCGCTGGCCCTGGCCTCAATTCTGACGCATACCACCGACAACCGTCCCGCACCGCTGAAACGGCAGGGTTACCAGCACGTGTGTGCGGCGCGTCGGCAGCCGACCCCCTCCGTGCGGGACGGCGCCCGGGCCGTATTGACAGAGCGCTGGTCCAGACCGCACGGTGATCCGCGACACAGACGCTGCGACGACGCTGCGAAAGGGCACCGCATGAGCGACGGCACTCCGGCCGACCAGTTCTTCGACGCCGCCATCGGCCTGCTGCACCGGGTCCGTGAGGAGGAGTCCGCGGCCATCGCGGCGGCCGGGACGCTCCTCGCCGACACCGTCGAGGCCGGCGGCCGGCTGTTCGCCTTCGGCGCCGGGCACTCCTCCCTCGCCGCCCAGGACGTCGTCTACCGGGCCGGCGGTCTCGCCCTGATGAACCTGCTTCCGGTGCCCGGTGCCGTCGGCGTGGACGTCGTCCCGGCGACCCTCGGCTCCGCCCTGGAACGCGTCGACGGGCTGGCGAGCGCCGTCCTGGACACCTCGCCCGTCCGGGCCGGCGACGTCCTCGTGATCATCTCCCTGTCGGGTCGCAACGCCCTCCCGGTGGAGATGGCGATGGCCGCGCGCGGCCGGGGGGTCAGGGTCATCGGCGTGACGTCGGTGGCGTACGCCGCGCAGACCTCGTCCCGGCACGGCTCCGGCACGTATCTGCGGGACCACTGCGACATCGTCCTCGACTCGAAGATCGCGGTCGGCGACGCGGAACTCACCCTCGACACCATCCCGGCCCCCTTCGCCCCCGCCTCCACGGTCGTCACCACCGCACTCCTCCAGGCGGTCATGGCCACGACCGCGCAGACCCTCGCCGCCCGGGGCGTCGAGCCGCCGCTGCTGCGCTCCGGGAACGTCGACGGCGGACACGACTGGAACACCCGGATCATGGACGAGTACCGGGACCGGATCTTCTACCGGCGCTGACCCTCCGCCACGCGCACGGCTCCCCGCGCCCCTGCGCTCACGGCTCCCCCGTGCCTGGGCGGGCGCGGGCCGCGCGCTCAGCGGTCCGGTGCCGTCGCCGCCGCCAGGTCCAGGGCCGCCGCGATGCGGGCCGCCACGTCCTCCGCGTACGTCGCGTCGAAGCGTTCGAAGGCGCTGCGCGCGGCCCCGCGCAGGAACGTCACGACGCCCAGCGTGCGCCCCCGGCTGCGCAGCACCGCGCACAGCGCGTGCACGCTGTCCCCGGGCCACTGCCGCTCCAGCGCCCAGTCCCGGGCCCGCTCGGCGGACATGCCGCCGGCGTCGGCCCGCACCGTCCCGGACCGCTCGACGCACTGCAACGCCGGATGCCCGATCTCGTACCGCAGGGGCAGTCCGGCCGCGCCGGTGAGCAGGCTCGGTCCCGGCGCCCCGGAGGGGGTCGCGGCGATCCGCACCAGCCGCACGGCCGGCCGCCCGCCGCCGTCGGCCGGCGGCGGGCCCGCCACCCGGTCGATCAGCGCGTGGTCGGCGAACCCGGCCAGCGCGAAATCGAGGTGGACGGTGGCCGCCTCCGCCGGGTTCTCGCACTCGGCCGCGGCGCGGGCCGCCCGGTGCAGCTGGTTGGTACGGAAGCGCAGCAGCGACGCCTCCTGCTCGCTCTGCTTGGCCTCCGTCACGTCCCAGAACATCCAGCCGACGCCGAGCGGCACCGGCTCCTCGGCGAGCGGCGAGGCGAGCCGCAGGAAGCCGCTGCGCCAGCACCGCCGCTTCTCGCCCTCCGGGGTCCGCACGGCCACCCACATCTCGGCCGGCGCGGGCGGTGCGCCTTCGGCCAGCACGTGGGTGAGGGCGCTCTCCAGTTCCTCCACGCCCTGGGCGAGCAGTTCGCCGAGGGGCCGGCCGAGCACGGACGTGCGGCCTATGCCCAGGGCGCGGGCCGCGTACGCGTTGACCACCGCGGGCCGCAGATCGGCGTCGATGAGCACGACGCCCCACGCCGCGTCCTCGAACAGCGCCTCGCTCAGCGCGATGGACCGCTCCAGGTCCATCTGCGCGTGCACCTCGCTGAAGGCGCAGTACACACCGGCCGGCTTGCCGTCCGGGCCGCGCACCGCCGCGGACTGGGTCCGCACCAGGACCCGGCCGCCGTCCTTCGTGACCAGCGCGAACTCGTGCACCTGCCGTCCGGGGGCGTGCATCGCCGAGAGCAGCCGGCCCTCGACCTCCTCGGCGTCGGCGCTGCGCACCGCCCAGCCCGCGAACCCGTGCCGCCCCACGGCCTCGGCGGCGGTCCAGCCGAGGATCCGCTCCGCCTCGCGGTTCCAGTGGGTGAGGACGCCGTCCGCGTCGAAAGCGCACAGGGCCGCGTCCATGCCGTCCAGCAGCGCGGCGAGGAGATCGGAGCCGCCGGCGTCCTCCGGGCCGCACGTGCCCGCGCCGCCGCCCCGCTCGGGCTCGTCCGGCCCCAGCTCGTCGGTGGTCCCACTACGCCGGGAAGCACTCACCTGGACCCCCTGCAGGCTGCGTCCGCGAATACGGCGCGAAGGTTCGCTCTCTCCCCTCCATTCAACTCGAACGTGACGCAGCACACACTTGGTTCCCACAATCTTGCAGGAATCGTTGTACGCACGCCCGCCGACGCGAACGCACCCTCCGTGCGCCGGCGGCCCGTCCCGGCTCCCCGGGCGGATCCGGCCGCCACCGGAAAAACCCCTTGAGCGCGCACCGCCCGCTTCTTAGGGTGGCTCTCACGTGAGAAAGGAGGTGATCGGGTACATGAGTGAAACCCGGACGCGCGAGGTGGCTGCGGGCTGACGGCCTGCCACCACACCGAGTGCGGTGCCGGACCGGCGTGTGCGACCACACACGCAGCCCGGCCCAATCCCAAGCAGTCACCCGACCCGCGGGCTCGCCGGTACGTCCGGCCGGCTTCTCCGTCTCACGGCGGAGGACCCGAGCCCGCGGGTCGTCTGCATGTGCGGGCGGGGTCCGCCGGGGTGACCGCGGTCAGGGGCTGAGGCGTTCCAGGCGCCAGCCGCCGTCCTCCTCGACGGCGTAGCGCAGCCGGTCGTGCAGGCGGTTCTCCCGGCCCTGCCAGAACTCGACCGTGCGCGGGGTGACGCGGAAGCCGCCCCAGTGCGGCGGCACCGGTACCTGTTCGCCCTCGGGGTAGCGGGCCGCGAGTTCGGCGTAGGACGCCTCCAGACCGGCTCGGGAGGGGATCACCGTGGACTGGGCGGAGGCCCAGGCGCCGAGCTGGGAGCCGTGCGGGCGGGTGCGGAAGTAGGCGGCGGTCTCGTCGCGGCCGGTGCGGTGCGCGGTGCCCGTGACGATGACCTGGCGGGCCAGCGGGTGCCAGGGAAAGAGCAGGGACACCTGCGGGTTCCCGGCCAGTTCGCGGCCCTTGCGGGAGTCGTAGTTGGTGTAGAAGACGAAGCCCTGGTCGTCGTACTGCTTCAGCAGGACCGTGCGGGAGCTGGGGCGGCCCTCGGCGTCCACCGTGGAGACGACCATCGCGTTGGGTTCGTAGACCGTCCCGTGCGCGGCGGCCAGCGCGGCGTGCTCGAACCAGCGGGCGAACTGCTCCATCGGGTGGGCGGCCAGGTCGCTCTCGTCGATGCCCTCCACGCGGTAGTGCTTGCGCATGGCGGCGGGGTCGAGGATGGGGTCGCGGTCGGTCACGCGGTCATCTTGCCGTATGCGTGTACAGGCGCGGGGGGCACTCGGTTGCCGCACGGAATGTGGCACGGAGTGCCGTACAACTCCCCTGCGGTGGCACCCGGCGCTATGGTGCTGATGCCCCACCGGTTGGGTGAGCGTGGGCCGATCGGGGCATCACCGGGGTGACCGCCGGACCGCGAGTCCTGAGAGCGACCGTGGAACCGTGGTAGTACCCGCGTCCGCCATGCGTCCGCACACACCACGAGGAGCCGCCTCATGTCCGATTTCGTACCCGGGCTCGAAGGAGTCGTCGCGTTCGAGACGGAGATCGCCGAACCGGACAAGGAAGGCGGTGCCCTGCGGTACCGGGGTGTCGACATCGAGGAGCTGGTCGGGCACGTCTCCTTCGGGAACGTGTGGGGGCTGCTCGTCGACGGCGCCTTCAACCCCGGTCTGCCGCCCGCCGAGCCGTTCCCGATCCCGGTGCACTCCGGTGACGTCCGGGTCGACGTGCAGTCGGCGCTGGCCATGCTGGCCCCGGTGTGGGGGCTGGAACCGCTCCTGGACATCGACGCGGCGCAGGCCCGCGACGACCTGGCCCGGGCCGCCGTGATGGCCCTGTCCTACGTCGCCCAGTCGGCGCGCGGGCAGGGGCTGCCGATGGTGCCGCAGCGGGAGATCGACAAGGCGTCCACGATCGTCGAACGGTTCATGATCCGCTGGCGGGGCGAGCCGGACCCGAAGCACGTAGCGGCCGTCGACGCGTACTGGACCTCGGCCGCCGAGCACGGCATGAACGCCTCCACCTTCACCGCCCGGGTCATCGCCTCCACCGGCGCGGACGTGGCCGCCGCGCTGTCCGGCGCGGTGGGCGCCATGTCGGGTCCGCTGCACGGCGGCGCCCCCTCCCGGGTCCTCGGGATGATCGAGGAGATCGAGCGGACCGGCGACGCGGAGACGTACGTCAGGCAGGCCCTGGACCGCGGTGAGCGGCTGATGGGCTTCGGGCACCGGGTGTACCGGGCCGAGGACCCACGCGCGCGCGTGCTGCGGCGCACGGCCCGCGAGCTGGGCGCACCGCGCTACGAGATCGCGGAGGCGCTGGAGAAGGCGGCCCTGGAGGAGCTGCACAACCGGCGTCCGGACCGGGTCCTCGCCACGAACGTCGAGTTCTGGGCGGCGATCATGCTGGACTTCGCCCAGGTTCCCGCGTCCATGTTCACGTCGATGTTCAGCTGTGCGCGGACCGCGGGCTGGTCGGCGCACATCCTGGAGCAGAAACGCACGGGACGGCTGGTGCGCCCGTCCGCCCGCTATGTGGGCCCGGGGTCGCGCAGCGTGCAGGACGTCGAGGGGTACGGGGACATCTCGCGCTGAGGGCGGGGCGGGGTCCTCTCGTGTGACGTCGGCCTTCACGACCTGGTCGTGGTCTTGGCGGCCGACGTCGTCGTAGGGGGTGGCTGCGGATGTCGAGGCAGGGTCCTCACGCGAAAAAGGCCCCGCCCCCTACCCTGTCAGTGCGACCCGTACAGAGATTGGGGCGAGACCGTGCCGTCTGACGCTACCCCGAACCCTTACGCCGACGCCGTCGCGTTCGGCCAGCGGATGCAGATCTACCGCCAGCGCCGTGGCATGAGCCGGCCCGTCCTCGCCGGCTTCCTCGACAAGTCCCACTCGTGGGTGAAGCAGGTCGAGACCGGCGTCATCCAGCCCCCGAAACTGCCCATGATCCTCCGCATCGCCGAACTGCTCCGCGTGCGGGACCTGGCCGACCTGACCGGGGACCAGTCCATGCACGTGGACCTGTTCATCGGGCCCGGGCATCCCCGGCTCGCCGCCGTGAAGTCCGCCGTCGACGCCTTCCCGTTCGCCTCCGACCGGCAGGCGCCGAGCACGCTGCACCTGCGGCACCGCCTCGACCGGGCGTGGAACGCCCGGCACTCGGCGCCCAACCACCGCGAGGTCGTCGGCGAGTTACTGCCCGCCCTGATCCGCGATGCGCAACTGGCGACGCGGCAGGCGGACTCGGCGGCCGACCGGCAGGCAGCACAGGCCGTCCTCTCCGAGGTCTACTCGCTGTCGCAGTTCTTCGTCGCCTACCAGCCCGACAGTGCCTTGCTGTGGCGCATCGCCGAGCGCGGCATGGTCGCCGCCCAGGAGTCGGAAGACCCCCACGCGATCGGCGTCGCCGCGTGGCTGACCGCGCAGGCGCACCGCGACAGCGGACCCGCCCACTTCGACGCCGCAGACGCCGTGACCACGGAAGCGCTCCGCTTCCTTGAGCCCCGGCTGGCAGACTCCGAGGACAAGGTGCTGGCGATCGCCGGGGCCTTGCAGTTCGAGGCCGGGTACACGGCCGCGCGACGCGGCGAGAACGGCACCGCGTGGGGCTGGTGGGACAAAGCAGAGAAGACCGCGCGGAAGCTGCCCGCGGACTACTACCACCCGATCACCAGCTTCTCGCAGGCGATCATGGGCGCCCACGCCGTCACCGTCGCCGTCGAGCTGCACCAGGGCGGCGAGTCCGTCCGGCAGGCGGCGCGCGCGGACAAGACGGTCATCAGGTCCCGGCCGCGGCGCGCTCGGCACCGCATCGAGGAAGCCCGCGCCTACCAGTTGGACGGACAGCCGGACACGGCGCTGGCGACGCTGGACAAAGCGCACGAGGCCGCGCCGGAGACCGTCAAGTACAACGGATATGCGAGGCGGATCGTCCTGGAGGAGACCGAGGCGCGGCAGCCGGAGCGGCGGCGGCGTGCGTCTGATCTGGCGGTGAAGCTGGGGCTGTTGGCTGCCTGACTGTAGGGGGCAGGATTCCTGCCCCCGATGGTGCTCGGTCGCTTCTACGGTCATGGGTGTGCAACGCATCACCGTGATCGTGGAGGCGTGACCATGTCGAGCGAGACCGTAGGCGTGCCGCCGACCGAGGTACTGGACGTCCTGGCGCTGCCCGCCCTGGACGGCCTCGCCGACGGCAAGGTGCGTGGTGCCGAGTGCCTGTGGTGCCCCACGTCGTTGACCGGGGACACCGCTGTCGACTTCGGCCGGCAGCGCTCCCCCTTGGACGGCTCGCCGGCGGTTTCCGGGGTGACCTGGTTCCCCCGTGCCTGCCGCTCCTGCGTAGCCGACCGCGCGCACCGCGGCCTGTTCGCGCACGCGCCCGTGTGCAGCCTGTGCCGGACACGGGAAACGGCCGCCGACTGCATCGTCGGCCGCGGCCTGTACCGGCTGGTGAGGGACTGCCGACGATGACCCCGGACAGCATCCCGGCCCGCGCGATGCCCGGGCTCGGCTACATGACCATCCGGGTCTACCAGGTGGACCACCACGGGAAGATCACCCGCGACGGCCGAACAGTCGTCGTCCCACCCGCCGCGGAACTGCCACCGCTCACGGACGGCTACCCGCCCTGCCGGTGCCCTCGCCACCGAGGAGGCACCCCGTGAGGATCTGCCGCCGCTGCGACCGGCCCATCACCGGCCCGGCCGACGATGTGTCCCCACTGCGCCCGACCGGCGCCGGCCCGACCGTGTACACCCACCCCGGCGGCCGGTGCCCGACACCACCCCGGACCCGACCGGGCCGCACGGAAGGGAGTCGGCGCCAGAACCCTGCTCGGCCGTCCGGATGACGTTCGCCGGGGCCGGTACCGGTCTGCGGGACCGTTGCCGTCCCAGCGCCAGTGCCGGCGGGCGGCGTTACCGGCCGGGCAGCGATGCGCGGTCGCGCCTCAGGTCCGCGTCCTCGGGCAGAGACTTAAACTCGGTCCGCGGGAGGCTCAGCCCACACCGTCCAGGGTCTCCTCCAGCAGCGCCGCCCACTGGGCGACCACGCGTCGGCGGCGGGCCGTGTCGTCGGTGAGGAGGTTGGCCAGGCCCAGGCCGCGGGCCATGTCCAGCAGGCCCTGCACGGTCTCCCGGACGCCGGGGCGGGACTCGTCGGCGCCGAGCAGTTCGACCGCTATCCGGTGGGTCTCCCGGCCGACGCGGGCCTCCAGTTCGGTCACCCGGGGCCGTAGCTGCTCCTCGTCGCAGGCGGCCACCCACAGGTGCAGGGCGGCGCGGAAGAGGGGTCCCGTGTAGAGGTCGACGAGGGCGGCGACGACCGCCGGGCGGGCCGCGGCGCCCTCCGGGAACAGGGTGCGCAGGGCGGCCGAGCGCTGTTCGGCGACGTATTCGACGGCCGCCGTGAACAGGTCCTCGCGGGTGCGGAAGTGGTGCTGTGCCGCGCCCCGGGAGACGCCCGCGCGTTCGGCGACGACGGTGACCGTGGAGCCCGCCCAGCCGTGTTCCGCGAGGCAGGCCACGGCGGCCTCCAGGAGCCGCTGCCGGGTGGCCCGGCTGCGGTCCTGCTTGGGCAGGCGGTCCTCTGCGGTCACAGCACCCATGCGGCATCCCGTCGGTCGAGGAGGGCCGTCATCCCCTCCCGGGCCTGGGCGGAGACGAACAGCCGGGCCGAGAGCGCGGTCAAGTCGGCTGCTTCCCGGTCGAATGTCTCCAGAACCTTAGCCGTGAGCAGGCGCTTCGTCTCCGCCAGGCCCTGCGGCGAGGATCGGCGCAGGCCGTCCAGGACGGGGGCGAGCGCCGCGTCGACGTCGTCACCGGCGAGGGTCAGCAGGCCGATGCGGGCCGCTTCGGCGGCGTCGAACCGTTCGCCGGTGAGGTAGTAGCGGGCGAGGGCGCGCGGGTCGGCGCGCGGGATCACCGGCAGCGAGATGACGGCGGGCGCCACCCCGATCCGTACCTCGGTGAACGCGAACGTGGCTTCGGTGCCGGCCGCCGCGATGTCGCAGGCCGCGAGCAGGCCGAGGCCGCCCGCACGGACGTGCCCGGTGACCCGGGCGACCACGGGCCGGTCCAGTTCGACGATCTGCCGGAGCAGGCCGACGACGGCGTCCGGGTGCGGCGGGTTGCGCAGGTCGGCGCCGGCGCAGAAGGTGCCGCCGGTGTGGGTGAGGACGACGGCCCGTACGTCGTCGTCCGCGCCGCATTCGGCCAGCGCGTCCGCGAGGTCGCCGACCAGGGCGGCGGACAGGGCATTGCGGGTGTCGGCCGAGTCCAGGCTGAGGATTTCCACGCCACGCGCGCGCGTACGTCCGATCAGTGTCACGACCGCTCCCCCGGTTCCCGCAGTTCGCGGCGGAGGGACTTCTCGGAGACGGACCGGGGCACTTCCGCGACGAAGGTGATCTGCCGTATCCGTTCGTAGGGGGCGACGCGTTCGGCGGCGTGGCTCATGGCCTCTCCTTCGGTCGGCCCCGCGGTGCCGGGCCGGCGGACGACGAAGGCGTGCGGGACCTCGTTGCCGTCCTGGTCGTGGACGCCGAGCATCGGGCCCCCTCTCCCCTGACCTGAGGTGTGGCTTTTCAGAGGGTGGCAGCAGGCGCGGAAACAATCAAGCGTGCCTGCATGGTTCGCGCTCCACTGGCCGGCCCAGGGGCCGGGCTCCCCACACGGGATGGAACTCTGATCCGCCATGAGTACGATCCGCCATGTCCGACGATCAGGGGCCGGAACTTTTCGCGCATTGGCGTGGCCTCGACCTCGCCAAGCGACTGCAAGTGCTTGAGGAGATCGGCTTTCTGGCCGAGGAACTGGTCGCGGACGCGCGCGAACGAATCGGCCGGGTACTTCTCGGGGTCCATCGCGTTTGCAGCCACAAGGCGGTCGAGGGCGGCCTCGATCCTGGCTGTCTCGGCTTCCGTGCGCGCTCGTTCCTCGACCAGCCGTGCACGGGGGTCCGGCGCGGTGGCCGGCGCGGTGCGCTGCTCGGGCAGGGACGGCGCGGTGTCGATTTCCTCGGCGACGTCATCGGCGAGCCACTTTCACACCTCGGCCTCGACTTCGTCGCGACGCACGTACACGCCCGGTTCGCAGGCGGACTTGCCCTTGTACTTGCGGTTGAAGCAACTCAGTCGCGACGAGCGAGACGTCGGGGTGCCGTTCGTGGCGTTCCTCTTGCAGCCGGACGCCATTGGATGCCGTCGGGTCGAGTACGCGTCTGGGATGCCAGATATATCCGAATCGGGGGCCATACGTCGTCGTGATCGTGGAGGACCCGAGTATTGCGGCAAGGGTGCCAAGAACGGCGGTGGCGGCCGACGGGATGTAAAGGCGTCGGGCGAGTGGGGCACTCACCGATGTTTCCGTTCGACGGGCCGTCAGGACGGCTGCCAGGAAACTCGCACACCACGCGACCCGGCCCACGCCGGGAAATTTCAGCGAGAGACGCCTGAACAGAGATGCAGAACTACCGTCCAGGTGTGCTCGGGCGAGCGTGGGGAGCGATGTACGCGGGAGGCGGGGACTGCGGCATGCCGGAGCGGGGAGCGTTAGACAGCTGGGACCCGCGCTCAATATCGGCCGCAGGGTGTGTCGCCATCTGCGATCGGGCTGCGCGGGCGGCGAGAACACCAGCAGCAACGCCTGACATACCTGACGCCGCGCCCAACACAATCGCACCGGTATTGTGCCGCATAAGTAGGGCAGCACCGCCAGAGACGGCAGAGGCAACCGCGCTCATCGCAGCGGCCGAAAAATCACGTTCCCCGATATTCGAAGCCTGTTCCGGCATTTCATCTCTTTCATCGGTAGCGGGTGCGCTGGGTTTCGCTTTGACGCGGCGATTTCTGGAGTACCTGTTCGTGCTCTACAACGCTTGAGACAAGCGTTTGGTTCAGTCGATCTCCCACCCAGTCCTGCGAGCAGCAGACCGAGTGGGGGGCGCACCGTGCGACACCGCGCCCCTGCCAACTTTCTGCGTTCGAGCAGGCCCGCGGACCCGTCCCCGATTACACATCCGCCGCGGACATCGCCGCCGGCCGCGTCCCGGCCGGCGTCACCCTGTGACTGCCCAAGGCTGTTGGGCATAGGCGCTGGATACGCCGTGCAGCTCCTCGCCGGCTGAACGCCCCCGGTACAACCCCACCACCGCGGGCTGTACCGGCGGCGTTTCGTCCTGCCCCGACCGTCTGTCGCTTGCCTCGCTGTCACGCTGCTCCAGCGGCGTACCGTGGCAACGTGGCAAACGAAGACCTAGGGCGGACTCTCCGACGTCTGCGCCGGTTGGCCTCCCTGACGCAAGAGGAACTGGCTGAGCGCTCAGGCGTGTCGGTCGACGTGATTCGTCAGCTCGAACAACGCCGGAAGCACTCAGCGCGCCTGCCCACGCTGCATGCGCTGGCGAACGGTCTTGGGGTAGAGCTGACGACGCTCCTGGGGACCCTCCTGCACTCTCCTCGACAGGAGAGAACGACGGCCCGCGCTTCGTGGCGGTGCGGCATGCCATTATGCCGACATTCTGGGGGCCGGAGCCGGAGCCGCCAGGACCTGACTTTTCGCTGACCGTCCTGCGAGAGCAGATCGCGGACGGCTGGACGCAGTACCACTCTGCCGAGTTCGACACGGTGATGAAGGCACTGCCCGACATGATCTCGGATGCACGCACGGCCGCGGCTTCGACCAACGCCGATGACAAGGGCGCCGGTTTCGCAGCACTGGGAAAAGTACTTCAGCTGGCCGGTCACGTTGCCGTGCGGATGGGGAAAACAGATCTTGCACTGATCAGTCTGGAACGGGCCATAGACGCTGCGAGGCAGTCCGCCGACCCCCTGCTACACCCCATGATCGTCAACTCCGTTGCCTGGACCTACCAGCGGCAAGGGGCATGGCCGACTGCGAAGGAGTCGACATGCCGCACCGTACCGTCGGCCGCCCTACGGGGTGATCAGATGAGCAGCCCGGTTCAGGAGATCCCCACCGAGGTCCTTGAGGCCCTGGCGCTGCCCGACCTGGACGGCCTCGCCGACGACAAGGTGCGGGGTGCCGAGTGCCTTTGGTGCGCGCGCCCGGCTCCGCAGCCCGTGGGCGCCGAACCGGGCGGGCGGCTGCCCTCACCCCAGAAGGCAGCCAACCGACCAAGGAGGGAATCGTGTCCATCGCGCTCGACAGTCCCACCGCACCCAGCTCCACCCGAGACCCGCAAGAGCTGCTGAACGCGGTCATGCCGCACATCACCGAACTGACCGTCAACATCTTCGACAGCCGCATGAGCATCTGGGACCGCGAGGTCGCACTGCTCCTGCGCGACCACACCATGGTCCGCGACATGGCCGAACGAATCCTCGGCAACGCCGTCATGTACGTCATGGGCTCCATCGAAAACCCTGACGTGCACCTCGGCGTCGGCAAACTCGTCGACATCGGCGTCCACCAGCTCATCCTCGACACATCCGTCTGGTGGGGCATCTGCCGCCTCTACAACGGCGGCCGGTTCAAACACCACGCACCCTTCATCGATCGCCGCGGCGACGGCCTGTGCCTGCGTACCGGCGAATTCCTGAAGACACAGGGCTGGCCGGTCGACGAGGAACTGTGGGCCATCGACGGCGCGGACTGCTCCCCGTGCGACGACAAGGTCCCCGACAGCCACTGACCCCGCTACAGTCGCCCCCGCCCTCACAGCACCCGAGGGCGGGGGCCCCGCATCCCACCGATCAGAGGAACCCGCTGTGCCCGTACCGCACGACATCGCCGCCGAGACCGAACTGTGGAACACCTTCGCCGAGTCCGCCTTCAAGGACGACGCCGAGCCCTCGTTCTGCTGGACCCAGTACGCCGGCCACGGCCCCGGCCCCGAGTTGCTGGGCGCCCCGGAATCCGTGCTGGAGATCGGTTGCGGCACCGGCCGCGCCTTGGCCCATCTCGCCCGGTTGGGCGTCAGGACAACCGGCGTCGACCTGTCGCCGCGCATGGTGCAGCGCGCAGGCGAGAAGTGGGCACCGCTCGGCGTGCGCATCGAACAGGGGGAGGTCCTCGACTGGCTGACCGCCGACGAAGCCCGCTACGACTCCGTGTACTCGATCTTCGGCGCGGCCTGGTTCACCGACCCCTCCCGCCTGTTCCCCCTCGTCCGCGAGCACCTGGTGCCGGGGGGCACGTTCGTGTTCTCCCAGCCGCCGGCCATCCCCGGCGCCTACGGCCCGCAGGGCATGTACAAGGGCGGCTTCGCGGGCAAGGCCATGTTCACCTACCGCTACAGCTACAAGCCCGCAGTGTGGGAACGGCACCTCGTCCGGGCCGGCTTCGCCTCCGCTCAGGCGACAGTGGCAGACGCGCCGAAGGCCGGCCACATCGGCACTCTCATCGTCCGGGCCCGCGCTTGACACCATGCGGCCCCGCCCGCCTGCACTCGGAGCCGCCCTACCTCCAAGGCGGACTGGGGTCCTGATGGATCCCCCGCAGATGGCCCCTAATAAGACTTGGGCAGCCCCAGGCTCTGGTGGGAGACGTAGTTGAGGATCATCTCCCGGCTCACCGGGGCGATACGGGCCACCCGCGCGGCCGTTATCAGCGAGGCGAGGCCGAACTCCCGGGTGAGGCCGTTGCCGCCGAGGGTGTGCACGGCCTGGTCGACTGCCTTCACGCAGGCTTCTCCGGCGGCGTACTTGGCCATGTTGGCGGCCTCGCCGGCGCCGGCGTCGTCCCCCGCGTCGTAGAGGTGGGCGGCCTTCTGCATCATCAGCCGGGCCAGTTCGAGGTCGATGTGGGCCTGCGCGAGGGGGTGTGCGACGGCCTGGTGGGCGCCGATGGGAGCCTGCCAGACGGTGCGGTCCCGGGCGTACTCGACCGCCCTCGCCAGCGCGTAGCGGCCCATGCCGATCGCGAACGCGGCCGTCATGATGCGTTCCGGATTGAGCCCGGCGAAGAGTTGGAGCAGGCCCGCGTCCTCGTCGCCCACAAACGCGTCGACGGGTAGCCGTACGTCGTCCAGGGTGAGTTCGAACTGCTTCTCGGCGGCGTTGATCTCCATGTCGATGGGCCGCCGGGTGAAGCCCTCGGCCTCGCGCGGGACGATGAACAGGCAGGGCTTGAGGCGTCCGGTGCGGGCGTCCTCGGTGCGGCCGACGATCAGCACCGCGTCGGCGATGTCCACGCCGGAGATGAACACCTTGCGGCCGGTCAGCAGCCAGTCGCCGGTGCCGGGGTCGCGGCGGGCGGTGGTGGTGATGCGGTGCGAGTTGGAACCGGCGTCGGGCTCGGTGATGCCGAAGGCCATGGTGCGGGTGCCGTCGGCGAGGCCGGGCAGCCAGGCGCGTTTCTGCTCCTCGGTGCCGAAGCGGGCGATGACCGTGCCGCAGATCGCGGGCGAGACGACCAGCATCAGCAGCGGACAGCCCGCGGCACCCAACTCTTCTAGGACGATGGAAAGTTCGGCGATGCCGCCGCCCCCGCCGCCGTGCTCCTCGGGGAGGTTGACGCCGAGGTAGCCGAGTTCGCCCGCTTCGGCCCACAGTTCCGCGGGGTGGCGGCCCTCGGCGACGGTGCGGGTGAGGTAGTCACGGCCGTAGCGTTGCCCGAGGGCGGCCACCGCGGCTCGTAGTGCCTTGTGCTCGTCGGACTCGATGAGGGTGGTCATGGGTTCCTCCGCGTACGGCTGGTGTGTGGTTGCTCGCGCTGTGCCCCGGCTGCCCGGTCCGCTCGCGCTGTTCCCCTGTTCCTCTGTTCCTCTGTTCCCCTGTTCCTCTGTTCCCCGCCGGCCCTAGGAGGGTTCGACCACCGCTAGCACCGTGCCCGGCTCCACCTGCTGTCCGGGTGTGACGTGCAGCGCGGTGAGGGTGCCGGTGACGGGTGCCGAGATCTGGTGCTGCATCTTCATCGCCTCCAGCCAGATCAGGGGCCGGCCCGCCGCCACCGGGGCGCCCTCGGCCAGGTCCTCGGCGACGCGTACGACCGTGCCGGGCATCGGGGCCAGCAGGGAACCGGGGGCGAGCTGGGCCGTCGGGTCCGGGAAGCGGGGCAGCGCGGTGAGGACGGTGGCGCCCACGTGGACCCGGTCGCCGTAGCGGGCGACCTCGAAGCGCCGCCGTACGCCGTCGGCTTCGAGTACGACCAGACGCGCGTCGGCGTGCACGACCCGTACGCCGTCGGCCGTGAGCCCTTCGCGGGTGTGCCGGTAGTGGACCTCGTGCTCCTCGCCCGCCATCAGGTAGCGCTTGGTCTGCGGCTGGAAGGGGACATTGCGGAAGCCGCCGAAGCGGGAGCGGCCGTGCGCGTCGGCGAGCGCGGCGGCCAGCGGGGCGTACGGGTCGGGGGCGGGCTCGGTCAGTGCGGTGAGGTGGCGGTCGTAGAAGCCGGTGTCCATCCGGGCCGCGCCGAACTCCGGGTGCCGCAGGGACCGTACGAGCAGGTCGCGGTTGGTGACCGGGCCGTGCACGGCCGTCCGCTCCAGCGCGCCGGACAGTTTGCGGAGGGCCTCCGCGCGGGTGGGCGCATGGGCGACGACCTTCGCGAGCATCGGGTCGTAGTGGACGCCGATCTCGTCGCCGTCGGTGTAGCCGGTGTCCAGGCGGACGCCGTCCGGTACGGCGAGGCGGTGCAGGGTGCCGGTCTGCGGGGCCCAGTCGCGGGCCGGGTCCTCGGCGTACAGGCGGGCCTCGACCGCATGGCCACGCGCGCGTGGCGGCACGTCCGCCAGGGCGTGGCCCTCGGCGACGCGGATCTGCTCGGCCACCAGGTCGATGCCGAACACGGCCTCGGTGACGGGGTGTTCGACCTGGAGGCGGGTGTTCATCTCCAGGAAGTGGGCCCTGCCGTCGGCGACCAGGAACTCGACGGTGCCCGCGCCCACGTACGACACGGAGCGGGCGGCGCGCTCGGCGAGCGCGTACAGCTCGTCGGTGAGCGCGGCCTTAAGGCCGGGCGCGGGGGCCTCCTCGACGACCTTCTGGTGGCGGCGCTGGAGGGAGCAGTCGCGGGTGCCGAGCGTCCACACCGTGCCGTGCGTGTCGGCGAGGACCTGCACCTCGACGTGGCGGCCGTGCTCGACGTAGGGCTCCACGAACACCTCACCGTCCCCGAAGGCGCTCTCCGCTTCGGCCCGCGCGCCCGCCAGCGCGTCGTCGAGCCGGTCCAGGGCGCGGACGATCCGCATGCCGCGTCCGCCGCCGCCCGCCGCCGCCTTGACCAGGACCGGCAGGTCGGCCTCGGTGACCTCGTCGAGCGGCGCGAGCCCCATCAGCGCCTTGGCGCGGGTCTTGGACGCCATCGCCTCGATCGCCTCCGGCGGCGGCCCGATCCAGACCAGGCCCGCGTCCAGGACGGCGCGCGCGAAGGCGGGGTTCTCGGACAGGAAGCCGTAGCCGGGGTGCACGGCGTCCGCGCCGGCCGCCACGGCCGCCTGCACGATCAGGTCGGTCCGCAGATAGGTCTCGGCGGGCGTCGCGCCCGGCAGCCGTACGGCGGTGTCGGCCACGCGCGCGTGCAGCGCGTTCTCGTCGGCGTCCGAGTGCACGGCGATGGTCCGGATGCCCAGGTCGCGGCTGGTGCGGAAGATCCGGCAGGCGATCTCGCCCCGGTTGGCCACAAGGACAGAGGTGATCATTTTCGGGTCCCTCACATCCGGAAGACGCCGAAGCCGCCCCGCGCGCCTTCGTAGGGTGCGGTGCGGACGGCGGACAGGCACAGGCCGAGGACGGTGCGGGTGTCGCGCGGGTCGATGACACCGTCGTCGTACAGCCGCCCCGACAGGAACATCGGCAGTGACTCGGACTCGATCTGCTGCTCCACCATGGCGCGCAGCCCGGCGTCGGCGTCCTCGTCGTAGGGCTGTCCCTTCGCGGCGGCCGACTGCCGGGCCACGATCGAGAGCACCCCGGCGAGCTGCTGCGGGCCCATGACGGCCGACTTGGCGCTGGGCCAGGCGAACAGGAACCGCGGGTCGTAGGCGCGCCCGCACATGCCGTAGTGCCCGGCGCCGTAGGAGGCGCCCAGCAGGACCGACAGATGCGGTACGCGGCTGTTGCTGACCGCGTTGATCATCATCGCGCCGTGTTTGATGATGCCGCCCTGCTCGTACTCCCTGCCGACCATGTAGCCGGTGGTGTTGTGCAGGAACAGCAGCGGGATGTCGCGCTGGTTGGCGAGCTGGATGAACTGGGCGGCCTTCTGCGACTCCTGGCTGAACAGCACGCCCTGCGCGTTGGCGAGGATGCCCACCGGGTAGCCGTGCAGCTCGGCCCAGCCGGTCGCCAGGCTCGTCCCGTACAGCGGTTTGAACTCGTCGAAGTCGGAGCCGTCGACGATCCGGGCGATCACCTCGCGCGGGTCGAAGGGGGTCTTCAGGTCGCCCGGGACGATGCCGAGCAGGTCCTCCGGGTCGTACTTGGGCGGCGCGGCCGGCCCCGGATCGTCGTACGCCTTGCGGTGGCCCAGGCGGGCCACCACGCGCCGGGCCTGCCGCAGCGCGTCCCGTTCGTCCACCGCGAAGTAGTCGGCGAGGCCCGACACGCGCGCGTGCATCTCGGCGCCGCCCAGGGACTCGTCGTCGCTCTCCTCCCCGGTGGCCATCTTCACCAGCGGCGGCCCGCCGAGGAACACCTTCGCCCGTTCCTTGACCATGATCACGTGGTCGGACATGCCGGGGATGTAGGCGCCGCCCGCCGTCGAGTTGCCGAAGACGACCGCGACCGTCGGGATCCCGGCCGCCGACAGCCGGGTGAGGTCCCGGAAGATCGCGCCCCCGGGGATGAAGATCTCCTTCTGCGAGGGCAGATCGGCGCCGCCCGACTCCACCAGGCTGATGCAGGGCAGCCGGTTGGCCAGCGCGATGTCGTTGGCGCGCAGCGCCTTCTTCAGGCTCCAGGGGTTGCTGGTGCCGCCGCGCACGGTCGGGTCGTTGGCGGTGATCAGGCATTCGACGCCCTCGACCACGCCGATCCCGGTGACCAGGGAGGCACCGACGGCGTAGTCGCTGCCCCAGGCGGCCAGCGGGGACAGCTCCAGGAACGGGGTGTCCGGGTCGAGGAGAAGTTCGATGCGTTCGCGGGCGAGCAGCTTGCCGCGCTTCCGGTGCCGCTCGACGTACTTCGGGCCGCCGCCCGCGAGGGCCTTCGCGTGTTCCGCGTCCAGCTCGGCGAGCTTGGCGAGCATGGCCTCGCGGTTCGCCCGGTGGTCGGCGCCGGCCGGGTCGACCGCGGAGGAAAGGACCGTCACAGCAGGGCCTCCGGGATGTCCAGGTGTCGGGATCGCAGCCACTCGCCGAGGGCCTTGGCCTGCGGGTCGAAACGGTGCTGGGCGGCGACGCCCGCGCCGAGAACGCCCTCGACGGTGAAGTTGAGGGCGCGCAGGTGGGGCAGGACGTGCCGGACGACGGTCAGCGGCCGGCTCTCGGGCATCAGCTCCCGGAACCTGTCGGCCGTCAGCTCGTGCGCGAGCCACCGCCAGGCGTCGTCCGTACGGACCCACACGCCCACGTTGGCGTCCCCGCCCTTGTCGCCGCTGCGGGCCCCGGCGACCCGTCCCAGCGGCGCCCGGCGGACCGGCCCGGCGGGCAGCGGGACCGGCAGCTCCGGTTCCGGTACGGCGGTGAGTACCCGGGTCTGCCCGGCCCCCGGCACCGGGATCCGCCGCCCGTCGTCGAGGACCGCCACCTGTTCGACGGCGCCCTGGGGCACGTACGCGGCCTCGAAGACCCCGTAGGGGGCGCCCTTGCCCGGGGGTGCCAGCACGTGGAAACCGGGGTAACTGGCCAGGGCCAGTTCGACGGCGGCACCGGTCAGCGCCCGGCCGACGACGTCCTGGTCGCGATCCTTGACGACCAGGCGCAGCACGGCGCTCGCGGTCTCCTCCGTGTCCGCGTCCGGCCGGTCGGTGCGCACCAGGTCCCAGCGCACCTCGGCGGGCTCCGACCCGGCGAGCGCGTCGGCCAGTTGCCCGCGCACCAGCGCCGCCTTGGCCTCGATGTCCAGCCCGGTGAGGACGAAGGAGACCTCGTTGCGGAAGCCGCCGAGCCGGTTGAGGCCGACCTTCAGGGTGGGCGGCGGCGCCTCCCCTCTCACGCCCTCGATCCGCACCCGGTCGGGGCCGTCCTGGCCGAGCCGGACCGTGTCGAGCCGGGCGGTGACGTCGGGGCCCGCGTACCGGGCGCCGGCCGTCTCGTACAGCAGCTGTGCCGTGACCGTGCCGGCGTCCACGAACCCGCCGGTGCCGGGGTGCTTGGTGACGACGGCCGTGCCGTCCTCGTGGATCTCGGCGAGCGGGAAGCCCGGGCGCCGCACGTCGCCCTCGGTGAAGAAGGCGTAGTTCCCGCCGGTGGCCTGCGCCCCGCACTCCAGCACGTGCCCGGCGACCACGGCACCGGCCAGCCGGTCGTACTGCCCCCGCGTCCAGCCGAAGTGCGCGGCGGCCGGGCCGGTGACCAGCGCCGCATCGGTCACCCGCCCGGTGACCACGAGGTCGGCACCGGCCCGCAGGCACTCCGCGATGCCGAAGCCGCCCAGGTAGGCATGGGCGGCGAGGGTGCCCTCCGGCCGGACGAACCCGGCGATCCGGGCCCCGGTGAGGTCGTCGCCCTCCACATGGGCGACCCGCACCGGTATGCCCAGCCGGTCCGCCAGCTTCCGTACGGCGTCGGCGAGGCCGGCGGGGTTGAGCCCCCCGGCATTGGTCACGATCTTCACGGACCGCTCCTGCGCGAGCCCGAGACACTCCTCCAACTGGCGCAGAAAGGTGCGGGCATACCCGGCGCCCGGGTCCTTCAGCCGGTCCCGGCCCAGGATCAGCATGGTCAGTTCGGCGAGATAGTCCCCGGTCAGGACATCCAGGTCACCGCCGGTGAGCATCTCCCGCATGGCGTCGAACCGGTCGCCGTAGAAACCGGAGGCGTTGCCTATGCGCAGCACGCGGCCGGTCACGACCGGGCCTCCGGGCCGTCCGCAGGCCCGTCCCCCCGGCCGCCGTTGCCGCCCTTGCCCCGGTCGCCCCCGGGCTCCCGTCCGGCGCCGGGCGGGCCCGCGAACGCCTGCGCGATGTCCAGCCAGTGGTCGGCGTCCGGCCCCTCGGCGCGCACCGCGAGGTCCGCCCGGTGGACCCGCTGGGTCACCAGCAGACAGAAGTCGACGGCGGGGCCGGTGACGCGCTGGGCCGCGTCCTTAGGACCGTACGCCCACGCCTCGCCGGACGGACCGACCACCTCCACCCGGAACTCCTCGGCGGGAACGGGCAGTCCGTGCACGCCGAACGCGAAGTCGCGGGCCCGCACGCCGATGCGGACCACGTGCTTCAGCCGGTCCGTGGGGGTACGGACCACCCCCAGGGCGTCGGCCACGTCCTGGCCGTGCGCCCAGGTCTCCATGATCCGGCCGGTGGCCACGCCGGCCGCCGACATGGGCGGCCCGAACCAGGGGAAACGCGCACCGGCGGGCGCGGCCCGCAGCGCCCGGTCGAGCGCGGCCCGCACCCGGCGCCACTGCGAGAGCAGTTCCTCGGGGGACAGTCGGGCCCCCTCCTGCGCCGCCTCGTCGACGAAGGTCTCCGCAGCGGCGAGCGCCTTCTCCGCCACCGACCGGAACGCGTCCGCGTCGGTGACCGCGAGCAGCGCCGAACGGTCGGTCCAGGTGAGGTGGGCGATCTGGTGCGCGACGGTCCAGCCGGGCGCGGGCGTCGCGAGCGCCCAGCCGTTCGGCTCCAACTCGGCCACCAGCCGGTCCAGTTCGGCACTCTCGGCGCGCAGGTCGTCGAAGACGGGGGTGGGGTCGGCCATGGGGAGGAGCATGGCAGCGGCCCCAGAAACAATCAAGCACGCTTGCATGAATAGTTTTCCACAAGCGTCGCGCCCGTGAGCGGTCGTCCCACTACTCTCGGTGATGGAGGTGGTTGGTGTGCGAAGCCGTGAACTGGACCCCAGTGCATCGCCGTTGGACTACTACGGCTACGAGCTGCGCCGCGCGCGGGAGGCGGCCGGCCTGACGCTGGCGCAGCTGGGCTCGATCGTGTTCTGCACGGGATCGCTGATCGGCCAGATCGAGACGGCCATGAAGGTGCCGCAACGGGAGTTCTCCGAACGGGTGGACGCGGCACTGGGGACGGACGGATTGTTCTCCCGGCTGGTGGGGCTGGTGCTGCGGAGCCAGTTGCCGAGTTGGTTCCAGCCTTATGCGGAGATGGAGGCGAAGGCGGCGTACATCTCGTCATTCCAGGCCCAGTTGGTGGACGGCCTGCTTCAGACAGAGCCCTACGCGCGCGTGGTGCTGGGCACGAGAGATGAAGCAGGGCTGGACGCGAGAGTGGCGGCACGAATGGAGCGGCAGCGCGTTCTGGAACGGGAGCAGCCACCGGCGGTCTGGGTGGTCCTCAGCGAAGCGGTCCTCCATCAGGAGGTCGGCGGCAGAGAGGTCATGCGGGGGCAACTCGCGCACCTGCTGGACCTGCAGAAGTACACGTGGCTGGACATCCAGGTGCTGCCATTCAAGGCTAGGGCGCACACAGGACTGACGGGCTCGTTCTGCCTTCTGCGCTTCGAGAAAGACGCCGACATCGTCTACACCGAGGACTTCGTCCAGGGCCATATGACGGCCAATCCGGAAGCTCTCAAAGAAGGTTCGGTCCGTTACGATCACCTACAGGCGGCTGCCCACCCTGTCGACGACTCGGCAGCCCTCATCGCCCGTGTGATGGAGGAACGGTATGGGAATGACCCTGAACCTGACGGGCACGGAATGGCGTAAGTCGTCGTACAGCGGCGACACCGGCGGCCAGTGCGTCGAAGTCGCCGATCTCACCCCCCGCATAGCCGTCCGCGACTCCAAGCATCCCGGTGGTCCGCAGGTGGTCTTCTCCGCCGGTGCCTGGGGGGAATTCCTCGCGCACGCCGCCGGGTGACGCGCGGGGCGGCCCGTTCGGAGGGTCGCCGACCCTGTTTGCCTCCCGCGCCGGGTGCGTCGCGGTCTCAGACGGTCAGACGGCGGAGGGTCGCGAAGGCGCCGGCCAGCAGGACGGCCACGGCGACGGCGATGACGCCGGTGACCCCGGCGGCGGTGAGGGTGGTGAGGAAGCGGCCGATGCCGCCCCAGCCGTGCACCCAGGTCGCGATGACCGCGGCGAGCGCCAGCACGCCGAGCTGTGCCGCGCCGAAGAACGCGGTGCCGGGTATCCCGGCGCGGCGGTGGACCAGGCCGTACCACATCCCGTAGACGAACAGGAGGACGAACACCGTCGTCGCGGTGAGCCACGACTGGTACCAGGGGCCGTCCAGGAGGAAGGGCATGCGGAAGTAGGCCATGTCGATGCCCCATCCGCCCGTCGCGCGTTCGAGGATCTGGCCGACTGCGACGACGAGCCCGAAGCACACGGACAGGGTCAGGGCCAGCGACGTGACGCCGAGGAAGTAGGCGCGTCGGCTGACTCCGAGGGTGAGGGCGAAGGGCAGTGCGCGGGCGACGGACTGCGCGCCCACGACGGCGATGACGAGGAAGACCGCGGTCAGTCCGCCGACCCAGCGGTGGTCGGTGTGGCCCGCCGGTGTGAGTCGCAGGACCACCACGTCGAGCAGGAAGCCGAAGGCCGCCCACGCCCAGGGCAGCACGAGGTAGGTGACCCGGTCGAGGAGCAGGTAGCGGACGACGGTGGCGATCGGGGTGGGGCGCATCAGGATGCTCTCCCTGTCGTGAGGCCGGCCTGGTCGTGGTTCTCGGCCGCGTGCACCGCGAGTTGCTGCAGAGTGACGCCCTCCAGGCGCAGGCGCAGGTGGCCGGCGAGTTCGCGGTCGCGTTCGTCGAGGCGGCCGGCCATCACCACGGTGGTGTGCGCGCCCAGGGTGCGCCGGTTCAGCGTCGTACGGCCCGCGACGAACCGCTCCACACCGTCGGCCGGGCCGGTGACGATCATGGCGGCGCCGCGCAGGTCGTCGGCGGGCGCGTCGAGGACCAGTCGGCCGCGGTCGAGGACCAGGACGCGGTCGAGGAGTTCGGCGGCCTCGTCGATGAGGTGGGTCGAGAGCACGATGCACCGCGGGTGGGCGGTGTAGTCGGCCAGCAGCTGGTCGTAGAAGAACGTGCGGGCGACGGCGTCCAGGCCGGCGTACGGCTCGTCGAACAGGGTGAGTTCGGCGCGGGCGGCCAGCCCGATGATGATGCCGAGTGCGGTGCGCATGCCGCGCGACAGCTTCTTGACCGGCCGGTTCGGCGGCAGTTCGTACGCGTCCAGCAGCGTGCCGGCCAGGTCGGCGTCCCAGTTCGGGTAGAGCAGTGACGCTGCCGTGATCGCGTGCCGGACCCGCAGGTCGGGGTACGTCTGGTCCTCCCGTACGAGGATCATCCGGCGCAGTACCGGCCCGTTCTCCAGCGGCCCGGCCCCGAAGACGTGCACCCGCCCGGAGGTGGCGAACTCCTGCCCCGCCAGGATGCGCAGCAGCGTGGTCTTCCCGGCGCCGTTGCGGCCCAGCAGTCCGGTGATGCACGGTGTGCCGATCTCGAAGGTGACATCGGTCAGCGCCTGATGGTCGCGGTAGCGGCGCCCGACCCCGGCCGCCGATATCGCCGACGTCATGCCCCGCCTCCCGTCGTCACCTCGGCCGAGGCCAGTTCCTCGCGGACCAGGCCGAGCAGTTCGTCCAGCCCGATGCCGAGCCGTGCCGCCTCGACCACCAGCGGCCGTACGTAGCGGTCGGCGAAGCGGCGCCGCCGGGCCTGCACCAACCGGTCCCGCGCGCCCTGCGCGACGAACATGCCGACGCCCCGCCGCTTCTCCACCAGGCCCTCGTCCGAGAGCACGGTGAGGCTGCGCGCCGCCGTGGCCGGGTTGACCCGGTAGAAGGCCGCGAGTTCGTTGCTGGACGCGACCCTCTCGCCCTCGCCCACGGTGCCGTCGGCGATCTGGTTCGCCAGCTCGGCGGCGATCTGGGCGAAGATCGGCCCGCCGTCATCCAGGAGTGACATCCTGCCTCCCTTGCTCAACTGGTTCCCTACTCTACTAATGAACCAAGGACGCGGTACGGCCGTCTGTCCGCCGTCGTACCGGGCATGCTGCCCCTCAGAGCCGCTCTCCTTCAGGCAACGTGAGAGCAGCAGCGGGCGGGGCCGGGGCGGCTGTCGGAAGGCATGGTCATGCCGCAGGACATCGCGTTCCACCTGCCCTTCGCACCGGACGTCAGCCCGGACGCGGACGACGCCCGGCGGCGCAGTCTCGACTGGTGCGCACGCCAGGGCCTGGTGGCCCATCCCGTCAACCGGCGGCGGTTCCTGCGCTGGGACATCGCCGGTCTCATGGCGGCCTGGATCCCGCGTGCCACCGGGGAACGGCTGGATCTGGCGGTGGACGCGGTCGTCGTGGCCACCTTCCTGGACGACCAGTTCGACGGTCCGCTGGCCGCCGAGCCGCGCCGGGTCGCGGCGGCCTGCCGCACCTTCACCGACGTGATCGCCTCGGACGGCGCCGCACCGGCCGGCGCGGGTCCGTTGGCCGGCGCGTTCGCGCAGGTGTGGCGCCGCCTGGCCCACCGAGCCTCGTCCGACTGGCTGGCGGCCACCGGGCAGCACTGGCAGTGGTACCTCAACGCCTACGCCGAGGAGGCCGGCAACCGCGCGCACCGTCACGTCCCGACCCGGGCCGAGCACTTCGCGCTGCGCCGCAGGTCCGGCTTCGTCTACGCCATGCTCGACCTGAGCCAGAAGGCATACGGCTTCGAACTGCCGCCCCGTCGCTACGCGGACCCGACGGTGCGCCGCATGCTCGACATCACCGCCGACGTCGTGGACACCCTCAACGACGTCCATTCCGTCGAGAAGGAGGAGTCCCGCGGCGACCTGCACAATCTGGTCCTGGTCATCGAGCACGAACTCGGCTGCGGCCGCGACACCGCGATCGCCGAGATCCAGCGGATGATCCACGGCTGGTGCGCGGAGTTCGTCGCGCTGGAGGACAGGCTCGGGGAGCGGGCGGTCGGAAAGGACCCTGTGAGCGAGGGCACGGCTGGGGAGGGCAGGCCCGGGCAGGGCGGCCTCGGGGAGGACTTCGCCGGGCAGGACGTCCCGGGGCAGGACGTACTCGCGGACGGTCCGCCCCGGCCCGACGCCGCGGTCGTCGCGCGGCTCACCGACTGCATGCGCAGCGCGATGAGCGGCTATCTGCACTGGAGCCAGGTCTGCCTGCGCTACTCGCATCTGGTGCCGCCGGGCGAGCCCGCACTCGTCACCGACCTGCTCACCCGGAACTGATCATGGTCGCCCGGCTGCTGTCCTCCCGGTCCCGACCCGCGCGCCGCCGGGCCCTCGTCGTCGGCGCGGGAATCGCCGGGCTGCTGGCCGCCCGGGTGCTGGCGGACGGCTTCTCCGAGGTCGAGATCGTCGAACAGGACGCGCTGCCGGCCCGGCCCGGACAGCGTCCCGGCGTGCCGCAGGGCCACCACGTGCACGGCCTCACCGCCCGGGGCGCCCAGGTGATGGAGCGCTTCTTCCCCGGACTGCACGACGACCTGACCCAGGCCAGCGCCCCCGGCGGGGACTTCGGGCAGATCGTGGCGTTCCGGTTCCCGACGTGCTGGTCGCCGCGGGCCACGACCGGAATCCCGCTCCAGACCTTCAGCCGTCCCCTGCTCGAAGCCCATCTGCGCGAGCGGGTGCTGAGCCTGCGCAACGTCCGGGTCCGTTCCGGCGTACGGGTCACCGGCCTGACCGGCGGGCCCGGCCGGGTGACCGGGGTGCGCGCCCGCGACACCGGCACGGTCCTCGCCGCCGACCTGGTGGTGGACGCGAGCGGACGCGCCTCCCGGCTGCCCGGCTGGCTGACCGGACTGGGCCTGCCCGCCGTCGCGTCGACGGTCATCGACGCGCACGTCGGCTACGCCTCACGGCTGTACGCCGCGCCCGACCCGCTCACTCCGCCCTGGGCCGCCGCCATGGAACTCGTCCAGGCTCCGTACGTCCGCCGCGGGTTCATGGCCACCCGGGTCGAGGACGGCCGGCTCCTGGTCACCCTGCAAGGCGCGAGCGACGACCACCCGCCGCACGACCCCGACGGTTTCACCGCGTTCGCCCGGAGCCTGCGCACTCCGCTGGCCGACCTGCTCGCCCACCTCACACCACTGACCGCCGTACGCCGCTACGCCCACTGCGCCAACCGGCGCACCCACTACCACCGGCTGCCCCGCTGGCCCGACGGGCTGATCGCCCTCGGCGACTCCGTCTGCGCCTTCAACCCGCTCTACGGGCAGGGGATGGGCGTCGCCGCCATGGAGGCGGAACTCCTGCACACCATGCTCGCCCGCCTGCCCGCCGGACCCGGCCACGGCTTCACCCGGTCCTACCAGCAGCGGGTGGCCGAGCTGACCCGGCGCCCCTGGATCATGTCCACGGTGCAGGACCGCGGCTGGCACCTCGGCCCCGCCGCCGACCGTTCCACCCGGGTCACCAACGCCGTGCTGACCACCGTGCAACGGACCATGTCCACCGACCCGGAGGTGTTCCGGCGGTTCCTCGCCGCGATGCACATGACACAAAGCGCCGCGGTACTGCTGCACCCGCGAGCGGTACGCGCCCTCGCCGTCACCGCACTGCGCCCGGGGCCCGCCCCGGACGACGCCCGCCTGTGGTGGGGCCGCCCGGCCCCTCGGCGACCGGACTGACCGGGCGGCGGCCCACCGACGGTGTCCGGCCGGTCAGGACGTCGGCCGCTGCGGTTCCGCTGCCAGCTCGCGCGCCGGTTCCGGCATCGCCACCGGTTCCGGCATCGCCACCGGTTCCGGCTTCACCGCCGGCTCCTGTTCCCGCGCGGTCCTCGCCTGCGGCTTCGGCTTCGGCTTCCTCCGGCCCACCTGGGTGCGCACCGCGCCCACGCTGGCCGCGATGACCAGGGCGATGGCCAGGGTCTCGGTGACCGACAGGGCCTGGCCGAGGATCAGGAAGCCCGCGGCGGCGGCGAGGGCCGGTTCCAGGCTCATGAGGATGGCGAAGGTGGAGGCGGGCAGGCGGCGCAGGGCGACCAGTTCGAGGGTGTAGGGCAGTACGGAGGAGAGCACCGCCACCGCCGAACCCAGCGCGACGGTGGTCGGGTTCAACAGTTTCGTGCCCGCGTCGGCGATCCCCAGCGGCAGGATCAGCAGGGCCGCCACCGCGACGGCCAGCGCCACCCCGTCGGCCTGCGGGAAGCGGCGGCCGGTGCGGACGCTGAAGACGATGTACGCCGCCCACATCGCCCCCGCGCCGAGCGCGAAGCCGACGCCCGCCAGGTCGAGGTCACCGAAGCCCCCGCCGCCCAGCAGGAAGACCCCGCCGAGGGCCAGGCCCGCCCAGACGGTGTTGACCGCCCGGCGGGAGGCCAGCACCGACAGCGCCAGCGGGCCCAGTACCTCCAGGGTGACCGCGGGGCCCAGCGCGATGCGGTCCAGGGCCTGGTAGAACAGGCCGTTCATGCCGCCCATCGCGACACCGAAGACGATCACCGTGCCCCAGTCGGTGCGCGAGTAACCGCGCAGCCGGGGCCGGCACACCACGAGCAGGACGACGGCCGCCGCGAGCAGCCGCAGCGTCACCACGCCGAGGGCTCCGGCCCGGGGCATGAGGGTCACGGCGAGCGCTCCGCCGAACTGGACCGAGACCCCGCCGGCCAGCACGAGGCCGATCGGCCCGAGCGAACCGAACCGGCCCCCCGCGGTCTGCTGCGCGGAGACGGCGGAGGTCTGAGAGGCGGAGTCGGAGGGGGTCACGGGCGGTCCAGTTGCTCGGTCGGTGGGTGTGGATGTGGCTGTTCATCACGATGTATTACCAGGTCCAGGGTAAGAGACCCCGACAGGAGTGTGAACCTCGTATGCCACTGTCCTGGACGCGACGGAATCGCAAGCGGCCTCAGCGCACCCCTTTGTTCCGCTCGTCCGGCCGCTGGTCCGGATGCTCGTCCGCCGTTCGTCGGCCCCGCCCGTCCCGCCCTGGGTCCCGCCGCCCGTCCCGCGGGCCGAACAGCTCCAGCACTTCGACGTCCGTGGCCCGCGCGTACAGGAAATAGTCGGCCCAGTCGGCGATGTCCGGGTAGGCGCACTCCGCGACGAGGCGGTCGGCGGCGGCCACGTCGGGCTCGGCGAGGACGGCCTCCAGCGCGGGGAGCACACCGTGGATGTCCGAGAGCACGGCGACCCGGTCGTACGCCATCCGCTCGTCCTGCCCCGCCCGCTCCTCCCGCTCATCCGACCCTGCCATCGCCATCCCCTTCCCCATCCTCATCCGGCCCCAATGCCTGTGCCAGCACCTCCGCCAGGTGCCGCCCCCGCACCCCGGCCAACTGCTCCAGCTGCGTACGGCAGGAGAAACCGTCCGCCAGGACCACCGTCCCCGCCGCGGACGCCCGTACGGCGGGCAGGAGCTGGTCCTCCGCGCAGGCCACCGACACCTCGTGGTGGCCCTTCTCGAAGCCGAAGTTGCCCGCGAGGCCGCAGCAGCCGCCGCTCAGGTCACCGGTCAGGCCCGCGGCCTCGCGCAGGCGCCGGTCGGCCGCGTCACCGAGGACCGCGTGCTGATGGCAGTGGGTCTGTCCGGCCACGGGCCGGTCCACGGCGGGCGGGGTCCAGTCGGGCGCGTACCGCTGCAGGGCCTCGGCGAAGGTGACGACCGCCGCGGCCAGGCGGGCCGCGCGCGGATCGTCGTGGAGCAGTTCGGGCAGGTCGGAGCGGAGCGCGGCGGCGCAGCTCGGCTCCAGGACGACGACGGGCACCGAGGCCCGCAGCACCGGTTCCATCAGGTCGAGGGTGCGGCGCAGCACCGCGCGGGCCCGGTCGAGCTGGCCGGTGGAGACGTAGGTGAGCCCGCAGCAGACCTTGCCCCGGCCACGCAGGACGGCGAGCGGGTTCAGCGTGGCCGACCTGCCGCCGCCCACCGGGGGCGCCGCCAGGTGCAGGGTCGGCGGCAGGGCCACGCGCAGCCCGGCGGCCTCCAGCACGCGTACGGCCGCCCGGCCCACCGACGGCGAGAAGTGCTCGGTGAAGGTGTCCGGCCACAGCACGACGAGGTCGCCGCCGTCGGCCGGGACCGGTTTCCGCCGCCGCCACCAGTGGCTGAACGTCCGGCCGGCCAGCCGCGGCACGTCCCGCTCGGGCGCGAGCCCGGCCGCCCGCCCCGCGAGCCGCGCGAGCGGCCGTACGGCGGCGAGCGCGTTGACCACGGACGCCGTGCGGGTCCTGGCGGCCCAGCGCAGCCACTGCGGCAGCCGGCCCAGCACGTAGTGGGCCGCCGGGCGCCGCCGGCCCGCGTAGTGGTGGTGCAGGAACTCCGCCTTGTACGTGGCCATGTCGACCTCGACCGGGCAGTCGGAGCGGCAGCCCTTGCAGGACAGGCACAGGTCCAGCGCGTCCCGGACCTCGGTCGAACGCCAGCCGTCCGTCACCACTCCGCCGGCTTCCCCGGCCAGCATCTCGTGCAGCAGCCGGGCCCGCCCGCGCGTGGAGTGCGCCTCCTCGCCGGTCGCCCGGAAGGAGGGGCACATGACGGAGGCGCCGGCCGCCGTCGTCGTACGGCACTTGGCGACGCCGACGCAGCGGCGGACCGCCGCCGAGAAGTCACCGCCGTCGTCCGGGTAGCCGAAGGCGACCGGGACGGGTTCGCGGGGCAGGACGGCGAAGCGGAGGTTCGTGTCGAGCGGGGCCGGGCGGACCAGCATGCCGGGGTTGAGCAGGCCGTCCGGGTCCCACACGTCCTTGGCCCGCTCGAACAGGCCGACCAGCCGCGTCCCGTACATCTTCGGCAGCAGTTCGGCCCGCGCCTGGCCGTCGCCGTGCTCCCCGGACAGCGAACCGCCGTACGCCACCACCAGCTCGGCGACCTCCTCGGAGAAGCGCCGGAAGCGGCCGATGCCGACCTCGGTGAGCAGGTCGAAGTCGATGCGGACGTGGATGCAGCCGTCGCCGAAATGCCCGTACGGCGTGCCGCGCAGGCCGTGAGCGGCCAGCAGCGCGCGGAAGTCCCGCAGGTACGCGCCGAGCCGGGCGGGCGGCACCGCGCAGTCCTCCCAGCCCGGCCAGGCCTCCGCGCCCTCCCGCGTCCGGGTGGCCGTACCGCTGGCGTCCTCCCGCACCCGCCACAGGGCCCGCTGCTCGCCCGGTCCGGTCACCACGAGCGCGTCGACGACGTCGGCGGCGCGGACGATCGCCTCCGCACGCGCGCGTGCCCCGGCCGCCGTCTCCCCGCCGGTCTCCACGAACAGCCAGGCCCCGCCCCGGGGCAGCCCGGCCGTCGCCGGCACCAGGTCGGCCGCCATGCCCTCGACGGTCAGCGGACGGTGCGGGAGCAGGCCCGCGGCGGCGTCGGCGGCGGCGCTCTCGTCGGGGTAGCCGAGCACGGCCAGGGCCCGCGCGGGCGGGTCCTCGACGAGGCGTACGACGGCCTGGGTGAGCACGCTCAGCGTCCCCTCCGAGCCGCAGAGGAAACGGGCCACGTCGGCGCCGCGCTCGGGGAGCAGGGCGTCCAGCGCGTACCCGGAGATACGGCGCGGGAGTTCGGGGAAACCGGTGCGCAGCAGCGCCAGTTCGCCCGCGACCAGGTCGCGCAGTCCCGCCGGGGCGCCCGCCCAGCCGGGTCCCGGCCGCAGCCGCTCGCCGCGCGCGGTGACGACGTCCAGTTCCCGGACGTTGTCCGCCGTGGTGCCCCAGGCCACCGAGTGCGCGCCGCAGGAGTTGTTGCCGATCATCCCGCCGAGCGTGCACCGGCCGTGGGTGGACGGGTCGGGACCGAACCGCAGCCCGTGCGGGACGGCGGCCTCCTGGAGCCGGTCCAGGACCAGGCCGGGCTGTACGACGGCGGTGCGGGCGCCGGGATCGATCTCCAGCACCCGGTTCATGTGCCGGGTGAAGTCCAGCACGACGCCGGTACCGGTCGCCTGCCCCGCGATCGACGTACCCCCGCCGCGCGCCACCACCGGCACCCCGCGCGCCCGGCACACGCCGAGGACCGCCGCGACGTCGTCGGCGTCCCGGGGCGCCACCACTCCGAGCGGGACCCGCCGGTAGTTGGACGCGTCCATGGTCGTCAGCGCCCGGGCGGTGACATCGAAGGCCACCTCGCCCCGGACGGCCCCGCGCAGTTCCGCCGCCAGGTCCCGCACCGGCTCCGCCGCACGATCCTCCGTCGCCTCCGTCATGCGTCCAGCAAAGCAGGCGGGCGGCGGTCGGCGGTCGGTACAGCAGCCTTCGGGGCGTCGCCGCACGCTGCCCGGCCGCCCCGCCCCGGGGCCCTGGCACGACCATCGGGCGGCCCGTGGGACCGCCGCCCGGCGGGCCTCGACGCCTCCGTCCATGGACGGAGATGTCAGCACCTGGTGGACAAAAACGTCAGCGCGGAGCGCCCCGTCACCCGAAACGCCGTCTCAGCCGACGGACGTGGTTTCGCCGGGATTTCCCCGAACCGCTAATCTCACGTCGTGGCTGAGATCCAGATTCCTGCTGACATCAAGCCCGCGGACGGCCGTTTCGGCGCGGGTCCCTCCAAGGTCCGGGTGGAGGCGCTGGACGCGCTCGCCGCGACCGGCACGTCCCTGCTGGGCACTTCCCACCGCCAGGCCCCGGTGAAGAACCTGGTCGGCAAAGTACGCGAAGGCATCGGCGCCCTTTTCTCGCTCCCCGACGGCTACGAGGTCGTCCTCGGCAACGGCGGGTCCACCGCGTTCTGGGACATCGCCACCCACGGCCTGATCGAGAACAAGTCGCAGCACCTCTCGTTCGGCGAGTTCTCGTCCAAGTTCGCCAAGGCGTCCAAGCTGGCGCCGTGGCTGGCCGAGCCCACGGTCATCGCCTCCGACCCCGGCACCCACCCGGAGCCGCAGGCCGAGGCGGGCGTGGACGTCTACGCCTTCACGCACAACGAGACCTCGACCGGTGTCGCCATGCCGATCAAGCGGGTGGCGGGCGCCGACGAGGGCGCGCTGGTGCTGGTGGACGCGACGAGCGGGGCCGGCGGCCTGCCCGTCGACATCGCCGAGACCGACGTCTACTACTTCGCCCCGCAGAAGTCCTTCGCCTCCGACGGCGGCCTGTGGATCGGCGTCTTCTCCCCGGCCGCGATCGAGCGCGCCGAACGCGTCCACGCCTCCGGCCGCCACGTCCCGGAGTTCTTCTCGCTCCCCACGGCGATCGACAACTCCCGCAAGAACCAGACGTACAACACCCCGGCGCTGGCCACCCTCTTCCTGCTGAACCAGCAGTTGGAGTGGCTGAACGGCCAGGGCGGCCTCGTCTGGTCCACGGCCCGCACCAAGGACTCCTCGACCCGCCTGTACTCCTGGGCGGAGGAGGCCAAGTACGCCACTCCGTTCGTCTCCGACCCGGCCAAGCGCTCCCAGGTCATCGGCACGATCGACTTCGCCGAGGAGATCGACGCGGCGGCCGTCGCCAAGGTGCTGCGCGCGGGCGGCATCGTCGACACCGAGCCGTACCGCAAGCTCGGCCGCAACCAGCTGCGCGTCGCGATGTTCCCGGCGGTCGAACCGGCGGACGTCGAGGCGCTCACGAAGTGCGTCGACTACGTGATCGAGAAGCTCTGACTGTCTACGCGTACGGCAGTCGCGCAGGACGGTCACGCATGGCGGTCGCGTACGACAGCCACGCATGACAGTCGCGTACGGCAGTCGTGTACGGCAGTCGTATGCAACGTCGAAGGGTGCCCGGTGAGTGCCGGGCACCCTTCTTCATCAGGTGACGTACGTCAACCGCGCTCGATCCCCGTGGTGTCGAGCAGCAGGCCGCTGTTCCCGTCCTCGGTCCGGACGAGGATCGAATCGCCGCGCTGTTCCAAGGCCAGGTACCAGACCCCTGGCATCAGCTTCGCGACGATCCGCCCGCTGCCGTCCTCGCTGCGCACCGGACGCGGCACCGGAACGGCGAACCAGAACGGGTCGTACGGCGACTCGGGCCGGGTCCCGCCGCCCACCGCGCTCAGGGCGCTCCACAGGTTCCGCAACGCGCGCTCCTGACCGGTCTCCACCGGGTCGGCCCCGTTTTCGTCCGCGAGTCCCTTCCGGTCCGAGACTCCCTGCTGCGTCGTCGACTGCCCGGTGTCCGACTGCCGGGTGTCCGTGCCGATCTGCACACCGCTGGTGTCGAGCAGCAACCCCCGGGTGCCGTCGCTGTCGGCCGCCGTCCAGGCGTCACCGCGCCGCCCCAGTGCCAAGTACCAGACTCCGGGCTGCAGTTCGGACAGCGGCTCCAGCGAGCCGTCCTCGCCGAACAGCGGGCGCGGCACCGGAACGGCGAACCACTTCGGCTGGAAGGCCGGGTCGGGGGAGGCGGCGATCGCCTTGGCGAGGCGGCCCACGGTCTGCAGCATCCGCTCCAACCGGGTCTCGGCCGCGCGGCGCAGTTCCTCCGCCTCCCGGCGCAGTTCCTCCGCCTCCCGGCGCAGCCGCTCCTCCCGTTCCTCCATCTCCGCGAGCCGCTCGGCGGCCTCCTGCTGACGGGCCGCCTCGTCCGGCGTCGTGCCGTCCGCCGTCTCCGGGTCCGCCCCGCCTCCCGAGCCCGGCGCGGATCGATTCCGCGCAATCGCGATCAAGCCGCCGGTGTTGCGGCTGCGCTGTTGGGGAAGCGGCCGGGAGCGGGCGGCGAGCCGCCGGTGGACCTGCCGGTACAACGTGTCCATGTCCACCGGATCGGGCCCCTGAGCGATGCCGTCCCGCAGCACCCCGATCAGCTCGCCCGTGAACGCGGTGTACGTCTCTCCCGGCGGCGAGAGCGCGGGCCGGGTCTCGGCCGAGGCCGTGAGCAGGCAGGTGCCCTCGACCGCCGCCTGGTCGGCGATGTGCGCGCTGGCGCTCATCCGGCCGAGCAGCGCGCGCCCGCTGTAGCAGCAGTCGAGGATCACGACCGTCCGCCGGGCGCGCGCCCCGAGGTCCAGGACGGCCCGGCGCAGGTACTCGTAGCGCAGCGAGGTGTACTCGCGTTCGGGGTCGGAGTGCGTCAGCGCGAGGTACAGTTCGTCGGTGTGCGGGTCGGTCAGGCCGTGGCCCGCGTAGTACACGAGGAGGGTGT
This sequence comes from Streptomyces sp. NPDC006012, assembly GCF_042871185.1. Taxonomy (NCBI): domain Bacteria; kingdom Bacillati; phylum Actinomycetota; class Actinomycetes; order Kitasatosporales; family Streptomycetaceae; genus Streptomyces; species Streptomyces sp. NPDC006012. The sequence goes on from NZ_JBIAIE010000008.1 coordinate 169,180, forward strand.
CCTCGGCCAGGCGGCCCTTCTCCCGTACGACATCCAGCACCTGATCGGTGCGCGACGGCTGCTCGATCACCGTGCAGGAGTCCTCGGGCAGCCCCCACACGGTGGGCTCCGTCAGCACCTCGCGCAGTCCCCGCAGATTGTTGGCGACCGCCGGCAGGTCTTCCAGTACGGCGTACTCGTGCACGCCCACCAGTACGGCCTGGGAAGAGGCCGGATCGGACAGCGCGACCACGACTAGGTGTCGTCTCCGTCCGCGGTGGACCCCACGGGGCCGGGGACGTCGCCGAAGCGGGCGAGAACCAGCTCGACCGTCTCCGGTGACGCGTCGTGGACCGTGACCACGACGCCGTCCCGCTCCAGGGTGATCTGCGGGGGCCGCGGGCGGGAGGACCGCCAGCCGGCCAGGGCGACGAGCAGCGAACCGAGCGCGAGGGAGTTGCTCACCACGACATTGACGACGTCCAGGCTCCCGCCGCCCATGGAGCCGGGTGCGACGGCACCGGACGTCGGAGCGAAGGTGACCTCGCCACGCAGTTCAGGATCGGCCGCGAGCCAGCGCTGCAAAGACGCCGTCAGCCCGCCGGAGGACGGTTGTTCCTCCCCGATGGTGATGCCGAACTCCATCCGCCCCGGCCCCCTTTTCCCTTGGTCGCCCGGCGTGGGCTCACCGATGCTCCATCGTAGAAGCCAACTCCGGCAAGGGTCTGCCGCTTCCTTGGCCGGCGCCCCGCGGGACGCATGCTGGGCGCCCGGACTGCTGGGCGCCTTCGAGCAACCATGAGCCGTGGTGTACATCTGCGTCACTCGGTACACTCGGACACATGACACAACCGCTGCCCATAGAGTCCATCCGCGATGTCCGGGCGCATCTGGCCGAGGTCGTGGAGCGGGCCGACCGGGACGACGTACCCACCGTCATCACCCGGCGCGGCAAGCAGGTCGCCGCCGTGGTGTCCATCGAGGTGCTGCGCAAGTATCAGCAGTGGGAAGAGCGCGAGATCAACCGGATCATCGACGAGCGCATGGCCGACCCCGCACCCGGCATCCCGATCGAGGACATCATGAGGGAGACGCTGGCGCGCAGTGAGTGAATACCGCACCGTCTTCCGACCCGAGGCTCAGGCCGAACTCCGCAAGGTCCCGCGAGACATGGCCCTCCGTATTCTGGCCAAGCTGACCGAGCTGGAAACCGACCCGCTGGGGTTCGACACCACCGCCCTCGTCTCACAGCCCGACCGCCGCCGCCTGCGGGTGGGCGACTACCGCGTGATCTACACGATCGACAACGGCGAGCTGGTGGTGTGGGTGGTGACCGTCGGGCATCGCTCCACCGTCTACGACGCCTGAACGCCCCTGGAGTCAGGTCAGAACATCTGGCGCGGGGTCGACGCGCGTGCCGTCGGACGAGGTGTTCCCGGAGTCGAAGCCGGAGCCGGAGTAGGAGGGTGAAGCGCCCGCGGGAAAAGCGGTTGCAGCCGCCTTCCGCACCCGGGCAGGGTGCGGTGGTGATCGTGACAGCGATCGTTCACGACCTGGTACGAGTCCGAGTCAGGGCATCGTCCGGGAACAGGACCTGAGGCCCGTCCCAGCGAGGAGTTTCTGTGCGCCCTTGCGACGCCCGGGCCGTCCGGGAGATCCCCGTGGCGGACCAGGAGGCCGGGCCTTACGGCATCGCGGCCGGCCCTGACGGGGCCCTGTGGCTCACCTTCGTGCACAGCGGTCGCATCGCGCGGCTCACCCTCGACGGCGAACTCAAGGAATTCCCCCTGGACTCGCCCGGCTGTCGTCCGTCGGTCATCGCCCCCGGGCCGGACGGGGCGCTGTGGTTCTCCCGGTCCCTGGACCACCGGATCGGCCGGATCACCACGGACGGCGAGACGGAATCCTGGCGCGTGCCGACGCCGGACAGCGGACCGTTCGGGGTCACCGACGGGCCGGACGGTGCGGTGTGGTTCACGCAGATGAACACCGACCGCATCGGCCGTATCACCACCGCCGGAGAGATCACCGAGTTCGCCCTTCCCGTCGAGGGCGCGTTTCCCTCGGCGATCACCGCGGGTCCCGACGGAGCCCTGTGGTTCACCCTCAACCAGGCGAACGCCATCGGCCGCATCACCACCGACGGCGACACCACCGTCCATCCGTTGCCCACCCCGGGCGCCGCTCCGGTGGGCATCACCAGTGACGGCGCCGACCTGTGGTTCGTCGAGATCGCGGCGGGCCAGGTCGGCAGGATCTCGACGGACGGTGACATCAAGGAATTCCCGCTCCCCGACCGCACGGCCAGACCCCACGCCATCGTCGCCGCCTCCACCGGGGACTGCTGGTTCACCGAATGGGGCGCGAACCGCATCGGCCACATCACCGCGAGCGGCGAGATCACCGAGTACGACCTGCCGACGCCGTCATCCGAACCGCATGGCATCACACTGGGCCCGGACGGTGCCCTCTGGGCGGCCCTGGAGACGGGAGCGGTGGCCCGCGTGGCACTGTGAGGGACACCGGGCCGGACGCCGCCTTGCCACCTTTATCGGTGGTGGCTTGGTTTTCCCTTCGGGTCACGCAGGAACGAATTGACCGGTCGGTTCTCCGGGTGGGACAAACCGGCCCGGAAATCGCCGTACACGGCGGGCAGATGATGGTACGCGAGCACCTGGCCGGCCACCACGGACCGCACATACTGATCCTGCGCATCGCTGTGGGCGTACGGCACGGATGAGAAATCCGGCTGATAAGCCTGCAGGTACGGGGCGACGGAGCCGGCCGCGTTCAAGCCTCCGCACGCTGTCGCTGGTCCCGCACCCGGGGACTCAGCCGGGCCGGACAGACCGGGAGGCTCAGTCCGGCCCGCAACCGGCGGCCCTGGAGGCAAAATCTCCAGGGAATCCTGGAGCCCGAGCCTGAACGCCTCCCGTCTGTTCTGCACGGCGAGATCCACCAGCTTCTGATTCAGGCCGTACCTCGCCGCGTTACGCAACCATTCTGCGAGATTTTGAGGCAGGACACCCACAGTCAGAGCATATCCACTTACCGTGTCCCTCTGCCTGAGAAAGCCAAGTATATAGCCCTTCTTCTGGTCATCCTCATATGACTTCGGAGGGTTCTTTCTCTTTCGAACCTTCTTACATTCATCCACTTCCTTCTGCGACACACCATACTTTTCCGCCCCACTCCCCCATCTGTCGATTGTTGGAGAAGGGATGGGTCTGGACTGCGCGGCACCAAAATCGGCCAACGTACGCTCAAGCGGGTCCTTCAACCATTCTTCAAGGATCCGCGTGATGTCACTTGGCGAAACTCGCCTACGGCCTTTCATGATCTCGGGATCAACGAGGTATCTCTCCGAGTTGGTCACCCATTTACTGAACGTCGGCAATTTCACCCCCTTTTCACTCCCGAACCGTTTCCGGCTCTTACCACTTTTATAAAACTCCTCCAGGAGGGCCTTCTTTCGGGCTTTGGAGTTTGGCATGTCCTCTCCTTACCGGTGCGCTTCATTCGTGCACGACAGGCACGAGACGGCGGCAGGCCGGGAAACCCCGCCGGCGTGATCATTATCGATCGGCGCGGGATGACAGCAGGCCGGATTCCGCCAAGGCGTCGCTCCCACTGCCACAACGGGTAGGCGCAGGTACTGATTCACCGGGAGCCACGGCCAGAAACGACGCAGGCGTCACGGTGGGCGGCGAGGCAAGAGGGCCAGCTTCCGCGCGCCACGTGCGTACGGACCCGGTTCACGATCATGGAAAAGCCTGGGCACCCATGGGACCCGCCCCCAGGGGAACCGCGTCCAAGGGACCTAAAAAATCACGGAAATTGGTCTAGCCCTTTCCTGGCTCGCCCGCCAGGGACGGGAGGTCGGCATGGCGAGAAGTACGCGCGATTGGTCCAGTCCAATCCTGTTCGACGCTCATTGACGTGGATGCGACAACGGGCTTTCTCTGGGACTGCACAGTCCAGCGCACCTGTCCGATGCCGACCACGGCGCCTCGGACAGGTACGCGCCCTACGACCGTCCCGTCATCGGGCGTCGGTGCACGGACACGCGACGCGGGATCCCGCTCCCGCCTCCCCACACCAAGGAGAACCGTGTTCACCAGATCCAGGTCGATCAGACCCAAGCCGGCCAGACCCCTGGCGTCTCCGCGACGGCGGTTCGTCGCCGCGCTCACCACTCTCGCCCTCGCTCTGGGCGGGCTGCTGGGCATCGCCACGCCGTCACAGGCGGCGGGCGCTCTCACCGCCTCGTTCACCAGCGCCGACAACGGCCCCTGGTGGAAAGGCACGTTCGTCGTCAAGAACAACAGTGGCGCACCGGTGACCGGATGGACCCTGGAGTTCGACCTGCCGGCCGGGGTCGCCATCAGCCAGCACTACAACGGGACCGCGACCGTGAACGGCTCCCACGTCACCGTCAGCAACGCCCAGTACAACGCCACTGTCCCGGCGAACGGCAGCACCGAGCCGTACAGCTACTGGTTCGTCGCCACCGGTCCGATCACCGCGCCGACCGGCTGCCTGATCAACGGCGACAAGTGCGACGGCAGCCCCGCCGCGCCCCCGTCCGCACCGGCCGGTGTGTCCGTGACCGGCACCACGGCCCGGACGGTGAGCCTGAAGTGGAACGCCTCGGTCCGCGGTGACTTCCCCGTGGCCGGGTACGAAGTGCTGCGCGGTGACGCCGTCGTGGCGGCCACGGCCACCACCTCCGCCACCGTCAGCGACCTGACCCCGGCGACCGGCTACAGCTTCACCGTCCGTGCCAAGGACACCCGCGGCAACCTCGGTACGCCGAGCGCACCCGTCACCGCCACCACCGTGGACCCGGCGACCGACCCCGTCCCGCCGACCGCCCCCGGCGGCCTGCGCGCCACCGCCGTCACCTCCAGCACCGTCGCCCTGGCCTGGAACGCGGCGACCGACAACAAGGGCATCGCCGCCTACGACGTGTACCAGGGCACCACGAAGGTCGCCACGGTGCCGGCGGACACCCTCACCACCACGGTCACCGGACTGTCCCCCGCCACGGCCTACGGGTTCACCGTCAAGGCACGCGACGCCGCCGACAACGCCTCCCCGGCGAGCAGCACCCTCACGGTCACCACCCGGGAGGCCGTCGGCGACGGCGGTTACGCGACCGTCGGCTACTTCGTCCAGTGGGGCATCTACGGCCGCCAGTACAACGTCAAGAACCTGGACACCTCCGGCGCCGCCGCCAAACTCGACGTGGTCAACTACGCCTTCGGCAACATCGACCCCGTCAACCTCACCTGCCTCAACGGCGTGGTCAAGGGTGTCTCCGGCAACCCCCAGGACCCCAACGAGGGCGAGGGGGCAGGGGACGCCGAGGCCGACTACGGCCGTGCCTTCGCCGCCTCCCAGTCCGTGGACGGCGTGGCCGACGACGGCTGGGGCAAGCTGCGCGGCAACTTCAACCAGCTCAAGAAGCTCAAGGCCAAGTACCCGAACCTGAAGGTCGTCATCTCCCTCGGCGGGTGGACGTTCTCCAAGTACTTCTCCGACGTCGCCGCGACCGACGCGTCCCGCAAGAAGTTCGTGAAGTCCTGCGTGGACATGTACATCAAGGGCGACCTGCCCGCGTACAACGGCGCCGGAGGACCGGGGGCCGCCGCCGGGATCTTCGACGGAATCGATCTGGACTGGGAGTGGCCCGGATCCCCCGACGGTCACCCCGGCAACCACTGGAGCACCGCCGACAAGGCCAACAACACCGCCCTGATCGCGGAGTTCCGCAAGCAGCTCGACGCGCTCGGCGGCGACCACAAGCTGCTCACCGCGTTCACCCCGGCCGACCCGAAGAAGATCGACACCGGCTGGGACACCTCGAAGATCTTCAGCGATCTGGACTACGCCAACGTCCAGGGCTACGACTTCCACGGCGCCGGCAGCGACAACTCCTGGGAGCCGAACCGCACCGGCCACCAGGCCAACCTGTACACCGACGCCCAGTCGCCCTACCCGAACGACTTCAGCATCGACGGTGCCGTGAAGGCGTACACCGACGCCGGTGTCAGCCCGCGCAAGCTCACCATCGGCTTCCCCTTCTACGGCCGAGGCTGGAAGGAGGTCGCCGACGGAGGGGCCGGCGGCGAGTGGCAGACCGCGAACGGCGCGGCCCCCGGCCAGTTCGCGGAGGAGGCGGGCACCCGCGGCTACCAGAACCTGATCACCAGCTACCCGGGCATGACCGTCGTCCACGACCCCCAGTCGATCGCCACCTACGGCTACACGGGCAACGGCGGCCAGTGGTGGTCCTTCGACGACACCTGGTCAATCGGAAAGAAAACGGAGTACATCAAGTCGAAGGGGCTGCTCGGCGGCATGATCTGGGAGATGTCCGGTGACACTCCGAGCGGCACCCTGATGAACGCCCTGGACTCCGGGCTCCGATAACACCCCGCCCCACCCGTTCATCGACACAGCGCCCGGCGGAGTCCCGCCGGGCGCCCTCGTCCTACGCGACCCCAAGGACACGGCAACGCAGCGAGGACGTCAGGCACGCCCCTGCTTCACCGCCGCCCCAGAGGCCCTGCACGCGCGAACGATGTGGTGCCCGTCGGTCTGCGATTGGGGCACGGTGGCCGTGAAGGGTCGGTGAGGTTGAACTGTTTCGGCGCCTCCTCCGTTGTGAGGCCAGGGGGATGGGGGATGGTCGGCCGAGGAGAGGCTCGCCCAGCATCATGTGCGGTTCCGATGTGAAGACCGGTGTCGCCACACCGCTGCCGAACCCGCTCGTCCGTTCTCGCTTGTTCCTTGCCTCGCCCACTCCCAGCCGGTTGCCGGCCTGAACTGCATTGTTTCGAGCAAAGGATGGAAAATGGCACCGACCTCCGCGCCCAGGGATTCCGGCTCGCAGCCAGAACCCCAGCCTCACCAAGGCTCCGCTGCCGCGCACTCTCAGGAGGAGAATTATAACTTTGCGAATTTTGTGCGTAGTTCGGGTGTGCTTAATGTTCCGCCGTCAAGGGCCGAGTCGGCTCACTCTCAGGCTGATCTGAGGGCCATACGGCAGTCCATGGATGTACCTGATGGCACCGGCCCTGGCTATCGGCTCGCCGACAACATACGATCCACACTGCCGAGCGCGCAGCCCGATGGGAGTGCGCACGCGGAATCCCGCACTCCCAGCACCGGCCCCGGCTACAACCTCGCCGACCTCATACGAGCCAGTTTGCTCAGGGAACAGAGCGGTATGAGTTCGGTCCGGGCTTCCCGTACGGATTCCGGTCCAGCCGCCGCCGACAAGACGTATGCAGCGCCGGCCCCGTCCAAGAAGGCGCGTGGGCGCTGACGGGAGTGTCCGGCAGACGGCCGCGCCCGGCGGTGTACCGCCGGGCGCCCTGCGTCGTGCCTGATCCCTACGCGAACTGGCGTATGAACGCCTGCCAGGTCTCGCGGGAGACGGTGAGGAGGGGACCGTGCTGGTGCTTGCTGTCGCGGATGGCTCGGCCGTTGCCGGTTGTGTCGGCGACCTCCACGCAGTTACTCTCCGGCTGGGAATACGACGACTTACGGAAGGGACTTTCGACCTCGGTCACGATGCGTCTTCCTTCAAGCTCCGCAGAATGCTCCGGATGAGCTTCGCGCTCGGCTCCGGTGCCAGTGCCGACGATCGTAGTAGGTCGTACATATTGGCGTAAGCAGTGAGGTCTTCGGGATCTTCGAGGACCGAGGTCCCTCTCAGGTTCTCCAGGGTCACCGCCTCGACCACCGGCTCGGAATCAAAGCTGAAGGCGGAGAAGTCCGAGGTCACAGCTCCAAGAACACCTGCACTGAACGGCAGTACCTGCACCGTGACGTTCTTCCGCCTGCCAACCTCAAGAATCGCGGCAAGCTGTTCGCGGTGAATCTCGACATCCACCAACGGGTGGGCGATGACTGATTCTCCAAGGACGGTGGAGTACGTTGCCCCACCCTCTTGGATCTTCGCCTGCCGACTTTCGCGTACCTTTCCCAACTGGGCGATCCGCTCCGGGGCGATGTGGTGAGGGTTTCCCCTGGCGATCGCCTCAGCGTAGGACAGAGTTTGCAGAAGCCCGGGGACCAGGACCGGCTGCCACTCCCGGATATAGGTCGCGTCGTCCTCCAGCGCGATGTGGTCGAGATAGTCCGCCCGCAGGTGTGCGGCATGCTCCAGCCACCAGCCCCGTCGCTTCGACTGACGTGCCAGATCCTCAAGCTTCTGCCGGACTCCCGAGTCATGCACCTCGTACGCATCCAGTAGCGCTCTGATTTCGAGCGGGCGAGCTGACACATGCCCGGTCTCGATGCGACTGACCCTGGTCTGATGGGCGGCGATCACCTCGGCGGCCTGGAGTTGGTCCAGCTTCGCCGCCAGTCGGTACGTCTTGAGCGCAGATCCAAGTCGCCTGCTGCGCACGGTCGGTCGTCCACTCACCGGCATTCCGGCCCCCTCTCAGTCGCAACGAAACTGTAGAGCATGCCGTCATCGAACATATATCCAACAGCATGCATGCACCTCATTCGATTGTGATTCGCCCACTTTCTAACTTAGCCTCATGGGCGCAAGGAGCTTGCAATTCTGCATCTTGACGGTCAGTCAGGAGGTACAGCACCCCCATGCCCGAAACCCAAACCTTCCGCGTCCCCAACCGCAGTGAGCACGTCCCCACCGCCCGCCACCGCATCCGCGAGACCCTCGCGGACTGGGGAATCACCGGCGCCGTCGCCGACGCCGTCACCCTCTCCGCGAACGAACTCTTCACCAACGCCGTGGCCCACTGCCGCACTTCCTGCACGGACGTCGAAATCACGCTCGCCCTCGATGGCCCGGTGCTGATGCTGGAGGTCTCGGACCCGGACCGGGATCTACTCCCCCGGCAGCACGACTCCGGGCCGGACGAGGAGTGCGGACGCGGGCTCGCGCTCGTAGCCGGGCTGGCGGCGGAGTGGGGCCACCGGCAAGAGGCACACGCCAAGTGCGTGTGGGCCCGGTTCACCGACGTGGAAAGGCTGGAAGGCGCCCATGTTCCGGCGGATGTATGACGCGCTCGCCCGCCTCCTCGGCCGACCACGCACCGATTGCCCCACGGCCGATCTCGTGGACCTCGCACAGGAGGTCAGAACCCCGGACCCGTACGTCTGGCAGCTGCCGAACCCGTACGACGCCCGCTGGCGCCGCTGGGCCAAACGCAGCCGCGCGGCCGGCCGGTATCTGCCAATCCCGCGCGAGGAAGAATGCTGGCAGGCGCCGGCCCGTACCCGTCCGCCGCTTTCCTGGCCGACCGACGACGACGTGGTACGGCCGTACATCCTCAGACCCTGATGCTCCGGCGACCGTCAACCACTGCCAACGGAACAGCGCCGCCACCGGGCCGCCGGCCAAAACCGCCCGGCGACCATGTCACGGCGGACACCCCACACCTCACGAACGACCGAATGGGCGACCCGCGCCCTGTCCGGACGGATTAGTCGACCAATTCCCCCACCGAGACGAATGGTCCGGGGACTGGCCGGATCCGGTGGACAGATAGTGGGACGCGACCCCAGGGTCACCGGTAAGGGACAGCAAATACTGGTTGTACGCATCGCTGTCGAGGGCCGGAGCGGATGAGGAATCCGGTAGGAACTCCTGTGGGAAGCCGACAGCGGATGAGGAATCCGGTAGGAACTTTTGTGGGAAGCCGGCAGCGTAGGCAGCCACGCCCGACGAGCCCAAACCGAACCCCGCGACGCCATCCTGCTGCGAATGTCCCTGCAATGCGCCGTAATCGACGTACTGATCCCAACCCCAATCTACCGGAGGAGGCGGAATGACCCACTCTGCCACCTGGGACGGACCGGCCTGGGATGCATCGGTATGACCGGATGCAGCGGGAAACTGAGCCGGCCCTGGGGCCAGGATCCCTTGACGCAAAATATCCAGGGAATCCTGGGCCCCGCGCTCTTGCGCCGCCCGCTTTTTCAGCCAATACTTGAGCGTGTCACGCGGGACGCGTTCAGCTCGCGCAAATTCTTCCAGCGAGCCACTTTGACCAAAAAACTTATCCAAATATTCCTTCTTCTCATCGTCTGTATATAACTTGACGGAGTGACCCCTGGCCCGCCTCTCCCGGCAATCATCCACCGCCTGCTGCGACAGACCATACTTACTTGCATTCTTCGCCCAACGCTGCACGGTCCTTTCAGTGATGGGATCGGGCTGCCCAGTGACGGGATCGCAATGATCGCGACCGAACTCGGCCAACGTTCGCTCCTCCAAGTCCGCCATCCACGCCTCAAGAATTCGCCTGATCTCGTCTGACGAAATTCTCTTATAGCGACTCCGGACCTTGAGGCCCGCACCACGTTTATTCGAGTTGGTTACCCCATAGTTGAAAGTTGACGGTACCAGTCCATTTTCTTCGGCAAATTCCCCCTGACCGCCTTTACCGCTGTCCACGGAACTCCTTGTGCTGCTCCAGGTAGACCTTCTCTTCTTCATCGGAATGTTCCATTTCTTCTCCTTGTTGGTGTGCGTGAAGGGCGCGCGACCCAGGAGGACGGGTCGCGAGGTCGTGTCGCTCACGACTTCAACGGGAGGGCGCCCGGTCTGGTTCACCGGGAGGCCGGGGCGGGGACGACGTCGGCATCGCGATCGGCAGCGAGGCCGGAGGACCACGACGACGTGGTACGGCCGTACGTCCTCAGACCTTGATGCTCCGGCGGACGCGCGCGATCACCTGCTGGGCGTCGGCCCCGAAGACGGCCGACTCCGCGAGGGTGTCCCAGACCCGACGGTAGAGAGCGATCGTTTCGGCATCGTCGAGCCAGAGTTCGGCGTGCCAGTCCTCTACGGTGACCAGGCGGTCGTCCAGCATGCAGAAGGAGTTGCCCAACATTAGATCCAGGTTGGCGTCCAAGGGCAGGATCCCCATGTGCACGGTGTCCATGCCCACCACGCCAAGCAGGCGGTCCAGTTGCGCCGCCAGTACTTCGGGTGGGCAGAGCCGGGCCCGCAGCACACTCTCATGCATGAGCAGGTTCAGCCGCTTGCCCGGACGGTACAGCCACTCCTGCCGTTTCATACGGGTCCGCACCGCGGTTTCCGTGTCCCGTGGGGAATTCAGCAACGCAGAGTGGCCCTCGAAGACGTGCCGAGCGTAGTCGGCCGTCTGAAGCATCCCGTTGATAGCGGCGTTGCTCAACGCGTGCATGGTCTGGGTATCAGAAACGAGGGAGTTCCAGGTTTCCTGGACCGGGCCGTGCCCTCTCGACAACTGGCGCCGCCAGGACCGGATGTGGCTCTCGAACCCCTTGAGACGACCCCGTAGTTCCGAAAAAACCACGGGCTGTCCCACAGCCTCTGCCCACGCCCGGAGGTCGTCGTCCGTCGGCGTCTGCCTGCCGTTCTCCAGCTTGCTGACCTTCGACTGCGGCCACCCCAGACGCTGGGCCAGGTCGGTACCGGTGAGCCGACCATCAGGACTCTCGACACGTAGTTCTCTGAGCCTTCGGCCCAGTTCCTCACGCGCTCTCTGGTAGTCCGTGCTCACCGGTACCCAATCTGGCTCCTACGCGTCACCGCTCATCTCAGCCGTGAACTGCTTCCACGGTACGGCGTGATGCCAAGCAGCATCCCGGATCATGGCGCAGCGCACCACCTCTGCCGGCTCCGTGATGAGGTCCACGTGCGTGAGCTGGTCGTCGTCATCGAACCGCAGGAGCGCGATGAGGCGGCTGTCGAACAGCCAGAAGTCCTCGACTGGGAGCCGGAGCTGGTCCGCGTCGGTGCGCCACATGTTGCGGATGTCTTCCCCGCTTGCGATGTTCCACCGGGCGCCCTCAAGGAGGTAGCGCTGACCGGTGGTGGCGGGACGGTCCACGATGCGTACCCGCTCGACCCGCTTCCCTTGCGCGGTCTGCGTACGCATCGTGTCGCGGAACGCCCTGGTAGCAGCGCCCACCTGCCAGTCCTCGATGACCTTCCCGGTCTCGATGAAACTCTCCCAGCGGTCGCTGGCCTCATCACTCGCGTACCGCCGACGGGTCTCCAACCGCCACGCGGTGTGCTCGAACTTGGTGAACAAGTTCCCGAACTCGTCCAGATCGATGGTGCGCACCTGCCGCCTCCGCTCCTTCGGAGTCCAGTCCACGAGCAGGTCCCTGGGGACCACGATCGCGATCTCTCCCTCCGAGCGGTGGTGAAGCTGTGCGATGTCCTCCGGGTCCGTGAGCGGAGGGCCATGCACGATCACCTCTCCGCTGTCCAAGTCCTCGTGCACGGAGGGGCATCCACCGCCATCACTCCCGGTCCCGTTGAACCGCAACCTGCGTGCCATATACGACCACCCCTGGATGTTGACGAAGTTCGCGCCCCCAGCATGTCGGTACCTCTGAGTGAAAGTTCATGCATCCAGAGTGACCGGAGAAGAATAATCGAGAATATTCCACACCTTGCGCACTTCCCCCCGCCTACGGTCATCACCCCAAGCCGAACCACTCGGCGAGCCCCCGGGAGACACCGTGACACCCATGGCGAACGCACAGCAGACGCACCCGCAGCACAAGCGCTCAGCACAGCTCCCCCGCGGCTTCGACGCATGGCTGTTGGACTGCGTACCCGCCCCCGGCTGCGACGTGTGTACCGCGAACTGGCGGCAGCTCCCCCGCAAGGAGTCCGGTGATCTCACCCTGGCCGCCCGCCACGCCACCGAGATCCGGGACCACACCTCGGGCGTGCACGGGCAGCCGTAGACCTGGCGGATCGCCCGACTCCCCCTCATGGACTCCCGCCTGTCACGGGCGGCGGCGGTCGGCCACGGCCGCGACAGCAGAGCAGGAAGGCACAGCGATGGTGAACGGAACCGACCTGTACGCGCTCGACATCGGCACGGCCTCGTTCGTGAAGGCTTGCGGCGGCCCCTGCACCGACGGGTGCGTGACGCTGGCCCGGATCGGCGAGGGCATCTGGGCCCTCGGCGACAGCAAGCGGCCCGAGGCCCAGCCCCTGAGGTTCACCCAGGCGGAACTGGACGCGGCCGGAATCGACCTGGCGCGGTTCGGCCTGCACGTCTGAGCCGACTCCGCCCTCCCCAACTGGTCCTGGCGTGCCCTCGGCAGGCCAGGACCAGCCGACTCCCCGATCCGCCGACGCCCCGAACTGGACGCCCCGTGCACCACCACGGCTACCTGTGGACCGGCCCGAAGGCCCGCTTCGACCAGGAGGCGCTGCGCCGCCCGCCGCATCCCGAGCCGCCGCCGGCCGGGAGCAGACCCGAGCTGATTCAGCGGTACCGCGAGGTGGTGGCGGAGTTCCCCAGGTCGGACCTGCCGCCGCTGGAGACGGCCTATTGGCTCGTCAAACCCGGTTCTCTGGTGCGGGGCAGCTGGCCGGAGCCCACGGCAGCGGCCGGGTGGCTGCGTGAGCGGCTGGCCGAGTACGCGTCCCGCTTCGCCGCCGAGGCCCAGCGCGACGACACGTACCGCGCCGCCCTCGTCGCCTCCGCCGTTCAGCGGCTGGCCTCGGGCGGTGACGTGTCGCTCGGCTTCTACCTCGAACGTCCCGCGTTTCTTTCCCTGGCCCTGGTCACCTGCGGCCCGAACCGAGCCAGAGCCGAACTACGGTGCCCGCTGGGCGAGTAGTCCCCTGTGCCCGTCGGCGCGCAGTCCCCGGGCCGGCGGGGGCGCGACCCGCGGTGTTCTCAGTGCTGCTCCGCCTGCCCGCGACGGGGATCGGGGCGGGGCAGCAGGCAGCCGGTGCGGTCCAGGTCCAGCTTGTTCCCCGGGGCGACGCACGTGGCCAGCCAGTACGTCTGTGTGGCGTAGCCGATTCCCTTGTGCGTGCTGATCGTGCCGTTCCGCGCCATCTCGCAGGGGTTGTCCAGCGTGCACTGGCCGCCGTCGTGGTTGCTGGTGTTGTTGATGCCCACGATCTGGCCGCCGGAGATCACGGGAGATCCCGAGGTGCCGGAACTGGTGTCGCATGCGGGCGTGTACCGCAGGACGTCCTCGGTGGAGTTGCCCGTCTCCAGGACCCGGTAGGCGAACTGGTCGAGCTTGCAGCTGAACTCCTGCTTCCAGCTCGCCGACACGACCCGGAGGTCCGCGCCGCGGGTCGGCCGCCGGTCGGAGACCGTCAGCGCTTTGACCCCGTGGTCCCGTTCCAGTTGCCGGTAGGTGGTCTCGACCTGGTAGAGGGCCATGTCCGTGCCGGTCATCGTGACGTAGAGGGCCTTGCTCGCGTGCAGTTGCACCGCGGTGTCACCGGTGCGGCCGAGCACGTTGAACAGGCGGTGGGAGGGTTGGTCCACCAGGACCTCGCCCGGCACCGGCCAGGCCCCTTCGTAGCAGTGGCCGTTGGTCATCACCATCGCCCGGTCATCGGGCTGTGAGGCGGGCATCCGGACGACCGCACCCGAACAGCCGTTGACCTCGGCCGTGCCGGTGAAGCCCGGTTCGTCACTCTGTGCGGCCGAACTCGTCGACCGTGCCGACGCGGTCACCGTCGTGGTCCCGGCGGAAGCGGCCAAGGGGCCGGACGGCGCGGCGGAGCCGGTCGGTGCGAGCAGCAGGAGACCGAAAAGTGCCGCGCCGAGCGGGGCGCCGATCTTGAAGCGACGTTGCATGGTGGCTCCTTGTCGTACGGGGGCGCTCATTGCACGCCGGGGCAGGTGCCGTTGGTCGTCCTGCCGTTCCGGAAGAACTCCAGGACCTTCGACACACAGGGAAGATGGGAAAGGGAGGAGTGCACGTCGTCCTGGACGGTCAGCAACCCGCCGCCGATCGCCTTCTGGGTTTCCTGGGCCTCGTTGAAGGGCGTGACAGTCTCATAGGTGTGGCCGGACAGCTGGAGCGGGCTGGTTCCCCGTTTCACCGGGGTGGGGGGAACCTTCAGGGGCCAGTCGGCACACCACGGGCTGAAGTAGGAACCCTTGAGGGGATCCGCGGTGCGACGCGCCTGCAGGGCACCCCACAGTCCGGAGAAGTCGGTGGGACTGGTGGCGCCGTTGCACAGCATCGCGTTGTACTGCAGGCCGTTCATGCCACCATGCGGAGTCTCGTAGCCGAAGGGGCGCCGCTTCGCATCCCCCGTGGTCTTCGGCAGGGCTTCGGGCAGTCCGCCCTCCAGCACGGTCACCAGGTCGATCGCCGACGTCACCCAGCCACTGGGAGTGCTGGAGGCGAGGCCGACCACCCAGTCGCCGTTCATCACCTCGTCGCCGACGACCCGGGGCTTGCGGTCCAGTTCGTCGCGGAGATCGGCCAGTTTCCGCGTGAGGGCGGCGGGGTCCGTGCCCAGGTGGTATTCCACATCGTGCCGGGCCAGCCACTGGGCGAAGCTGCCGTAGGGCGACCCGACCGCCTCGATTGCCGCGTCCATGGCGGAGTGGTCGAACACCGGCGGCAACACCGAGTCCAGCCACATGTGGCTGACCCGGTCGTCGAAGAGCGACCGGTAGGCGATGCCGACGGCGGTGCTGAACGACACACCGTAGTAGTCGATCTTCGGGGCGCCGAGTGCCTGCCGGAAGGAGTCGAGGTCCCGGGCGGCGTTCGCGGGGGTGAGCTGGCGCACGAACTCGGGGTCCTTCGCCACGCACCGCTGGTTGAACTCGGACTGCGCGTCGAACTCCGCCTTGATGCGCTCCCGCGGGCCGGCCGTGGGCGGTGCGTCCGGGGACTCTCCCGGATCGCACTCGATCTTGTCGCTGTAGCTGGCGCCCCGGTCGTCCATGCTGACGATGTCGTGGTCGACGGCGAGCGGGCTCAGGCCGGTCTCCAGCACGCCGGCCGGTGCCGAGACCTTGAGCAGGCCCGGTCCGCCCGTGCCGTACACCAGGGGAATGGTGTTCGACCCCGGCTTGCCGGCCTTGAGCCGGCTGACCGCGACGTTGATCTTGCGTCCCTGTGGTGTGGAGTAGTCCAGGGGGACAGTCAGTTGTGCGCACTCCGTACGGTCGTCCGGAATGGGCCAGTCCTTGGCGACGGTTGTGCAAGGACGCCAGTCCAGTGCTCCGGCGCCCTTCGAGGACGCCGGCGCGTCCTTCGGGACGGCGGACGCCGACGGGAGCAGCAGTCCGCTGAGCAGCACCGTCGACGCAAGCAGGGTGCCGCGGCGCAGCATGACAGGGGGTGGCATGGGAGAAGACCCTCCATGGGATGAGTCGTTCGCCTTCGATGGCGTACGGGGCCAATGTGGTGGGACCCCGTCTCCATGCCGTGGCTGTCAGGCATCGGGTACCGCTTCAATACGCCTCTGTCATGTATCAGTTGGGTGCGCGGCGGGGCGGCAGGCGCGGGCCGCCGCGCCCGACCGGGTCAGTCCCGCCGCCGCAACCGCCGAAACCACAGCAGCGCCGCCACGACCAGTGCGATCACGGCGGCGGTCTTCAGGCCGGAACTCGTGCTCAGGCCCGCGCCCGTACTGCCGGACGAGGAGTCGCCGGTGCTGGAGGGCGAGGCGGATCCGCCCCCGGCCGGTGCGGGCGCGTCCTGCACCGTCACCTCGCTCTGCTCGCCCTCGGTGCCGTACAGGAGCTTGGTGCCGTCGGCGGAGTAGGTCACGGACTCGCCCTGCCGCTGCAACGGCACGTCGAGCCGCTGCCGGCGCTTGATGCCGCCGTCCTTCCAGTCGTACAGGATGCCGCCGAGGTAGCCGCGCACCGCGAGTTGCGAGCCGTCCGGCGAGAACGCGGCGTCCGTCGCCCACAGGTCGACGGGTGCGACCGGCTTGAAGACGTTGGTGCCGGACGGCGACAGCTGCGCGGGGCCCTCGTAGAGGTGCCCGCCGTCCTCCTTCTTGTCGATGATGTAGACGCGCCCCGTCTTGGGGTGCACGGCCAGCGACTCGGCGTTGCGGGCGCCGTCCGAGTACGTCACCACGTACTGCGTGGCGCGGATCGTCTGGTCCTTCAGCTCCTTGGGCTCGGGCAGCCGGTAGATCCAGACGTGCGGCCACTTGCCGTCGAGGTTGTCGCCGATGTCACCGACGTAGATCTGGTTGCCGGGTCCGATGGAGATCGCCTCGACGTCGCGCGGGGAGCCGATGCCGCTGAGGCTCACCGTGGCGACGGTCTTCCCGGTGGCGCTGTCCACGGCGTAGATGTACGGCCCGTCGTCGCTGTCGTTGTGCGTCCAGTAGATGCCCGGGTGGAGGCGGGAGGCGGCGAGGCCGCTGGACTCGGTGATCCGCGGGTCCTTGATGGTGAACCCGTGGTCGCCGTCGGCCGCGGCGGCGGGCGGTGCCACGAGGGCACCCGTGAGCAGAGCCCCGGCGATGAGGGCCAACGAGAGACGCATGCCCCAAGCCTGCCATCCCGCCCCGGGGACGGCCCGGCGTGGTGGGCCTCACACCCCGTCGGGCACCGTGATCGACCATCATGATCGGATGCTCAGGCTCATGCCCGTCGGTGATTCCACCACGATCGGAAGTGCGGGCGAACACACATGGCGCTACCGGCTCTGGCGCCACCTGTGCGCGACCTACGGCGGCCCGTTCACCCTGGTCGGCCCGCGCGAGACGCTCTACGACAAGGCCGCGGACGCACCGGTCTCCCTCGCCTACGCCGACCCCGGTTTCCCCCGCGGCCACCTGGCCGGCTGGGGCGAGGGCTTTGTGCACCTGGCCCCGCTGATCGGCGAGGCGATACGGGAGGGGCGGCCGGACATACTCCTGGTGTCGCTCGGCCTGATCGACCTCGGCTTCTACACGGACGCCGAGCAGACGGACCGCAACGCCCGCGCCTTCATCACCGCGGCACGCGAGGCCGACCCGCGCATCCGGATGGTGCTGCTGCCGGTCGTCCCCAACATCCGCGCGCAGGCGGACGACCTCTTCGCGGACCAGGTGGCCCACTTCAACGTCCTGCTCGCGAAGACGGTCGCCGACCTCGACCGACCCGGCTCCCCCCTGCTGCTGGCCGAGCCGCCGCCGACGTTCGACATCCACTGCGACACCTACGACGGCACCCACCCGAGTCCCGACGGCGAGCACAAGATCGCGTCGGCGTTCGCGGAGGCGATGTGGCTGGGGTGGGGGGTGGGTGAGCGGTACGCGGGGGCATGAGCCCGGGCCCCGGCCGCGGTGGACACGGCGAGACCCCGCCCCGGTGTGGCGGCACCGGGACGGGGTCGGCGGGGTCGAACCGACGACTGCCGGTTCTACGGCTGCAGGATCTACGGCTGCAGGATCTACGGCTGTCAGTTCTGCGGCGTCGCGGGCCGCGGGTGCACCCGGACCCGGTGGGCGGTGACGTCCGCGGCGTCGACCAGCGCCACGCGGTGGTTGTACTGGATCGTGTAGAGCTTTCCGGCACCCTTGACCACGGTGTCGCCGGCCTTGAAGAAGTCGTCCGTGGAGACCGGCTTCCGGGTGGCGACGTACGCCTGGCCCGCGGGGATCGAGTACGCGCTCAGCGGGGCCACGGTGGAGGGCTTCAGGTCCGCCGGGTACTCGGACGGCTTCGGGTAGCCGGAGCCGTACACGTCGACCGGGGCGTCACCCGCCGCGCTGACCACCTTCACGCCGGTGGCGGGAGAGGTGTTGACGCCGCCCGGGTTGTAGAACCACACCTTCGCACCGGCGTACCAGATGGCCGTCCAGTCGCCGTTGACGTCCGCGACCACGAACTGCTGGCCCTGGGAGACGGTGCTGCCCCAGTCGCTGATCTCGTTCGTGCCCTTGGCGTCGCCCTTGTGCAGGCCGGGGTCGGTGAACACCGGCGCGTCCGTGCTCGGCCCGGTGCGTACGTACAGGAAGTTCGACGGCTCGGTCTGATCGGTGCACTCGGTGATCGCACCGGTCGGGTCGTCGTACGGGCAGACCTTGGTGGTCTGCTTGTTGGTGTCGAACTCGGGGTTGATCGTCACGGCGGAGCCGACCTGGCCGACCCCGTGCGGGGTGTCGTCGACCGGGGCGTCGAGCATGGCCATGAAGGAGTTCCAGTTCCAGTACGGACCCGGGTCCCAGTGCACGCCGGCGACGTAGTCGTCCAGCGGGCCGGGCACGTTGTCGTGGCCGACGATGTGCTCGCGGTCCAGCGGGATGTCGTACTTGTCGGCGAGGTACTTCACCAGGTTGGCCGTGTCCTGGTACACGCTCTGGGTGTACCAGGTGGCGCCGTGGGCGGCGAAGCCCTCGTGCTCGATGCCGAGGGAGTGCATGTTGAACCAGAAGTTGCCCGCGTGCAGGGGGACGCCCTGGTTGGGCACCATCTGGGTGACCCTGCCGTCGGCGGCCATGATGTAGTTCGCCGCATCGCCGTTGCCCGCCTTCTGGAAGGCGCTGACGGCGGAGTCGTAGGACGACTCCGTGTCGTGGATGACGATGTACTTGATGTCCAGGCCGTCGGAGGGGCGGTCGGCCGCCTGGTAGTTCGACGCGTCGGCCGGCAGGAACGTGCACGGCAGGTCGGACGGGCACTCGGCCTGCGGGGTGGTCGACGTGGCGTTCAGTTTCAGCCCTTGCAGCTGGCCGGAACTGGTCTTCAGCGACGGGTCGGAGTCCAGGTTGACCTTGTCGCCCTCCGCGGTCGTCCGCTTGGCGCCCTTCTTCATCTGCGCGAACACCCGGTCGGCGAACGCACCGGCCACCGCCTGGTCCGAGGAGCCGCTGTAGCGGGCGACCGCGCCGTACCAGGCGGCCGGGTCCGAGGACGTCTCGCCGGTCAACTCCTTCTGGTACGAGGCGAGCAGCGCCGCGCCGCCGAGGATGTTCGTCCGGGAGTCCTTCCGGAGCTTCTCGGGCGCGACGTCGAGGAGCTTCGCCGCCTTCGTCAGGGTGTGCATGGACGGGTTCGAGGCGGCTTCGCTGAGCCCGGCGCGACCGGCCTGGCCCGCCCCGCCGCCCGCCAGCATCTTGGGGGTCACGTCGGTGAGGCTCATGGGCCCGTATCCACCGGAGGTGTTGTACTGCCCCTCGTGCTGGTCCCACTGGGACTGCGCATAGGCGACGCCGAGCAGGACCGACTCGGGGACGTGGAATGTCGACGCGGCATCGGCGTAATCGGCTTGTTGGCCGGAATCGCCCGAATCGTCGGGGCCGGATGCCTGGGCTATGGCGGGCAGGGCGAACCCGGCCGCAGCCACCGCGACAACGGCTGCGAGCAGCTTCTTTCGCGATTTCCTTTTATGCAAGAAATTTTCCCCTTCGTGCTGGCGCGTCAATGGGTCCGGAACGTCTCACGCCGCCCTGCGAGAACACGCCCATCGCAGCGAAATTGATTAGACACCACTGGCCTCACAACGGGTCAACTGCCCCTTGGGTTCAGCTCTCCAGGGCATCCACACGGTTACTCACGCGCCGGAAAATGGGGCTGCCCAGCCCGTATGCAGCACTTGCGACAAAAATCTGCGTGGCCGGTGAATGGATCCCGACAGATTCTTCGCACGATGACCTGACGGCGACCACAGGAACGTAAACTCACCCACCCCGGATCTTCACAAAAGACCCGCAATTCGCTCCGCGTTCACATTCACGGACGCCGACCACCGGATTCCCACGGCCACCCGCCGGTCAGGTGCGGTTCCCTCCGTGTCCGGATCACCGTACGTATCGTTGTTCCGCGCGGCAGCCCCGCTCGTGGGGCGGCCGGGGAGGACCGCCACGATGACCGTCCTTGAAGACAGGATCGAGATGGCCGAGGAAAACTGCGGACTGACTCTGGACGGCATGTTCGAGTCGCTTGAGCGGACCACCCCCGAGGGCTACAAGGTCGAGATCGTCGAGGGCGCGGTCTTCATGTCGCCGCAGCGGGACACGCACTGGGAGATCATCCTGGACATCATCGAGCAGCTACGCGCCAAGTACCCCCGCATGCGCGTGAAGTCGGACGTCCGCATCGACTATCCGGGCCACCTCAACGGCTTCGCCTCCGATGTCACGCTGGTCGCGGAGGCGGCGGAGCAGACGCCCGGGGGCCTGTGGCGCTGCGGTGACGTCGAGTTCGTGGCCGAGGTCATCTCGAAGGGCACGGCCCACAACGACTACGGCCCCAAGAAGGCCGCGTACGCCGTCGCCGAAGTTCCCGTGTACCTGATCGCCGACCCGTACCAGGGCAAGTGCCACCTGTACACGCAGCCCAAGGACGGCGAGTACGTCAGTGAGCTGACCGTCTCCTTCGGAACGGACGTGGACATGACCGCCACGCCCCTCGGTCTCACCCTCGCCACGGACGAATTCCCCCGCGACCAGCGCCATCGCCCCTGACACCGCGGCACATCCACTTCCACGTGCTTGCATTGAGCGCACTCGAAGTCGTTGGCTTGGATGCCATGGAGTACACGCAGCTCGGACGCACTGGACTCAAGGTCAGCCGACTCGTCCTCGGCACCATGAACTTCGGCCCGCTCACCAATGAAGCCGACAGTCACGCGATCATGGACGCGGCGCTGGACGCGGGCATCAACTTCATCGACACCGCGAACGTCTACGGATGGGGCCCGAACAAGGGCCGCACCGAGGAGATCATCGGCAACTGGTTCGCGAAGGGCGCAGAGCGGCGCGACAAAGTGGTGCTCGCCACCAAGGTGAACGGCAACATGGCCGCGGAAGACCCGGCCTGGCCCAACCACGACAAGCTCTCCGCGGTGAACATCCGGCGGGCGGTGGAGGCCAGTCTGAAGCGGCTCCGGACCGACTACATCGACCTCTACCAGTTCCACCACATCGACCGGAACACTCCCTTCGAGGAGATCTGGCAGGCGATCGACGTCCTCGTCCAGCAGGGCAAGATCCTCTACGCCGGGTCCAGCAACTTCCCCGGTTACAAGATCGCCCAGGCCAACGAGATCGCCGAGCGGCGCGGCGGGACCATCGGGCTGGTCAGCGAGCAGTGCCTGTACAACCTCGCCGAGCGACGCGCCGAGATGGAGGTCATCCCGGCCGCCCAGGAATACGGCCTGGGCGTCATCCCGTGGTCGCCGCTCCAGGGCGGACTGCTCGGCGGTGTGATCAAGAAGGAGACCGAGGGCGGCAGACGAGCCACCGGGCGCACCGCGGACGTCCTCGCCAACACGGCCCAACGCGCGCAGATCCAGGCGTACGAGGACCTGCTCGACAAGCACGGCGTCGAACCGGGCGAGGCGGCGCTCGCCTGGCTGCTCACCCGGCCCGGCGTGACCGGCCCGATCGTCGGCCCGCGCACCATGGAGCAGTTGGAGTCGGCCCTGCGCGCCCTGGAGCTTGAGCTGTCCCGGGAACTGCTGGACGGGCTCGAAGAGATCTTCCCCGGTCCGGGTCCGTCCCCGGAGGCGTTCGCCTGGTGACGGGTCCCGGCGCCGAGCCGTAGGGCAGGCCGCAGGACAGTACGTCGCGGGCCGCGTCGCGGTGGCCGGCCGCGTGGGCGGTGGCCGGCCGTTCGCGCCGGCGGGCCGCGTCGCGCCGGCGGGCCGTTCCCGGTGCACGGCCGCGTCGCGGTGCCCGGCCGCGTCGCGGTGGCGGGCTACCTGCCGAGGGCCGCCGTCAGCGCCACCACCACGAACATCAGCACGAGCGCAACGGCCATGATCCGGTTCCGGGTTTTCGGGTCCACGCAGTCGAGATTAACCGGCCCCGCCGAGCGCCCAGCGGGCGACCGTCTCGTAGCGGGGCTGCTCACCGGCGACGCCGGACCTCGGCAGGTTGCTGCGGACCAGGACGAGGTCGGCCACCGTCCAGGTGCGACTGGTGAAGGCGGCGAGCGAGTCCAGGTACGGCTGGACGTCCGCGCCCGCCCGGTCCCGGGCGCGGGCCAGCGTCAGATGGGCCCGGTAGCGCCGGTGCTCCTCCATCGGCACGCCCGCCCTGCGCGCCGCGGCCTCCGCCCGCTCGGCCAGCAGGCGCAGCGCCGCCAGGTCGCCCCGGACCCCGGTCCACAGGGCCCGGCCGCCGCCGAACTGCCCGCCGCCCGCGAGGGCGAGCGGGAAGGGGGCGCCGCGGTGGGCCGCGCGCGCCAGGCGGGCCGAGAGGTCCGGTACGAGCGTGTCGTCGACCTCGCCGTAGAAGGCGAGGGTGAGGTGCCAGCCGGGGCGGCCGGTCCAGCGCAGTCCGTCCGCGCCGGGCAGTCCGCGCAGCCCGTCGGCCTCGACGGCCAGTTCACCGACGACGTCCGGAGGGGGCAGCACGGCGGCGAAGAGTCTCATGGCCTCACCCTCCCAGACGGGCGGGCGGGCGGGCGGGCGGGAGCATCATGGCGGCCATGGAACAGAGCGAGAAGATCACGATCAGGGCCGGACTGCCCGCCGACGTCCCGCTGATCCTCGGCATGTTCGACAGCGGCGTGGCCTGGCTGGCCGCCCGGGGCCGCACCGCGCAGTGGGGGCGGACCCCCTGGTCGGCAGATCCCCGGTCGGTGGCGATGGTCGAACGGTACGTCGCCGAGGGCGCTCCGTACATCGCGGAGTACGCGGGGGTCCCGGCGGCCACGCTCACCCTCACCGACGGGCCCGGGCCGTACGTCCGGCCCGCGGACGAACCCGAGCGCTACATCCACATCCTGGCCTCCGACCGCCGTTTCCAGGGCCTCGGCGTCGGGTCCGCCCTGCTGGCGCACGCGGCGGCGGAGACTCGACGCAGCGGGGTGTCGCTGCTCCGGGTGGACTGCTACGCGGGCGGTGACCGCAAGCTGGTCGCCTACTACGAGCGCCACGGCTTCACCCCGACCGAGTCCTTCACGGTCGGCCGGGACGCCTGGCCGGGGCAGACCGAGGCGGCCTGGCCGGGACAGGTGCTGGCCCGCAGGGTGACAGCGGCGGGCGGCGAGGCACGACCTCCAAGGACATGAGCGGGGCGGGCGGCAGGGGACCTCGAAAGACATGAGCGGGTACGAGTCGGCCCGTCCCCGGCGGGAGGTCACCCCGCCGGTGACAGTTCCGGCTCGGGCTCCGGCTCGGGGCGGACGAACCGCACGTGCGGATGGCCGTGGTTCCAGCCCATCGACAGGCGCAGCCCGCCCATCCGGACCAGCACCAGTCCGATGGCGGCGGCCGACAGCGTCGAGACGACGCCGCCGAAGAGGAAGCCGATCCGCGGTCCGTAGGCGTCGGTGATCCAGCCGACGATCGGGGCGCCCAGCGGCGTACCGCCCATGAAGACCATCATGAACAGGGCCATCACCCGGCCGCGCATCGCCGGGTCGCTGGCCATCTGGACCGAGGTGTTCGCGGTGACGTTGGTGGTCATGCCGAAGATCCCGATCGGGACCATGAGCAGCGCGAACAGCCAGTACGACGGGGCGAGCGCGGCCACCGTCTCCAGGGCGCCGAAGGCCACCGCGGCGGCGATCAGCAGCCGCAGCCGGGACGTGCCACGGCGGGCGGCGAGCAGCGCGCCGGCCACCGAGCCGACCGCCATCAGCGTGTTGAGGAGGCTGTAGCCGCCGGCACCGGCGTGGAAGACGTCGTCCGCGTAGGCCGAGAGCCAGACCGGGAAGTTGAAGCCGAAGGTGCCGATGAAGCCGACCAGGACGATCGGCCAGATCAGCTCGGGGCGTCCGGCGACATGGCGCAGGCCCTCCCGCAGCTGGCCCTTGCCCCGCGGGGTCCGCCGGGCGACGTGCAGTTCACGGCCGCGCATCAGCAGCAGTCCGGAGACGGGGGCGACGAAGGACAGTCCGTTGAAGAGGAACGCCCAGCCGGTGCCGACTCCGGTGATGAGGACACCCGCGACGGCGGGGCCGATCAGCCGGGCCGACTGGAAGTTCGCGGAGTTCAGGCTGACCGCGTTCTGCAACTGGTCCGGGCCGACCATCTCGGAGACGAAGGACTGGCGGGCCGGGTTGTCGACGACCGTGGCGAGGCCGGTGGCGAAGGCGGCGACGTAGACGTGCCACACCTGGACGTGGCCGGAGAGGGTCAGCGCGGCGAGGACGAGACCGGCGAGGCCCATCCAGGTCTGGGTGACGAGGAGGACGGGCCGCTTGGGCAGGCGGTCGACGAGGACCCCGCCGTAGAGACCGAACAGCAGCATCGGCAGGAACTGGAGGGCCGTGGTGACGCCGACGGCGGTCGAGGAGCCGGTGATGCTGAGCACCAGCCAGTCCTGGGCGATGCGCTGCATCCAGGTGCCGGTGTTGGATATGACCTGGCCGGCGAAGAAGAAGCGGTAGTTCCTGATTCCCAGGGAACTGAACATCGAGGACCGGCGGGCGGCGCCGCCGGCGGTGGAAGTGGTAGGTGCGGGGGCGGAAGCTGCTCCGGGTCCCGAACTCAAAGGTGTCCCCTCCTTACGACGAGCGTCACGCGGGTGCGCGGCACGCGATTACAGATTGGCGAGCTTCTCCAGTACGGGGGCGGCGGCGCGGACTTTCGCCCACTCGTCGTCGTCGAGTCCGTCGACCAGTCCGGCCAGGAAGGCGTTGCGCTTGCGGCGGCTTTCCTCCAGCATCGCTTCGGCCTGTTCGGTTCTGGTGACGACCTTCTGGCGCCGGTCCTCGGGGTGCGGCTCAAGCCGGACCAGCCCCTTGGCCTCCAGCAGGGCCACGATGCGGGTCATCGAGGGCGGCTGGACATGTTCCTTGCGGGCGAGTTCGCCCGGGGTCGCCTTGCCGCAGACGGACAGGGTGCCGAGCACCGACATCTCGGTCGGGCTCAGCGACTCGTCGACCCGCTGGTGCTTGAGCCGACGGGACAGCCGCATCACGGCGGAGCGGAGGGAGTTCACGGCGGCAGCGTCGTCGCCATGGGTAAGGTCCGGCATGTTCCTTAGAGTAACTCATTACTCTGACTAAAGACCAATGCCCGTGCACAGGATGCCCGTGACTCCGGCCACTAATCCAGGAGATCACTCATATGGGTGATGTGGATGCGGAACGTGACACACCACGCGCACGGCTGCAGCGACCCTCGACTGCATGGGGACCAGCGTGCTCAGCCTGCGGATAGACCACGACCTGCTGGAACGGCTCCGTCACCATGCCGCCAGGAGGGGAATGAGCGTCCAGGACTATGTGATTCGGACGCTCATCCGGGACGACTTCGACGAACGGTTCCAGACCGCCGTCGAGGAGACGGAGAAGTTCTACGGGGTCACCTGAGCCCGGACCGCCCGGGACCGGACTGTCCGAAAACGGGCCGGCATCCGGCCCGACCCGCCCGAGACCCGACCGCCCGGGCCCGACCCGCCCGAGCCGGGAGCGCCCGCGGCCGGCTCAGGTCAGGCCGAGCGCCGGCATCAGGTAGTAGAAGGCGAAGACCACCGAGACGACGTACATCGGTACGGGGATCTCCCGGCCGCGGCCGGCCGCCAGGCGCAGCACCACGAAGGTGAGGAAGCCCATGCCGATGCCGTTGGTGATCGAGTACGTGAACGGCATCATCAGCATGGTGACGAAGGCCGGGATCGCGATGGTGTGATCGGCCCAGTCGATCTCCTTGACCGAGCCCGACAGGATCAGGAAGCCGACCGCGAGCAGCGCGGGCGTGGCCGCCTGGGACGGCACCATCGTGGCGACCGGCGTCAGGAACAGGGCCAGCGCGAACAGCGCGCCGGTGACGACGTTGGCGAAGCCGGTGCGCGCCCCCTCGCCGACCCCCGCCGTGGACTCGACGAAGCAGGTGGTGGCCGAGGAGGAGCTGGCCCCGCCGGCGGCCACGGCGATGCCGTCCACGAAGAGGACCTTGTTGATGCCGGGCAGCTGACCCTGGGCGTCGGTCAGCTTCGCCTCGTCGCCGACGCCCATGATCGTGCCCATGGCGTCGAAGAAGCAGGACAGCAGGACGGTGAAGACGAAGAGGACGCCGGTCAGGACGCCGACCTTGCCGAACCCGCCGAACAGACTGACCTTGCCGAGGAGCCCGAAGTCCGGGGTGGAGACCGGGTTGCCCGGCCACTTCGGGGTGGTCAGGCCCCAGGAGGGCACCTTGGCGACGGCGTTGATGATCAGCGCGAGCACGGTCATCGAGACGATGGAGATGAGGATCGCGCCGGACACCTTGCGCACGATCAGCGCCAGGGTGAGCAGCGAGCCGAGCACGAAGACCAGCACCGGCCAGCCGTTGAGGTGCCCGTCCCCGCCGAGCTGGAGCGGGACGGTGGTCTGCGCGACGTCCGGGATGCGGCTGACGAAGCCGGAGTCGACGAGCCCGATCAGCATGATGAACAGGCCGATGCCGATGGAGATGGCCTTGCGCAGGCCGTAGGGCACCGCGTTCATCACGCGTTCGCGCAGGCCGGTGGCGACGAGCAGCATGACGACGAATCCGGCGAGGACGACCATGCCCATGGCGTCCGGCCAGGACATCCGGGGCGCGAGCTGGAGCGCGACGACGGAGTTCACGCCGAGGCCGGCGGCGAGGGCGATCGGCACGTTGCCGATCACGCCCATCAGCAGGGTGGTGAAGGCGGCGGTCACCGCGGTCGCCGTCACCAGCTGGCCGTGATCGAGGTGATGCCCGTACATGTCCTTCGCGCTGCCGAGGATGATCGGGTTCAGCACGATGATGTACGCCATGGCGAAGAACGTGGCGAAGCCGCCACGGACCTCGCGCGCCAGGCTGCTGCCGCGCTCGGAGATCTTGAAGTACCGGTCGAGGGCGCCGAGGACCGGCGCCCCGCCCGGCCCTTCCGGGGCCGGGACCTTGGCAGCTGCCGAGGTGGACATACGAGACCTCTTCACCAACGGACTCCCCCCACCACGTTGGAGTTTCCTACGAAAAGATACGGCCGGAGACAAACGGGTTCAGTATGAACGTATGAGGTTCTAGATCGCTATCCTCGCGCGTAGACCCGTGTGGCGACAGGCCACGGCGGAATGCGGCAGGCCACGGCGGAGTCCCCCGCGGGCTGCTCGTAAGCTGTGCGCATGGCCGCTCTCGATTCGGGAACCCCCAAGCACGAGGCACCGGAGCCCCTGGAAGGCCCCGTGGTCGCCACCATCACCGGCGGCACGATCATCTGGTTCGTCCTCTTCCTCGTCCAGCTCCCCTTCTACGGCTGGTTCGCCGACCACGGCCACACCTGGTGGCTGTGGACCTGCCTGACCGGCGGCGGCCTCGGCCTGATCGGCGTCTGGTACGTCCGCAGGCGGGACGCGGCGATCAAGCGGGGGGCGGGGCAGACGGCCGAGGCGGCCCCTACGGAGTGACCCAGGGGGCGACCCCAGGGAGTGAGTCAGGGAGCGGCCCACGGATGACCGAGTCCGGCCGCGGATGACGGGTCCGGCCACGGATGGCGGGTCCGGCCACGGATGGCGGGTCCGGCCACGGATGGCGGGTCCGGGCCCATCCCCGGGGCCGACCCCGCGAACCGGTCCGATCGACACGGCCCCGGAGTCCCGGCTTCAGCGCCGACGACCGTACCGCCGCGCCGAGGCCGGATCAGCCCCGCGGTTGGCTGTCAGCCCGCACCGCCCGGTCGAACCGGGCCGCCCAGTCGCGGAGCCGGTCGACCAGTTCGGCCGGTTCGAGCACCCGGAACTCGGTGCCGAGAGCGCCCAGGGCCAGGGCCGGCCAGTCCAGCGAGTCGGTGGTCATGCGGACCCGGCAGTGTTCGGCGTCCACCTCCTCGACCGTGGCCCACCGCCCGATCCGTTCCCGTACGGTCGCGGCCGGGGCATCCACCAGGGCCGCCACCCGGTACGGGCGCGGCAGGTTGCCGATCCCCGCGCGGACGAACTCCGCGGCGTCGGCGGCGGGCAGGGTGCGCGGGCGGAACGGAGCGCCGGTGCCCTGCGGCACCGTGAGCCGGTCGACCCGGAAGCTGCGCCAGTCCTGCCGGGTGAGGTCGTACGCGACCAGATACCAGCGGCGCTCCAGGCGGACCAGGCGGTGCGGCTCGACGTGCCGGTCGGTGCGGCGGCCGTCGGCGGGCGTGTAGACGAAGCGCAGTTGTTCGCTGTCCCGGCAGGTCAGCGCGAGTGTGGTGAGCACGCCCGGGTCGACGCCCGTCGGGGCCGGGGTGCCCCAGCCGGCCGGTACGGTCATCGCGCGCAGCGCCTCGACCCGGCGACGCAGCCGGGTGGGCATCACCTGCACCACCTTGGCCAGCACCCGGACCGAGGACTCGGCGATGCCCTCGACCGCGCCCTCCGCGGCGGTGTGCAACCCGAGGGCCAGGGCGACCGCCTCGTCGTCGTCGATCACCAGTGGCGGCAGCGCGGCGCCCGCGGCGAGCTGGTAGCCGCCGTCGACGCCGCGCTGCGCCTCCACCGGGTAGCCCAGCTCGCGCAGCCGGTCGATGTCCCGGCGCAGCGTGCGGACCGAGACGGCGAGCCGGTCGGCCAGTTCGGCGCCCGGCCAGTAGCGGTGGGTCTGCAAGAGGGACAGCAGTCGCAGCGTCCGGGTGCTGGTGTTCGCCATGCCTCCGATTCTCCCCTGGATTCAGGACAGAAACTGTCCGCTGTGGCCCCTACCGTCGTTGTCGACCGAGGAACACGGGACCAACCGAAGGCGGAAGACCATGACCGAGACCCTGAACCCGAGCGAGTCGGCGAGCCTCACCGGCGAGCGCGCCGACCTGCTGCGGACGCTGAACAAGCACCGGCACTTCCTGCGCTTCACCACCCGCGACCTCACCGACGAGCAGGCCGGACGGCGGAGCACCGTCAGCGCGCTGTGCCTGGGCGGCCTGATCAAACACGTCACCGCGGTGGAGCGGAGCTGGGTGAACTTCATCCTGGACGGCCCGTCGGCCATGCCCGACTTCTCCGCCATGACCGAGGCCGACTTCGCCGCGCGGGCCGACGAGTTCCGGCTGCTGCCCGGCGAGACGCTGGCCGGCGTGCTGGCCGAGTACGCGGCGGTGGCCGACCGGACCGACGAGCTGATCGCCCTCCTGCCCGACCTGGACGCGACCCAGCCGCTGCCGAACGCCCCGTGGTTCGAGCCCGGCGTCCGCTGGTCGGCCCGCCAGGTGCTGCTGCACCTCATCGCCGAGACCGCGCAGCACGCCGGGCACGCCGACATCATCCGCGAGGGCCTGGACGGCGCCAAGTCGATGGGCTGAACGGGGAGCGGGAGGGGGACACGATGAACGCCGCTGCGCCGATCCCGCCGGTCCTGGAGGCCGACCGCGGGATCGGCCGGGCGAGTGTCCGCCGGCTCGTGGATCCCCGGCACCCGGTGCTCCTACCACCGCACGACCCCGGGTCCTCCTCAGGTCGGATCTTCCGGCCCCCCGGCGGGTGAAGCCGCAAAACCGCACGTACCGTCGATTGCATGACGCACATCGACGCGGGCGCCGAACTCGACCCGGTGCACCCGGTACCCGTCCCGTCGACCCCCTCGACCGGTCTGACCAGTGCCGCAGTCGCCGAGCGGGTCGAGCGCGGCCAGGTCAACGACGTACCGGTCCGTTCCAGCCGTTCCCTGGCCGAGATCGTCCGCGCGAACGTCTTCACCCGCTTCAACGCGATCATCGGCGTCCTGTGGCTGATCATGCTGTTCGTCGCCCCGATCCAGGACGGCCTCTTCGGCTTCGTGATCCTGGCCAACACCGGCATCGGCATCATCCAGGAATGGCGTGCCAAGCAGACCCTCGACTCGCTCGCGGTCATCGGCGAGACCCGCCCGACCGTCCGCCGCGACGGCGCCGCCGTCGAGATCAGCACCTCCGAGATCGTCCTCGACGACCTCATCGAGATCGGCCCCGGGGACAAGGTCGTCGTCGACGGCAGGTGCGCCGAGGCCGACGGGCTGGAGGTCGACGAGTCCCTGCTGACCGGCGAGGCCGACCCCGTCGTCAAACACCCCGGCGACCCGGTCAGGTCCGGCAGCTTCGTCGTCGCCGGCGGCGGCGCCTTCGTCGCCACCAAGGTCGGCCGCGAGGCGTACGCCGCCCAGCTCGCCGAGGAGGCCTCCCGCTTCACCCTCGTCCACTCCGAGCTGCGCAGCGGCATCTCGACCATCCTCAAGTACGTCACCTGGATGATGGTCCCGGCCGCCGTCGGCCTGGTGATCACCCAGCTCGTCGTCAAGAACAACAACCTGAAGGACGCCGTCGCCCGCACCGTCGGCGGCATCGTCCCGATGGTCCCGGAGGGCCTGGTCCTGCTCACCTCCGTCGCCTTCGCGATCGGCGTGATCCGGCTCGGCCGCAAGCAGTGCCTCGTCCAGGAGCTGCCCGCCATCGAGGGCCTCGCCCGCATCGACACCGTCTGCCTCGACAAGACCGGCACGCTCACCGAGGGCGGCATGGACGTCACCGAGCTGCGCCCGCTCGGCGACAGCGACGAGACGTACGTACGCAAGGTGCTCGGCGCGCTCGGCGAATCGGATCCCCGGCCCAATGCCTCCCTCCAGGCGATCATCGACGCCTACCCGGACAGCGAGGACTGGCGCTGCGTGGAGTCGCTGCCCTTCTCCTCCGCCCGCAAGTACAGCGGGGCCTCCTTCAGCGAGGGCGGCGGCGAGAACAGCACCTGGCTGCTCGGCGCCCCGGACGTGCTGCTCACCGACGGCGACCCGGCGCTGGCCGAGACCGAACGGCTCAACGAGCAGGGCCTGAGGGTCCTGCTGCTGGCCCGCGCGGTGCGGGACCTGGACGACACCGACGTCGCCAAGGGCGCCCACGCCGCCGCCCTGGTCGTCCTGGAGCAGCGGCTGCGGCCCGACGCCGCCGACACCCTGCGCTACTTCGCCGACCAGAACGTCCGCGCCAAGGTCATCTCCGGCGACAACGCGGTGTCGGTCGGGGCGGTCGCCGCCAAGATCGGGCTCAGCGGGGCGACGGTGGACGCGCGCCGGCTGCCCGCCGAGCGGACCGAGATGGCCGACGCGCTCGACCGGGCGACCGTCTTCGGCCGGGTCACCCCGCAGCAGAAACGGGACATGGTCGGCGCGCTCCAGTTCCACGGGCACACGGTGGCGATGACCGGCGACGGCGTGAACGACGTCCTCGCCCTCAAGGACGCCGACATCGGCGTCGCGATGGGCTCCGGCTCCGAGGCGACCCGCGCGGTCGCCCAGATCGTGCTGCTCGACAACAGCTTCGCCACGCTGCCGTCGGTGGTCGCCGAGGGCCGCCGGGTCATCGGCAACATCACCCGGGTGGCCACGCTGTTCCTGGTGAAGACCGTCTACTCGGTCCTGCTGGCGCTGCTGGTGGTGTGCTGGCAGGTCGAGTACCCCTTCCTGCCCCGGCACCTGACCCTGCTGTCCACCCTGACCATCGGCGTCCCGGCCTTCTTCCTGGCGCTCGCCCCCAACCACGAACGGGCCCAGCCCCACTTCGTACGGCGGGTGATGCGCTACTCGATCCCCGGCGGGGTGGTCGCCGGTCTCGCGACCTTCGCTACGTACCTGCTCGCCCGGCACTACTACACCGGCCCGGACGCGCTGCCCGCGCAGACCAGCGCGGCGACCCTCACGCTGTTCCTGATCTCGATGTGGGTGCTGGCGATCATCGCCCGCCCCTACACCTGGTGGCGGGTGGCCCTGGTCGCCGCGATGGGCGTGGCCTTCCTGTTCGTCCTGGCGGTGCCCGCCCTGCAGAGTTTCTTCGCGCTGAAGCTGGTCGGGGTCACCATGCCGTGGACGGCGGTGGGCGTCGCGGTGATCGCCTGCGCGGTCCTGGAGTTCCTGTGGCGGTGGGTGGACCGCCGGGCCCGGGTCTGACCGTACCTCCCGGGCCGGACGGGGCCGGACGGGGCCGGAACGGAACGGGCCGCGCCCGGCCGATGACACCGACCGGACACGGCCCGAACCGCCGCTGCTACTGCACGTCGACCACTGCTTCAGACTTCAGGTCGACCACTGCTGCAGGTCGACTACTACCTCACGTCGACGTAGTCACCGGCGGCGCTGACCGCGGCGGTGTTCGTGGTGCCCGCGAAGCTGTAACGGTAGTAACCGTCGGCGGACGCCGTGACCGTGGTCTTCAGCGTGCCCGTGGAGCTGGTCTTGATGGTCTTCAGCGTGGTGTAGGTGCTGGAGCCCGCCTTGCGGAACTGGAGCTTGACCGGCTGCGAGGCGTAGCCCTGGTAGATGCTCCGGTCCCAGTTGGCCCGGGTCAGCTTGCCGGTGACCGTGAGGGTCCGGCCCTTCTTCACCGGCTCGGGCGAGGCGTCGGTCGTCAGCATGGCGTTGTGCAGCACCTGAGTGCTGGCGAGGTTGCCCTTGTCCGCCACGCCGACCTTGCTGATGTCGAAGGTGCTGGAGCCCGGGTTCTGGCCGTTGTACGCGATGGCCAGCGCCGCGCCCTTCCAGGTGCCCGCTTCCGTGTTCGCCAGGTCGCCCTCGCCGGGGTACACGTCGATCTTGCCGGTGCAGGCGGCGGTGGTGGTGGAGGTCACCTTGCACGTGGCGGGGTTGTCGCCGAACAGCATGTTGGTCGGCGTGTCGAACGAGCCGCGGTAGATGTAGGGGCCGGTGGCGAAGTCGGTGGCCGTGATGTCGACGTCCGCGCCGTGGGTCATCGTGTAGGTGGCCGTGAAGACGACGTGGCCGCCGATACCGAACTTGACCGACTTGGCGACCTTGAAGTTGGAGAAGGAGGCGTTCAGGGCGTACGGAGCGTCGGCGGCGGTCGTGGCGGCACGGAACGCGGCCTTGCCGGGGGTCGCCGAGTGCGCGGCCCGCAGGACCGCGGCGGCGTCCGCCTTGTACGACGAGTCGGCCGTGGCGGCGTGCGCGCCCGGCATGGCGAACGCGGACAGGGCCAGGGCGCCGGAGACGGCGGCCACGGTGGCACGAATACGCATGTGTGTTTCCCCAGTGGAGAAAAGGGCCCGGCGCCGGTGGTCCCTCGCGGTCCGACGTCGGCGCTGGGCGCAGTGATGGTGGAGTCTGCTGACTCCACGTCGTGAGATCAGCGAGCGGGGCGAAGGGTTGTAGGGGTAGATGAAGATTTTGTAAGCGCCTTACCCGCGCGCCCCGCCCTGCGCCCCACCTGTGCGTACCACCTCTGCGCTCGCCCGGCGCCCTCAGTCGAACCAGCGGTCCCGGGCCAACTCCTCCGTACGGGACGGGTCTTCCAGCAGCGCCGCCACCTCGAAGCGGCGCGGCCACTGCCCGGCCGCCCAGGCGAGACCCGCGGCCACGCCCTCCAGGGTGGCGGCGTGCAGCACGCCGTCGGCGGTGCGGCGCCAGTCGATCTCGACGCCGTCCACGACGAGTTCGTCGTGCTCGACGTAGGTGTCCGGGGTACGCGGGCCGAGCAGCACCCGCACCGGGTCCGGCACCTCGTGCTCGGTGCCCGCCGAGTCCACCTGCCCGGTGACGGACTCGCTCAGTCGCCGCACCTGGAAGAGGTCGGCCAGCTCCTCGGCCCGGGCGGGCCGCACCGGCAGCAGCGGGACACCGGAGGTGAAAGGCAGCAGATCGGGCGAGTCGACGACCACGGCGTCGGCCGCGTCCACCACCTCGGTCCGGCCGTCGACGACCGCCCGCAGCTCGTCCGGCAGGGTCACCTGTTCCGGGTCCAGCTCGGCCAGCGCGCTGTACAGGCCGTGCAGTTGGGCCGGGGTGACGGGCCGCTCCGGGTCGGCGAGCCGGTCCAGCAGCTCGGCCGCGCCGCCGGGCTCGTCGAGCAGCGCGGCGACGGAGGTCCGCACGCCCAGTGCCCGCAGCACCTGCTCGTCCTCGAAGCCGGTCGCGTCGGCCTCGTCGTACAGCCCGCGCAGCAGCGGGTCGCCGCCCGCGGCGAGCAGCCCGGCGGGCCGCCGGCCGGCCAGCACCGGGTGCCCGCGCAGCCACCAGGCGGTATAGGGCCGTACGACCTCGTGGGTGCCGTCGGGCAGCAGGATCCGCACCGGCTGGGTGAGCGCGTCGCGCAGCGGCGGGCGGGCGAGCAGGGCGAGGGCCTGCGGCCACTGGTCGTCGTCGACGAGGTCGAGGTCGCGCACGGCGACCAGTTCGGTGGCCACCGGCGGGACCGGGGTGTCCGGGAAGCGGTCGAGGATGTCCTCGCACCACACGTCCACGGCGTCCAGCAGGCCCGCGTCGTCCGGTTCGGCATAGTCGCCCTCGCGGGGCTCAAGCTCGTCCGGGTCGAGGACCACGTCCGTGGCCCG
Organism: Streptomyces sp. NPDC006012; assembly: GCF_042871185.1. Lineage (NCBI taxonomy): Bacteria > Bacillati > Actinomycetota > Actinomycetes > Kitasatosporales > Streptomycetaceae > Streptomyces > Streptomyces sp. NPDC006012. The sequence continues at coordinate 204,066 of NZ_JBIAIE010000008.1, forward strand.
CACCAGCGCGAAGTCGGCCAGTACGCCGCAGGCGGCCAACGGCTGCCCGCCCCACTTCTCGGCCAGTTCCGCGTCCACGGCGGCCAGTTCGTCCGCGCGGACGACCCGGGCGAACGGGCTGCCGGGCAGCACCAGTTCACCGGCGGGGGCGAGTTCGCCGTCCTCGTCGGGCAGCGCCAGGGCGCCCAGCCAGGGCTCGTCGCCCGGTTCCAGGCCGGCGTCCCGGACCAGGGCGAGGACGGTGTCCGCCAGTTCCTCGGCGTCGAGGGCGTCCTCCTCCCAGGCGATGCCGCCGTCGTCGTCCAGGGAGGCGGCGACCGCGGCCCGTACCTGGGGCGTGGTCAGCACCGCGCGCGGGGTCGCGGGCAGCGCGCCGAGCTTCTCCAGGATCGGGTGCGCGGCGTCCGGATGGGCGACCTTCAGACCGAGCCGGGCGAGCGTGCCCGGGTCGATGCGGGCGGCGTCCGGGGTGGGCAGCAGCACCTGGCGGGGGCCGATGGTGGTACGTCCGCCCCCGAAGCCCTGGGCGGCGTCCCCGGCGAGCGGGACGGGCAGCCCGGACAGCCGGTCCGGGTCCACCCCGGCGAGGCTGTCGTAGAGCCGCCGCCACCAGTCGGGCTCCTTCTCCAGACCGGCCAGCCGGTCGATCGCCTCGGCGAGCGGGAGCCGGGCGACGCCCAGCGTGCGCAGTTCGACGCGGCGTTCGAGACCGGCGGGCAGCAGGGTCGGCAGCACCTCGGCCAGCACCCGTACGGTGTCGGCGCCCGCGCCCTCGACGATCTCGGCGTCCCGGGGCCGCAGCGCCTCGGACAGCGCCTCCGGCAGTTCCTCGGGCAGCGCCCCGGGCAGCTCGGCGTCCTGCTCGGCAAAGAGTGCGGCGGGCGGTACGGCGGGCGGCAGGAACGGCGTGCGCGGCAGCCGGTCGAGGATCGCCTGCCGCAGCCTGCCGTCGAGTTCGCCCTTGCCGAGGGGTCCCGGCACCAGGTCGATGACGCCTTCGGTCACCGGCCACCAGCCGGCGAGGAGTTCGGCGTACGCGTCCGCCGCGCGCTCGGCCAGGAAGTCGGTGAGCGGGCCCGGGGCGGCGTGCCGGCGGGTGGTGTCCAGCGGGAACGAGGCGATGAGCAGGGCGGGTACGCCGAGCGGTTCGTCGCTGGGGGTGGGCGCGTGCACGACGGGCGCAGTGCGCGGCCGGACCGGCCGCTGGTCCTCGTCCACGGGGACGGCCCAGGTCACCGACCAGTGCGGGCGCAGCCGTTCCTCCACCGGGCGGTCGGCGAGCAGGTCGGGGGTGAGCGGGCCGTGCGCTTCGGCGGTACGCCAGCGGGTCGTGCCCTCGCGGGAGTCCTCCACGACGGTGACGGTGCCCTCGTCGCGCCGGCGCAGGGTGCGCACGGTGTCCGTCTCGACGACGACTTCGGCCAGGCCGGGCAGGGCGAGCAGCAGGGCGTCGTCGACGGCGTTCAGGAGGCGTTCGGCGAGATCGGTGGCGGCGGCGTCGCGCAGCGGCAGGATCACGACCGTGTCGTACGGGTCGGGGGCGGTGCCCTCGGCGGGGAACGGGAGACGCAGCAGGGGCACGTGGCCGTCGCGGCGGCGGATCTCGTCGCCGAGGCCGGGGCTGCGCCCGGCGGTCTCGGCGGCCAGTTCGCGGGCCTCGGCGAGGGACCAGCGGACGCCGCCGTGGCGGCCCACGACGGCGGGCTCGTCGGTGACGGCGAGCACGGAGGCGAAGCCGACGCCGAACCGGCCGACGGCGCCGTGGGCGGCGTCGGCGGCAGCGGCGTCGGCGTCGCGTTTCGCGGAGGCGCGGAGGGTGGCGAGGGATTCGACGCCGGGTGCGTCCAGCGGGGCGCCGGTGTTGGCGGCGAACAGGACGCCGTCGCGCAGGGTGAGCCGGAGCCGGCCGGGCACCCGGGCGCGGGCCGCGGCGTCGGCGGCGTTCTGGGCGAGTTCGATCACGAGCCGGTCGCGGTAGCCGCCGAGGACGAGGTCTTCCTCCGCGTTGGCGTCCTCGCGGAAGCGGGCGGGGCTGGTGGCCCAGGCGTCGAGTACACCGCGGCGCAGACGGGCCGTGCCGAAGGGATCGGCACCCTCGGCCGCGGGCCGCACGAACTTGCTCACGTTAACTCTCCATCGTCGGCGTGACGACGAAGGTACCGCCTGCCGGGTACGGCTGCGCCATCTGTCCGGCGGCGGGCCACCGCCCGGCACCGGCCCGCCGCCGTCGGCCACTGCCGGGGAGCGCACCGGTCGCCGAGCCGTCCCTGAACCTCAGTACCCCGACGACGTGCGGGGGACGGACGGGAGCATCGGGGTACTGAGGGAACGGCCGATTCCCCGCCCTCCCCGACCGGGCGCGGCATGACCGCTACGAATGACCGAGTTCCGCTGTCTCCTCGTCGGGGACCGCCGGGACCGAACCCGAGTCCGGGGCCGGGCGCAGCGGGAAGGCGTCGACCCGCGTCTCGTCGATCACCGGGGCCGGCGGCTGGGGCGGCTTCGGCATGACCGCCGCCTCCGAGTGGCCGCCGCAGCCGTAGGAGAGGGCGACGATCCGGCCGTCCGCCGGGGAGAACTCGTTCGCGCACAGGCCGAACGCCTGGCCCAGGGAGCCGCCGATCGGAACCAGGAAGCCACAGCTGACGCAGGCCGCGGGCGCCGCCTGGGCCATGGGGGTCTGCGCGCCGAACGCCTCCTCCCAGCGGTCGGCGGCGACGTGCAGGCCGTAGCGGGACAGGACCCGGGCGCGGCGCATGCCCAGTTCCTCGGCGACGGACGCGATGGAACCCCGGCTGGGCGCCGTCGGGAGGTTCGCCGGGGCGCCCGCGGTGACCTCGGCGTCCTCCGCCTCCGCCAGTTCCGCCAGTTCCTGCGACACGGCGGAGTCCGCCGGCGGCTGGTCCTCGCCGGAGTAGCCGGGCTCCAGGCGCGGGTCCTCGGCCTCGGTCGGCAGGAGATCGCCGGGGCCCAGGTCGCCGGGGCGCAGGCGTTCGCTCCAGGGCACCCACTCGGGGGCGAGCAGCGCGTCGGAACCGGGCAGCAGGACCGCCTCGTCGAGCGTGACCACCTTGGCGCGGGAGGCGCGGGCCACGGTCACCGCCCAGCGCCAGCCGCGATAGCCCAGTTCCTTGCACTCGAAGAAGTGCGTGACAACACGGTCGCCCTCGGACACCAGTCCCGAGTGCTCGCCGACCACGCCGGGCGCGGCGGCCTCCTCGGCTGCGGCGCGGGCGAGGTCGACGGCCTCGGCGCACAGGCGGTCGGGGGTGCGGCTTCGCGTTGTCGCTGCGCTCACAGGTATCGCTTCTCTCCTACGCCGTCTCATGGGTGCGCTGCCGGAAGGCGGTGGAGCGGACGGAGCGGACCTGTGGGCCGCATCGACGCCCGCGTCCGATCGCGCTCGGACGCACCTCTGCCATCCATTCTGCGGGATGGCTGAGATACGCACGCTACCTGTTCGCGTGCCTTCGGCCTACACCGACGGCCGCTTCCCGGCCCCGCCGTGCCGTTTCCGGCCTGTCGGGCGGGGCCGGGAACCTCTGAGAAGCCCGTGAAACCCCGGGTGACTCCGGGAATCGCCGAGGAATCCCGGGGAGCACCGGGGAGCAGAGAAGGAATCGCGACGAATCCCGACGGACTTCGTGGAACTTCGGGCAAACACCGGGAAACAGCGAGGAGCCCCGGCGGGTCCCGGCCGCACCCCGCCGTCCGGGCGGCTCACCGACTGTGACGTCCCCGACTCGCGAGGGCGACCAGTGCTCGGGAAACGGATTCTCGGGGCACTATGAACGTCGTGGCAGCCGCGAGGTCGTCCCCGGGCACCACCCGCGTCGGCGGGGTCAAGGGGAGCAGGCGAGGTGGCGGTGCGGGCCGGATGGGCGGTGCCGCCCGCGTGGTCGGCCATGTCCTGCACGGCCCGGCCCGCTCCATCCGCAGGGCCACGAACGCGAACGGCGCCGGCGAGTCCGGGCTCGGCAAGCTGATCGAGTTGCACGCCGTCAACGGCGCCGGCGACGTGATGATCACCGTGGCGCTCGCCTCCACGGTGTTCTTCTCGGTGCCGACGGACGAGGCCCGCGGCCGGGTCGCGCTCTACCTCGCGATCACCATGGCCCCCTTCACCGTCCTGGCGCCGGTGATCGGCCCGCTCCTGGACCGGCTGCCGCACGGCCGGCGTGCCGCGATGGCCGCCGCGATGCTGGCCCGCGCCCTGCTGGCGCTGATCATCGCCGGGTCGGTGGCGACCGGCAGCCTGGAGCTGTACCCGGCCGCGCTCGGCGTGCTCGTGGCGTCGAAGGCGTACGGCGTGGTCCGCAGCGCCGTCGTGCCCCGGCTGCTGCCGCCCCGTTTCTCCCTGGTGAAGGCGAACTCGCGGGTCACCCTCGGCGGTCTGCTGGCCACCGGGGCGGCCGCGCCGATCGGCGCGGGACTGCACGCCATCGGCGACCCCTGGCCGCTGTACGGCGCCTTCGTGATCTTCGTGGCGGGTACGGTCCTGTCGTTCTCCCTGCCCCGGAAGGTGGACTCCGCCCGGGGCGAGGACACCGCGCTGCTCGCCGCGGGCGAGGAGCGCCTGCGCGGTCCGCGCCGCACCCGGGCGAGGCGTCCGGGGCTGCGCACGGTCGGCCCGGCGGTCACCCACGCGCTGGCCGCGAACGCCGCCCTGCGCTGCCTCTCCGGCTTTCTGATCTTCTTCCTCGCCTTCCTGCTGCGCGAGCATCCGCTGACCGGCGGGAGCGCGGCGGTGTCGCTCGGCATAGTGGGCGTCGCGGCCGGCGCGGGCAACGCGCTCGGCACGGCGGTCGGGGCCTGGCTGCGGAACCGGGCACCGGAGATCATCATCGTGACCGTGGTCGCGGTGGCGCTCGGCACGGTGGTGGTCACCACGGTCTTCTTCGGTGCGTTCCTGGTGGCCTGCCTGGCCGCGGTCGCCGGGTTCGCCCAGGCGCTGGCCAAGCTGTGCCTGGACGCGCTGATCCAGCGGGACGTGCCGGAGCCGGTGCGCACCTCGGCGTTCGCGCGCTCGGAGACGCTGCTGCAGATGGCCTGGGTGTTCGGCGGCGCCGTCGGCATCGTGATGCCGCTGAACGGCACCCTCGGCCTGGCGGTGGCCGCGGCCCTGGTCGCCGCGGGCTGGCTCACCACGCTGCGGGGCCTGCTCGACTCGGCCCGGCACGGCGGGGCGTCCCGGCCGCGAGTGGCGTAACGAAGCGGCGTAACGAAGCGGGCACGCCGCACCCCACATGGAAAGTCGGCCGAGGGCGCCCGATAGCCTTCGGCCATGACCATGCAATCCGCTCCGCGACGCCGCCGCGCCGTCGCCGCCGCCGGCGCCGTCTGCGCCGGACTGCTTGTCCTCACGGCGTGCGAGAAGCCGACCCCGATCGCCACGATCAGTGTCGGCACCAACTCGGTCAACTCCGAAGCCACCTGCTACAACGACGGCAAGGTCCTGGACCAGAGCACCCTCACCAAGTGCCTCCAGGCCACCGACATCAAGTCCATCACCGTGGACCCCGACGACACGGTCCGCCTCGGCGTCGACCCGAAGATCGCGGACAACAAGTGGACGATCCTGATGAACGGCCAGCCCCTCACCGACGCCAGCACCAAGACGTACCGCACGGTCCCCGGCAGCGTCTTCTTCAACGCCCAGTACGGCGCGCAGGGCAACTCGACCCTGGTGTCGATCAAGGAGGGCGACAAGGACGTCACGGGGCTGTGGAACTTCAAGCTGAAGAAGGCCTCCTGACCACGTCCGGGACACGCATCCTGGTGGCCACCGCGGTCCCCGCCGAACGGGACGCGGTGGCCCGGGCGCTGCACGGCACCGCCCGCGAGGTACACCTGCCGGGCGCCACGCTCCAGCGGATCGCCGGCCGCCACCCGTACGACCTGCTCGCCGCGGGCGTCGGACCCGGCCGCGCCGCCGCCTCCACCGCCGCCGCCCTCACCGCCGCGGCCCTGGACGGCACCCCGTACACCCTGGTCGTGTGCGCCGGGATCGCGGGCGGCTTCGGGTCCGCGGCCCCCGTCGGATCGCTCGTCGTCGCCGACGAGATCACCACGGCCGACCTGGGCGCCGAGACCGCCGACGGCTTCCTCCCGATCACCGGACTCGGCTTCGGAACCGTCAGCCACCGTCCACCAAATTCACTCGTACGGGCCGTGACCGCCGCGCTCGAAGCGCCCGCCGGGGCCGTGCTCACCGTCTCGACCATCACCGGCAGCACCGCCCGCGCCGACGCGCTGCGCGCCCGTCACCCCCGGGCGCTGGCCGAGGCCATGGAGGGCTTCGGGGTCGCCGAGGCCGCCGCCGCGCACGGGGTGCCCGTCCTCGAAGTACGCGCGGTGTCCAACCCGGTCGGTCCGCGCGACCGCGCCGCCTGGCGCATCGGCGAGGCCCTCGCCGCCCTCACCGAGGGCTTCGGGAAGCTCGCGCCCGTACTGGAGAGTTGGAACCCACATGAGCCCTGAGAGCCGACCGCTGCAGATCGCCTACTCCCCCTGCCCGAACGACACCTTCGTCTTCGACGCCCTCGCCCACGGCCGGGTCCCCGGCGCACCCGCCCTCGACGTCACCTTCGCCGACATCGACGTCACCAACGGCATGGCCGAGCGCGGCGAGTTCGACGTGCTGAAGGTGTCGTACGCGGTGCTGCCGTACATCCTCGGCGAGTACGCGCTGCTGCCCTCCGGCGGCGCGCTGGGCCGGGGCTGCGGGCCCCTGGTCCTCACCCGCGAAGCCGCTGACGGCGGGCTCACCGGCCGCACGGTCGCCGTGCCCAGCGAGAAGTCGACCGCGTACCTGCTGTTCCGGCTGTGGGCCGCGGACACCCAGCCGGACGGCGTCGGCGAGATCGTCGTGATGCCGTTCCACGAGATCATGCCGGCCGTCCGGGACGGCAAGGTCGACGCCGGACTCGTCATCCACGAGGCGCGGTTCACCTACCAGAACTACGGGCTGCACAAGCTCGCGGACCTGGGCGAACACTGGGAGGCCGGCACCGGCCTGCCGATCCCGCTGGGCGCCATCGTCGCCAAACGGTCGCTGGGCGCGGACACGCTGCGGCTGCTCGCCGAGTCGATCCACACCTCCGTGCACGCCGCCTGGCAGGACCCCGAGGCTTCCCGGCCGTACGTCATGGAGCACGCCCAGGAAATGGACCCGGCCGTCGCCGACCAGCACATCGGGCTGTACGTCAACGAGTTCACGTCCGGCCTCGGCGAGGACGGATACGCGGCGGTCCGGGGCCTGCTCACCCGCGCGGCGGCCGAAGGGCTCGTCCCGCCCCTCGGCCCGACCGCGCTCGCTTTCCCCTGACGCGCCCGATTTCCCCGGCCCGCCCGGTTTTCCCCGGGGGCGCCGCTATACGTCCAGCTGATCGGCGACCGCGCGCAGCAGCCCGCCGATCTGCTTACCGGCGGCCTTGTCGGGGTAACGGCCCTTCTCCAGCATCGGCGTGATGTTCTCCAGAAGGGTCGTCAGGTCCTGCACGATGGAGGCCAATTCGTCCGGCTTCTTGCGCTGGGCCGCCGCGACCGACGGGGTCGGATCGAGGATGACCACCGAGAGCGCCTGGTCACCGCGTTGACCGGCGACCACGCCGAACTCCACGCGTTGTCCCGGCTTGAGCGAATCGACTCCGGCGGGGAGAACCGAGGAATGGACGAAGACATCACCGCCGTCGTCACGGGAGAGAAAGCCGAAGCCCTTCTCGCTGTTGAACCACTTGACCTTGCCAGTCGGCAAAGCACACACTCCCTCGTTCGCTCCCGGACTGACCCCGGACGCCCTTGAACTGCCGTCGGACCACCTTACCGGGGGTCTCTCCAGCGGAACATGCCTTAAAACGGCACTGAGCCCCCATGCTCCGTGTGTGGCGCGATAGCGGCTCGGAGAAAACCCCTGGACGCCGTATCCAGGGGTGCCCGACTCCTCGTACGCACACTCGCACGCGCACGCGTACTCGCCGGAAAGCCACTTCGGAAAACAGCCCGTGAGAGCACTCGGGCGGGCCCGTCCGCGACCCGCCCGATACCAGGGCCAATGGGTCTTCGGGCGGGTGTCAGGACGTCGCCCGGCTGTTCCTTGGCACCGGGAACTACCCTGGTCCTGTGCGTGACAAAACCCAAGCGAATTCCGCCGCGCCCGGTGACGGACTGATCCGCGCCGGCGCCGTGGTCTTCTTCCTCGGCGCCGTGGCCACTCTCGTCACCGTGGCCCCGCTGTTCCTGGGCGCGAAGCCTTTTCCGCCGTACATGTACGGCTTGTGCATGCTCATGGGCGTCGGATTCCTGGTGGCCGGCGCGGGCGTCCTGCGGTCGGTCGCCGCGGGACGGCGTCAGGCGCGGGGCGCCTCGCGGTAACCGGCCAGCCAGCGCGGGAACGCGGACAGGTCGTCCAGGACGACGTCCGCGCCCGCGGTGTGCAGTTCGTCCGCGCCGCACGGACCGGTGGCCACCGCCACGGAGACCGCGCCTGCGGTGCGCGCGCCGCGTACGTCGCCGACGTGATCGCCCACGTAGACGCTCGCCCCGTGCTCGCGCAGCGCCTCCGCCTTGCGCTCCGCCCACAGGTCGCCGACGACCGCGTCGGGCTCGATGCCGAGGTGACTCAGGTGCAGCTTGGCGTTGGGCTCGTACTTCGCGGTGACCACGATCGCTCGCCCACCCACCGCACGCACCGCCTCCACCGCCTCGCGAGCACCGGGCATCGCGGGGGTCGCGGTGATGGCGATCGACGGGTACATCTCGCGGTACAGGTCGGACACCGAAACAATCTGCTCGGCCGGAAACCAGTTGATCAGCTCATCGGCAAGCGGCGGACCCAGCCGGGTGACGGCCAGATCGGCATCGATGAAGACCCCCGTCCGCTCCGCCAACGCCATGTAGCAGGCGTGGATGCCGGGCCGCGAGTCGATCAGGGTCATGTCGAGGTCGAATCCAACGGTGAGCACACGAGAAGTCATATGCGCCATTGTGCCCACCCCCCACATCCCACCCCCCGAAGGGGCGCGAGGAACTGCGCGACCAGCCACGACCCACCCGCACCGACAAACAACACAAGCCACCCCACGGCCCACGACCTCCGTCCCACCCCGCCACCCAACCCCGACAACCCCAACCCACACAGGGGCGCGAGGAACTGCGCGACCAGCCACGACACACCCGCACCCGACGAACAACACAAACCCCCCGAACCCAATCCCACCTCGCAACCCCACCCCGCAACCCCAACCCCCCAAAGGGGCGCGGGGAACTGCGCACCCAGCCACAACCCACCCGCACCCAAAAAACAGCACAAACCCCCAAAAACCAAACCCGCCCAAGCCCAGCGCTCAGCGAACCCGTTGGGAACGCCACACCACATACAACGCCGACCCCAAAGCCGCCGCCCGCACGACCCACGGCCACGTCTCGCCCAGCGCGTCGCTCATGTGCCCCTGCGCGATGGGAGCGCCCCAGCGGCCCTCGTTCCGGCCCCACAGCCAGACAAGCCCGCCCGTCAACGCCAGGCCGGGCACCACCATGACGGCCCATTTGCTCTCCGCCGGAGTGAGCCGACGGGAGCCGTAGGCGATGAGCCAGCCGAGGATCAGTGCGAACCAGTTGCCGAGCACCGCGCCGACGACGAGGGCCACGGCGGCGAGCAGGAGCAGCGGGTTGGTCCAGCCCCCGGCCGGACCGGGCAGGGACAGCCGGCGACGCGCCGACGAGCCGGCGGCCTCGGCGGCGGGCTCGGGCTCCGCTTCTCCGGTCTTCCGCTGCCCGGCCTTCCCGCCGGCTCCCTTCCCGGACTTGCCGCCGGCCTTCCCGGCCGTCTTGCCTCCGGCCTTCCCCTCGGCCCCCGGCCCCCCTTCCCCCTCTTCCTCTTCCGCTTCCTCTTCCTTCGGCGGCAGCTTGAGCAGTTCGGGGATCTCCACGCCCCCGACGAACCCGGGCACCTCGTCACCGGGCCCGAACGGGCTGTCGCCCACCCTCCACCAGTCGGGCCGGAGCGCGCCGTCGCCGAAGCCGCCCACCCCGGGGAACGGGATCGGCGCGGGAACGTCGGGGCGGTCCGGTGCCTCCGGTTCGGCCGGACGCGGCCGGGGCACGACCCGGCGCAGCCCCCGGCCCTTCTCCTTCTCCTTGGGCCCCCGCTCCCCCGCCCTGCCGTCGCGCGCGCCCTTGTCGCGGCCGAGCAGCCCCTTCGGCTCGGGGTCGCGCGGCGCGGGCTGCACGGGCACGGACGCGGGCGGCGGCTGCGGAACCCCGGTGTCCCCGCCCGCCGCCGCGACGACCTCGTCCGGCGTGCCCAGCCGGTCGAGGATGCGGCGGACGGCGGCGGGACTGTCCACGGAGGCTCTGGCCCGGTGCTGGTCGATCTCGTTGCGCAGCCCCGAGACCAGCCTCATCCGGGTGGCGGACGACAACTGCTGCTGCTGCGCCACGTCGCCGACCCGGCTCAGATACTCGAAGACGACCTGGTCGCTCTCGATCCCCACGAAGCCCCTCCGGGGGTTGGCGTAGTGAACCCCGACGGTTGACGTTACCGCGAGCCCCGCGCCGCCCGGGACGGCGGCCGGGTCACGGCGCACACCGACCCGCACCGTACGGCCGCGACCGGGGGCGACGCCGGTAACGTAAGTCAGATGAGCACCGAGGACCGTCCGGCGCCCCGTTCGCTCGCGGAAGCGCTCCGCGTGCGCGACGACGCCTCCCTGGCCGCGCTGCTGCGCAGCCGACCCGACCTCATCACCCCCGTGCCCACCGACCTCACCCAGCTCGCCACCCGGGCGGGCACCCGGGCCTCGGTCCTGCGCGCCCTGGAACGCCTGGACCTCTTCACCCTCCAGACGGCGCAGGCCCTGGCCGTGGCGCCGGACCCGGCGGGCTACGGCGAACTGCTGGGCCTGATGGCCGGCGACAGCGGTGACCGGGCCGTCGCCGCCGTCCTGCCCGGCGCCCTCGCCGTCCTGCGCGAACAGGCCCTGGTGTGGGGCGACGACGACCGGCTGCGCCTGGTGCGCACGGCCCGCGAGGTGCTCGCCCCGTCGGCGCAGCATCCGTCGCCGACCGGTCTCGGGCCGACCGTGCAGGAGGCCACCGCGGGCATGTCGCCCGGCCGGATCCAGGAGATCGTGGCGGCGGCGGGCCTGCCCTCGACCCATGACTCGGTCTCCGCCGTGGCCGCGCTGGCCGGCCTGTTCACCGACCGCGGGCGGCTGACCGCCGTGCTCGACCAGGCGCCGGAGGGCTCCCGCGAGGTGCTGGCCCGGCTCGTCTGGGGGCCGCCGTACGGGCAGGTCACCGCCGAGCCGGGCGGCCATCTGCGCTGGCTGCTGGACCGGGGCCTGCTGCTGCCGACGGCGCCCGGCACGGTCGTCCTGCCCCGCGAGGTAGCCCTGCACCTGCGGGCGGGCCTGGCCCACCGCACGCCCGCGGCGGCACCGCCGCCCGTGGAGCCGGCCGCGACGCATCCCGCGCAGACCGTGGACGCGACGGCGGCCGGGCAGGCGTACACCGCGCTGGCGACCGTCGAGGAGTTGCTGACGTACTGGGACGAGGGCGGCCCGGCGGTGCTGCGGGCCGGCGGGCTCAGCGTCCGGGACCTGAAGCGGACGGCCGTCGCCCTCGACGTGTCCGAACCGGTCGCCGCCCACTGGGTCGAACTCGCCTACGCCGCGGGCCTGCTGGCCTGCGACGGTGAGGCCGACGAGCGGTACGCGGCGACCCCGGCCTACGACGAGTGGCTGGAGCGGTCCCCGGCCGAGCGCTGGGCACGGCTCGCACAGGCGTGGCTGACGGCGACCCGGACGCCGGGGCTGGTCGGCGGGCGGGACGCGAAGGACCGTACGTTGTCGGCGCTGGGCCCGGGCCTGGACCGCTCCGCGACGCCCGAGGTGCGGCACCGGGTGCTGGGGCTGCTGGCCTGGCTGCCGGAGGGCGCCGCCCCGGCGCACGACGCGGTGCTGGCGCGGCTGCGATGGGAGCGTCCGCTGCGGGGCGCGACGGCGGCTGGGGCGCGGGACGGCGCCCGGCCGCAGAACGGTGACGACGACCTGCGCTCCCGGATCGCCCGCTGGACGCTGACGGAGGCGGAGCTGCTGGGCATCACGGGCCGCGGCGCCCTGTCGTCCCACGGCCGCGCGCTGCTCGGCACGCCCGCATTCGCCCACGGACCCGCGCCCGCTGTGAAGGGCAGCCGCACAGCCGACGGTGATCGGGCCGACGGGCCCGGGGACAAGCTGCCCGCCCACCACCGGCGGCGCCCGCCCGGCCCCCGCGACCTCCTCTCCCCGGCCGAGCAGTCGGCCGCGTACGCCGCCGCCGTCGGGCTGCTCGCCCCGCTGCTGCCCGAGCCGCTGGACCACGTCCTGCTCCAGGCGGACCTGACCGCGGTGGCGCCGGGGCCGCTGGAGAGACCGCTGGCCGCGACGCTGGGCGTGCTCGCGGACGTGGAGTCAAAGGGCGGCGCGACGGTCTACCGCTTCACGCCCGAGACCGTGCGCCGCGCCCTGGACGCCGGGCGGACCGCCGCCGACCTGCACGCCTTCCTCACCACGCACTCCCGTACGCCGGTCCCGCAGCCGCTGGCGTACCTGATCGACGACGTGGCGCGCAAACACGGCCGGCTGCGGGTGGGCGCGGCATCCGCGTACGTCCGCTGCGACGACGACGCCCTGCTGAACGAGATCCTCGCCGACAAGCGGTCGGCCGCGCTGCGCCTGCGCCGCCTGGCCCCGACCGTGCTGGCCACGCCGGCCGACCCGGCGACGCTCCTGGAGGGCCTGCGCGCGATGGGCTACGCCCCCGCCGCCGAGTCCGCCGAGGGCGATGTGCTGATCGCCCGCGCGCACGCGCACCGCACCCCGCCCAGGGCCGCCCCCGAGCCGGTCCCGGACGGGCCGCCCACCCCCGATCCGACCCTGCTGTCCGCGGCGATCCGCGCGATCCGCGCGGGCGACCTGGCCGCCACGGCTCCGCGCAAGCCCGCGGGCACCCCCGAGGCGGGCGGCGACCTGCCCCGCACCGGCCCGGCCGACACCCTGGCCACCATGCAGGCCGCCGTGCTGACCGGCGAGTCCCTGTGGATCGGGTACGTGAACGCCGAGGGCGCCGCCAGCCAGCGGGTCATCGCGCCCATCCGGGTCGAGGGCGGCTTCGTGACGGCGTACGACCACACGGCGGACGAGGTACGCACCTACCCGCTGCACCGGGTGACCGGGGTCGCGGAGCTGGCGGACGGCTGACCCGGCGGGCCCCGCGATCACCGGGCACTAGGGCACACTGGACGTTTGGCCGAGAATGAGGCCGTACGAAAGGGTGCCGCGCGTGAATGGTCCGCTGATCGTCCAGTCCGACAAAACCCTGCTGCTCGAAGTCGACCACGAGCAGGCCGACGCCTGCCGCCGCGCCATCGCGCCGTTCGCCGAGCTGGAGCGGGCACCGGAGCACATCCACACCTACCGGGTGACCCCGCTGGGACTGTGGAACGCGCGGGCCGCCGGGCACGACGCCGAGCAGGTCGTCGACGCACTCGTGCAGTACAGCCGCTACCCCGTGCCGCACGCGCTGCTCGTGGACATCGCCGAGACCATGGACCGGTACGGGCGGCTGACCCTGAGCAAGCACCCGGCGCACGGTCTCGTGCTCACCACCACCGACCGGCCGGTCCTGGAGGAGGTGCTGCGGTCCAAGCGGATCGCGCCGCTGGTCGGGACCCGGATCGACCCGGACACCGTCGCCGTGCACCCCTCCGAGCGCGGCCAGATCAAGCAGACGCTGCTGAAGCTGGGCTGGCCGGCCGAGGACCTCGCCGGGTACGTGGACGGCGAGGCGCACCCGATCGAGCTGCGCGAGGACGGCTGGGCGCTGCGCGCCTACCAGAAGCAGGCCGTGGAGAACTTCTGGCACGGCGGCAGCGGGGTCGTGGTGCTGCCCTGCGGCGCGGGCAAGACGCTGGTCGGGGCCGGTTCGATGGCGCAGGCCAAGTCCACCACCCTGATCCTGGTCACCAACACCGTCTCGGCCCGGCAGTGGAAGCACGAGCTGGTGAAGCGGACCACGCTGACCGAGGACGAGATCGGCGAGTACAGCGGCACGAGGAAGGAGATCCGCCCGGTCACCATCGCCACGTACCAGGTGCTGACCACGAAGCGGAAGGGGATCTACCCCCATCTGGAGCTGTTCGACTCCCGGGACTGGGGGCTCATCGTCTACGACGAGGTGCATCTGCTGCCGGCCCCGGTGTTCAAGTTCACCGCCGACCTCCAGGCCCGTCGGCGGCTCGGGCTGACCGCGACGCTGGTGCGCGAGGACGGCCGCGAGTCGGACGTGTTCTCGCTGATCGGGCCCAAGCGGTTCGACGCGCCGTGGAAGGAGATCGAGGCGCAGGGCTACATCGCGCCCGCCGACTGCGTGGAGGTCCGGGTGAACCTGACCGACACCGAACGGCTCGCGTACGCGACCGCGGAGACGGAGGAGAAGTACCGCTTCTGCGCCACCACCGACACCAAGCGGAAGGTCACTCAGGCGCTGGTGCGCCGGTTCGCCGGGCAGCAGATCCTCGTCATCGGCCAGTACATCGACCAGCTCGACGAGCTGGGCGAGCACCTGGACGCGCCCGTGATCAAGGGCGAGACGTCCAACGCGCAGCGCGAGAAGCTGTTCGACGCCTTCCGTGAGGGCGAGATCAGCGTGCTCGTCGTGTCCAAGGTGGCGAACTTCTCCATCGACCTGCCGGAGGCGACGGTCGCCATCCAGGTGTCGGGCACCTTCGGCTCCCGGCAGGAGGAGGCGCAGCGGCTCGGCCGGGTGCTGCGCCCCAAGGCCGACGGCCACCAGGCGCACTTCTACTCCGTGGTCGCCCGCGACACCATCGACCAGGACTTCGCCGCGCACCGCCAGCGGTTCCTGGCGGAGCAGGGCTACGCCTACCGGATCATCGACGCGGACGAGCTCCTCGCGGAGAGCTGAGCGGGACGGCTCCGGGGCGCGGGGCCACGTTCAGCACCGTGCGCGGCGCCGGACCCGTCAGCACCAGAACCAGCAGCGCCAGCCCCAGCAGCGGGTACGGCGCCGCCAACGGCTGTTGCCACCAGGGCAGCCGGAGGTCCAGGTCGCCCTCGTGCGGCAGCAGCCACATGGTGCGGGCGGTGAACACGGCCACCGTCAGCGCCGCGAGCCGGGTACGGCCCTCGGCGAGGAGCACGGCGGTCAGTGGCACGCACCACACCCAGTGGTGGGACCAGCTGACCGGCGAGACGAGCAGGGCGGTGCCCGCCGCCAGCAGGATCCCGTGCCGCTCGCGCGGCGCCCGCGCCGCCGCCCACAGCCCGGCGACGGCCACGGCGGCGGCCGGGAGCGCCCACGCCGGGCCCGGTGCCGGGTCGCCGGTCGCCCGCGCGATCAGGCCCAGCAGCGACTGGTTGTCGACGATCCAGCCCTTGCCGACGCGGCCGGTCTCGAAGATCCGCCCGGTCCAGAAGTCGACGCTGGCCGCCGGGAGCAGGACCGTCCCGAGGGCGACGGTCCCGGCGAAGGCGGCCGTCGCCGTCGCCGCCTCCCGCCGCCGGCCGGTCAGCAGGAGGTAGCCGACGAAGATCGCCGGGGTCAGTTTGATCCCGGCCGCCACGCCCAGGGCGAGCCCGCGGCCCCGGGCGCCCGGCGGGCGGGTGAGGTCCCACAGGACGAGGCAGGCGAGCGCCAGGTTGATCTGGCCGAACAGGACCGTCTGGAAGACCGGTTCGAGCCACAGGGCCAGCGCGGTGGCCGTGCACACCACCGGCAGGCGGACCGTGCGGCCCGCGAGGCGGACGGAGAGGGCGACGAGACCGGCGAGCAGGAGCGCGTTGCCCGCGAGGAAGGTCGCCTTCATGGCCGGGACGGGGATCCAGGTCGTCGGCACGAACAGGACCGCCGCGAAGGGCGGATACGTCGCCGGGAGCCGCCACTCGGTGACGGTGAAGCCGTACAGGTCGCCGCCGTGCAGGACGGCCTCGCCCTCGGCCCGGTAGACCAGCGCGTCGGCCATCGGGGCCCGTTGCACGATGCAGAGGGCGGCGAACGAGAGGAGGGACAGGGTCAGGAGGAGGTAAGGCGTCGCCGTCCGTTGTGCCACGGAGGCGAACCTAGGGGTTACTTACGGCGAACGCCCGCTTCCTCGCCGTATTCACCGAGGATGACGACGCCTATCGCCGCCTCGGCGAACACCTTGATGGCCCGCAGGGCACTGCCCAGGAGGTGGTGGTGGTCGCCGCCCGCCACGGCAGTGGCGCCGGCCGGGACGGCTGATGCTGGGTGGATGGTTGCTGCGCTCATGTCTCCATGGTTGCTCGTCCGGCCTAAGACCGGCATCGGTCCGCAGAGCCAATTCCAAAGCTTCTCGCATACCTCTCTGGAGGGACCCGCTCCCCTATGCCGGGTGGACGCGAACCCCTAGGGGACGTCCGTGAACGCCCAGAGGACCTTCACGAGACAGGTGAAGAACACGTAGAGGAGCCGTAGAGAACGAGGGGAAGGCGGAGAAGCCGAGCGGCAGACACACCTCGGTGTTCGGTTTTTTTCGGCCAGCCATGCAACGTTCTGGCGCGAATCTGCGTATGGACTATGGGGACAGTTGTACCGGACACATACAGATGTCCGACAACCCTTCCCCTGCGTCGGCGAGATTCCGGCGCGGAGGCTCGGACTCGTATCGGTACCCGCTGCGATGTCCGGACCGGCTGGGATCACTGCCCGTACGCAGAAGAGGGGTTGTCCGTGGTGCAGCAGCGCAGGTCTCCGTCACGGGGAGGGGGCAAGGGCCGCCGACGCGCCGGCCGACACAGCTCGCGCGTGCCGCGCACGCTGTTGCTCGGCGCACTCTTCGCCGTGCTGCTGACCACAGTGAGCGCGGTCCACTTCCGCTGGTTCGGCACGGGTCCCACCACGTCGTATGCCGAATCCGCCGGCAAGGGAGCGCACTCCGGCAGGTCTCCGTCCCCGAACCCGTCGCCCCGTGCCACGCCCCGGCGGACTCCGTCTCCGTCACCTTCTCGGTCGGCTTCCGCTTCCGTGTCGCCCAGCCACTCCCCGTCGCCCAGCGCCACCGTGATCAAGGTCCCCGCGACCGGCTCCGGCACCTTCGTCACCGCGCAGGCGGGCGGCTCGGTGGTCGGCCACGGTCCGAACCTGGTCCGTTACATGGTGCAGGTCGAAAAGGGGATAGACGTGTCCCCGATCCAAGCGGCGAACGAGATCGCCGACATCCTCGCCGATCCGCGGGGCTGGACCGCGGGCGGCTCGGCCTCGTTCCAGCTGGTGAGTTCGGAGCCCGCCCTCAAGATCAAGATCGCGACTCCGGGGACGACGGACTCGCTGTGCTGGGCAGGCATCCACCAGGACACCCAAGGCGAATACGACTGCGAGGTGCCCGGCGGGGTGATGGTGAATCTCAAGCGCTGGGTCCAGGGCTCGCCCACGTTCGACGGTCCGATCCACGATTACCGGGCGCTGATCATCAATCATGAGATGGGACACTCGCTGGGCCACCAGCACGAGACCTGCCCGGGTCCCGGGAAACCGGCCCCCGTGATGATGCAGCAGATAAAGGGCCTGAAGGGTTGCGTCGCCAACGCCTGGCCCTATGACAAGTACGGGCACTACATCGCCGGACCGCCCGGGTAGCGAGGCTCGACGCGCGCAGGGAGGCTCGACGCGAGGACGGCAGGGCGAAGCACCCGGAACCGGACGGTTAATCATTGGCGTCCGGCCATGCCTCCTGGCTAGGATCGCGCTCTTGCCCGCCTCCCGCCCGGAGTGCTGCCGCCCGGCCGGAAACCGGACGGCGCCCACAGTCACGCAGTCGCGCCGCCCGCGCACTGTCCGTGCAGCCGACCATGCAGCAGCCGACCGGAGGCACCGCATTGTCCACGCCCGCCCACGACCCCCTCGACACCCCCGCCGCGACCCCCGCAGGCGCCGCCACCGACACCCCCGCCGGTGACCCCCTCGCCCGGGAGAGCGCCCACCTGGCCGAGTCCCGCGCGGCCCTGCGCGCCATGCGCGAGGACGTCGAGTCCCTCGACATCAGTGACGTCACCGCGAACTGGGTCAACGCCGAGGTGCTCGCCGCGCAGATCGACGAGCGCATCAAGTCGCTGGCCGACCTCAGCGGCACCCCGCTGTTCTTCGGCCGCCTCGACTACCTGCACGCTCCGGGCGCTCAGGAGGCCGAGGGCGCGGCGGGCGAGCGGTTCTACATCGGGCGGCGGCACGTGCACGACGCCGAGGGCGACCCGATGGTCATCGACTGGCGGGCACCGGTCTCGCAGCCGTTCTACCGGGCGTCCAAGAAGGACCCGATGGACGTCGGGCTGCGCCGCCGCTTCGGCTACACCGGCGGTGACCTCACGGCGTACGAGGACGAGCGTCTGTCGGACCCCGCGGAGGCGGCGCGCACCAGCAAGCTGCTCCAGCAGGAGATCGAGCGCCCGCGCGTGGGTCCGATGCGGGACATCGTCGCCACCATCCAGCCCGAGCAGGACGAGATCGTACGGTCCGATCTGACCGGTACGGTCTGCGTCCAGGGCGGCCCCGGCACCGGGAAGACCGCCGTCGGCCTGCACCGTGTCGCCTATCTCCTCTACGCGCACCGCGAGCGGCTGGCCCGCACCGGCACCCTGGTCATCGGGCCGAACCGGTCCTTCCTCCACTACATCGAGCAAGTGCTGCCCGCGCTCGGTGAGTTGGCGGTGCGGCAGGCCACCGTGGACGACCTGGTCTCACACGTGGAGGTCCGCGGCACGGACGAGGCGACGGCCGCGCTGGTCAAGGGCGACGCACGGCTGGCCCAGGTGCTCAAGCGGGCCCTGTACGCGCACGTGACCCTGCCGACCGAGCCGGTCGTGGTGGTGCGCGGCTCGCGCCGCTGGCGGGTCGCGGCGTACGAACTTCAGGACATCGTGCGCGAGCTGCTGGCCCGCGACATCCGCTACGGGGCCGCCCGCGAGGCCCTGCCGCAGCGCATCGCGCACACCGTGCTGGTGCAGATGGAGCGCTCGGGCGAGGCACCGGACGACCGGGTGCAGGACGCGGTGGCCCGGAACAGCGCGGTGAAGGCGGCGGTCAAGGCCATCTGGCCGCCGGTCGAACCGGCCAAGCTGGTGCTGCGGCTGCTGACCGACGCGGACTTCCTCGCGGAGCACGCGGACGGACTGCTGTCTCAGGACGAGCAGAAGATCCTGCTGTGGACGAAGCCGGTGCGCAGCGTGAAGTCCGCCACGTGGTCGGCGGCGGACGCCGTGCTGATCGACGAGGCCACCGACCTCGTGCAGCGCACCCACTCGCTGGGGCACGTGGTGCTGGACGAGGCGCAGGACCTGTCGCCGATGCAGTACCGGGCGGTGGGCCGCCGCTGTACGACGGGCAGCGCGACCGTCCTCGGCGACCTGGCCCAGGGCACCACCCCGTGGGCGACCCGCAGTTGGGACGAGGCGCTGGCGCACCTGGGCAAGGCGGAGGGCGTGGTGGAGGAGCTGACCGCCGGTTTCCGCGTCCCCACGGACGTCATCGCGTACGCCTCCCGGCTGCTCCCGCACATCGCCCCGGGCCTCACCCCGGTCGCGTCGGTCCGGGAGAACCCGGGCTTCTTCGACCTGCGCACGGCCGACGGCACCGGTGAGGTGGTCGCGGCCTGCGAGGAGTTGCTGCGCAACGCGGGCTCGACGGGTCTGATCGCGGCCGACGCCCGGGTCCCGGCACTGGCCGAGGCGCTCACGGCGGCCGGGATCACCTACCTGGGACCGGGCGAGGAGACGACCCGGGAGACCCGGCTGACCCTGGTCCCGGCGTCACTGGCCAAGGGCCTGGAGTACGACTACGTGGTCCTCGACGAGCCGCAGGCGGTGGTCGACGGCGAACCCGACGAGCGCACCGGCCTGCGCCGCCTCTACGTGGCCCTCACCCGGGCCGTGTCGGGCCTGATCGTCACCCACACCGCACCGCTGCCGCCCCAGCTGGCCTGAACCCCAGCTACACACTGCACCTCGAACCAGACACTGTGCCGCTGCCTCCAATAGCTCCACAGCACGGGCAGCATGCGCACACACGCCTGCGACAGCGCGCTGTGAACCGTTCTCAGTCGAAAGACGTTGTTACACCTGGCGGAGGAGCCATCTGCGAAATCGATTCCAGGAGATTTTATGCCCGCAACGGACAGTCCCCTCGATCCTCGAATTCAAGAATTCCTTGACAGTTTCAATGAGCAAGTTCGGTCACTGACCGAGGCCGGCGATCTGGATCGACGGGGAGCGGAAAATCTCACGACCAGGTATCAAACGGTGGCCCGGGAGAGGCACAATGAGATTGTGGAGCTGATCCCGCAGATGGGTGTCAGTGACGCAATCTTCGAGGCCGGGAAGCGCTATGATGCCGACAATGTCGATAATCCCCACCTCAGAGGGCTTATGGCCCAGTTCTCGGATATGCGCGATCAAATCGTGTCGGGCCAGGAAGAAATAATCCAGCACATGGATCGAGGCCTGACGGCACAGGACGCTCTCTACGAGACGGAAATCACGCGCGTCGGCCGCGATCGATCCGCTGGATTTCGGGAGGATGTTGAGGCTGCGTTTTCTGCAGGCCTATATGAGACCAGAATCGATGCAGCGATTGCTCTCGATCACGCGCGTGATGCGGCATGGGTACGATCACTGGGAAACAACGCCCGTGCTGCTCGCGAGGATTCACCTCCTGACTACGTTCAGGACCGTCAGCAGGATCGGCGCTCCGATACACCCTGGGGGGCTCCCGCTCAGCCACCCACCTATGCTCCACCGCAACAGCCCCCTGCATACCAGCCCGATAACGCCAACGTGGCCCGTCATGCTGCAGGCCAGGGGCAGAACGACCAGCAGTCGGGGAATCGGTCCTCTCTTCGCCGATCGGCGAGAATCAGCTCCCATGGCACCGCCGGAGCCGGCACACCTCAATATGATCCGCAAAGCAGCAGTGCGTCTCGGTCATATCGGCAGGCCCCTTCGGGGCAGGGGCGTGGTCGCTGACAACCACATACGGCCGCCGTATACTTCAGCTGGATCGCGCAATTTTCCTCCTTCATGCCGACCATTCACTCAAGGTACCTGCCGGCGCAAATTGCCATTCCCGAGAATTACCTTCTCAGGAATGGTGACGGAGGTGAATGCTGGCCTCAATGATCACAACCGCCCTGCCGACTGCGCCGACCACACAAGGTCGCCCGGCTGCGGCGGGCCCTGGCCGGGGTGCCGCTGCCGCGGGCGGCCGAGGGCCGGCTGGTCACCCGGCCCCGGACGCCCGCCGGGCTCGAAGAACCGGCGGGTGGACTCCGCTGCCGAAGCCGATGTGCTCATTGTCCGGGCGCGACCCGCCACGACGTGGGACGAGTCCTCACCGGCAGCGAGGCATACCGACGACCGGCCCACCACAAGGCCGGCACCAAACCCCGGCGAACTGGTTGAAAAGCAAGCTCAGCCCCGTCGCAGAACCCGTCGGTGCCGCCTCAGAACCCGACAGCCCCATCGGTTTCGCCGGGTTCGTCCAGCGTCCTCCGCCATTCGGTCACCAGGCGGGTCGACACCGGGCCCGACCAGCCGGACCGGCGGGCCGCGCCGCCGATGTGGAAGGCGGTGATGCCGGCGGTGCGCAGGGCCGGGACGTGGTCGAGGCGCAGGCCGCCGCCGACCATGACCGTCGGCCCGTACCCCGGTTCCTGCTCGCGCCCGGCCTCCGCCACCAGGGTGGAGAGCCCGTCGTCGACACCGGCCGCCGAACCGGCGGTCAGGTAGGCGTCAAGACCGGGCAGGTCCGCGAGCTGCTTGCGCAGGGCGTCGCGGTCGGCGGCCCGGTCGATCGCGCGGTGGAAGGTCCACCGGCAGCCGTCCAGTGCGGCGACGATCCGCTCCACCGCCGCCAGGTCCGGTCCCCCGTCCGCGTCCAGGAAGCCGAGCACGAACTGGTCGGCCCCGGCACCGCGCAGTTCCCGGGCCACCCCGACCAGCCGGTCGACGCCCTGGGGCCCACCGGCCGCGAACCCGTCGGAGAGCCGCAGCATCACGCGCAGGTCGATGTCGACGGCGGCGCGGATCCCGACGAAGGTCGGCACCGACGGGGTCAGCCCGTCGGCCGCCATGTCAGTGACCAGTTCGAGGCGGTCCGCGCCTCCGGCCTGGGCGGCGACCGCGTCCTCGACCCCGAGGGCGAGCACCTCCAGGACTGCACGCGTGCTCATAGGACCCCTTTCCGACAGTGCTCCTTGGAACGACTACAGGTCTAGTCCAATTGAGGGTACGCCCGCCCGCCCCGGCCCCGCGAGATCACCCCCGCCGACCGGGACCGCGGGCCGCACCGGCGCGGGAGAATGCCCCCATGGCCGACCCCGAGATCCCCGAAGCCCCCGACGCCCTCGCCGCCCTCCGGATCCGCTGGACCCGCGCCCTGGAAGGAGCCCGCGGCACCGGCGGCGGCCCCGACCCGTTGCCGTACGCCGACGACCTCCTGGCCCGCTGGCAGGAGCCGCAGCGCCGCTACCACACGCTCGCGCACCTCACCGCGGTCCTGGACCACGTCGACGTCCTCGCGGAGCACGCCGTCGACATCGATGTCGTACGCCTGGCGGCCTGGTTCCACGACGCCGTCTACCGCCCCGACCACTCCGAGAACGAGGAGCGCTCGGCCCGCCTGGCCGAACGGGCCCTGCCGGAGGCCGGCGTCCCGGCGGAGGGGACCGCCGAGGTCGCCCGGCTGGTCCGGCTCACCGTCACCCACGACCCGGCCGCGAACGACCCCGACGGACAGGTGCTGTGCGACGCCGACCTCGCGATACTCGCCGCGCCGCCGGCCAAGTACGCCGCCTACACCGCGGCCGTCCGCGAGGAGTACCACTTCGTCCCGAACGACGCCTTCCGTCCGGGACGTGCCGCGATCCTGCGGCAGCTGCTGGAGCTGCCCCGCCTGTTCCGGACGCCGTACGGGCAGCGCACCTGGGAGGCGACCGCGCGCTACAACCTCACCGCGGAGCTCCAGCTGCTCACCGAGTGATGCCGGGTACCGGGAATGGCCCGAGCGGGGCGGGCGTTCTCCCCTGTTATGCCCGCACCGTCATACACCGCTCCCGTATGCCCCTCGCCGTACGCGTCCTCGGGCTGTCCGTCTTCGCCCTCGGCACCAGCGAATTCATGCTCTCCGGCCTGCTGCCGGCCGTCGCCGACGACATGCAGGTGTCGATCCCCCGGGCCGGGCTGCTGATCTCGGCCTTCGCCGTCGGCATGGTGGTCGGTGCGCCGCTGCTCGCCGTGGCCACGCTCCGGCTGCCCCGCCGCACCACCCTCATCGGACTGCTCGCCGTCTTCGGACTCGGCCAGGTCGCGGGCGCGCTCGCACCGTCGTACGGGGTGCTGTTCGCCTCCCGGGTGATCAGCGCGCTGGCCTGCGCCGGGTTCTGGGCGGTGGGGGCGGCGGTGGCCGTCGCCATGGTCGACGAGGGCGTACGGGCCCGTGCGCTCGCCGTGATGATCGGCGGGCTGTCCGTCGCGAACGTCCTCGGTGTCCCGGCCGGCGCGCTCCTCGGTGAACACCTGGGCTGGCGCTCGGCGTTCTGGGCGGTGGCGCTCGCCACCGTCGTCGCGCTCGTGGGCGTCTCGACGCTCGTGCCGCGCATTCCGCGGCCCGCCGAACGGCCGCGGCTGAGGCAGGAGTTGAAGATCTACGCGGACCGCCAGGTGCAGTTCGGCATCGCGCTGATCGCGCTCGCCGCGGGCGGGGTGTTCTGCGCGTTCAGCTATCTCGCGCCGCTGCTCACGGACGTGGCCGGGCTCGCCGACGGCTGGGTGCCGATCGTGCTCGCGCTGTTCGGGATCGGCGCCCTGGCCGGTACGACGCTGGGCGGCCGGATCGGCGACGCGCACCTCTTCGGGGTGCTGCTCACCGGGACCGCGGCCTCCACGGTGTTCCTCGTCCTCCTCGCGCTCCTCGGTCACGTCGCGGCGGCGGCCGTCGTCCTCTCCTTCCTCCTCGGCTGGTCCGCCTTCTACACCGCGCCCGCCCTCAACGCCCGGCTGTTCGACGTCGCCGCGGCGGCCCCCACGCTGGCCGGTGCCACCACCACGGCCGCGTTCAACGTCGGCAACACGGGCGGTCCGTGGCTCGGCGGCACCGTCATCGACGCCGGCTACGGGTACGCGTCCCCCGCCTGGGCGGGCGCCGCGCTCACGCTCACGGCGGTCGGCGCGGCCGGCGTGTCCCTGCGGCTGCACCGCCGTGCGTCCCTCTCCCGCGTCCTGTCCGCGTCCCGCGTCGTCACCGGCTACGACGCCGCCCGGCCGGAAAAACAGGTTTGTCCGCGGAGCCGATGACCTAGTCTGCGCGCATGCGTGAACTGGGTGGGGATCAGGTGGTCGAGGCCGTCGCGGGTTGCGTGGCGACGCTGCGCGCGGCGGTGGACCGGGACTGGACGGCGGTCAAGGCGGGGCCGCTGGACTGGAACTGCCGGCAGACCGCCGTGCACGTCGCGAGCGATCTCATCGCGTACGCCGGACAGTTGGCCGGGCGCGCGCAGGAGGCGTACGTGCCGTTCGACATCACGCTGGACGGCGAGGGCGACGAAGGCATGCCCGCCGCCGACAACGCCGGTGTCCTCCAGGTCATCGAGACCACCGGCGCGCTGCTCGCCGGCACCGTGCGCACCACACCGCGCGAGGTGCGCGCCTTCCACCCGTTTCCCTTCCGCAGCGCGGACCGCCAGGGCTTCGCCGCGATGGGCATCGCCGAGGTACTGCTGCACACGCATGACATGGCCACGGGTCTCGGGCTGGCCTACGAGCCGTCGGCGGACCTCGCCGAGTCCGTCCTGACCTGCATCTTCCCGCAGGTCCGGCCCGGCCCGGAGCCTTGGCCGACCCTGCTGTGGGCGACCGGCCGCGGCGAGTTGCCCGGGCGGGCCCCGGTCACCGGCTGGCGCTGGTGCAACAACCTCGTCATCCCCACCCCGCGGCTCACTCTCCAGGGCGTACGGCCCGCCGCCGCCCGCGATCTGCGGCTGGGCGGCGACGGCGGCTTCGACTGGATCGACGGCGGCCCGTACGAGGGCACCCGGGACGCCGCCGGAATGATGGCCAAGTCCTATGAATCCGGCGTCCACCGGCCGGAGTTCGGGCTGTTCGTCCTGGTCCGGCGGGAGGACGGCCGGGCACTGGGCGGCCTGGGTTTCCACTCCGCCCCGGACGAGGACGGCCGCGTGGAGATCGGCTACGACCTCGCCGAGGCCGCCCGCGGCCAGGGGTACGCGACCGAGGCGCTGACCGCGCTGGCCGCCTGGGCACTGGCCAGGGACGACGTGAACCTGCTGGTCGCCTGCGCGGAGCAGGACAATCTGCCGTCGCAGGGCGTGCTGAACCGGACCGGGTTCGTCCGCGCCGACACGGCGGAGGAGGAGACCGCACACACGGAGCACGGCATGGCCCGTTCGCTCCGGCTGTACCTCCGCCGCGGGACTGCCGGCCGGTCCGGCGGGTCGATGTAGACGGTCACGGCTGCCTCACGAGGACGGCACCCCGCCCGTGGCCCGTCCCAGCGAGCCGACCGCCGCGACCTTCACGCCCGCCTGGTGGCACACCCAGTGCGGGTCGGGTCCGAGTTCCGGTTCGACGTCCAGCGCGTGCGGATCGCCGGAGCCGCACACCGGGCACAGCGGCCAGCGCCCGTACCGTTCCAGGAGCGCGTCCTGCACGTCCTGCGCGACCAGCCCGGCGACGTAGGCCGCCCCGTCCGGCCACTGCTCGACCCACCAACGGCGCTGCACGACCGACTCCTCGACCAGCGAGACCACGTCCGAGTCGGCGACCTCACCCGCGACCAGATCGGCGAGCACCCGTGCCCGGGCCGTGTGCAGGGCACGTTCCAGTGGGCTGATGGGATCCATGGCGCCATTGTGCGGGGTCCCGCCCCCGCCACCAAGCGATACCGCGCCGCACGTCTCTCATCTCACGCCGCGCGCCTCACGACGCCCGTGCCTCCGACCAAGCACCTCCCGGCGCTCCCCACCCACGACTCCCGTCGCCCACCTCCACCCCTCATTCCCCATACGTCACTTCCCTCCCGCTGCCCATCACCGATCACCCATCTCCGGCGAGACGGGCGCTGCCGCAGTCTTGACCCCACCCACGAGCCGAAAATATCTTTCACGAGTGACCCAGGATGTGAAGGAAATTTTCGGCAGCCCTGGCAGCCCTGGAACCGCGCCGCCCGCCCCGGCCGTCCTCACCGCCAAGGTGCGCACCCTCGCCCCGTCCATGACCCGTTCGATGCAGCGGGTCGCCGAGGCCGTCGCGGGCGACCCGGCCGGCTGCGCCGCCCTCACGGTCACCGGCCTGGCCGAACTCACCGGCACCAGCGAGGCCACGGTCGTACGCACCGCCCGCCTGCTCGGCTACCCCGGCTACCGCGACCTGCGCCTCGCCCTCGCGGGCCTGGCCGCCCAGCAGCAGTCCGGCCGCGCGCCCGCCCTCACCACCGACATCGCGGTCGACGACCCGATCGCCGACGTCGTCGCCAAACTCGCCTACGACGAGCAGCAGACCCTCGCCGACACGGCCGCCGGCCTCGACACCGTGCAGCTGGGCGCGGCGGTCGCCGCGCTCGCCGCCGCACGGCGCACCGACGTGTACGGGATCGGCGCGTCGGGACTGGTCGCCCAGGACCTCACCCAGAAGCTGCTGCGCATAGGCCAGATAGCCCACGCCCACAGCGATCCGCACCTCGCCGTGACCAACGCGGTGCAGCTGCGCTCCGGTGACGTGGCCATCGCCATCACCCACTCCGGCTCGACGGGGGACGTCATCGAGCCGCTGCGGACCGCCTTCGAGCACGGCGCCACCACGATCGCCGTCACCGGCCGGCCGGACGGCCCGGTCACCCAGTACGCCGACCACGTGCTCACCACCTCCACGGCCCGGGAGAGCGAGCTGCGACCCGCCGCGATGTCCTCGCGAACCAGTCAACTCCTCGTGGTGGACTGCCTGTTCATCGGAGTGGCGCAGCGTACGTACGAGACGGCCGCGCCCGCACTGGCCGCTTCCTACGAGGCACTGGCCCACCGGCACCGCTGAGCGCCGGGTGCCCCGCGGGTTCCCCGGCAAGGACCGCGCCGTCGTCGGCTCGCGGGCGGCTCAGGGGCCGCCCGCTGCGCCGAGTTCTCGCTTCTCTGCTGCGCTCGCACACCCGAACAGGGGACCCCCGTTCCGCGCGCCCCTCGCACGGGGAATGCCGAACCACAGCCCGAACCGCAGCCCGAACCGCAGCCCGAGCCACAGCCGACTTCGCTCGCTCCACCCGCACCGCGCCGCCCGCCCGAAAAGCCCCGAACAGCGCACCGCACCACATGCCCGAAAAGCCCAGAACTGCGCCGCACCGCACGCCCCAAAGCACGGAAAGAGCCGCTCGCCATGACCTCCACGTCCAACCCCCGCCAGCTCCGCACCCAACTCGAAACGCTCACCACCGAAGCCTTCCGGCCGGAACTCGCGGACATCGACCGGCTGCCCACCCTGGAGATCACCCGGCTGATGAACGGCGAGGACAACGCCGTACCCGCCGCCGTGGCCGCCTGCCTCCCGCGGATCGCCGCCGCCATCGACGCGATCGCCGCGCGCATGGCCCGCGGCGGGCGGCTGATCTACGCGGGCGCCGGCACCGCGGGCCGCCTCGGCGTGCTGGACGCCTCCGAGTGCCCGCCCACCTTCAACACCGACCCCGCCCGGGTCGTCGGTCTGATCGCGGGCGGCCCCGCGGCCATGGTCACCTCCGTGGAGGGCGCGGAGGACTCGCCGGAACTGGCCCGCAGGGACCTGGACGCAC
Source organism: Streptomyces sp. NPDC006012 (assembly GCF_042871185.1). Taxonomy (NCBI): domain Bacteria; kingdom Bacillati; phylum Actinomycetota; class Actinomycetes; order Kitasatosporales; family Streptomycetaceae; genus Streptomyces; species Streptomyces sp. NPDC006012. Next base: position 231,927 of record NZ_JBIAIE010000008.1, read on the forward strand.
TCGCGCTCACCCCCGACGACACGGTGGTCGGCGTCTCCGCCTCCGGCCGCACCCCCTACGCCGTCGGCGCGGTCACGCACGCCCGCGCCCTGGGCGCCCTGACCGTCGGCCTGGCCTGCAACGCGGACAGCGCGCTCGCGGCGGCGGCCGAACACGGCATCGAGGTCGTCACCGGCCCCGAACTGCTCACCGGCTCCACCCGGCTGAAGGCCGGCACGGCGCAGAAGCTGGTCCTCAACATGCTGTCGACGATCACGATGATCCGGCTCGGCAAGACGTACGGGAACCTGATGGTCGACGTCCGCGCCTCCAACGACAAGCTGCGCGCCCGCTCCCGCCGTATCGTCGCGCTGGCCACCGGCGCCGCGGACGAGGAGATCGAGCGGGCGCTGACCGAGACCGGCGGTGAGACGAAGAACGCGATCCTGGCCGTCCTGGCCGGTGTCGACGGCCCGACGGCCGCCCGCCTTCTGGAGGAGTCGGACGGCCATCTGCGTGCCGCGCTGGCGATCGCGGGCGACTGACCCGCAGGCTCGGGGGGTGCGCAACGACCCCGCCTCCACCGCCGCCATGCTGCTCCCCCTGGTCGGCGGCCCCGCCAACGTCACCTCCGTCGCCCACTGCATGACCCGGCTACGGCTGGATCTGGCCGACGCCTCGGCCGCCGACGAGGCCGGGCTGCGCGCGCTGCCCGGGGTGCTGGGCGTGGTGGTGGACGGGCCGTCGTACCAGGTGGTGCTGGGCCCGGCGGCGGTGACCGGCGTCACGACCGAGGTCGAACGCCTGATCACCGCCGCAACCCCGGCCACCGCACCGGGACCCGAACCCGCCGCCCCCACACCCGCCCCCACACCCGCACCCACCGGACTGGCCGCCCCGGACAGGACGACCGCCGCCGAACTGGCCGCGCGGGGCGCCGTACTGCGGGAGGAACGGCGCCGCCGCAACGCGACCCCGGTCAAATCCGCGCTGCGCCGCATCGCCGCCGTCTTCGTACCGCTGATCCCGGCCCTGATCGGCTGCGGCATCCTCGCCGGGCTGGCCGGACTGCTGGCCAACACGGGGGCGCTGCCCGGCCTGACCCCTGCCCTCACCGCCGTGGCCTCCGCCTTCATGGCGCTGATCGCGGTGTTCGTCGGATACAACACGGCGAAGGAGTTCGGCGGCACGCCGGTGCTCGGCGGGGCGGTGGCGGCCGTGGTGGTCTATCCGGGCGTGGCGCAGGTGACGGCGTTCGGCGTGCACCTGGCGCCCGGCCAGGGCGGGGTGCTGGGCGCGCTCGCGGCGGCGTTGCTCGGCACGTACGTGGAGAAGTGGTGCCGCGGCCGGGTCCCGGGCGCGCTGGACGTCCTGCTCACCCCGACGGTCACGGTCCTCACCGCGGGCCTGGTGACGCTGTACGGCCTCATGTACGCGGCCGGCGCCGTGGCCACCGCCATCGGCACGGCGGCGGACTGGCTCCTGGCCACCACCGGCGCGTTCGCCGGGCTGGTGCTCGGCGGCCTGTTCCTGCCCCTCGTCATGCTGGGCCTGCACCAGGCGCTGATCCCCATCCACACCACGCTGATCGAGCAGCAGGGCTACACCGTCCTGCTGCCCCTGCTGGCCATGGCGGGCGCCGGCCAGGTGGGCGCGGCCCTCGCGGTGTACGTCCGGCTGCGCCACGACGCCTCCCTCCGTACGACGATCAGGTCGGCGCTCCCGGCGGGACTGCTGGGCGTCGGGGAACCGCTGATCTACGGGGTGTCGCTCCCGCTGGGCAGGCCGTTCCTGACCGCCTGTGCGGGCGGTGCGGCGGGCGGGGCCTTCGTCGGCTTCTTCGCGATGCTCGGCGACAAGGTGGGCGCGACGGCCATCGGCCCGTCCGGCTGGGCCCTGTTCCCGCTCCTGGCGGGCAACCGGCCGCCGGCCCTGACGGCGGCGATCTACGCGGGCGGCCTGCTGACCGCGTATGTGACGGGCTTCGCCGCCACCTACGCGACGCTCCCGGTCCCGGCCCTCCGACCGGAACCGGACGGAACACCGCAACCGGACCGAGTAGCAGAACCGCACCGAGCAGCGGAACCGGACGGAGCGCCGGTCCCGAGCGGGGAACCCGGACCGAACGGGGAACCGGTCCCGAGCAGCGAACCGGCCCCCAGCAGCGAACCCGGACGACCGAGCGGCGTCAGCTGAGTGACCTCGCCGCCGCCGCGTCGTACGGCTTCAGCTCGTCGAACCGACCCGAGAGGACCTTCGCGGCCCATTCCGGGTCCTGGAGCAGGGCGCGGCCGACGGCCACCAGGTCGAATTCCTCCGCCTCCAGGCGGTCCAGCAGATCATCGATGGCCCTGACCGGCGCACCTTCGCCCACGAAAGCCCGGTTGAAGTCGCCGTGGAGGCCGACCGAGCCCACGGTGAGGGCCGGGCGGCCGGTGAGCTTCTTGGTCCAGCCGGCCAGGTTGAGGTCGGAGCCCTCGAACTCGGGGAGCCAGTAGCGGCGGGTGGAGGCGTGGAAGGCGTCCGCACCGGCCGCCGCCAGCGGGGTCAGCAGGGCCTCCAGTTCCTCGGGGGTCTCGGCGAGCCGTGCGTCGTACTGGTTGGACTTCCACTGCGAGTAGCGCAGGACGACGGGGAACTCCGCGGAGACGGACGCACGCACCGCGGCCACCACCTCCGCCGCGAACCGGGTACGGGCCACCAGGTCCCCGCCGTACGCGTCGGTACGCCGGTTGGTGCCCGCCCACAGGAACTGGTCGAGCAGATAGCCGTGGGCGCCGTGCAGTTCCACCCCGTCGAAGCCGATGCGCTCCGCGTCGGCCGCCGCCTCGGCGAAGGCGCCGATCACGGCGTCCAGGTCGGCCCGCGTCATCGCCTTGCCGGTGCCCTCGGTGCCGTCGAGCCGCAGCCCCGAGGGGCCGATCGCGGGGGCGTCCGGAAACGGCGGCCGGCCCGCCTCGCGGACCATCCCGATGTGCCACAGCTGGGGGAAGATCCTGCCGCCCGCCGCGTGCACCGCCTCGGCGACCCGGGACCAGCCCGCCAGTTGCTCCGCACCGTGGAACCGCGGGATACGGTCGCTCTCCCCGGCCGACTCGTGACCGACGTAGGTGCCTTCGGTGACGATCAGTCCGACCCCGGCGGCGGCGCGGCGGGCGTAGTACGACGCGACGTCCTCGCCCGGGATGCCGCCCGGGGAGAACGAGCGGGTCATCGGGGCCATCGCGATCCGGTTGGGCAAGGTGAGACCGTTGATCGCGATCGGACGGGAGAGAATCTGAGCCGCGCGGGAGGCGGACGTCGTGCTGACGGTCACGGGGGGCTCCTGGTGGGTTCGCGCGCTCAGCAGCCGCTCAACAGCCAGTGTGTGCGCACGCATTGTTAAAGTAACTGAAGTAACTGCCGTGCGCTGCACCACATTCCGACCGGACCACTCTGTGATCCGAAACACACCCCGCCTCAACGGGGCGGCTCGATCGCCCCCAGCAGACGGGCTTCCCGGTTCAACCGCCGCACCCGCTCCCGCAGCACCTCACCCGGCGCCGCCACCTCGGCGGACTCCGGCGGACAGTCCCACTCCCGCCCACCGCCCACGGGCCGCAACTGCACTGCGCCGCCCACGTGGTCCATGACCTCGCCGAGCCGCCCGTTCCGTACGTCGACGACAAACCCGCCGACCGCGGGCCGCTCCCCGCTCACGCCCCACCGCCCCGAGCCGCCCCCCGTAGCGCAGCCACCAGCCGCGCGGCCACCCCCAGATTGCAACGCCCCAGATCCACCAGGGCGTACGGCTCCTCCTGCCCGGCCGACAGCGGATCCACCCCGAGCCCCGGCAGGATGATGCCGACATCGCGCAGAGCCGAGCGCAGTTGCACCACCGCCTCCTCGGCCGACCGAGCCGCCCGCCACCCCTCCGCCGCACCCTTGGCACCCTTGGCACCCTGCGCCTCTTCCATCCCACGCCTCCACGCTGAGTTGGTGATTCGCAACACAGCGTGGCCGCCGGACTCCTAACCTGGCGAGACACCACACCTCAACAAGATCGGGTGTCGGACGGGGAGGAAATGCCATGCCCGGACCGAAGGACCTCGACCCGTCGTCGTCACCGCGCGCCCTGCTGGGCGCGGAGTTGCGGCACGCACGGGAGAGGCAGGGCCTCAGTCAGGCGCAGTTGGGCCAACGGCTGTTCGTGAGCGGATCGTTCATCGGACAGCTGGAGACGGGATCGCGGCGGATGCAGCAGGAGTACGCGGTGCTGCTGGACGAAGTCCTGGGAACGGCGGACTTCTTCACCCGCAACTGCGCGGCGTCGGCCAAGTCGAAATACCCGGAACACTTCGCGGAGGCGGCGGAGGCGGAAGCGAGCGCCACAGCGATCAGGCAGTACGCGCCTTTGCTCATCCCCGGACTGCTCCAGACGCCCTCTTACGCGGCTGCCGTCTGCCGGGCCTACCAGCCCACGGCGTCCGAGGAGACGATCGACAAACTGGTGGCCGCCCGGATGGAGCGGGCCCACATCCTCGACGATCCAACAGACCTCCTGTTGTGGGCGGTGATCGACGAGGCCGCGTTGCGCCGAGCGACGGGCGGGCGGGCGGTGATGGCGGAGGCCCTGCGGCACATCGCCGGCCTGGCCCGCCGGGGGCGCGTGATCGCGCAAGTGCTGCCCTTCGACGCGGGAGCGCACGCGGCGATGGAGGGGGCCATCAAGCTGATGGACTTCGAGGAAGCCCCTCCGCTGGTGTATTTCGAGGGAGTCGGCACCGGACGCCTGGAGGACGACCCGGCCATCGTCCGGCACCAGCGGTTCACGTACGAACTCCTCACGGCCTGCGCGCTCTCCCCGGAGAACTCCCTGGTCCTCATCGAGGCGATGGCGCAGGATTACGCGCATGAGGACCATCCCTGAGTACGACCTGACCGGGGCCGCCTGGTACAAGTCCAGCTACAGCGGCGGCAGCGGCGGCGACTGCCTCGAAGTCGCCCGCTGGCGCAAGTCGACGTACAGCGGCGGCGACGGCGGTGACTGCCTCGAAGTCGCGGACGGCAACCCCGCCCTCGTCCCCGTCCGCGACTCCAAGAACCCCCACGGCCCGAAGCTCGCGTTCCGGGCGGAAGCCTGGTCGGCGTTCATCGAAAACGTCAGCAGCCTGGGCGCTTGAGCCTCGGGCACCGAGCACCGAGCCCTCTTTGCAAGGAACGGGTGGAGGGACTCAACCCGCCCTCCCACCCTTGGAGTTGACTTGCAGCGACCGACTTGCAACGGACGGTGACAACGGTCTAGCGTCCCGCATAACGAATCAGCCCCCGCCAGGTGCGCCAACACCTGCGGGGGCTTAACCGACGAGATCGAACCACCAAAGAAAGCGATCCCGTGGCTGAAGCCAATGCTAGTGCTGCCCTCCTGTTCGCGCATCCGACCCCGCCCCCGATGGCCAATCCGGGTTACGGAAAGCGTGCGACTACCGACCAACTCCCGCGCACCAACCACGACTTCACGCACCTCCCGCCCCGCGAAGCGGCCATCGCCGCGTACGTCGACCGGCTCCCCGACGGCGCCGACATCTCCGTGAAGACGCTGGCCAACACGACGCCGTACGGCCAATGCGCACTCCGTACCGCGCTCAACCACCTTGTGGCGGCAGGCCACTTGAGGCGCGGCCGGGAACGGCTGGAGACCACCGCCGGCGGAACCCGCTGGATCACCCGAACGTGGTGGTCCAGGACCGCGCGCGACGACACCTGGTGGACGGCGTTCACCCGCGGCGACGTACCCGAACCCGGACAGCCCCCAGGACACCCACCGGCCCGGCCACCAGCAGACCCCCGCGGCCCCGTCCGGACCCGCGCCCACACCCTCCTCGCCGCCCTGGGCCGCACGGCCCCCGTGCTGTCGCTCTCCGCCGCCGACTGCGCGACGCTCGCGCCGCTCCTGGCGGACTGGTTCACCCGGGGCGCCACCGACGAGTCCGTACTCCGCGCCCTGACCGAGGGCCTGCCCACCCCGGTCCACCACCCCGCCGCCCTGGTCCGCCGCCGCCTGCTGGACAAACTCCCGCCCGAACCCGTACGACAGCCACCCCGCCCACCCCTCCGCCTCCTGGAATGCGCGGAGTGCGGGGTACCGGGACGCCCGGAGGCACTGCCGGGAGGCGTGTGCGGCGGCTGCCGCGGCGAACGCGCCCCCGCACAACCCCGTACGCCCCTGCCCGTTCCCACAGTCCACGCCCGCGCGGACGAGATCCGCGCTGCGATGTCCCCGAAGCAACGAGAGAGGACACCTGTATGACCGCTCCTACGGTCCGCCGGCTCCCCCCAGGGGCACGATGGAGGAGAGGAGGCAACACCATGACCCCCAGCACCACCCCCGAACACCCTCAAATGCCCGTCGAGGACTTCCAGGAACTGGCCGACGCAGCCCCCGACGGCGTACGCCTCGAACTCGTCGACGGCCGAGTCCACACCAAAGACCCCCTCAGCGTCGAAGAATTCGAGGAACTGGAACGCCGGGCACCGGAAACCGTCCGACTGGAGTACATCAACGGAAAACTAGAGGTCAAGGCAGTGCCGGACGGCAACCACGGCGAGATCTTCATGTGGCTGCTCCGCCAGTGCATGCAGCAGCGCCCCGAGCTGAACCTCATGCCCGAACGGGGCGTCAAGGCCGAGGCATACCGCAAGGGCCGCGCCCGCACGGACGGGTTCCTGGCACCGGTGGGCCACTTCAGGAGTCACGGCGAATGGTCCGCCCCCGAAGGCGCTCTCATGACCGTGGAGATCACCTCCCACGACCGCGACACCGACCAGCGCGACCGCATCGACAAGCCCGTCGGCTACGCGGCGGCCGAGATCCCCGTCTACCTCCTCATCGACCGCGACAACAACACCGTCGTCGTCTACAGCGAACCCAAGGACGGCCGCTACCAGCAGACCCAGTCGTACCCCTGGGGCACGACCGTCGAACTCCCCGCCCCGGTGGGCATCACCCTCGACACCGAAAAGCTCAGGGACTACGCCGACTGAAACGACGCACGGGCACGATCCGGGTCGCAATGTCCCTGAAGCAACGAGAGAGGACACCTGTATGACCGCTCCTACGGTCCGCCGACTCCCCCCAGGGGCACGATGGAGGAGAGGAGGCAACACCATGACCCCCAGCACCACCCCCGAACACCCTCAGATGCACGTCGAGGACTTCCAGGAGCTGGCCGACGCAGCTCCCGACGGCGTACGCCTCGAACTCGTCGACGGCCGAGTCCACACCAAAGACCCCCTCAGCGTCGAAGAATTCGAGGAACTGGAACGCCGGGCACCGGAAACCGTCCGACTGGAGTACATCAACGGAAAACTAGAGGTCAAGGCAGTGCCAGACGGCAACCACCGGGAGATTCTCATCTGGTTGCAGGAGCAGTGCATGCAGCACCGCCCCGACCTGCGCGTCTACGGCGAATCCGGCGTCAGAACCGAGGCATACCGCAAGGGCCGCGCCCGCACGGACGCAGCCGTCGCCCTCAAGGGCCATTTCAAAGGGCACGGCGAGTGGTCCGCGTCCGAGGGCATCCTCATGGCTGTCGAAATCACCTCCCACGACCGCGACACCCACCAGCGAGACAGAGTCGACAAGCCCGTGGGATACGCAGCGGTCAGCATCCCCGTCTACTTGCTCATCGACCGTGACCACACCACCACCGTCGTCGTCTACAGCGAACCCAAGGACGGCCGCTACCGGCAGACCCAGTCGTACCCCTGGGGCACGACCGTCGAACTCCCCGCCCCGGTGAGCCTCACCCTCGACACCGAAGAACTCAAGGAGTACGCGGGCTGACGCCATGCCCGTCGAGAGCTGGTGGCGGTGGAGCATGAGCCAGCCGTAGGTTCGCTCGACCGGCTGTCGTGAACCGTGGGACGACCTGATCCGTTGTGTCTTGGAACGCCGCAGAAGACTCGACCAGGAGGGACCACCGTGCCACGACCAACAGCCGCCGAACTCCCTGAAGAAGAAAAGGAGTTCTGGGAGGAAACGAGAGATGTCGTTTACAAAAATGATCAACGGAATGCGACAAGAAAGAATACACACGAGCTGGCGGAAGCATGGGAACGCGGATACCGTTCCGGACTTAAAAATCACCGGGCCACATACTCCGAGATTCATGGCTACGACAGGTCCGTGCAGGCGTTGGCCAATACGGCACTTAAGAATCACGAGATCTACTGGAATCCCGATCTTTGGGTCCATCACATGCACCGGGCGGGCTACGAGTTCGGCGCTCTGGAGAAGGAATACGGATCGCGGGACGCTGCCCTGCAGGAGAAGATAGACAGGTTGTGGCAGCCAGTTGATCGTCCTGCGCGGCCTGAGAGTGATGCGACCCTGGCCGTGCGGCGTACCGCGAACCGCTTCGCCACGTGGCTCAGCGAGATAAAAGGGATCGCCCAGAACCGCGATACCCGCGACGCTCGTGCCGCCGGAGCGCCGCTGGGCAGCGGCGGTGCTGCCGCGGAATCGACCGAACGGCTGTTGCCGTCGGCCGCCTCAGTGGCTTCCCTCCTCCCGGAGGGAACCGGCACGCAGTGGTCGCGGCCTGCTCCGCCCACTCAGGGGCAGTCGGCGGCCACCCCGCGCCACATTGCCCTCGATCTCGGACGCGCCCGTAATACGAGATCCGCCCGCTGAAGGGGCAGGAAAGAAACCCACCCACCGCTAGCGTGCCGGGCCCCCCGCGCCGCGCCCCCGCCCCGAAGGCTGGGAGTTACCCCGGTGGACCGGGGTAAGGTTACCCCTTTCCACCTGGCCCTCCGGCCGCGGCGGAGCGCACTGATAAGGCGACATGGTGACGGGTGGCCGAGGCGCGGCGGCCATATGACTCTGCTGGCTCTGCCGCACATCAGCACCCCGATGCAATTCTTGATACCTCTGATACATCTTCGTGTAATTTTGCCATCGAGCGGGATCCTGCCTGACGGAATCTCTCGCCCGCCTTGCCTCGTTGTAAAGATCCTGCGTCGCAGGCGGCGGCTCCGGGGGCGACGCGTCGTTCCAGGACGGGTAAGGACTGCTGTTCCAGTCCTGGGAAAATTTCCGAAAATTCTCTGAGTCCGTCTTCTTATTCCTGGCCCACCACTCGGCATAAGACCAGAGATTTCCGTCTGCCCCTGCGTGTTCGGTGTGCCGCCCGGACCGCGCGTACCACTCGGCATACTGGTGACGAAACTGCTCATATTCCGATGCCCGGCCTTCTCTGGCATTCTGCGTCGCCGCACGGACTTTCTCCGGCGTCAGCGCCCATTCCAGTCTCCGCCCCACTTCCCGTACTTCCGGCGCCGCCAGCAGATTGTCCGCAGACCCGATCAGCCGGTCGTGCGCATCGGGCCCGTCCGGCATGCTGAACACGTCCGCACCGCCGATGTACAGGGTGGATATCCCTTTGTAGTGGATGATTTCCTGCTGATCGCGGAACGCCACCTCGCGGAGAGTGGCCAGGACGTCGATCCCTCCGGGTACGTTCGGCATGGAGTACCGCGCGTATTCCCCCTCATCGACCCAGAGAGGTTTGGGTCCTGCCGGATCCCTGTCCCGGCTGGAACTGACATACACCGTGTCTCTGTGGTTGTTCTGGTAGTACTGGATACTGGAGGGAACTTTATCGCTTTTATTCTCGAACCCGTCCCTGAAGACAATTCCGAGGCCGCGCTCCCTCGTGTGAGTCTCGAAGCGGTACAGCGGATCGCGGTCCAGCCTGTGAGCGATCTGATAGTCGGCAGCCGGTCCGCTGTTGGCCACCGTGAGATATATCGGAGCGACGCCATATCTGGATTCCCCGGAACCCACCGTATCCACCGGGTTCGACCCGACCATCCTCCCGGGAAAGGCGTCCCATGCCCTCCGGAAGTCCTCCGGGGTACTCTCGAAGCCCTCATAGGAACCCCCGGAATCGCTGTCTGCCGCCGAGCCGAAAGATCTGGCCGGGGAGTAATCGTCCCGCGCCCGCTCCACCATCCGAGAGTCACTCCTCCTGTGTTCGGGCAGGTGACAGCGCAGAAGTCACCACTGAGTCCGACCGGCCCTACGTCCAGCTTCCACTTGCTTCCAGTTTCTTCCACCTTCTGAAACGGCTGAAAATCACGACCGGTTCACCAGCCCCAAGCCCTGGCTAGGGCGTCTCAAGCGGCGACGACAATGATCACGAGGGGGTTCCAGGTTCGGTTTCGGCCTCGCGCCGTACCGCGTCGGCGACCGTGTCACGGACCTCGCCCTTGCACGGGGTCCGCCCCGGACCCTCGAAGGTGCGCGAGAACAGGGGCTCGTCCCAGACCCTGTTCGTCATGGCCGCGAGGTGGATGCCCTGGCGGATGATCTCGGCCGCGCTGATCCCCCGCCGTTTGGCGGCCTCGTTGATGATGGCCAGATCCTCGGAGTCGGCGTGGACGTTGGTGCGCTTCATGGACATGCACCAACGTTAGCCATGTACCGGATTGACCCAGGTCGTGGCGGTCGCATGGCCGCTTGCTGCCGGGCGGGCCGCCGGAAACGCCCGAGGGCGGCACCCCTGTCGTCGACAGGAGTGCCGCCCTCGGAACGGAAAGGACAGGCTGATCCGGAGGATCAGAAGTCCATGTCACCGCCCGGCATGCCGCCCGGAGCGGCCGCGGCGGCCTTCTCCGGCTTGTCGGCGATGACGGCCTCGGTGGTGAGGAACAGCGCGGCGATGGAGGCGGCGTTCTGCAGAGCGGAACGCGTGACCTTCGCCGGGTCGATGATGCCCTCGGCGACCAGGTCGACGTACTCACCGGTCGCGGCGTTCAGGCCGTGACCCGGGGTGAGGTTGCGGACCTTCTCCACCACGACGCCGCCCTCAAGGCCGGCGTTGACGGCGATCTGCTTGAGCGGGGCCTCCAGGGCGAGCTTGACGGCCTGCGCGCCGGTCGCCTCGTCGCCGTCCAGCTCCAGCTTCTCGAAGACGTTGGTGGTCTGCAGCAGGGCCACGCCACCACCGGCGACGATGCCCTCCTCGACGGCCGCCTTGGCGTTGCGCACGGCGTCCTCGATGCGGTGCTTGCGCTCCTTCAGCTCCACCTCGGTGGCGGCACCGGCCTTGATGACGGCCACGCCGCCCGCGAGCTTGGCCAGGCGCTCCTGGAGCTTCTCGCGGTCGTAGTCGGAGTCGCTGTTCTCGATCTCGGCGCGGATCTGGTTGACCCGGCCGTTGACCTGCTCGGAGGAGCCGGCACCGTCGACGATGGTGGTCTCGTCCTTGGTGATGACGACCTTGCGGGCGCGGCCCAGGAGGTCCAGGGTCGCGTTCTCCAGCTTGAGGCCGACCTCCTCGGAGATGACCTCGCCGCCCGTGAGGATGGCGATGTCGCCGAGCATGGCCTTGCGGCGGTCGCCGAAGCCCGGGGCCTTGACGGCGACGGACTTGAAGGTGCCGCGGATCTTGTTGACGACCAGGGTCGACAGGGCCTCGCCCTCGACGTCCTCGGCGATGATCAGCAGCGGCTTGCCCGACTGCATGACCTTCTCCAGGAGCGGGAGCAGGTCCTTGACGGAGCTGATCTTGGAGTTGGCGATCAGGATGTACGGGTCGTCCAGGGACGCCTCCATACGCTCCATGTCGGTCGCGAAGTACGCGGAGATGTAGCCCTTGTCGAAGCGCATGCCCTCGGTGAGCTCAAGCTCAAGACCGAAGGTCTGCGACTCCTCGACGGTGATGACGCCTTCCTTGCCGACCTTGTCCATGGCCTCGGCGATCAGCTCGCCGATCTGGGTGTCGGCGGCGGAGATGGAGGCCGTGGAGGCGATCTGCTCCTTGGTCTCGACGTCCTTCGCCTGCTCCAGCAGGGCGGCGGAGACGGCCTCGACGGCCTTCTCGATACCGCGCTTCAGGGCCATCGGGTTGGCGCCGGCGGCGACGTTGCGCAGGCCTTCCTTGACCAGGGCCTGGGCGAGGACGGTCGCGGTGGTCGTACCGTCACCGGCGACGTCGTCCGTCTTCTTGGCGACTTCCTTGACCAGCTCAGCGCCGATCTTCTCGTACGGGTCCTCCAGCTCGATCTCCTTGGCGATGGAGACACCATCGTTGGTGATCGTGGGGGCGCCCCACTTCTTCTCAAGGACGACGTTGCGGCCCTTGGGGCCGAGGGTGACCTTGACGGCGTCGGCGAGCTGGTTCATACCGCGCTCAAGGCCGCGCCGCGCCTCCTCGTCGAACGCGATGATCTTGGCCATGTGAAGTGGTCCCTCCAGGACTGGGGGTGATTCCAACGGACCGCGCCCGCGCCCGCGACGGACGGCTCGCCAGCCTCGTGGTTCCTTGCCCCACTTGGCCTGCGGGCCTCACCGACCCGGTCCTTCGTTGTCACTCTCACCTTCAGAGTGCTAACGCCAATGATTAGCACTCGGGTGGGTCGAGTGCAAGACGCGCCCGCGACTCGGGCACCAAGGGGTGGTGGTCGGGTGACAGATGGAGGTGGGCACGCCCGCGTGGCGGGGACCAAGGCGTGGTGGTCGGGTGACGGGTGGGACGGACGGCTTCCGGATGAAAGCGGACGGCTTCCGGCATGTCGGGGGGACGCTCAGCCGTGCGCGAACACGCGTCGGCGCGCCCGGGCGGCGACGGGAACGGGCGGTAAGGCGGTAAGGCGGTAACCGGAACGACGGCAACCGGAACAACGACGGGAACGGGTGACGGAACGACACGGGGAACGGGTGACGGAACGACACCGGAAACGGGTGACGGAACGACACGACACCGGGAACAGGTGACGGAGCCTGCGCAGGACATAAGGACATAAGCAAACGCAGGACATAAGGACATGGCGAAGGGCCCGCACCCGTAAGGTGCGAGCCCTTCGCGACAAGAAAATTCAGGCGGTGACGCGAACCATGTCGGCCTGCGGGCCCTTCTGACCCTGCGAGATCTCGAACTCGACCCGCTGGCCCTCTTCCAGGGTGCGGTAGCCGTCCATCTGAATGGCGCTGTAATGGACGAAGACGTCCGCACCACCGTCGACCGCGATGAAGCCGTACCCCTTCTCCGCGTTGAACCACTTGACGGTGCCCTGAGCCATGCCTAACTCCCCTATTACTGGCCCTTGCACAGATCCGCACTTCGCGGACCCGGGTCAGACCTCACCCCCCAAGGTTGGGGGCGTGCGCCGGAACGCGTCGACCGCGGCTGAATGTATCTGTCCAACTGCCGTCTGCAACAGGTCAATCGGACGAGAAATCTGGACGTACCCGGTCGGGAATCTCCCGAGAATTCCGCAGAATTCCGGGCAAGTCGGGCTCCATGAAAGGAGTAAAAGCCACAAAAAACGCGCACAGATTGGCGACTTCTTGCGGGGCGCGCGGAATGATTCCGGGGCCCGTGCCCCGGGCGTGGGGCTCGCGTTCCCCAACTCTACCGCGCTCAACCCCACTGAATTGTCCCCTCCGCTTCTCTCACGGAGGGGGCAATCCGATGAACAGCCGGTGATATGCGTTACCGAAAGTAATGAGGGGTCAGCCGCCGGCCACGGCCGGGATGATGGAGACGCCCGCGCCGTCCGGGGTGACGGTCTGCAGGCCCTGCTCGAAGCGGACGTCGTCGTCGTTCACGTACACGTTGACGAAGCGGCGCAGCTGGCCCTGGTCGTCCAGGACCCGGGCGGCGATGCCCGTGTGGTTCTTCTCCAGGTCGGCGATCACTTCGCCGAGGTTGGCGCCGTCGGCGCTCACCTCGGCCTGACCGCCGGTGTAGGTACGCAGGATGGTGGGGATTCGAACGGTGACGCTCATGCGGTGTGACCTCCGGTCGGGTGCACAGGTGGTACGGCGAGGAAGGGAAGAGGGAGGGTGAGGCGGAAGGGGCGTGACGGGCTCCGGACGGTGCCTGGGGCGCGGCCTCGGCCAGGATCGGCCGACGACGCGCCGCCAGTCACACGCAGCCGGCCAGTCGTACGGAGGCGTCCGGTCGTACGGAGGCGTCCGGCCCTGCGGAGCCGTCCGGCCGTACGGAGCCGCCGGTCATCCGAGGCCGGCCTCTCGGAAGGAGTCCAGGTTCGGACGGATGGTGGCGGTCAGGCCGGTGTCGGCCACCGCGTCGAGGGTCTTGAGGCCGTCGCCGGTGTTGAGGACGACCGTGGTGAGCGCGGGGTCGAGGACGCCGTTCTCGATCAGCTTCTTCGCCACGCCCACGGTCACCCCGCCGGCCGTCTCCGCGAAGATGCCCTCGGTCTGCGCCAGCAGCCTGATCGCGTCGACGATCTGCTCGTCCGTGACGTCCTCCACGGTGCCGCCGGTGCGGCGGGCGATGTCGAGGACGTAGGGGCCGTCGGCCGGGTTGCCGATCGCCAGCGACTTGGCGATGGTGTTCGGCTTCTGCGGCCTGACCACCTCGTGCCCGGCCTTGAACGCGGCCGACACCGGCGAGCAGCCCTCGGCCTGCGCGCCGAAGATCTTGTACGGCCGGTCCTCGACGAGGCCCAGCGCGATCAGCTCCTTCAGCCCCTTGTCGATCTTGGTGAGCTGGGAGCCGGAGGCGATCGGGACGACGATCTGGTCGGGCAGCCGCCAGCCGAGCTGCTCGCAGATCTCGTAGGCCAGGGTCTTGGAGCCCTCCGCGTAGTACGGCCGCAGGTTGACGTTGACGAAGCCCCAGCCCTCGCCGGCCGGGTCGCCGATCAGCTCGGAGCAGAAACGGTTCACGTCGTCGTAGGTGCCCTCGATGCCGACGAGGTCACCGCCGTAGACCGCGGCCATGACGACCTTGCCCTGCTCCAGGTCGTGCGGGATGAACACGCAGGAGCGCAGGCCCGCGCGGGCGGCGGCGGCGCCGACGGCTCCGGCCAGGTTGCCGGTCGAGGAGCAGGAGAGGGTCGTGAAGCCGAAGGCGCGCGCCGCCTCCAGCGCCTGGGCGACCACCCGGTCCTTGAAGGAGTGCGTCGGGTTGCCGGAGTCGTCCTTGACGTACAGACCGCCGGTGACGCCCAGTTCGCGGGCCAGGTTGTCGGCCTGGACCAGCTTGGTCCAGCCGGGGTTCAGGTTGGGCTTTTCGGCCACGTCCGCGGGGACGGGCAGCAGCGGCGCGTAGCGCCAGATGTTCGCGGGTCCCGCTTCGATCGTGCGGCGCAGTTCCTCGGTGTCGTACGCCGAGTAGTCGTACGCGATCTCCAGCGGGCCGAAACACTCCTCGCAGGCGAACACCGGGCCGAGGGGCACCCGGTGACCGCATTCGCGGCAGCTCAGGGCAGCGGCGGGACCGAGATCGACAGACGGATTCGCGGTGCTTGCAACGGTCTGCACAGCCATGTGAGGCGAGGCCCTTTCTCCTCATCTTCCCCACGACGCATCTCGCCGTGAGACGGAATTGGCACCTTCCCAAGCCGGGAGCCTCGCGAAGACGATCGGATTGCGCTGCGATCAGTACGAGTACCGACTGGAGGGTTGCCGGGGCTTCATCGGGCCGTATCCCTCTGCCCCTCTGGATGAGCTGTATGCGGTTGTGTACACCGATGACCCCCGACATGCGATGGTCATCCGCGTTGTTCAAGACTGTAACCGAAGGCCAGGACAGTTGAGATAGTCGTCCGAACCGCGAGACGTATCACACACGCACCGGGTGTGATCACGACAGTGAGGAGCCGCCGACCGTGCTGGAAGAAGTGGAACGCTGGCTGGCCACCCGCTCCTGGTCCGTGACCGACCGCCCACTGCACAAAATACTCGCCGCGAAACAGCGCACGGGCCAGTCGGTGTCCGTGGTGCTCCCCGCGCTCGACGAGGAGGAGACGGTCGGCGCCATCGTCGCCGCCGTCCGGCGCGACCTCATGCTGCGGGACGTCCCGCTGGTCGACGAGATCGTCGTCGTCGACTCGGGGTCCACCGACCGCACCTCCGAGGTGGCCGCCGCGGCGGGCGCCCGGGTGGTCCACCGCGACGACATCCTGCCCCGGCTGCGCGCCGTCCCCGGAAAGGGCGAGGTGCTGTGGCGCTCGCTGCTGGTCACCGGCGGGGACATCGTCTGCTTCGTCGACGCCGACCTGCGGGACTTCTCCTCCGACTTCGTCACCGGGATCGTCGGCCCGCTGCTCACCGAGCCGGACGTCGACCTGGTCAAGGCCATGTACGACCGCCCGCTGGCCGGCGCGGCCGGACAGGGCGGCCGGGTCACCGAGCTGATGGCCCGCCCGCTGCTCAACATGCACTGGCCGCAGCTGGCCGGTTTCGTGCAGCCGCTCGGCGGTGAGTACGCGGCCCGCCGCTCGCTGCTGGAGCAGCTGCCGTTCCCGGTCGGGTACGGCGTCGAGCTGGGCATGCTGGTCGACGCCCTGCATTTGGTGGGCCTGGACGCGCTCGCCCAGGTCGACGTGGGCGTGCGCAAGCACCGGCACCAGGACGGGCAGGCGCTCGGCCGGATGGCCGCGGCGATCTACCGGACCGCGCAGCTGCGGCTGGCCCGCGGACACCTCGTACGGCCCCGCCTCACCCAGTTCGAGCGGGGCGAGGACGGTTTCGAGCCGCGCACCCACTCGGTGGACACCGAGGAACGGCCGCCGATGGTGGAGATCGCCGAGTACGCACGACGCCAGGTCGCGTGAGCGGGAAAAACTGACCGTATACGGTCGCTGACTGACCGCAACCGTACGTTTGAGCGTTTCCGGGCCGGGCTAGGTTGAGGCTTATGGCTTCCACACAGGGTGCTGCCCAAGTGCTGGTCGCGTCCAACCGCGGCCCGGTCTCGTACGACGTCCGGGAGGACGGCACGCTGACCGCCAGGCGGGGCGGCGGCGGGCTGGTCTCCGGGCTCTCGGCGATCGGACCCGAGGCGGGCGCGCTGTGGGTGTGCTCGGCGCTGTCCGACGGCGACCGGGAGGCGGTGCGGCGCGGGGTGGGCGAGGACGGCGTGCGGATGCTCGCCGTCCCGGCCGACGTGCACGCGGACGCGTACAACGGCATCGCGAACTCGGTCCTCTGGTTCGTCCACCACATGCTGTACCAGACCCCGCTGGAGCCCGTCTTCGACGCGGAGTTCCGCCGTCAGTGGGCGTCGTACGAGACCTACAACCGCGCGTTCGCCGAGGCGCTGGCCCAGGAGGCGGCCGAGGGCGCCGCGGTGCTGGTGCAGGACTACCACCTGTGCCTGGTGCCGGGCATGCTGCGCGAGTTGCGGCCGGACCTCAGGATCGGGCACTTCTCGCACACGCCGTGGGCGCCCGCGGAGTACTTCCGGATGCTGCCGGACGACATCAGGGCACAGCTGGTGCGGGGGATGCTGGGCGCGGACCGGCTCGGCTTCCTGACCTGGCGCTGGGCGCGGGCGTTCATGGAGTGCGCGCAGGCGTCGGACCCCGGCGTCCGGCGGTTCGGGGCCGAGGCGGGGCCGCGGGGTCTTGAGCACGCGGCCGGCCCCCAGGTGTCCGCCCGCAGGACCGTCGTCGACGTGCACGGCCTCGGTGCCGACCCCGAATTCCTGCGCGCCCGTTCGCACGAGGCGGACGTCGAGGAGCGGATGGCGGCCCTGCGCGCCGAGATCGGCGCGGGGCGCCGGACGATCGTGCGGGTCGACCGCACCGAGCTGTCGAAGAACATCGTGCGCGGGCTGCTGGCGTACCGGCAGCTCCTCGACGACCGCCCCGACTGGCGCGAGCGGGTCGTGCACGTGGCCTTCGCCTACCCCTCCCGGCAGGACCTCGCCGTCTACCGGGACTACACGGCCGAGGTGCGGCGGCTCGCCGAGGAGATCAACTCCCGCTACGGCACGCCGGGCTGGACTCCGGTCGTGCTGCACGTCAAGGACGACTTCGCCCGCTCGCTGGCCGCCTACCGGCTCGCCGACGTGGCCCTGGTGAACCCCATCCGGGACGGCATGAACCTGGTCGCGAAGGAGGTGCCGGTCGTCTCCGACAGGGGCTGCGCACTGGTGCTCTCCCGGGAGGCCGGGGCCTACGAGGAGCTGGGCGAGGACGCGCTCGCCGTCAACCCGTACGACATCGGGGACACGGCGGACGCCCTGCACCGGGCGCTCACGCTGCCGGCGGATGAGCGGGCGGAACGGACGAAGCGGCTTGCCGCGGCGGCTACGGCGTTGCCGCCGGCGCGATGGTTCTTGGAGCAGTTGCATGCCCTCCAGGCCGGGGGGCCTGGCCGGGCCGGCTGAGTGGTGCGGTGCGCTGCCGCTGCGGGGGCGGGTCGGGCGTGGTGGGGTGTGCCGTCGTGCTTCGGGTGCGGGCCGGATGTGGCTGGGCGCGCAGTTCCCCGCGCCCCTTACGGGGGCGCTGCCACCGGCCCGGCGGGTCACGGGCCGCCGCCTTCCCGTGCCGGGGCGCGTCGTCGTTTTTCGGGCGCGGGCCGGCCGTGGCTGGTCGCGCAGTTCCCCGCGCCCCTTGCCGGGGCGGTCGTGCGGGTTTTCTTGCGGCTGTCGGGGGGTGATCGGTCAGGGCAGGTGTGTGGACAGTGCCCTCAGGAGTCGTACGACGCCCGCCGGGCCGTCCACCACCAGGTCGGCGCGTTCGGCGAGTTCGGTCACCTCGGTGCTGCCGCTGCACACCAGCAGACCGGGCACGCCCTCTGAGCGGAGCTTGTCGACGGCCGCGAAGGCGGGCAGGTCGCCGAGGTCGTCGCCGCCGTACAGGACGGACCGGGCGCCGATCTCGCGGACGTACTCCAGCAGGGCCACGCCCTTGTCCATGCCGGGCGGGCGGAGTTCGAGGACCAGACGGCCGGGTTCGACGATCAGGCCGTGCCGGGCGGCGAGTTCGGCGAGCGGTCCGCGCAGGGCCTCGAACGCGGCCTGCGGGTCCGCGGCGCGTCGCGTGTGCACGGCGACGGCTCGCCCCTTCTCCTCGATCCAGGTGCCCTGCCAGGCGCCGATCCGGTCGAGGAAGCCGGGCAGTTCGGCGCGGACGGCGGCCACGCCGGGGTGCGGGGCGGGGGCGCTGACGGTGCCGCTGACCCCTTCCCAGCGTTCGGCGCCGTAGTGGCCGAGTACGACGAGGTGTTCCAGGCCCGGTACGCCCGCGAAGCCGCCGTGCCGGACCGCCACCCCGGCGGGCCGTCCGGTGACCACCGCGACGGCGGCCACCTTCGGGGCGAGGGCGGCGAGCGCGGGCACGGCATCCGGGTGGGCGCGGGCCCGCTCGGGGTCGGCGACGATCGGCGAGAGCGTCCCGTCGAAGTCGAGCCCGATCACCGCGGAGCGCGGCCGGGCGAGCAGTGCCGCGAGCCCGTCCCGCCCGGCCGGGGTCACTGGCGTGGGAAGCGCGTCCTGCGGGTCGGTCGAGTCCGTCGAATCCGTTCGGTTGCCCATACGGCGTACCTATCCCGGGAAGGCTGTGCGCACGCATGCCGGGCGCGGGCGGTCCGCACACACGGCACCCCCGAGGCCGGAACTCACCGGGGTGTGGCAGCGCCCCCGCAAGGGGCGCGGGGAACTGCGCGACCAGCCACGACCGCCCCGCACCCGAAGAACGACGATGCGCCCCGGCACGGGAGGGCGTGGGTCCGTGACCCGCCGGGCCGGTGACAGCGCCCCTTTAAGGGGCGCGGGGAACTGCGCGACCAGCCACGACCGCCCCGCACCCGAAGAACGGCGACACCCCCCGGCCTAGGAGGGACGTGGGTTCGAAACCCACTGGGTCGGCGGCAACGTTCCGCACACGCGCCCGCGAGGGCAACCGGTCTCAGCGCTGAGCGCGGCGCGTCTCGCGGATCCGGCGCAGGCGGTTGACCGTGACCGGGTCGTGGGCGAGGGCGCGGGCGTCGTCCAGCAGGGCGTTCAGGAGCTGGTAGTAGCGGACCGGGGCCAGGCCCAGTTCCTCGCGTATCGCCCGCTCCTTGGCGCCGGGTCCCGGAAAGCCCCGGCGTTCCAACGCGAGGATGGCCACTTCGCGTCGGCCCAGTTCATGGCGGCCCAGTTCGTGGCGGTCGTCCGGTTCCATGGGGGAAAGGTAGCGCCAGGCACCGACAGCGGCCCGGCCGCAGGCCCCGTACCGGCGCTTTTTCTAAAGGTCTGGACCACGTAAGTGGACTAGACCTCTTGCGGGTCCGAGGTCCACACTGTTCCCCGTGAGACATGTCATCGCCCTCGACGTGGGCGGCACCGGGATGAAGGCCGCCCTGGTCGGGGACGGCGGCGAACTGCTCTACCAGGACCGCCGCGCGACCGGCCGCGACCGCGGGCCCGAAGCGGTGGTCGAGGGTCTCCTCGGCTTCGCCGAGGAGCTGCGCGCGGAGGGCGTCGGGCGGTTCGGGGAGCCCGCGGTCGCCGCGGGCATCGCGGTCCCCGGCATCGTCGACGAGGCGGGCGGCGTCGCCGTCTACTCGGCCAACCTGGGCTGGCGCGACGTACCGCTGCGCGACCTGCTCGCCGCCCGGCTCGGCGTCCCGGTCGCGCTCGGCCACGACGTGCGCACCGGCGGCCTCGCCGAGGGCCGGATCGGCGCCGGCCGGGGCGCGGACCGCTTCCTGTTCGTGCCGCTGGGCACCGGCATCGCGGGCGCCATCGGCATCGACGGCCGGGTGGAGGCGGGCGCGCACGGCTTCGCCGGCGAGATCGGCCACATCGTCGTACGGCCCGGCGGCACCCCGTGTCCCTGCGGGCAGCGCGGCTGCCTGGAGCGGTACGCCTCCGCGGCGGCCGTGAGCGACGCGTGGGCGGCGGCGAGCGGCCGGCCCGGCGCGGACGCCGCCGACTGCGCGAAGGCCGTCGCGTCCGGCGACCCGGACGCCGTACGGATCTGGCAGGAGGCGGTGGACGCGCTGGCCGACGGGCTGGTCACCGCGCTCACCCTGCTGGACCCGCGCACGCTGATCATCGGTGGCGGGCTCGCCGAAGCCGGGGAAACGTTGTTCTCGCCGCTGCGGGACGCCGTCCGGCGCCGCGTCACCTTCCAGAAAGTCCCCTCGCTCGTCCCCGCCGCGCTCGGCGACACCGCCGGCTGCCTCGGCGCGGGGCTCCTCGCCCGGGATCTCCTCGAAACCGCTGACCCTTCGGAGGTAACCGCCTGATGGCCCTCAGTACCGTTCTTGCCGGTGCCCGGGTGGTACTGCCCACCGGGATCGTGACCGACGGCCGCGTGGCCGTCGAGGGCACGCGGATCGCGGCCGCCTCCCCCGCGGACGCCGAAGTGATCGACGTACGGGGCCACTGGGTGGTGCCCGGCTTCGTCGATCTCCACAACCACGGCGGCGGGGGCGCCTCGTTCGCCGGCACGGCCGACGAGATCCTCACCGCCGTCCGCACCCACCGGCTGCACGGCACCACCACGCTCGTCGCCTCCACCGTCACCGACGACATGGACTTCCTGGTCAAGCAGGCCGGGCTGCTGGCCGAACTGGCCGAGCAGGGCGATCTGGCCGGGATCCACTTCGAGGGCCCGTTCATCTCGCCGTGCCGCAAGGGCGCGCACTCCGAGGAACTGCTGCGCGATCCGGACCCGGCCGAGGTGCTGCGGCTGGTCGAGGCGGGCCGCGGCTGGACCCGGATGATCACCCTGGCCGCCGAGCTGCCGGGCGGCATCGACTCCGTACGGCTGCTGGCGGAGCACGGCGTGATCGCCGCCGTCGGCCACACGGACGCGACGTACGAGCAGACGAAGGAGGCGATCGACGCGGGCGCGACGGTCGCCACCCACCTGTTCAACGCGATGCCGCCGCTCGGCCACCGCTCCCCCGGCCCGGTCGCCGCCCTGCTGGAGGACGAACGGGTCACGGTCGAGCTGATCAACGACGGCACCCATCTGCACCCGGCCGCGCTGGAGCTGGCGTTCCGGCACGCGGGCGCCGGGCGGGTCGCGTTCATCACCGACGCGATGGACGCGGCCGGGAGCGGCGACGGCCGCTACCTGC
Source organism: Streptomyces sp. NPDC006012 (assembly GCF_042871185.1). Taxonomy (NCBI): domain Bacteria; kingdom Bacillati; phylum Actinomycetota; class Actinomycetes; order Kitasatosporales; family Streptomycetaceae; genus Streptomyces; species Streptomyces sp. NPDC006012. The sequence goes on from NZ_JBIAIE010000008.1 coordinate 253,732, forward strand.
TCGGCCCGCTGGAGGTCGAGGTCAGCGAGGGGGTGGCCCGGCTGGTGCAGGGCGGCTCCATCGCGGGCTCGACCCTGACCCTGGACCGCGCCTTCAAGCGGGCGGTGACGGTCGACCGGCTGCCGGTCGAGGACGCGGTGACGGCGCTGTCCGCGAACCCGGCCCGGCTGCTGGGCCTGGCCGACCGGGTGGGGTCCCTGGAGCCCGGCAAGGACGCCGACCTCGTCCTCCTCGACGACAACTTCGATCTCAAGGGCGTGATGCGGCGGGGCGAGTGGGTGGTCGCTCCCCAACTGCCCTGATCCGTCCACCGGTCAGCGCGTCGGCGAGGTGCCCGGGACCGTCCGCGGTCTGGGCCCCTCGCCTTCTGTTTGGCATGATCGTGACGAGACGCACCGCACACGTCAGCACCTCAGCACGTCAGCACGTCAGCACGTCAGCACGTCAGCAGGGCGGACGTCGGCACGGCACAGGTCAGCACGGCACGAGGGAGGTCGGCCCGGGTGATCCTCACGGTCACGCTCAACACCGCTCTCGACCTCACCTATCGCGTGCGCTCACTGCGTCCGCACGCGACGCACCGGGTGTCCGCGGTCGACGAGCGGCCGGGCGGCAAGGGCGTGAACGTGGCCAGGGTGCTCGCGGCCCTCGGCCACGAGGTGACGGTCACCGGGTTCGCCGGCGGCGGCACCGGCCGGGAGGTCCGCGAACGGCTCGCCGACACCCCCGGCGTGCTGGACGCGCTGGTCCCGATCGCGGGCGCGACCCGGCGCACAGTCGCCGTGGTCGACGAGCGCAGCGGCGACACGACCCAGCTGAACGAGCCAGGCCCGCAGGTCACCGCCACCGAGTGGGCCGCGTTCCAGGAGGCGTACGCCGGTCTGCTCGGGCCGGCGTCGGCGGTGGCGCTGTGCGGCAGCCTGCCGCCCGGGGTGCCGGTGGGGGCCTACGCGGGCCTCATACGGGCCGCCCGGTCGGCCGGTGTGCCGGTGCTGCTCGACACCAGCGGGGAGCCGCTGCGGCGCGGGGTGGCGGCCCGTCCGGACATCGCCAAGCCCAACGCCGGGGAACTGGCCGAGCTCACCGGCTTCCACGAGCCGTTGCGCGCGGCCCAGGACGCCCGGCGGCGCGGCGCCCACGCGGTGGTCGCCTCGCTCGGCCCGCAGGGTCTGCTCGCCCACACCGCGGACGGCCACTGGCGGGCCGCCCCGCCCGCCACCGTGACCGGCAATCCCACCGGCGCCGGCGACTCGGCGGTGGCGGGCCTGCTGTCGGGCCTGGTGGAGAACCTCCCCTGGCCGGACCGGCTGGCCCGCGCGGTCGCCCTGTCGGCGGCCACGGTGGCGGCGCCGGTGGCGGGGGAGTTCGACCGGCCGACGTATGAGGAGATGCTGTCGCAGACCGACGTCAGCGTGTCGGCGTGAGGTCCGTGGCAACGGCAAGAACGGAAGAAACAGCGAAGGCCGTGTGAGCCCGCTCGCGCGGACTTACACGGCCTTGGCGTCCTGCGTTCTCGGTTCAGTGGAAAGCCGCAAGGCACACACAGCCGCACTCGCACTCGCGTACGACGTACCGCCCTGCCGACGCATCCGCCTACCAGTCGGGCTTCTGCCCCTCCTGGAACAGCGCCAGCTGGTCCAGATTGAAATGGCAGGCGTCTCCCTGACCGCAGGTGACGGCCACCGTGTTCGACCCCTTGTCGAGCTGGACCGAGACGTAGGAGCGGTACCAGGCGTTCCAGTCGCCTTCTTTGCCGTAGTTCTTCAGGTCCGCCTTGTAGCTCATCGGCTTGCCGTTCACGACGGTCGTCGCGCTCGCGGCGCCCTTCTCGGCGTTGGCGTAGCGGATCCACAGGTCGTACGTGCCGGCCTTGGGCACGTCGACCTTCCAGCTCACCGAGGCCCCGGGCTGCGTCATCTGTTCGACGTACTTGCCGCCGGCTGCCTTGGCCCCGGTGTACTGGGTGCCGACCTGGGCACCGCCCGCGAGCGCCAAGGCCGCCGCGTCCTGCACGCCCGGCTCGGTGCCGGCGCTCTCCGAGGGACCGGACGAAGCCGACTCCCCGGAGCCGGAGCCGTCCGTCGCGGCGGAGGCCGAGGGCGTGTCGCCGCCCTTGGCGTCGTTCGAGTTGCCGTTGAACATGGCGATGCTGATGCCGATGACCACCGCGGCGACCACCGCGATCGCGCCGATCAGCAGCCCCCTGGTGTTCGGGCCGCGGCCGTTTCGGCCACCGCCGCCGTACGTGGGCTGCCGGGTGGCCGGGCCGCCGCCGGGGAAGGTCTCCGGGGCCTGGTAGTGGGCGTTCGACTGACCGTAGGCACCCTGCTGCTGCACGGGCGCGGTCTGGTCCCCGTAGCCGGCCGGGGGCTGCTGGCCGTAGGGGGCCTGCTGGCCGTACTGGCGCTCCCCCACCGAGCGCACCCTGTTGACCGAGTTCGGGTAGCCGTAGCCACCGGACGGCGGCTGGGCGCCCCTGGCCTGCCCGTCGGCGTACAGATAGCCGAACGGGTCGTCGTCCTCGGGCGTGCTCGCGCCGTTGTCGCCGGGCGTCATGCCTAGTACTCCTCAACAGGTGCGGGCGGATGCGGTACGGGTAGTTGGAGACGGGTGGTGAACAGCGAGCCTACCCGCTCTCACTGGGCCGAACGGGTGGCCCGATCTGCTTCAACCCACTGACCTGCACTCATCCGGCTCGCCTGTGTTGTTTGGGACGAGATCGTTTCTCGACGTACATCCGCTCGTCAGCGGATTTCAACACCTCGTCCGCAGTCATGCCGCAGTGCGCCCAGCCGATTCCGAAGCTCGCGCCGACCCGCACGGCCCGGCCCTCGGCCCGGATCGGCTGGATGATCTCGTTGCGCAGGCGTACGGCGAGGTCCTGGGCGTCGGCCTTGCCGAGGCCGTCGGCCAGGATGACGAACTCGTCGCCGCCGAGCCGGGCCACCGTGTCGCCGTCGCGCACGCCGCGCGACAGCCGCCGCGCCACCTCGATGAGGACGGCGTCGCCCGCGTTGTGCCCGAACCGGTCGTTGATCGACTTGAAGCCGTCGAGGTCGCAGAAGAGGACCGCGAGTCCCTTGGTGCCGTCGTCGCGGTCGCCCTCGGGCGCGACGACGTGCACATGGTGGTCGAAGCCGTCGTAGCCCGCCGCGCCGGAGGGAAAGTCGAAGCCGTGACCGTTCACGTCGTAGGCAGGATGGCCGTACGCGGCGTCCAGCGACTCCAGGTCGTCGACGTGCGTGGGGCGGCGGCACAGGCGGGAGGAGAGCCGCGCACGCAGCTCGGCGGAGTTCGGCAGGCCGGTGAGGGAGTCGTGCGAGGCGCGGTGGGCGAGCTGCAGCTCGCGGCGCTTGCGTTCCTCTATGTCCTCGACGTGGGTGAGCAGGAAGCGGGGGCCGTCGGCGGCGTCCGCGACGACGGAGTTGCGCAGCGACACCCAGACGTAGGTACCGTCCCGGCGGCCCAGCCGCAGCTCCGCCCGGCCGCCCTCGGCGGAGGTGCGCAGCAGCGTGCCTATGTCCTCGGGGTGGACGAGGTCGGAGAAGGAGTAGCGGCGCATCGCGGAGGCCGGGCGGCCCAGCAGCCGGCACAGCGCGTCGTTGGTGCGCAGGATGCGGCCGTGCTGGTCCCCGCCCAGCTCGGCGATCGCCATCCCGGAGGGCGCGTACTCGAACGCCTGCCGGAAGCTCTCCTCGCTCGCGCGCAGCGCCTGCTGCTCCCGCTCCAGGCGGACCAGGGCGCGCTGCATGTTCGCCCGCAGCCGGGCGTTGCTGATCGCGATGGCCGCCTGGAACGCGTACATCTGGAGGGCCTCGCGGCCCCAGGCGCCCGGGTGCCGTCCGTTGCGCGGCCGGTCCACGGAGATCACGCCGAGCAGTTCACCGGAGCCGCCGCCCTGCGCGCCGGGCGTGTTCATGGGCGCGAACAGCCGGTCGGCGGGGTGCCACTCGTCCTCGAAGCGGGGCTCGGGCCCGTCGGTGAACCACTGCGGGACGTCGTCGTCGTCGAGGACCCAGCCCTCGGTGTGCGGTATGAACCGCAGGTCGCCCCAGGACTCGCCCATGCGCAGCCGGCGCTCCCAGGACTCCCGGGAGCCGACCCGGCCGGTGATCAGGGCCTCGGCGGCAGCGTTGCCGGAGAAGGCGGCGACCACCAGGTCGCCGTCGGTACGTACGAGGTTGACGCAGGCCATTTCGTACCCGAGGGCGGCGACGGCCCCGTCGGCGACGGTCTGGAGGGTGTCCGCCAGGCTGCGGGCCGTGTTCATGTCGGCCATGGCCTGGTGCAGTTGCCGGAGGGAGGCAAGGCGGACGTAGGGCTCCGACTCGGTCTCCATGCTCGCCCTCCCCCCGAGACCTCGCAGTGAATCAAGGGTTCTGTTCGGCGTTATCTCTTCCGTGGTGCCCTTGCAGCTTCACCGCCACTGAATCACAGCGCGCTGCCCACTCGGTACACAGGGTCAACAATTCATGGCCCTTGTGACTCAAGTCACAGAAGATCATCAACCGTCGGGAAGAGTCCCGGTGTTCTTCGTCCCCTGGTCCTAGGACCAGGCTCGGGCGCAGGCCCGATGCGACGGACCCGGAGCGAAGATTAGCGTTTCCACCGTGCTGAACACTCCTTCGCCGCGCTCCACCGCCGTCCCCGGGCATGCTGAGGGGGTGAGCAACGACGAGTTCCGGGCTGCCATGTCCCAGCTGGCCGCGGGCGTGGTCCTGGTCACCGCGCAGGAACCGCCGCTCGACCCGGACGACCCGACGGCGCCGGCCGGCGAGGACGCCGGAATGACGGCCACGGCCTTCCTGTCCGTGTCCCTGGACCCGCCGCTGGTCCTGGTCAGCCTGCGCGCGGGCTCACGCATGGACGACCTGCTGGCCGAGCAGCCCCTGTGGGCGGTCTCCGTGCTCTCCGAGAGCCAGCGGCACATCGCCGGCCGGTTCGCCATGAAGGGGCGCATCAGCGACCGGCTGCTGTTCGAGGACATTCCCTACGCCCGCGGCGCGGTCTCCGACGCGCCCCTGGTGCGCGGCGCCCTCGCGACCCTGGAGTGCCGCACGCAACAGGTGGTCCCGGCCGGGGACCACACGCTGGTGGTCGGCCGCGTACTGACCGCGGAGGTGCCCAGCGCGGACGGGGGGCCGCTGTTGTACTTCCGGGGGCGGTACCGGCGACTGGGCTGAGAACAGGGCCGCGGGTAGCACCGCCACCGGCCCGCCGGACCTCACAGCGGTGCGATGCTCAGCCGGGACAGGCGGTCGTCGGGGGCGATGACGATGTCGATGGCCGCGATCCGGTCGCGTACGAAGGTGAAGGTCAGGACCCGTTCCGGACGGCCGTCCACCAGCATCACCAGGCCGGGGGCCCCGTCGACCAGGGCCACGCGGGTGAGATGGGACAGGTGCGAGAAGCGCGTCGCCCCGGCGACGACCCGCGCCGTGCCCGTCGTCACCCCGGCCGCGCTGCGGGCCACCACGTCCGGGTCGAGCACCGCGAGCAGCCCCTCGAAGTCGCCGCCGCGCGCCGCGGCCAGGAACGCCTCCACGACCTTCCGCTGCCGGGTCAGGTCGGTGCCCGGCGCCGGGGCGCCCTGCACCCGCCGGCGGGCCCGGCTGGCGAGCTGACGGGCGGCGGCCGGGGTGCGGCCGAGAATGCCCGCGACCTCCTCGAACGGCACCGCGAACAGGTCGTGCAGCACGAAGGCCAGGCGTTCGGCGGGCGTGAGGGTTTCGAGGACGACGAGGAGGGCGACGCCGACCGAGTCGGCGAGCACGGCGTCCTGTTCGGGTCCCGCGTCCGCGACGGCGACCGGCGGGCCGGACTCCAGGGGCTCCTCGGCGCGGGACCTGCGGGAGCGGAGCATGTCCAGGCAGACCCGGCCGACCACGGTCGTCAGCCAGCTGCCCAGGTTCTCCACCCGGCCGGCGTCGGTACGGCTCAGCCGGAACCACGCCTCCTGCACCGCGTCCTCGGCCTCGGCGGCCGACCCGAGCACGCGGTGGGCGACGGCCCGCAGCCGGGGCCGGTACACCTCGAAACTCCGGGCCAGGGCATCGGCCTCACCCACGCCGGCACCTGCGCCCGTGCCCACGCCCGCGTGCCCGTGCCCCGTCCCGTGTTCGCTCATCCCTGGCCACAGCCCCTCGTGCGTCGTCCGTCGTCCGTCATTCGTCATCCGGCGTGAAGATCGCCTCGCCCGTCATGGAGAGGGCGTACCTGCCGTCATGGAGACGGCGTACAGAGAGGTGACGTACGGCGGGACGGAGATGTGACACGGGGGCCCGGCTCAGTTCGTCCAGTCCCGGCCGGACCTGCCGCGCTTGGTCTGGGAGCGTTCCTTCTTCTCCCGCAGCCGCCGCTCGTTGATCCCGCGCGGGATCCGGGTCGGTTTCCGGGGCTTGGGCGGCGGCGCGGTCGCCTGGGCGAGCAGGGCCGCGAGGCGCACCGCGGCGGCCTCGCGGTTGCGCCACTGGGACCGGTGCTCGGACGCCCGGACGGTGAGCACGCCGTCGCTGAGCCGGTCGGCCAGGCGCCGCAGCGCGCGGTCCTTCCACACCTGGGGGAACGCCTCGGTCCGGGCCAGGTCGAAGCGCAACTCGACCTGCGTGTCGCTGGTGTTGACGTGCTGCCCGCCGGGCCCCGACGAGCGTGAGAAACGCCACATCAGCTCGGCCTCGGGGAGCGAGACGGAGCCACGGATGAGGTAAGGACCGGACATGCTCTCCATGGTCGCCTCATCGTCCGCCCCGCGTCACCCCAATTTGCCGGAGCCGGCGACTGGGCCAAGGAGGGTAAAAAAGGTAAAGGGATGCGGAACCTCCTGGACCCCCCTTGGCGTTCTTCCCGGTGAGGGTAGCTTCGTCCCCAGTACGAAGCCGTAGGTAAGCAACGAGGGAAGGGACTCCCAAACCATGGCTGTAAGCCTGTCCAAGGGTGGCAACGTCTCGCTCACCAAGGAGGCTCCGGGCCTGACCGCCGTCACCGTGGGCCTCGGCTGGGACGTCCGCACCACCACCGGCACGGACTTCGACCTGGACGCCTCCGCGATCGCGGTCAACACGCAGGGCAAGGTCTACTCGGACGCCCACTTCGTCTTCTTCAACAACAAGCAGACCCCGGACAACTCGATCGTCCACACGGGCGACAACCGCACCGGCGAGGGCGCGGGCGACGACGAGGCGATCAACGTCAACCTCGCCGCCCTGCCGGCCGACATCGACAAGATCGTCTTCCCGGTCTCCATCTACGACGCCGAGAACCGCGGCCAGAACTTCGGCCAGGTCCGCAACGCCTACATCCGCATCGTCAACCAGGCCGGCGGCGCCGAGATCGCCCGCTACGACCTCTCCGAGGACGCCGCCACCGAGACGGCCATGGTCTTCGGCGAGCTGTACCGCAACGGCGCGGAGTGGAAGTTCCGTGCGGTCGGCCAGGGCTACGCGTCCGGTCTGGTCGGCATCGCCCAGGACTTCGGCGTCAACGTCTGAGCCACACCGTGCCCGGCCGGTCCCGACCGCGTTGTTCCGCGGTCCGGGACCGGCCGCGCCCGTTCCGGGGGGAAGCCCATCAGGGCCCGGCTCCCCTCTGACCCCGCACTCACGCCTGCGCCGTGACCGGAGCCCGGCCGGACACCCCGGCACCGGGCCATCGATCCATCACCGGCCCACCCGACCGTCGACCCGTCGCTGGGCCGCCCGCCCGTCGAGCGACCCGCCACCGACCCCACCCGACCGTCGAGGGCCCCGTCACCGACCCCACTCGGCCGTCGAGCGACCCGTCACTGCCCCACCCGGCCGTCGACGCGCTCGCGCAACAGGTCGGCGTGCCCGCAGTGCCGGGCGTACTCCTCGATCCTGTGCACCATCAGCTCCCGTACCGCGAACCCGTCCTTCCCCAGTCGCTCGCCCAGATCCGGGTGCTCGGCCAGCGCGGCGTCGGTCGCGGCCTGTTCGCGCGCCAGGGCGGCGTACGCGGCATCCACCTCGGCCTGCTCGGCGACGGCCCCGTCGAAGTCCCCGCCGCCCGCACCGCCCGCATCACCCTCGCCACCAGGGCCACCCTCGCCGTCATCGCCACCAGGGCTGGCATTTCCGGCATTTCCGTCAGGGCCATACAGTTTCGGCAGCGGCTCGCCGTCGCCGATCCAGTTGCGCCAGTCCCGCTCCACCTCGGCGAGATGCCGGACCAGGCCGAGCAGCGACATCGTCGACGGCGGCACCGACCGCCGGGCCAGCTGCTCCGCGTCCAGACCCTCGCACTTCATCAGCAGGGTCATGCGGTAATTCGCCAGAAAGTCCTGAAGTGTGGCGAGTTCGCCGTCCGGACTGACACCATCGCCGCCGCGAGGGTCTTTGTCCGGATCAACCCACATGTCCGGATAGGTGGTCGCCTCGCTCCAGCGTGCGCTTCGGTCATCCATGCACCCCATGGTCGTGCGTGCGGACGCGCGCCCACCAGCCCCCGGACGACGTCCGCCGACGGCGCCGACCTGCGCGATGACGGGTACCACTGCAGGTAATGAGAAAGTTATGTGCATCATTAATGTTCGGCGAAATCTTGCACAACCTTCCGCCTGCGATGTGCGTCTGGTTAACGCAAGCCCATCAAGAGGTTAATGAACAGGAGTCCAGAACGTGACCGTGCGTTCCTTTGCCCGCCGGATTCGGCCGCGAGTCGAGCGGGAGGCGGCCGAGCGGGTGTGGCAGCTGCGCACCATGCGGCGGCGCCGGAGAGCAGCGGTCACGGACCCGGTGCTGCGCCCGGTCGCGGTCCGCGGCCAGCGGCTCTACGGACGGGTGGTGACCCGGTTCAGCGCGGCCGAGGCCGCCGCCGAAAACCTCGGGCTGGTCGTCGCCGCGCTGGAGAGCGAAGGCATCCCGTACTTCCTGGTGCCGGCCTCCCGCACCCGGCACACCGTCGGGGTGAACGCCGTCGACCGGGAGCGCTTCCTCACCGCCCTGGAGACGCAGAACGCGGGCAAGGCGGTGTTCATCGGCAGGCCACTGCCCGGCGGGAAGCTCAAGTATCCCGCGCTGTTCCTGGACGGCGTGCTGCCTGCCCCGCTGCGTACGTCGCCCGCGCTGCGGATCGGTGAGAACCATCTCGGGCCCGCGGGCCAGCTGCTCGCCGGGCCGGAACTCGCCTGCGACGTCGAGTTCTGGGAGGACGGGGCCGCGCTCCTCGCCTCCGACGACGGGCCCCGGCGGCTGGCCAAGGTGCAGCCGCAGGCGTCCGAGGACGTCTTCGCCGAGTCGCTGATCGCGCCGCGCAACAACGGCCTCACGGACGTCCTGCCGGCGTCCGAGCAGCAGCCGGCCACGGTCCGCGTCGGCGACCGGGAACTGCCCACCTTCGCCGCGCTCACCCTGCCGGCCGTGAACGAGGTGACCTTCCCCGTCGACGTCGTCTACACCTGGGTGGACGGCGAGGAACCGGCGATGCGCGCCAAGCGGGCCCAGTACCAGGACCGCGGCACCGTCGAGATCCTGGACAAGGAGACCAACGCCTCCCGCTACACCAGCCATGACGAGCTGAAGTACTCGCTGCGCTCACTGGCGATGTACGCCGACTTCGTCCGCCACATCTACCTCGTCACCGACGGCCAGAAGCCGCACTGGCTCGACGACCGGGCCGAGGGGATCACGGTCGTCGACCACCGCGACATCTTCCCCGAAGGCGTCCTGCCGGTGTTCAACTCGCACGCGATCGAGACCCGGCTGCACCACATACCGGGTCTTTCGGAGCACTACCTGTACTTCAACGACGACGTGTTCGTCGGCCGCCGGGTCACCCCGGAGCACTTCTTCCACGGCAGCGGCCTCATGAAGATCCCGGTGTCCCCGCTCAAGATCGGCATCGGCAAGCCGCACGCCGAGGAGACGGCCACCAACTCCGCCAGCAAGAACGTCCGGCGGCTGCTCCTCGAAAAGTTCGGCCGGATGACGACGAACAACTTCATGCACACCCCGCTGCCGCAGCGGCGCGACGTGCTCCAGTCGCTGGAGGGACTCTTCCCCGAGGACCTCCGCCGCACCACGGCGTCCCGGTTCCGCGCGCCGCAGGACATCGCCCTGACGGCCCCGCTGCTCTACCAGTACTCGCTGATGACCGGCCACGGCGTGCCGGGCAAGTTCGGTTTCCGGTACGTCAACATCAGCCGTCCGGACGCCGAAGCGCGCCTGGCCGACCTGCGCCGTACCCGCCGCTTCGACTTCTTCTGCCTCAACGACGTCGACGTACCGCCCGAGGAGCGGGAGCAGGTCGGCATCCGCATGGGCGAGTTCCTGGAGGACTACTTCCCGTTCCCGAGCCCCTACGAGAAGCAGAGCTGACCGGAACATGCCCATGGATATCCGCCACCGCCTCGCGGCGCCCGGCGGCCTGCGGGCCGTCCGGGACGTGCTGCTCCGCCTCCGGCTCAGGCTGGCGGCACGGCTGTGGACCCTGCGCGCGGCCCGGGCCCGCAGGCGCCTGCGCCGCGCCGTCCCCGGGCTGCGCCGGATCACCTGCGGGACGGCACGGCTGTACGGACAGACGGTCGCCGGCTACACCACCACCGAGGCCGCCGAAGCCGACCGCGAACGGGTCTGCGCCCTGCTGGAGGCGATCGGCGTCCCGTACTTCCTCGTCCCCGCCGAGCACGGGTACGGGTACGGCACGCCGCGGCAGGTGATCGGCGTCGAGGAAACCCACCGCGGCCAAGTCCTCGCCCGGGCCGCGCAGCACTTCGCCCGCACCGCCGCATACGTCGGCCCCGTCGGTCCGGACGACGAGGTGACGACCGCGGTGCTGTGGGCCGACGGAAAGCTGCCCAAGGCGCTGAGGCGGGCCAGGGTGCTCCGTACCGGCGTGGTGCGGCTCGGCCCGGCCGGGCAGGTCCTCAGCGGTCTTGAGGCGGGGTGCGACATCGAGTTCTGGCGTCACGGCCGGGACCTGGGCACCGCCCCGGACGCGGATCCCTCCTGGGTCACCGTGCCCGGCGGCCGGCTGACGGACGTCTTCGGCCCGGCCCTCGTCGCGCCGCGCCGCAACCGGGTGTCCGAGGTGCTGCCGGTGGCGGCGCAGCAGCCGGCCTCGGTGGCGACCGGCCGCGGTCGCGTGCCGACGTTCGCGCCGTTCGCCGAGCCGGGCATCGACGAGGTGCCCTTCCCCGTCGACGCCGTGTACACCTGGGTCGACGGGGACGACCCGGTGCTGGACGCGAAGCGCCGTGCCCACCAGGCGGTCTCCGACAACTCCATCGCCCCGCGCGAGACCGGCGCCTCCCGCTACACCAGCCACGACGAACTGAAGTACGCGCTGCGCTCGCTGGAGATGTACGCCGGGTTCATCCGGCACGTCTACCTGGTCACCGACTCCCAGGTCCCCGCCTGGCTGGACCCGGACGCGGAGGGCCTGACCGTGGTCGACCACCGGGACATCCTCCCGGCCGACGCCCTTCCCGTCTTCAACTCGCACGCGATCGAGAGCCGACTGCACCACATACCGGGTCTTTCGGAGCACTACCTCTACTTCAACGACGACGTCTTCATCAACCGCCCGGTGCGCGCCGAGCACTTCTTCCACGGCAACGGCATCGCCCGGATCCCGCTGTCCCCGCTGAAACTCGGCGTCGGCGCCCCGCACCCGCTGGAGCCCGCGCCGAACTCCGCGGGCAAGAACACCCGCGAGGTCATCCGGCGCTTCCACGGCAGATACATCACGCACAAGTCGCTGCACACCCCGCACCCCCAACTGCTGTCGGTCATGAACGAGATGGAGGGCCTGGCCATCGAGGAGTTGCAGCGGACCTCTTACTCCCGCTTCCGCTCCACCACCGACGTGGCTCCGGCGTCCACGCTGCACCACCACTGGGCGATCGCGACCGGCCGGGCGGTCCCGGCCGACTACCGCTTCCGCTACGTACAGTTGGGCACCCCGGACATGCGGCGGCGCCTGGCCCGCCTCGCGGCCGGGGAGGACGTCGACTTCTTCTGCCTCAACGACGTGGACACCGCCCCGGAGGCACGGACCGCGGCCCGCGCCGCCATCCGCGGCTTCCTGGAACGCAAGTACCCCTTCCCGAGCCGCTTCGAGTCAGAGCGCGGGACCGTACCGCGCCCGTCCGCGGCGCCGTCCGCGGAGCGCCTCCCGCAGCCCCCGGGCATCGCGTCCCGGACATAGGGTTTTGCGTATGCCGCTGACCTACATCACCCTCTCGTCCCACCGTGGTATCGCCCTCACCTCGCTGCGGCTCGACTCGACTTACGCCGGTCTGCTCGAAGGCGCACCGACCAAGCACGTCAACGACCGCATCATCGAATACCGTCTGCGCGAGGCCCGGGACGCCTACCCGGGCCGGCCCGTCCACCTCGTACCTCCCCCACGCACCCAAGGCGACAGGACCGCACTCCGTGGCGAGCCCGTGGAGAACCTGCCCGCCGTCGTCTGCATCGGCGCCTTCGACTCGAAGGAGATCGATCCCGCGCACAATTCGGGCTGGTACTCCTCCGCCCTGGTCGTCGTATGGTTCCAGGACACTCCGGACATTCCGTCCAACGACAACGCTCCCGCGGCCCTGCGTGACATCCCCTGGGACGAAGTGGCCCAGGATTTCGAGGACTGAGCCGGGGAGGCGGCCAGGCACCTGGGAAGCGGTCACGGCACCGGGAAGTGGCCACGGCAGGGAATCGGCCACGGCTCTGTCCGGGCCCGGAGTCCGGTAGGACGACAGCCTCCAGCACGACCACCCCGGGCCCGAAGTCCAGCCGGACGACCGCCTCTGACACGATCACCCCGTGCTCGACATCGGCTACGCCCTCTCCAACCGCTTCCCGGACCCGCCGCAGACGGACTACCGGCGGGCGGACGTCCACGCGCTGCGGTACGACCTGTTCTGCGGCGACGTCTATCTCGCGGACACCGAGACCGACCGCGAGTTGTCCACAGCCTGGGGATGGGTGCCGGTGCTCGACTTCGCCTGGGCACTGTGCGACATCGCGGAACGACTCGACCGGGACCCGGCGGGCTCACGGGCCGCGCGGCCACAGCGGGCGGAACTGGACTTCACCGAGTCGACCGACCGCATGTTCTTCGAGCGCCGCTTCGGCTGGGTGGACATCGCGGCCGACTGGATGCCGGCCGAGGAGTCCCCGCTGTCCTTCTCCCACACCGAACTGCGCCGCGAGGCACGGGACTTCCTGCACGACCTGATCGCCGACCTGACCGACCTGCACGAGTCCCTGGCGGAGAACCCGGCCGTCTGGACGCTGCAGGCCCGCTACCCCCGGGTGCCCTGAGCCCGGCGACGGGGCCCGCCGGTCCGTACTACCCCGACCGGGGTACCAAGCAGGCCGAGCGGCGTCGGCCGCGGTTCGACAGTGCCCCGAAGGGGCACGGGGAACCGCGGCCGACCACGACTCAGCCGCAGCCGCAGCCGCAGCCGGACGACGACGCTTCGTGCCCCTCCAACGGAGCGCTCGGCTCAGTCCAGCACCCGGATGCCCAGTTCCGCCGCCAGCAGCGGGGCCAGGTCCAGCAGCTGACCGGTGTCGAGCACCGCGCCGGACATGCGGTCCACCCCGCGGGCGATCTCCAGCGGAGCGGCGCCCCGCAGGTCCACGTCCGTGAGGGTCGCCCCGCTGAGGTCCGCCCCCTTCAGCGCGCAGTCGACGAACTCGACCCGCTCCAGACGCGCTCCCCCGAAGTCCGGTTCGACCAGGACACAGCTCTCGAAGACGACGTCCTTGAGTCTGGCCGTCCGCAGATTCAGGTAGTCGATCTTGCCGCCGCGGATCAGCACCCGTTCCAGCACGGCGCCGTGCAGCTGGGTGCCGCCGAGGCGGGCGTCGCGCAGCTCGACATCGCGCAGCGTCGCCTCGGCGAGGTCCGTGCCCACGCCCCGGATGCCGGTGAGGGAGCTGTCGAGGATCCGGGCCTTGCGCAACCGCGTCTCGTCCAGCGCGCACCCCGATAGCGCGCAGTCCATGAAGCGGGCACCCGCGCCGTCCTGGCCGACCAGGTCCGCCTCCCGGAACGCGACGCCGTCATAGTCCCCGTCCGGCTCCAACTCCTGTCCGTCGTACGGCTCCAGCGGCGGCAGCCGCAACTCGGGGCGGCGGGCCGCCCGTACCTCGCCGCTCCGGCCCGGCCCACCGGACCCACCGCCGTCTCCAGTCGCTCTCCTAGCCATCCGCCCATGCTGCACCACACCTCTGACAAACCGCCCTGACCTGCGACGACACCACCGATGTCACATTCCGGCCGACTCGCCCAGTCCTATGTCCACGAGTACTCGCAACACCGTCGCGGGCCGCCGGGCCCGAGGGAGGACACCAGCCATGCAGCCCATGCGGCGCATCACCGTCGTCGGCGGCGGCTTCGCCGGTCTCACCGCGGCCATCACCGCCGCGGAGGCAGGCGCCAAGGTCACCGTCCACGAAGCGCACCACACCCTCGGCGGCCGGGCGCGCACCGCCGAGGGCCCGTACCGGACGAACGAGGGCCCGCACGCCCTGTACAGCGGCGGCCCGCACTGGACCTGGCTCAAGCGGCGCGGACTGCTCGGCCCGCTCGCTCCCCTCCCGGCGCGGGAGGCGGCCCGGCTGCGGCTGCGCCACCACGGGGTGCTGCGCCGTACCCCGCCGTTCGCGATGCTCAAGCTGCTGCGCCCCGGTGCCCCGGCGGCCCCCGTCGACCGGGACTTCCTGAGCTGGGCGACGAAGGTGGCGGGCGAGGAGGGCGCACTGGCCGCCGCGCACTACTCCGCCGTCGCCCTCTTCCACCACGATCCGGGCGCGCTGTCGGCCGCCTTCGTGCAGGAGCGCCTGCGCCGGGCCGCCCGGCTGCCGCCGGAGGCGCACTATCCGCGCGGCGGCTGGGCGAACGTCGTCGACCGGATGGCCGCGCGGGCCTGGAACCTGGGGGTACGGATGGAGACGCTGTCCCGCGTCGACACCCTGCCCACCGACACACCGGTGATCGTCGCCACGTCGCTCGCCGCCGCCCGCCGGCTGCTCGGCGACGACACGCTGGTCTGGCCCGGCGGGTGCACGGTCCTCGTCGACGTGGCGGTGCGCACCCGGCGCGGTGACGCCTTCGCGGTGTCGGATCTCGACGCGCCCGGCTGGCTGGAACGGTGCACCGCCGCGGACCGCTCCCTCGCCCCCGCCGGTGAGCAGTTGGTCCAGGGGCAGATCCCGATCGGGCCGGGCGCGTCCCGGGCGGACGGCGTGGCCCGCGCCGAGGAACTGCTCGACCTTGGCTTCGGGGGCTGGCGCGGGCGGGTGACCTGGCGGCGGGAGGCGGTCGCGAGGGGCCGTACCGGGGCCCTCGACGTGCCGGGCACCAGCTGGCGCGACCGGCCCGGCATCGACCGCGGCGACGGCGTGTACCTCGCCGGGGACCAGGTCGCGGCGCCCGGCGTCCTGTCGGAGGTGTCCTTCAACAGCGCACTCGCCGCCGCGTCACTGGCCCTCGGCCACCGCGCGCTCGGCCTCCGGCGGGCTTGACCTCAAGCGTGCTTGAGGTCGAAGAGTGGGTCCGCGCACGGAAACCGGTGCACGTGGGGCAGCGCAACGAAAGAAACCCCCGTAAAGCCCTCGAACCACCAAAACCGCTGAACCCTCTGCACCCACTGCACCCACTGCACCCACTGAAACCACCGGATCAACGATGGGGAGCCCATGCACGCCATCCGCCTGCACGCCTTCGGCCCGGCCGAGAACCTGGTCCACGAGGAGGTCGCCGACCCAGCCCCCGGACCGGGCCAGGTCCGCATCGCCGTGGCCGCCGCGGGGGTCCACCTCCTCGACACCTTCCTGCGCCAGGGGCACCGGGGCCCGCTGCCCGAGCCGCCCGCCCTGCCGACCGTCCCGGGCCGTGAGGTGGCCGGTGTCGTGGACGCGCTCGGCGAGGGAGTGGCCGGGCTCTGGCTCGGCCGGCGCGTGGTGGCCCATCTCGGATCCGTCCCCGGGGGCTACGCCGAGCTGGCCGTCACCGAGGTCGACCGGGTCCACGACATTCCGGAGAACCTGGACTGCGCCGAAGCGGTCGCCCTGATCGGCACGGGCCGTACGGCGATGGGGATCGTGCAGTTCGCCGAGCTGGACCCGGACTCGGTGGTCGTCGTCCCGGCGGCGGCGGGCGGCATCGGCACGCTGCTGGTGCAGTACGCGCGGCACGCCGGAGCCACGGTGGTCGGGCTGGCGGGCGGACCCGAGAAGGTCGCGCGGGTACGGGCGAACGGCGCCGACATCGCCGTCGACTACACGGATCCCGGCTGGCCGGCCCTGGTCCGCGCCCAGTTGGGCGGGCGACGGGCGACGGTTGTCTTCGACGGGGTGGGCGGGGACGTGGCCCGGGAGTCGGTCGCGCTCCTCGGTGACGGCGGCCGGCACATCGTCTTCGGCTGGTCGGCGGAGGGCATCGGCGCGGGCCGCGGCCACCTCGTCGAGGGCGTCTCCGATCAGATACTCGGCCCGGTGATGCTGGGCCGCGCGGGCGGCGCCAACCCGGTGCGCACACTGGAACTGCGCGCCCTCGCCGAGGCCGCCGCGGGACGGCTGCGCCCCGCCGTCACCCGATTCCCGCTCGCCGCGGCGGCCACCGCCCACCGGGCGCTGGAGACACGCGGGACGGTTGGCAAGGTGGTCCTGGAACCGTGACCGGCCCGAGGCCGTGCCTGCCACAAGGCCCTACCGGGTCAGTCTTCCGGCCGACCCGCGTTGCCGCTACCTCCTCTTCGCCTTGGTCGTCCCCCCTCGCTGAGCAGCAAGAATTCGGGTTATGGTCTGCTCGGAATCGACCGTTAGATCAACCTGGCCCGTCGGCCGCGGCCCCTGCGGGAGAGTCTGGTGAGCGGCCCGCGCAACTGCCGCGTTGGCGTCGACGCTCGGCAGAGTCTGGTGAGCGGCCCGTGCAACTGCCGCGTTGGCATCGACGGCAGGGGAGGACACCGGGGCGGGCGGCCTGGGTTTCGGGGGGTTGTCGAGCGTGCTGATCAATGCGGTGCTCAATTGCCGCGCCCGATTCGCATCACCTGCTTGAGCCGCTTTTGTCAGCTCCTCGGCCAGACTCGCTACCGACCGCCCGTCCCTCCACTCCGGCCTGGGCTCGTTCGCATGGGTGCCGAGCCTGCTGTTCGACGCCGTGCTCAATTGCCCAGCCGGATCGGATACCGAGCCTTCGTCCTGCGGCATCGACCGCGACGGTTTCAGGCGACCTTGGGGATCCTGGTCTCTCATCTGCTTCACCCCTCCTTTTCTCTGCTGCCGACGGTATGGAAGGGGAAACGGCGCTGCGTTGCAGGAGGTTCAATACCTGCGACGGTGCCCATGCACTCCTGAGCACGAGCCCCACTCTTGGATCCGTCCGGGTCGTCCAGCAACTGGAGGAGTTGCGCCGGCTGCTTGAGCGGCACAGGGAGTATCCACCGGTACGGGAATACCTGGTGCGCTTCGATGACACGCGCAGAGCGAGAATGCTGCTCCTGGCCGATCTGATCCCGTCGTCATCGGGAGGCACCTCCGCATAAGGCCCACCACCCCCACCCCCGCCGACCCTGAAGCGTGGAACGCCTACCTCGCGGAGGGCAACGCCAAGCAGGCCCGCAAGCGCGTGGCCGCCGACGTGCTGTTGCGTGATGCCGCCGGGCGCGTCCTCCTGGTGAACCCGAACTACAAGCCCGGCTGGGACCTGCCCGGAGGGATGGCGGAGGCGAACGAGCCCCCGGAGGATGCGGCAAACCGGGAACTGATCGAAGAACTCGGCTTGCGGGTGACCGTGCGGGGGCTGCTGGTGGTCGACTGGGTCGCCCCGCACGGCCCCTGGGACGATCAGCTCGCGTTCATCTTCGACGGCGGCACCCTCGATGGCAGTACGGCTCCCGCGTTGCGGCCCCGGGACGAGGAACTGTCCGAGGCTGTTTTCATCGAGCCCCATGAGGCGTTGCGCCGGGTCGGTGACCGTATGCGGCGACGGCTCACGGCCGCTCTGGACGCGGTGACGGATGGCCGCCCCCGCTACCTCCGCGACGGCGTACCCGTGGCATAGACCCGTCGGCGACGTATCAACCCCGTGCGGCCCTCCATCACGGTCGCCCCCGGGACCCGCCATCGGCCTGGGACTCCGTCGTCGCCGGACCTATCACCCCGCCCCCAGCCCGCCCAACGCCCCGTCCGTGAGCCGATACACCGTCCACCCGTCCCGCGCGGACGCGCCGAGCGCGGGTCCTCCAGGTGGATGCCGTGGACGCCGCGCGGCGCCCTGTTGGTCGGTGTTTCCAGTAAGGCGGTCATGATGTGCTGTCCTCCTCGTGGTTGGGGTGGGTCGACCCACGGGCGCCCGGACTTTCCCGGGCTGAGGACCGGGGTCGGGGCAGGTCGCCGGTCCGGGTCCTGCCCGTACCAGCAGTCTTCGCAGTAGCCCCTCTCGTGAAGATGCGTGGACACCTGCGCCTGCCGCTCCTTCGGGCTTTCCGCTCCGGCTGCCGACCGCCATCAGTCGCCGTCATAGCAGAGCAGCGAGACGAAGAAGGCCGTGACCGCAAGGACGTAAAGCAGTTGCCCTGCGACCATCCGCCGTCCGATCCGGGAGCGTCGGCGGGACGGACGGGTGGCGTCCTTCAACGCCTCGTCCAAGTCGTCAAGGATCACCGGTCCGCCCGCTTCACGGTGAGTTCGGCCCAGCAGCGTTTCCCCCACGGGCGGGATGCCGGGCCGAGCCGGTCGTAGCCCCATCGGTCGCTCAGTGCCTCGATGAGCAGGAGCCCGCGCCCGCTCTGTTCTTCAGCGGACGGCGTGAGCAACTCGGGAAGGCGGTGGGGGGTGCGGTCGACGACCGCCAGATACACCCGCTCGTCGCTGGGCCGGTCGATGATGATCCGCACGGTGGGACCCCGGGCATGGCGGACCGCGTTGGAGACGAGTTCGGCCATCACCAGTGCTGCGGCCCTGGTCACTTCGTCCCCAAGGCCCCACGCGGCGCACGCGGTGCGGACCAGGCCACGGGCCAGGGGTGCCGTCTGTCCGGTGCGGGGATGGGTTTCGCTGTAGCCGGGATGCCCGTTCGGGCGGGGTCTGGTCGTCGTCATCGTCATGGATCACGCCTTGGGCAGGGGTCGGGGGCACCGCGCCGGTACCCCCGGGAGTCGAGAGCAGAAGGGACCGGCACACGGTCGTCAACCGTCGGCTGCGGATCACCGAACGGCCGGTAATCACTCAACTCCTCTGCGCACAGCGGGGTAAGGGAGCAGAGTGGAGGCAGGGTTGAACTGGTTGAACACAGCTCGGGGGTTTCGATGGCACGACGATCGCGCACGCCGAACACAGCCCTCGCGGGCCTGATGCAATCGGAGGAGATCGGAAACGCGCAGCTGGCGCGGCGCACGAACACCGTCGGGAAAGAACTCGGGATTGTTCTGCACTACGACAAGTCGAGCGTGTCGCAGTGGCTCGCCGGCAGCACGCCGAAACCGCGAGCGAGGCCCGCGATCCTCGAAGCGCTCTCCCGGCTCGCCGGCCGCCCGGTGACTTCCGCCGAAGTCGGCTGGGGGGACGATACGGCCGAGGAGCGCGACGTAGTTTCCGGAGTGATGGCGCTGAGCCGTGCGGACATGGACCCGGGCCGCCGCAACGTGCTGACCGCGGGCATGTACGCCGCCACGCTGGTGGTGCCCTCCTACAACCAGGTGACCGGGGAGCTCGACCAGCGGGTGAAAGAAGCCAGTGCGGGGCGTGCTCTCCGGATCGGAATGAGCGACGTCGAGACCGTGCGGAAGATGACGGACAAAGTCGCCGACATCCTGGACGAGATCGGCGCCGGTCATGCCCGGCCGATGGCGGCGGCGTTCATCACGAACACCATCGGCACGTACCTGCGCGCGGATGCCACGGACCAGGTGCGCAAAGCGATGCTGGCAGCTGTCTCGGACTTCGTGTACCTCACGGGGTGGATGGCGATGTACGAGACGAAGCAGGGGCTCGGGCAGAAGTACTACCTGCGGGCCCTCGACCTGGCCGGCGCGGGCGAGGACCACGTCACCTACTGCCGCACGCTGCGCGGCATGTCGTTGCAGGCGTCCCACCTCGGTTACGGCCCGAAGGCGCTGGAGCTGGCGGACGCCGCTGCCGAAGCCGCCCCGGCGTCGGGGCCGCGCCTGACGGCGTTCCTGCGCGGGCAGCAGGCCGCCGCCGCCGCGATGACCGGCGACCGGCACACCGCCCTCACCCGGCTCCGCGAGACCGAGACGGCACTCGCCCAGGCGGACAACCGGCGGGACGCCGTGGGCGGCTACGACGAGGCGGCCTACCACTTCCACGAGGCCCATGTCCGATGGTCGCTCAAGGACGGGCCGGGCAGCGTCAAGGCCCTGCGCCGCTCGAACACCGCACGCAACCCGCAGGAGCGTCAGGGCCGCGTGCACTGCCTCGGGGTGATCGCTCAACGGCAGATGTCCCTGCGGCACGTTGAGGCCGCGTGTGCCACCTGGCACGAGTTCCTGGACGAGTACCAGATGATCAGCTCCGCGCGAGGGGACGAGCACCTGCGCACCCTGCGCACCGGTCTCAAGCCGTACGCCTCGCTGCCGGCCGTGCGCACCCTCGACGAGCGGGCACGCGAGGTCTCCCGGTTGAAGGCGGCCTGACCCGGTTACAGGTTCAACGACAGCCGGCCTTCCGCTTGTGCACGGCTTCGACGAGCGGTTGCACGGTGTCTGTCTGCAGGAGGACAGGATGCGTGTGGGAATCACCGGTCACCGCGGACTGAGCACAGAAGTCAAGGAGCGCGTGCGGGTGCTCCTGGCGGATGCGGTGCGCGGGTACGACGCTGCGGAGCTGGTGGCGGTCTCCTGTATCGCGGACGGACCCGATGCGTGGTTCGCCGAAGCGGTTCTGTCCGCCGGTGGACGCCTTGAGGTCGTCGTCCCGGCCACCGAGTACCGCGACAACTTGCCGGAGTGGCACCACTCCACGTACGACGCGCTGATCTCCCGCGCGAGCGAGGTGCACGAGACCGGCATGACCGCGTCCGACTCCCAGGCGCATATGCACGGCTCCGAAATCCTCGTCGGGCTCGCTGACGAGCTGGTGGCCGTGTGGGACGGGAAACCTGCATGGGGGCACGGCGGCACCGCGGACGTCGTGGCGTACGCCGAGCGGAACGGTGTCCCCGTCCGGGTGATGTGGCCGGAGGGTGCATCGCGCTGATCGGCACTCGACCGAGGGTGCTGCTCGGCGACTTCTACCGCTCTCTGCTCACCCGCGCGCCATCCGCTCAGGTGACACGCGTGTGGAGCGACCGTTTCCGATCCGAATGGAGCACCCCTTGACCGCGGCAACCGACCTGCGCCTCTACGGTCACGCCGACCTCCCCGACATCCGGCAAACCCTCCTCCACGTGCACGCCGACGCCTATGCCGACCGGATTCACGAGGAGTTCGTACAGCGTTTCCCGTGGTTCGTGGACCACTGGGGCGGCCGTGCGGGGTTCGCCTGCGTGATCGCCTACGAAGGCGGTGAGCCGGTGGGCTTCACCTACGGGTCTCCGGCCGAGCCAGGCCGGGAGTGGTGGCGTGAGTACCTCGATCCCGCGCCGGCGGACGCGTCGACGTTCGCCGTGTCGGAGCTGATGGTGCGGCCGAAGTGGCGCAAGAGGGGCTTGGGCGAGCGGCTGCACACCGCCCTGTTCGACGGCCGTGGCGAGGCCATGGCCGTGCTCACCGTCGACACGAAGCGGCCTCGTCTGCAAGCGATGTACGAAGGGTGGGGGTGAAAGCTGCTACAGATTTTCTAGTCATTCATAGTCACTTATGGTCGTGTATCTCGAATATCTTGGTCTGGTGAAGCTTTCGGAGTGGGCGCGGCAGCAGGGCGTGAGCTACCAGACGGCTTGGCGGTGGGTGAAGGACGGGAAGATGCCCGTCCCTGTTCGTCAGGCGCCGTCCGGGACGTGGCTGGTCGACGAGGTCGCCGTCCAGCCGTCCGGGCGGGTGGTGGCGTACTGCCGCGTGTCGTCCGCCGATCAGAAGACCGACCTCGATCGGCAGGCGGCCCGGGTGGTGGCCGGCGCGAAGGGGCTGGGTCTGGCCGTCGCCGAGGTCGTCACCGAGGTCGGCTCGGGACTGGACGGGCGGCGCCGCAAGCTGCACCGCCTGCTGTGCGACCCGGACGCCACGGTGGTCGTGGTCGAGCATCGTGACCGGCTGGCCCGGTTCGGCGTCGAGCACCTCGAAGCCGTCCTGTCCGCTTCCGGGCGGCGCCTGGTCGTCCTCGACCCCACCGAGACCACCGATGACCTGGTGCGGGACATCACCGAGGTACTGACGTCGATGTCCGCCCGCCTGTACGGGCCTCGTGCGGCGAAGAACCGTGCCGCCCGCGCGCTGGCCGTGGCGACCGGCGAGGACGCCGAGTGAAGAAGTTCCGGCCGCAGCCCGGTTTCGTGGTCCAGGCTTACCGGTTCGCCCTGGACCCGAACACCACCCAGGAGCACGCGCTGCGCTCACACTGCGGCGCCGCGCGTGCCGCGTACAACTGGGCTGTCGGCTGGGTGACCGCCTCCTGGTGGCAGCGCCGCGCGGAGAAGAGCTACGGCATCCCTGAGGAGCAGCTGACCCAGTGGCGGCCATGGTCGCTGCCGTCGCTGCGGAAGGCGTTCAACCAGGCCAAACACACCGACCTGAGGTTCGCCTCCTGGTGGGGAGAGAACTCCAAGGAGGCATACAACACCGGCCTGGCGAACGCTGCTGCCGCGTTCGACAACTACGCGAAGTCCAGACAGGGCAAGCGGCGCGGCCGTGCGATGGGCATGCCGTGTTTCAAGTCTAAGCGGAAGGCACGCCTGTCCTGCCGGTTCACGACCGGCACGATCCGCCCGGACGCCGACGGCCGGCACGTGACGCTGCCGAGGCTGGGCACGATCCGTACGCACGAGCCCACGGTGAAACTCCTCGCGCGCGTCCAGACCGGGACGGCCCGGATCCTGTCCGCGACCGTGCGGCACGAGCGGGGGCGCTGGTTCGTGTCGTTGCAGACCGAGGTGAAGCGCGACCTCGAACACGTGGCGCGACCAGACGTGGCGGTCGGCATCGACCTGGGGGTGAAGACCCTCGCGGTGATGGCCGACAGCACCGGCGAGATCCGCACCGTGCCCAATCCCGGGCACTACGACCGGGCGCGTCAGCAGCTGCGCCGCGCGTCCCGCGTTGTCTCCCGCCGCCAGGGCCCCGACCAGCGCACCGGACAGAAGCCCTCGAAGCGGTGGGAGAAGGCCAACGCGACCCGCAACCGGGTTCACCACCGGGTGGCGAACCTCCGCGAAGACGCCCTGCACAAACTCACCACCGCCGTGACCGCCGACTACGGCACCGTCGTGGTCGAGGACCTCAACGTCGCCGGGATACTCCGCAACCGGCGCCTCGCCCGCAGGATCGCCGACGCCGGATTCGGTGAGATCCGCCGCCAGCTCACCTACAAGACCCGCCAGCGCCACGCCACCCGCATCATGGTCGCCGACCGCTGGTACCCCTCCTCCAAGACCTGTTCCGGGTGCAGCACGGTGAAAGCCAAGCTGCCGCTGCACATCCGGACATACAAATGCGACGCCTGCGGCCTGGTCGCCGACCGGGACGACAACGCCGCGCTCAACCTCGCCGCCCTCGCAGCAGCCGCAGCAACTGGTACCGGAGTGGCCGGAGACCAGGACACCGCCCCGGCGGTGCCGAAGCCTCGTGGAGCCGACCACAAGACCCGCACCACCCGCCCCCGCCGCAAGGCGGAGGCGGGGCGGGCAGGTGGCGCAACCCTGCCGCACCAGCGGCAGACGGAAACGAGAGACCGTACTCAAGCCGAAGCCCTCACGTTTTGGTGATGTGACGGACCTTCCGGGCAGAAACACCCGGAATACTGAGACCCGACTACGGTCTCGGCAACGGTTACGGAAAGATCGGTGAACAACAGCCGTTCCCCGACTCGCCCCGGTACGCGGTGATGCTCCGCGATCTACGCTGACCCTCCCCGTTCGTACACGCCGGACTGGGCGCCACCCCGGGCAAGCCCCCCTATCACCCCGCCCCCACCCCGCCCAACGCCCCGTCCGTGAGCCGATACACCGTCCACCCGTCCTGTGCGGACGCGCCCAGCGCCCGGTAGAAGCCGATCGCGGGCTCGTTCCAGTCCAGGACCGACCACTCCAGGCGGGCGTAACCGCGCCGTACGCAGATGCGGGCCAGTTCGGTGAGCAGGGCTCGGCCGTGGCCGGCGCCGCGGGCCTCCGGGCGGACGTACAGGTCCTCCAGGTGGATGCCGTGGACGCCGCGCCAGGTCGAGAAGGTGAGGAACCAGAGCGCGAAGCCGACCGGATCGCCGGTCGTGTCGTCCACGGCCAGGTGGGCGAAGACGGCCGGGTGCGGCCCGAACAGCGCCTCCCGCAGTTGTTCGGGGGTGGCCCTGGCCTCGTCCGCGGCCTTCTCGTAGACGGCCAGTTCGCGGATCAGGGCGTGGATGACGGGGACGTCGGCGGGGGTCGCGGGGCGGATCACGCGCGCCTCCCGGCCACCAGGTCCGCCAGCCGGGCCAGGCGGGACGACTCGGTGCCCGGGCGGAGCCGTTCGCGCCGGTCGGCGGCGCGGTAGGTGGCGTACATGCCCTGGACGCCCAGCCAGCGCAACGGTTCCGGCTCCCAACGGCGGACCTTGTGGTTCACCCAGGGCAGGTCCGTCAGCGGGGTGCGGCCGGCCTGGCCGGAGTCGAGCCGGACCAGGTCGCACAGGGTGCGGGCGGCGAGGTTGGCGGTGGCGACGCCGGAACCGACGTAGCCGCCCGCCCAGCCCAGGCCCGTCGTACGGTCCAGGGTGACGGTCGTGCACCAGTCGCGCGGCACGCCGAGGACACCGGACCAGGCGTGTGCGACGCGCAGGCCCGCGAGCGACGGGAAGAAGCGGACGAGGAGGTCGCGGAGGGCGTCGACGGTCGCCTGCTGGGTGCGGCCGTCGTTGTCGGTGCGTGAACCGAAGCGGTAGGGGACGCCCCGGCCGCCTAGGGCTATCCGGCCGTCGGCGGTGCGCTGGGCGTACATGTAGGCGTGCGCCAGGTCGCCCAGGGTCTCCCGGCCGTCCCAGCCGATCTCGGCCCACTGCTCGTCGGTGAGCGGCTCGGTGGCGATCATCGAGGAGTTCATGGGCAGCCAGGTGCGCCGCTGGCCCTTCAGCCCGGCGGTGAAACCCTCGGTGCAGCGCAGCACGTAGGGGGCGCGCACGGTGCCGTACGGGGTGACGGCGTGCCCCTGGCGGATCTCCGTCACCGGTGTCGACTCGTGGAGGGTGACGCCCAGCGCCTCGACGGCCGCGGCGAGGCCCTTGACGAGCTTGGCCGGGTGCAGCCGGGCGCCGTGCGGGGTCCAGGTGGCGCCGACCGCGTCGGCGACCCGGATCCGTTCGCGGGTCTCGCGGGCGTCGTACAGTTCGCGGTCGCGTTCGCCGTAGGACAGCTCATGGGCGTGGAACGCCTTCAGCCGGGCCAGTTGGGCGGGGGTGGTGGCCACTTCCAGCACGCCGCCCCGGTGCAGGTCGGCGTCGATGCCCTCCGCCTCGGTGACCGCGACGACCTCGGCGACGGTGTCGTTCATGGCGCGTTGCAGGCGTACGGCGGCCTCGTGGCCGTGCAGCCGGGCGTAGCGGTCGCGGCCCGCGACGCCGTTGTAGAGCCAGCCGCCGTTGCGGCCGGAGGCGCCGTAGCCGCAGAACTTCTGCTCCAGGACGGTGATGCGCAGGAAGGGGGCGGCCTTCTTCAGGTAGTAGGCGGTCCACAGTCCGGTGTAGCCGCCGCCGACGATCGCGACGTCGGCGGACGCGTCGCCGGTCAGGGGCGCGCGGGCCGTGGGCAGGCCGTCGTCCGCGTACCAGAAGGAGATGCCGCCGTTGACGGCACTGCTTGCCGAGTCGCTCATGCGCGGACGTTAGCTCCTGGGGGCGGTCAGTGTCTCCTTCGGATTCCGTGCTTTTCCGCGGCCCCTGACCAGCGGACGGCAGGCGAGGCCGATCAGCAGGGACAGCAGGTGCCCGACGTCGGTGAAGGTGGCGCCGGTGACGAACGGCAGCAGGAAGAAGATCAGTACGGCGGCCAGGTACCCGTACCGCCAGGGTGGCGCGATCCGGTAGGTGAGCACGCCCACCACCCCGGTCAGGGCGTAGCTGACGCCGACGTCGAGGGTGTCGGCGGCCCGCTGCGGGGCGGCCCCGACGTCGATGGCGTGCAGCAGGGTCAGCTCGCTGATCACGGTGGCCAGCACGTGCGCGGCGACGCAGACCACGAGCCAGCGCAGGGTGCCGAGCCAGCGTTCGGCCTGGGCGTGGAAGACCGTGTACAGGGCGGCGTACGGCAGCCAGTGGTCGCCGTCGATCCACATGGCGCTGGTGATCAGCACCCGTACCGGATCCCGGGACAGCTCGTGGATGTTGGTCGAGCGCCGCCGCAGGAACTCCTGCTCGAAGCCCGGGGGCATGTAGTGCAGGGCGACGGTGGTGGCGAACAGGATCAGCAGCCAGGCGTAGGTTCCCGGGGCGCTGCGGACGTAGGCCGCTGCCGCCCCGGGAACGCGGAGAAATCGGATGACCCGGTTCACACACGTCAGTATCGTCGGCGAGGTGATCGAAGTGCCTGGCGAGCTGGCCGCCTCGCAGCAGAAGTACAACGGCGCGGCAGGGCGTGCCTTCATCGCACAGCTGCCGGACCGGGCCGAGGAGTTCCTGCGGCGCTGGGAGCTGACGGTGGACGGTCCGGCCATGTACGGGTGGTGCGCGCTGGTCCTTCCGGTGGTGCGCGCCGGGGGGACACCGGCCGCGCTGAAGCTCCAGCCGTACGACGAGGAGAGCGCGGGTGAGCCCGAGGCGCTCAGGATCTGGGACGGCGACGGGGCGGTTCGGCTGCTGGAGCACGACGGGCCGACCTGCACGCTGCTGCTGGAGCGGCTCGACGAGGGCCGGGTGCTGAGCGACCTGCCGGACGCCCGGGAGGCGGTGCGGATCATCGGCGGGCTGCTGGCCCGGCTGACCGTGGTGCCGGCCCCGCCGGGGATGCGCCGGCTGGCCGACATCGCCCGGGAGATGCTGGAGCAGGTGCCGTGGGCGCTGGAGCGGATCCCTGATCCGGCGGACCGGCGGCTGGTCGGGGACTGTGCGGCGGCGGTGCGCGAGGTGCTGGCCGAGCCCGGTGACCGGCTGCTGCACTGGGACCTGCACTTCGAGAACGTACTCGCGGGGGACCGCGCCGACTGGCTGGCCATCGATCCGAAACCGCTGGCCGGCGACCCCGGGTTCGATCTGCTTCCGGCGATCGACAACCGCTACGACCCGGCCGGGACCGGGTGGCGTTTCGATGCGCTGACGGACGCGCTGGGCCTGGACCGGGAGCGGGCGCGGGCGTGGACGCTGGGGCGGGTGCTGCAGAACTGCCTGTGGGAGACGGAGGACGGACGGCCGTTGGATGCCGTCCAGTTGGAGATCGGGCGGGCGCTGCGCGGATGACACGCCGTCGAACGGCCCATCCGCCCTTTTTATTACCTAATCGGTCATAACGTGCACAATATGACTAAATGCAGCATCGCGTACCTGGCTTGCACCGCGGCACTCGTCGGTGCGGCCCTCGGTACCACCCCGGCCTCCGCCGCCCGCCTGACCCACGTGGTCCACCCCGGGGAGTCCATCCAGAAGGCGGTCGACGCCGCGAAGTCCGGAGACACCGTCCTGCTGACCCCCGGCACCTACCGGGAGAGCGTGACGGTGAGCAAGTCCGGTCTGACCCTGCTCGGCATGGGCCCGGGCACCGTGCTCCAGCCGGCCACGAAGAAGGCCGCCACCGGCTGCGCCGCGGCCGGCAACGGCATCTGCGTGACGGGCACCGCAGCCCGCCCGGTCAAGGACGTCACCGTCGCGAACCTCAGCGTGACCGGCTTCGCCAAGGCCGGGGTGTTCGGCACGTCGACCGACCGGATGACCGTGACCAGGGTCTACGCCGCCAAGAACGGTGTCTGGGGCATCGCCCAGGAGCAGTCCGTGCACGGCGCGTTCCGGTACAACCACGCCAAGGCGAACGGCGACGCGGGTCTCTTCCTCGCCAACACCGTCACGGCGGAGCAGGGCGCGAAGGACAGCAAGGGCGCGGCGGTCCAGAGCAACCGCCTGGAGGGCAACCGGATCGGCTTGACCGTCCGGCGCCTGCGCAACCTCATCGTCGCGGACAACTACGTCACCGGCAACTGCGTCGGCATGTTCGTCGTCGGCGACGAGAACAAGCCGCGGGCGGGCGCCCTGACCGTCCAGGACAACCAGATCGCGCAGAACAACAAGTCCTGCCCGAAGACCAAGCGGCTGCCCGCGCTGCAGGGCTCCGGGATCGTCCTGACCGGCGCCGAGGACACCCTGGTCACCCGGAACCGGATCAGCGGGCACTCCGGCAAGTCGCCGCTGTCGGGCGGCGTCGTCCTGTTCAAGAGCTTCGTGGGCGTCACCAGCGAGCGGAACCGGATCAGCGACAACGTGCTGGAGAACAACGCCCCGGCCGACCTCGTCAACACCGACAACGGCAAGGGCAACACGTTCAGCGGCAACTCCTGCCGGGCCTCCAAGCCCGCGGGCATGTGCTGACCGGCGGCCGTCGCATCCCGTAGTCCGGGACCGGCCGGTCCGCGACCGGTCCCGGGGCGATCCGCGGGCCGGTCCACGGGCCGGCCCCTGGCCAATCCAAGGAAGGAAGGCGGCCCATGACGACCGCGACCTCCAAGCTCCCAGCCCCGCACGAGAAGGCAGGGCCCCCGTCCCCAGCGCCGTCCATGCGGCTGCGCGAGCTGGTGTTCGGCGCGGCAGGTGCCGCCGCCGTCCGGGCGGCCGCCCGGCTGGGCGTCGCCGACGCCCTCGGCGAGTCCCCCATGGCCGTGGCGGACCTCGCGGCCGCGGTGAAGACCGAGCCGAAGCCGCTGCGCCGGCTGCTGCGGGCGCTGGCCTGCTACGGCGTCTTCGAGGAGCGGCCGGACGGCACGTTCGCGCACACCGCCATGTCCCGGCTGCTGCGCGAGGACGACCCGAACAGCCTGCGTGACATCTCCCTGTGGTGCACCGAGCCGTGGACCTGGGACGCCTGGCCCCGGCTCGACGAGGCCGTGCGCACCGGCCGGAACGTGGTCGAGGCGCTGTACGGCAAGGAGTTCTTCGCCTATCTCAACGAGGACGCCCCCGAGTCGGCGGACGTCTTCAACCGCGCGATGACCACCTCCAGCGAGCAGTCGGCGCGGGACGTGGCCGCGCTGCTCGACCTGTCCGGCGCCGCCTCGGTCGCCGACATCGGCGGCGGCCAGGGCCATGTGGTGGCGAGCCTGCTCGACAAGTACCCGTCGATGCACGGCAGTCTGCTCGATCTGCCGCGCGTGGTGGACAACGCCCTGCCGCGGCTGCGCCCGGGCGGCGACCTCGCCGGCCGCGCGCGCGTCGTGCCCGGCGACGCGCGGGTGTCCGTGCCGGTCAAGGCCGACGTCTACGTCATCAAGAACATCCTCGAATGGGACGACGAGAGCACGGCGCGGCTGCTCGGCAACGTCATCGCGGCGGGCGGTCCGGGCACCCGGGTCGTGGTCATCGAGAACCTCGTCGACGACACCCCCTCGATGCGCTTCAGCACCGCCATGGACCTGCTGCTGCTGCTCAACGTCGGCGGGGCCAAGCACACCACCGACTCCATGGTGCGCAGGCTGACCGCGGCCGGCCTGGTCGTCGACAACACCGCACCGGTCAACCCGTACCTGGACGCGTTCGACTGCCACGTCCCGCGCTGAGCGGAACACCGGCACGCGGTACGGACACGGAAACCGGTCGCCGGGCCCCCGGCTGCGGGCCCGGCGACCGGTGTCTCTGCGGCTACGGCGGTGTCAGCCGCGCTCCCACAGATAGAAGCGCTGCGCCATGGCGTCCTTCGGGGAGCGCCAGGTCTCGGGGTCGTACGCGCTGACGTACGCCGAGAGCCGCTCGCTGATGCCCCGGAACTCCGGGTGGTCGGTGACCTTGGCGATGGCCGGTCCGGGCTCCCGCTCGGACTCGACGAGGTGCATGTACACATCGCCGAACTGGAAGAGGCTGCGCCGGACGACCCCGACGAGGTGGGGCAGCTCCCCCCGGTCGGACTCCTCGAACACCTTGGCGATGTCGGGGGCGGAGCCAGGGGCCATCCGGGCGACGATCAGGGCCTGGTGCATCGGATGCGTTCCTTCCGCGCTCAGTCGGCGACGGTGGCCGCGGACCGCTGCCCGGCCGCGGCCTTCTCGATCCGGTCCCGGATCAGACCCATCTGGATCTTGGAGTTCCGGTTGATGTTGTCGGTCATCCAGTCGTCGTCGACCGGGGCGTCCGGCTTCATCGCGAAGTCCTGGGTCCACACCATCCGGGTGCCGGCCGCGACCTCCTCGTAGCGCCAGTGGATGTCCATGTGCGCGAACGGACCGGTCTCCACCCGGCGGGCCTTGACGCTGAGCGTGTCGCGGTCCGGCTCGCGCTCGGACACCCAGCTCCACACGGTGCCCTTCTCGTCCGGGTGCATGGTCAGCCGGAACGTCGTCTTCGCGCCCTCCCGGGCGAGGATCTCGACGGCCGCGTACTCGCTGAACAGCTGCGGCCAGTTCGCCAGGTCGTTGGTCATCTCCCAGACGAGGTCCAGGGGGGCGCCGATGACGATCTCGTTCTGTGTGTGTCCTGCCATGTCAGGCTCCTGCCATCAGAGTGGTGTTGACGAGGTCGAGGAACTGCCGGGGCGTCCTGCAGCGTTCCGCGTCGGGCGGCATCGGCGTGCCGTGCCGGTTCTCCAGCTCGCCCACGATGCCGAGCAGGCCCAGCGAGTCGATGCCGAGGGCGTCGAAGCCGCTGTCGGAGCGCTGCTCCAGTTCCTGCGGGGCGACGGTGACCCCGGCGGCCTGCTTCATGAGCCCGGACAACTCTTCCAGCGTGATGAGGACACTCATCGGTTCTCTCCTTCTCTCCGGGAGTGCTGTGAGACGGCCTTCGCAAGGCGTCGGGTGACGGCCTCGGGGAGGCATCGGGTGACGGCTTCGGGGACACGTCGGGTGACGGCCACGGGAGGCGTCGGGTTCTTCAGACGCGTTCGCCGGTGCCGCGCCGCAGCACCAGCGCCGAGTTCGACCCCATGAGTCCCCGGCTGAGCACCAGCGCCGTGCGCAGTTCGGCGGTACGGGCCCGGCTGGTCACGAGGTCGAGGTCGTAGCAGACGTCGAAGACGTTGGGGGTGGGTGGGATCAGTGAGTGCTCCATCGCGAGCACCGCCGCCGCGGTGTCCAGCACGGGCGCCGCGCAGTAGCCCCGGCCGATGCCGGTCTTCGGCGCGGTGACCGGCACCCGCGCGGCGTGCGCGCCCAGGGCGTCGGCGATGGCCAGCGCCTCGGCGCGGTCCGCGGCCGGCACGCCCAGCGCGTCGGCGAAGACCACGTCGATCTCCTCCGGCGCGCACCCGGCCTCGTCCAGGGCGCCCCGGATCGCCTGGGCGAGCCCGGCCCGGGAATCCTCCCAGCGGGAGGCGCCGGTGAACGTCGCCGCGTGCCCGGCGAGCAGGGCGCGCAACGGCGCCCCGCGCTCCAGGGCCGTGCGCTCCGCCTCCACCACGACCATGGCACCGCCCTCGGCGGGCACGAACCCGCCGGCCTCGGCCGTGAACGGAAGGTAGGCGCGGCCCGGATCGGCCACGGTGCTCAGCTCCTGGTAGCCGAGCTGGCAGACCATCGAGTACGGGGCCAGCGGCGCTTCGGTCGACCCGGCGACGACCGCGTCGGTGCCGCGCTGCACCGCCCGCGCCGCATGGGCTAGGGCGTCGAGGCCGCCCGCCTCGTCGGCCGCGACCACCGAGCAGGGGCCCTTGAGGCCGCGGCGGATGGAGATCTGGCCGGTGGAGGCGGCGTAGAACCAGGCGATGGACTGGTACGGGCCGACGAACCGGCTGCCCTTACCCCACAGTCGCTGCAGCTCCCGCTGGCCGAACTCACCGCCGCCGGAACCGGCCGCGGTGACCACGCCGATGGAGAACGGCCCGTCGGCCATGTCGGCCTGGTCCAGCCGGGCGTCCTCCAGCGCGAGGTCGGCCGCGGCCATCGCGTAGTGCGTGAACCGGTCGGTCTGGACGAGGTAGCGCTCCTCGACCGCCGCCGCCGGGTCGAACGCGCGGACCTCGCCCGCCACCTTCAACGGCAGGTGCTCGCAGCCTTCGCGGGTGATCCGGTCGAGGACGCTGAGCCCCCGCTGGGTGGCCTTCCAGAAGGTGTCGGTGGTGGTTCCGTTGGGTGCGACGACACCGATTCCGGTGATGGCCGCGCGACGTTCGTGGGGTGCGCTCATCGTGTGCTCTCCCTTACTCCCTGGGCCGGGTCAGGATCACCGCGGACTGGAAGCCGCCGAACCCGCTGCCCACGGAGAGCACGCTGCGCAGCGTGCGCTCGCGGGCGACACGGGGGACGTAGTCCAGGTCGCACTCGGGGTCCGGGGTCTCGTAGTTGGCGGTCGGCGGGACGACCTGGTTCGCCAGGGCCAGCACGCAGGCCACGACCTCGATCGCGCCGATCGCGCCGAGGGAGTGCCCCACCATGGACTTGATGGAACTCATGGGCGTCTGGTAGGCGTGCTGCCCCAGGGCCCGCTTCACGGCGGCCGTCTCGTGCCGGTCGTTCTGCCGGGTTCCGGAGCCGTGGGCGTTGACGTAGTCGATGGCCGTGGGGTCCAGCCTGGCGTGGTCGAGGGCGTCCTCGATGGCCCGGGCCATCTCCAGGCCCTCGCTGGTCAGGCCGGTCATGTGGTAGGCGTTGCCGTAGGTCGCGTAGCCGCTCAGTTCGCAGTAGACGTGCGCGCCGCGGGCCCGCGCGTGTTCCAGTTCCTCCAGGACGAGCACCGCGCCGCCCTCGCCCATGACGAAGCCGTCACGGTTGTTGTCGAAGGGCCTGGAGGCATGGGCCGGGTCGTCGTTGTTGGGGGACGTCGCCTTGATCGCGTCGAAGCACGCCATGGTGATCGGTGAGATCGGCGAGTCCGACGCACCGGCTATGCAGACGTCGGCCCTGCCCTCCTCGACGGTGTGGAAGGCGTACCCGACCGCGTCGAGTCCGGAGGTGCAGCCGGTCGAGACGGTCTGCACCGGACCCTGCGCGCCGAATCGTTCCGCCACCGCGGAGGCCAGCGTGCTCGGCGAGAACGCCCGGTGCAGCTGTGGCTGCGCCTCGCGGTGGTCCACGTCCCAGTGCTGCCCACCGTGGCTGACCAGGACGTAGTCGTGCTCCAGGCGGGTGGTGCCGCCCACCGCGGTGCCCAGCGAGACCCCGACCCGCCAGGGGTTCTCCCTGGCCAGGTCGAGACCGGAGTCCCGGACCGCCTCGTCACCGGCGACCAGCGCGAACTGTATGTACCGGTCCGCCCGCTCGGTCTGCTCCGCGTCCAGCCCGTACGCCGCCGGATCGAAGTCGCACTCCGCCGCGATCCGGGACCTGAGTTCGGACGGGTCGAAGAACGTGATGCCGCGCGTCGCCGTGCGGCCCGCCGCGAGCAGATCCCAGAACGCCCGTACGCCGATCCCGCCCGGGGCGACGATGCCTATGCCGGTGACCGCCACCCGCCGGGTCATGAGGGAACCTTCCGCGGATCGGCCGCGTCGTCGGCGCCCGCCTCGGTGGTGACGGCCGCGGCGCCGATCACCTCGGTCTCCTCCGTGTCGACGTGGCCCAGCTGCGGACGCGGCGCGAGCGGACCGAGGTGGAAGACGACCCGGGCCTCCACGTTGCCGACGTTGCGGAAGCGGTGACGCATGTAGGCGGGGATCATCAGCCCCTGCTCCGGCCGCAGCGGGTGCGCCTCGCCGTCCAGGTCCACCTCCAGCTCACCGCACAGGGCGTAGACGAACTCCTCGGAGTACGGGTGGTAGTGCTCACCGATGCGGTCACCGGGCTGCACGATGGCCACGCCCATGAAACCGCTGGTGGAACCCACCGTGGCCGGAGTGAGCATGGCGCGCAGATCGCCGCCGCGCCGGACGTTGGGCTCGACCTCGCTGAGGTCCACGATTCTGGGACGGGGTTTGATCACGACGTTCCTCCGTTGGTGTGCTGCGGTGGGTTGAGGGGCGTGTCCACCGGGTCGGGCCGCCGGGTCAGGCGTCCGGCGAACGGCGGTCGGTGACCAGGTCCATGTGCACGGCCCCGCCGTCGAGGAGCGACTTCAGCTCGGCCGCGTGCGGCGACGGAGGCACCACAGGCTGGGTACCGGTCTCTTCGCGCAGGTCGAGCAGGCGCACCACGATGTCGTCGCGGTGGAAGATCGTGCTGCGCAGCACCGGGCTGGTCGGGTCCTCGGCGACCATCTCGTCGTACTGGGCGAGCAGCTCGGCCAGCCGCATGCCACGGCCGGGAATGGCCGGGTAGTACATCGCGCACCGCTCGCCCCAGGCCAGGCCGTCCGCCGTCACGTGGTGCACGGCCGGCAGCGCCGCCCGGGTGAAGAAGATCCGCGCCGACTCCTGGTCGCCGAGGTCCCGCTCCTGCTCCAGGTACGGGTTGATGGCCTCCTCGACCGCGCGCACCTCGGGCTGCTGGGCGACGTGCCGCAGGGCCGCGAGCAGGTCGCCGCGCACCTCGATGGCCCGCACCACCCGGTTGCCGTGCATGAACAACGAGGTCCGGCACAGCCGCGTGGTGGCGTCGACCCGCGCCTCGGGCGCGGCGTACTCCGCGAGGAGCTTGCGCACCTTCTCCTCGCTGCCCGGCCGGACCGTGAAGGTCAGCGCGTGCCGGATCAGCCCGTCACCGATGCGCGGCGAGGTCTGGAGCCGGCGCTGCGGCGACCGCTCGACGCCCACGCCGGTCTCCCGCACGACGTGGAAGCGCAGCGAGCGGGTGTCCCGGACGCAGCCGTGCAGCGGCTTCACCATCTGCACGTGCTCCTCGCTGTTCACCCAGGCGAGGAACGGCGGGGCGCTCTCCCACTCGCTCGTGACGAGCCATTGGGAGGGATTTTCGATGGACTGGCAGAGTTGGTCGCTGACGTGGCCGGGTACGGACGCAACCTGGTTGCACAGGTGCTCGTACGCCTTCAGGAACTGCTGCTGGGCTCCGTCGTAGACGTCGACCAGCAGGACGACCCTCAGCCGCGAGCCGTCGAACACGGACTGGGAGACTTTCGACACCTGTCGGGTCAGCGCTTCTGAAACACGTTCAGAGGTAGTGGTCATCCTGCGTACATCTCCTTACGGGGCAGACTCGGGCGCCGGCCGCGGGTGACGCGACGTCAGCGTTCCTTGATCCTGTGCCGGTCCCCAGGAGTGCGCGACTCGTATGCACCACGCGGGTGATGGGCGCCGTGAAGACACTCCGGGCGGCCCGTCCAGGGCTGTGAACCACGCGGGTGATTGAGACCGTCGAGGCACACCGAGCTGTCCGCAGAGGGCAAGGAAAATCACAGGCGCCCCTCGGCGCACCTCTGCCTATGGAGGCTTCGATGCAGCAAAAAGCCGACCACCGGATTCCCGTCCTCATCGTGGGCGGCTCTCTGGTGGGCCTGTCCATGTCTCTGTTCCTGGGCCGTCTCGGTGTGCGGCACATGGTGGTCGAGCGGCACTCGGGGACCTCGATCCATCCACGCGGACGGGGCAACAACGTACGGACGATGGAGCTGTTCCGGGTGGCGGGCATCGCGCCGGACATCAAGGCCGCGGCCTCTCCCCTCGCCGACAACCACGGCATCCTGCAGACTCCGACGCTGGTCGGCGACGCCGGCGAATGGCTGTTCAAGCAGATCGACCCCGGCGGCGGACTCGCCCGGCTCAGCCCCACCGGATGGTGCCTGTGCAGCCAGAACGACCTCGAACCGGTACTCCTGGCGAACGCCCGCGCACTCGGCGGCGACCTGCGCTACTCCCACCAGATGGAGTCCTTCGAGCAGGACGCCGAGGGGGTGACGGTCACCGTCAAGGACCGCGCCACCGAGGAGCGGTACACGGTCCGGGCCGACTACCTGATCGCGGCGGACGGCCCGCGCAGCCCGGTGCGCCACCGGCTCGGCATCGGGCAGTCGGGCCCCGGCGACCTGTTCGCCAACGTCAGCGTCACCTTCCGCTCCAAACTGCTCGCCGACGTGGTCGGCGAGCGGCACTTCATCTGCTGCTACCTCACCGACCCGGAGGCCGACGGCGCGCTGCTGCCGATCGACAACCAGGAACGCTGGGTCTTCCACGCGCCGTGGCACCCGGAGCGGGGCGAGACGCTGGAGGAGTTCACCGAGGAACGCCTCAGGCGGCACATCCGGCGGGCCGTCGGCGTCCCCGACCTCGATGTGGAAATCACCGGAACGGCGTCGTGGCGCGCGGCCGAACGGGTCGCCGACCAGTACGTGTCCGGCCGGGTGTTCCTCGCCGGCGACTCCGCCCACGAGATGTCCCCCACCGGGGCGTTCGGCTGCAACACCGGTATCCAGGACGCCCACAACCTGGCCTGGAAACTGGCCGCGGTGCTGGACGGCTGGGCGGGCGAGGGCCTGCTGGAGTCGTACGGCACCGAGCGCCGCCCGGTGGCCCTGGAGACCAGCGCCCGCGCCTCCGCCCGCTCGGTCGAGCACAGCCACCCCGGCTTCGCGCCGGCCCCCGGCGTCGGCGGCGGCCGGCGCGGCGGCATCCTCAACGTCGTCCTCGGCTACCGCTACCCGCAGGGCGCCGTCGCCGGCGCCGACCCCGAGCAGCCGGTGGTCCCCGAGGAACTGCGCCTGGACGGACAGCCCGGCAGCCGCGCCCCGCACCTGTGGCTGCGCCGCGACGGCGAGCGGGTCTCCACCATCGACCTGTACGAACGCTCCATGGTCCTGCTCACCGACGCCCCGGACGACGCGGGCTGGTACGCGGCGGCCCGCCGCATCGCCGAGCGGGACGGCGTACGGCTGGACGCCTACCGGATCGGTCCGGGCGCCGACGCGGACCTGACGTACGACACGGAGAGCGCCGCCGGGCCGGTCGACTGGACGCGGCTGCACGGGACGACGGCCGACGGCGCCGTCCTGGTCCGCCCGGACGGATTCGTCGCCTGGCGCTCCCCCGGCGCCGCACCGGACCCGGAGGCGGAACTGCGCAAGGCCCTGGCGGAGATCCTGCACAAGGGCTGAGCCGCCCCGGCAGCGAGAGGGCCACCCGGGCCGGCCGGCCCGGGTGGCTTTCGCCGTTACGGCCGACACGAGCGGCCTTCGCCGTTCGGGGCGGCCGGGATCGGCCGCAGACGCCCCGACGGCCCTCGGGCTCCGGCCTCCGGACCCCGGCGTGGACAGGTCAGGTGTCGTCCGCGCCGGGGCGGTCCAGGCCCAGGTCGTGCCGGGGGCGGCCGACCATGGCCGCGGGGTCGACGATGCGGTCGAAGTCGGCGGCGGCCACCCCCAGGGCGAGCGCCGCCGCGCGCAGCGTGGTGCCCTCGTCGTCGGCCTTGTGCGCGATCGCGGACGCCTTGTCGTAGCCGATGGTGGGGCTGAGCGCGGTCACCAGCATCAGCGACCGGCCGACGTAGTCGTCGATCCTCGCCCGGTCGAGTTCGGTGCCCTCGACGCTGTAGCGGCGCAGCTTCTCGCAGGCGTCGGCGAGGATCCGGGCCGAGTGCAGGACGTTGTTGATGACGATCGGGCGCATGGCGTTCAGCTCGAAATTGCCCTGGGCACCCGCGGCGGCGACGATCGAGTCCTCCCCGATGACCTGGAGGCAGACCATGACCATGGCCTCCTGCTGGGTGGGGTTGACCTTCCCGGGCATGATCGAGGAGCCGGGCTCGTTCGCGGGCAGCCTCAGTTCGTGCAGCCCGGCCCGCGGCCCGGAGGCCAGCCAGCGCATGTCGTTGGCGATCTTCATCAGGGCCACGGCCAGGCCGCGCAGCCCCGCGCCGACCGCCACCATCGCGTCCAGGGAGCCCTGGGCCGCGTACTTGTTGGGGGCGGTCACGAACGGCCGGCCGGTCAGCTCGGCGAGCTGCGCGGCGATCTGCGCATCGAACCCCTCGGGGGCGTTCAGACCGGTGCCCACCGCGGTGCCGCCCGCCGCGAGCCGGTGGACGGCGTGCAGGCTGTCGGCCGTCCGCTCGCGCGCGTCGCGCAGCTGGGCGGCATAGCCGGACCACTCCTCGCCGACGGTGATCGGCGTGGCGTCCTGGAGGTGGGTGCGGCCGGTCTTGACCACGTCCACCCAGGCCACGGCCTTGTCCTGGATCGCCTGGATGAGCTGGTCGACGCTGCGCAGCAGGTGGTCGGACACTTCCAGGACGGTCGCGATGTGCATCGCCGTGGGAAAGGTGTCGTTGGACGACTGGCCCATGTTGACGTGGTCGTTGGGGTGCACCGGCCGCTTGCTGCCCAGGGCGCCGCCGAGCAGTTGGCTGGCGCGGTTGCCGATCACCTCGTTGACGTTCATGTTCGACTGGGTGCCCGACCCGGTCTGCCACACGTACAGCGGGAACTCGGCGTCCAGCGCACCGGCGATGACCTCGTCCGCAGCCCGCACGATCGCGGCGGCGCGCTCCTCGTCCAGCCGGCCGGCCCGCCGGTTGACCAGGGCCGCCGCCTTCTTGACGTAGCCGTAGGCGTGGTAGACGGCCTTCGGCATGCGGTCGTCGCCGATGGAGAAGTGGATCAGGGAGCGCTGGGTCTGCGCGCCCCAGTAGTGCTCCGCGGGGACGTCGATCCCGCCCATCGAGTCGGTCTCCACCCGGGTGCCGGTGGCGCCCGTCCCGATCGGCACGTCCCGTACGGCGGTCCGGTGCGCCGCCATCACACGACCTCCTCGGGATAGTCGGGCTGCCACATCGCGTCCTGCACGGCCTGTACGACGTCGTCGATGTCCGCGCGCGCGACGCCCTCGTCCAGCGCCTGGCGCACCACGGCGACCGCGACGGTGGCCGAGGAGGCCCGCAGGTTGCCCACCTCCGGGAGCAGGGAGGCGCCGGGGGTGCCGGTGTCGACGAGGCCGGCGACCGCCTCGGCCGCGGCGCGGATCATGCCCGGCGTGACGTGCGCGGCCCGCGCGACCACGGTGCCGAGGCCGAGGCCGGGGTAGACGAGCGCGTTGTTGGCCTGTCCGATCCGGTGGTCGACACCGTGGTACGGCACCGGGTCCCACGGGGTCCCGGTACCGATCAGCGCCCGGCCGTCGGTCCAGTGCACGAGGTCCGCCGGGTGCGCCTCGATCTTCTCGGTCGGGTTGGACAGCGGGAAGATCAGCGGCCGGTCGACGTGCGCGGCCATCTCCCGGATGATCGGCTCGGTGAAGGTACGCGGAGTGGTGGACGTCCCGATGAGGATGGTCGGCCGTGCCTCGGCGACCGTGGTGGCCAGGGTGATCCGGCCCTGGCCGTCCCGGTCGTAGTCCTCGGCCTCGGCGGCCGGCCGGGCGTACGGGGTCTGGAAGTCGCGCAGACCGGTCATGTCGTCGAGCAGCAGGCCCTGCTGGTCGACCAGCCACACCTGCCGGACGGCCGCCTCGGGCCGGGCCCCGGCCCGGACCATCGCCTCACGGATCTGGTCGGCGATGCCGACCCCGGCGGTACCGGCGCCGAAGACGACCACGCGCTGCTCGGCCAGCGGCGTACCGGCCACCCGTACGCCCGCGAGGACGGCGGCGAGGGTGATCGCCCCGGTGCCCTGCATGTCGTCGTTGAAGATGCACGCCTTGTCGGCGTACTCCAGCAATATGCGGCGCGCGTTGGACGGGCCGAAGTCCTCGAAGTGCAGGAGCGCCCGCGGGAACAGCCGCGAGGCGGTCGTGATGTAGTTGCCGATGAGCCGGTCGTAGGCGTCGCCGCGGGTGCGGGAGTGCCGCAGCCCGACGTAGAGCGGGTCGGTGAGCAGGGCCTCGTTGTCCGTGCCCACATCGAGCATGACGGGGACGACCCGGCCCGGGTCGATGCCGGCGGCGGCGGTGTAGACGGCCAGTTTGCCCTGGGAGATCCCCATGCCGTTGCTGCCCCAGTCGCCGATGCCGAGGATCTGCTCCGCGTCGGTGGCCACCAGCAGGTCGACGTCCTCGGCGCCGAGCCCGAGGTTGGCGAACGCCGTCTCCACCCCGTCGGGATCGTCCACCGAGAGGTACACGCCGCGCGGACGCTGGTACTCGTGGCTGTAGCGCTCGATCGCCTGGCCGACCACCGGGTCGTACACGATGGGCAGCATCTCGGTCAGATGGTCGACGAGGAGCTTGTAGTAGAGCGTCTCGTTGCGGTCCCGCAGCGACTCCAGGAAGGTGTTCTTCGCCAGCGGCGTCGGCTGGGAACTGAACTGTTCGTAGGCGCGTATCGCCTGCTGTTCCTCCGACAGCACGGCCGGCGGCACCAGACCGGCGATGCCGAGCTGGGCGCGCTGCTGCTCCGTGAACGCGGTGCCTCTGTTGCGGATCGGGTCCCGCAGAACGTCAGCTCCCGGAGATCTGTGGGTCGTCCTGACCGAACTCATGGCGGTCCGCCTTTCCGGAGGTCCTTCTCGTTCCCGAGGGGTTGTCCCGGCCCAGGACCCGCTGCTCCTCCCCTGGTCACAAGCACCGCGGACACACCGATATACGAATATCCTCAGCCATTCGGCGTAATTTGTAATGTCGTGGCCCAGGGCCCGCCCGCACGCCGGCCCACGCACTCCCCCGCCCCTCGGGTGCCTGCCCTTCAGTGACCGTCGGGCAGCCAGTTCCCGTGGAAGCCCGCGGGTACCCGGCGGGGCAGGTGGACCGTGGCCGTGGGGGGTCCGCTCAGGTCGTCGGCGTCCAGGACGACGAGGTCGCTGCGGTCGGTCGCGGGGTCGTGGACGAAGGTCAGCAGCCAGCCGGGGCCGCCGGCCCGGTCGTCGGCGGGGGCGAACGCCGCTTCGCCGGGAACCCGGCCGCCGTCGAAGCGGTGGCTGGTGACGGTACCCCGCTCAAGGTCGTAGCGGTGGATCGCGCCGCCGTGTCCGCCGCTGTGCGGCTCACCGCCGGTGGTGACCTGGCCGGTCCTGGCGGGCAGGCCGGCCAGCCGGTCGTCGACCCGGGGGAACTCGCAGGCCCGGTCGTCCAGTTGCTCCTCGTG
Organism: Streptomyces sp. NPDC006012; assembly: GCF_042871185.1. Classification (NCBI taxonomy): domain Bacteria; kingdom Bacillati; phylum Actinomycetota; class Actinomycetes; order Kitasatosporales; family Streptomycetaceae; genus Streptomyces; species Streptomyces sp. NPDC006012. The sequence goes on from NZ_JBIAIE010000008.1 coordinate 294,796, forward strand.
TACGGTCCCGAGGGCCAGATCGACGGTCCAGCGCCACAGCGTGCCCGGGCCGGTGGTCCTGACGCCGTCGCCGAGGGAGTCGTAGCGGACCACGTACAGCACCAGCCGTCGCCCGTCGGCCTCCTCGTGGGCGTTGAGGGTGTGGAACACGAAGCAGGTGTCGATCTCGAACCAGCGCACGGCGCCGTACGGATCGTCCCGGCGCAGCACACCCAGCCGGGCGCCGTGGTCGGGGGTCCAGGTGTAGGGCATGCCCGGCCGGCCGCTGGTCGCCCTGGCCAGGTCGAACAGGATCGGCAGATCCATGAAGACCACATGGCCGCTGGTCAGGAAGAAGTCGTGCATCATCGTGTGCGCGCCGACGTCCACCGGCCGGCTGAGGACGAGTTCGCCGTCGGCGTCCGCACGGTGGTAGGTCAGATACGGCGCGGTCAGCCCCCCGTACCCGAAGAAGTGCAGCTCCCCCGTGCTGGGGCAGGTCTTGGGGTGCGCGGTCATCGGGGTGCGCAGCCGGCCGTGGAAGTCGTAGGGCCCGACGGTCTCCAGCTCGTGGCCGGGCCGGCCGTCCAGTTCGTAGGGGTAGGACGACTCGACCAGGGCCAGGGTGCGCCCGGCGTGCCGGACCACATGGGTGTTGGCCTTGCCGGCGGTGAGGTCGACGGTGCCGTCTTCGTCGTACAGTCGCGCGCCGTGGGTGAAGGTGCTGGTGCGGACCCACCGGTTGCGGTAGGCCGTGGCCCGGCCGCCCTCCAGCCGGACGCCGTGCACCATGCCGTCGCCCATGAACCAGTGGGCGGAGGCGGCCTCGCGGGGGTTGGGGCCGTTGCGCAGGTACCAGCCGGTCAGCTCCGGCGGGAGGGTGCCGGTGACGGCCAGTTCGGTGACGGTGGCCTCATCGGGTACGGGGGCGAAGTTGCCCAGCATGTGGGGAACGCTGGCGGTCATGTCCGGGTCCTCGGGTGGTGGCGGAGTAGGTCACTGGGCGGCGTGCGCAGCCACCGCTGCGGGGCCCGTCGGCGTACCGGGCGCAAACGTACGTGTGAATACCTCAGGTTCGACCTGTCGAAATTAGAATGTCACGGTAGACCTGTCAATGTTGGAAGGTTTCGGAATGACATGTCGGAGCTAGAATGACCGAACTAGCCTCGTGAAACTGTGCGAAATGGGAAGGTGAGGTGCCTGCGATGAGCCTCCGGCACGCTCTGCTCGGCCTGCTGGTCGACCGCACCGCCAGCGGATACGACTTGCTGAAGCTGTTCGACACGTCGTTGGTGAATGTCTGGCCCGCCACCCAGAGCCAGGTCTACGGCGAGCTGACCCGGCTGGCCGACGCCGGCCTGCTGGAGGTCGTCGGCCAGGGCCCGCGCGGACGCAAGGACTACGCGCTCACCGACGCGGGGCTGACCGAACTGCGCCGCTGGCTCGCCGCCCCCTCGACCGAGCAGCCCCGGCGCAGCGACGCACTGCTGCGGGTCTTCTTCATCGACGTACTCCCGCCCGAGCAGCGCCTTGCGTACCTGAACCACCTCGCGGACCAGGCCGCCGGCCAGCACGCCGAGTTGGAGAAGGTGCGGGACACCGTGGACTGGACCGAGGAGGACTCCCTCACGGTCAACGGCGCGCTCGCCCTCGAATTCGGCCTGCGCCTCACCACCATGCAGGAGGAATGGGCACGCTGGGCGGCCCAGCTCATCTCTTCCAGGGAGGACAGGACCGTGGAGGAGGGGACCGGGGAGGGCAGGATCTGAGCATGCCCCGCATCGAGCAGCCGGTGACCGATGCCCGGCACACCCGCTCGCTGCGTTCATGACGCACCGGCATGAAGCGCACAGCCAAGACCGGCCAGGCGGCGACTCCTGAACCGTCGGATCATGCCATACGTTACGTGCGAGGAGAGCAACAGACAGCGGGTCTCTTGGGCTGAACTCCTGCGAGAGGCGCATGCAACGGTGACCGGGACCAGACCGGAGGAAGCCGGAACAATCCCGCAGTCACTGGCCCACCACGCTGCCACCACCCGCACGACAGCCGTCATGAAGAACCTCAACGCCTGTCCAGGTCAACGCGATGGAGGACCTCATGGACCAGCACACGGAAACCGAAGACCCCTCCGCAGCCAGAATCAGGGCCCTGTACACCCCGCAGAACAACGCACCCCCCCTGGTCCAACACGGCCAACTACCGAAAAAACGCAAGAAGGACGCACCCAAGGGGGAACGACAGGCTCGGCGGCGCCTGCACGACCTCCTCAACCCTGCATACCAGGCGAGTTCCGAGGAGGTGAGGGCACTGAGGGATGCCGGGATTCTGCTTCTGGAACGCAAGGGCGGCGGCTACCACATCAACCCGCAGGCAAAGCGCGAGACTGATGATGCCACCGCACAGGCCGGAGTTGTACGTGCCTTGGGCATCGCGAAGTTGTACGGCCTGGAACAGGGATACCCCGCCCTGGTCGAGCACGGCGTACTACCGACACGGAAAAGAAAGGACGCGCCCGATTGGGAAAAGCAGGCTCGGCGGCGGCTGCACGACCTCCTCAACCCTGCAACCCTGGCGAGTTCCGAGGAAGAGGAGGTATTGAGGAAGGCGGAGATTCCGCTTCTGCCACGCAAGGGCGGAGGCTACCACATCAACCCGCAGATAAAGCGCGAGACTGATGATGCCATCGCACAGGCCGGAGTTGTACGTGCCTTGGGCATCGCGAAATTGTACGGCCTGGAACAGGGATACCCCGCCCTGGTCGAGCACGGCGTACTACCGACACGGAAAAGAAAGGACGCGCCCGACTGGGAACAGCAGGCCCGGCAGCGGCTGCACAGCCTCCTCAACCCTGAATACCAGGCGAGTACCGAGGAGGTGAAGGTGCTGAACGCTGCCAGGATTCCGCTGCTGCCACGCAAGGACGGCGGCTACTACATCAACCCGGGGATAGAGCGGCAGGATGATGAAGACAATGCACAGGTCAGAGCCGACCGTGCCCTGAACATCGCGAAGTTGTACGGCCTGATAAAGGGCATCGACGCCCTGGTCGAGCACGGCGTACTAGCAGCAGTCCACAGGAAGGGCGAGCCCCCGTGGGAACGGCAGGCTCGGCAGCGGCTGCACGACCTCCTCCGCCCTGCAGCCCTGGCGAGTCCCGCGGAGAAGAAGGTACTGGAAGATGCCGGGATTCCGCTTCTGCAACGCGACAACGGCGGCTACCACATCAACCCGCAGGTGAAACGGGAAAAAAATCGGAAAATCAATCGGAAAAGGGCGGCTCTTTCTGCCGTGTCAGCCCTGCCGCCCGCACAGCAGCCCCCGGTACCCGCCCCTGTCTTCTCACCACCCATGACAGCGGCACACGCCTGGCCGGCACACCCCGCCACCACGGCCAACGAGCAGGCACTCGACTGGCACAACCAGAACTGGTATCCGGAACCACCGGTATCCCTGCCCGCAGGAACAATGACGGTTCCCGACGTCGGACCGACGGAAACCCTGCCCGTACTCATGCAAGGGCTGCCGCATCACCTGTCCTACCAGCAGCCCATGAGCGAGTACCCGTTCACAGCCGACCGGGACGCGGGAATCTACAACGGCGAGCCCGGTCACGGCCCATGGCAGGCCGACAGCGGCCTGCCACCCAGCACCATGCCGTCATCGACAGACGACCATCCCCACCGCTACCCGGCACACCTCACCGCCGCCACGCAATACCAGCCATACCCACCCGACTGGACAGCATCACCCCAACCGACCACCACACACCCGCATCTCCTGGCCTGGCAGCCACCACACCCGACCCAGCACCACCGCCAACCCCAGAAGAAGAAACACTAACCGAGTAACGAGTTGGTGCGTGATAGCAGGGTGAGGCCTCCTGCCAGATAGGTGGCATGATCCGGCTGTGGCGATCATGGTCAATCGGATGGTGCTGGCGCATCGGCTGTTCTCGGAGATCTCGCAGCGCCATCTTGCCTGGGCGTTCGTGTCCGGCACGAAGAAGCAGAACACGATGAAGGCCACGCCCATCGCCGACCACCACGGACCCACACTATAGGTCGATGCCCTGCAACCTGGTCGGATACATGATGCGACCGCCGCACGAAACGAAGACATCGGGATCTGCTTCCAGCACCTTCCTGACGTCGAGGTCCTATTCGACGACGGTTACC
>NZ_JBIAIE010000009.1:0-20927 GCF_042871185.1 Streptomyces sp. NPDC006012
TTCGGTCAACTTCATCACCACCATCATCTGCATGCGCGCCCCGGGCATGACCATGTTCCGCATGCCGATCTTCGTGTGGAACGTGCTGCTGACCGGTGTCCTGGTCCTGCTCGCCTTCCCGGTCCTGGCCGCCGCCCTGCTGGCGCTGGAGGCCGACCGCAAGTTCGGCGCCCACGTCTTCGACGCCGCCAACGGCGGAGCCCTGCTGTGGCAACACCTCTTCTGGTTCTTCGGCCATCCAGAGGTGTACATCATCGCCTTGCCGTTCTTCGGCATCATCTCCGAGGTCATCCCGGTCTTCTCCCGGAAACCGATGTTCGGCTACATGGGCCTGATCGGCGCGACGATCTCGATCGCCGGCCTGTCCGTGACGGTGTGGGCCCACCACATGTACGTCACCGGCGGTGTGCTGCTGCCGTTCTTCTCCTTCATGACCTTCCTGATCGCGGTACCGACCGGGGTGAAGTTCTTCAACTGGATCGGCACCATGTGGAAGGGCTCGCTGTCCTTCGAGACACCCATGCTCTGGGCCACCGGCTTCCTGATCACCTTCACCTTCGGTGGTCTGACCGGTGTCATCCTGGCCTCGCCGCCGATGGACTTCCACGTCTCCGACTCGTACTTCGTGGTGGCGCACTTCCACTACGTCGTCTTCGGCACCGTGGTCTTCGCGATGTTCTCCGGCTTCCACTTCTGGTGGCCCAAGTTCACCGGCAAGATGCTGGACGAACGGCTCGGCAAGATCACTTTCTGGACGCTGTTCATCGGCTTCCACGGGACCTTCCTGGTCCAGCACTGGCTGGGTGCCGAGGGCATGCCGCGCCGGTACGCCGACTACCTGAATCAGGACGGCTTCACCGCGCTGAACACGGTCTCGACGATCTCCTCGTTCGTGCTCGGTCTGTCGGTCCTGCCGTTCCTCTACAACGTCTGGAAGACCGCCAAGTACGGCAAGAAGATCGAGGTCGACGACCCGTGGGGCTACGGCCGCTCGCTGGAGTGGGCCACCTCCTGCCCGCCGCCGCGGCACAACTTCCTCACCCTGCCGCGGATCCGCAGTGAATCCCCGGCATTCGACCTGCACCACCCTGAGATCGCGGCCCTGGAGCAGCTGGAGCACGCCGGTGTCGGCAGCAGCGCCATCGCGAGCGGCAAGGAGGCCGGCAAGTGAAGATCCAAGGCCGGATGTTCATGTGGCTGAGCTTCTTCGTGCTCGTCGTGGCGGTCGTCTACGGCGTGTGGTCGAAGGAGCCGGCCGGTACCACGGCACTCTTCCTGGTCTTCGGCCTGTGCATCATGATCGGCTTCTACCTGGGCTTCACCGCCCGGCGGGTCGACGCGGGTGCCCAGGACAACAAGGAGGCCGACGTCGCGGACGACGCGGGCGAGCTGGGTTTCTTCAGCCCGCACAGCTGGCAGCCGCTCGCCCTCGGCATCGGCGGCGCGCTGGCCTTCCTCGGCATCGCCGTCGGCTGGTGGCTGCTCTACTTCTCCGCGCCGATCATCCTGATCGGTCTGTTCGGGTGGGTGTTCGAGTACTACCACGGTGAGAACCGCACCCAGTAACACGTACTGAACAGTCACGGGAGCCCGGATCCCCCTCAGGGAGGTCCGGGCTTCTGTCATATGACCCAACTACATTCACCCGAACGGGTCGCTCAGCGCGCCAGCGTTTGACGTTGCTCCGTACGGTGAGGCCATGAGCCACACTGCGTTCTCCCACGGCCCCCGACCCCACACCCGCACCGCCGTCGGCTGCACGCTGCTCGTGACCGCCCTAGGAGCCGGCGTCGCCGCGTGCGGCTCGGGCGGCGGCGACCCGCTGGCGGCCAAGCCGTACGACGCGGCGGGCCAGATCTCCTTCAACGGCCCCAAGGACGCCGGGAAGAAAGCCGACCCGGACAAGCCTCTGGAGGTCACCGCCAAGAGCGGTGACGGGCGCATCACGGATGTCACAGCCACGGACGCGACGGGGCGCTACGTGGCGGGCGAACTGGCTGCCGACGGCAGCCGCTGGCACAGCACCTCGCCGCTCGCCGCCGACGCCCATTACACCGTGCGGATCAGCACGGAGAACGGGAACGGGGCGCCGGGCCGCAAGACCCTCACCTTCGACACCAGCCGGCCCGACAGCAAGAAGACGCTGGACGTCACCTTCGGCCCCAAGGCCGGCGAGTACGGCGTCGGCCAGCCCATCACGGCCGACCTCAGCCAGCCCGTCAAGGACAAGGCGCAGCGGGCCGTCGTGGAGAGCGCCCTGAGGGTCGACTCCACGCCCGCGGTGCAGGGCTCCTGGTACTGGGTGGACGACAAACAGCTCCACTTCCGGCCCAAGGACTACTGGCCCGCCCACGCCACCATCCAGGTGCACAGCAACCTGGAGGGCATCCGGATCGGCGACCGGCTGCGCGGCGGCAAGGCGCAGCCCCTGACGATCACCACGGGGGACCGGATGGAGGCCGTCACCGACGCAGCCACCCACACCCTGACGGTCTACAAGAACAGCCAGGTGATCAACCAGATCCCGGTCACGACCGGCAAGCCCGGCTACGAGACCCGCAATGGCGTCAAGGTGGTGCTGGAGAAGGAGTACTTCGTACGGATGCGCGGTACCACCGTCGGCATCGCCGCAGGCTCGGCGGACAACTACGACCTGCCGGTGTACTACGCGACCCGCGTCACCTGGTCCGGCGAGTACGTGCACGCCGCTCCCTGGTCCGTGGGCTCCCAGGGCTCCGCCAACGTCAGCCACGGCTGCACCGGCATGAGCACCGGCAACGCCAAGTGGTTCTTCGACACCGTCCGACCCGGAGACATCGTCAAGGTCATCAACTCCAACGGTGACCAGATGGAGGACTTCGGCAACGGCTTCGGCGACTGGAACGTCGACTGGAACAAGTGGCGCACCGGCAGCGCCGTGACGGCGGGCGCCGGGAACACCGCGAGCCGGCAGGAGGCGGCACGGCTGCAGCCGGCCGCCCTGTGACCGGGCCGGAACACCCGCAGGTCCCGGGCCCCGGCAGGGGCCCGGGGACCTGGCTCAAAGCGAGCGTCCGACGCCCCGTCAGGCGTTCTGCAGCCGCTTCTGCCGCAGCAGGGAGGCCAGCGCCCCGGCGAACTCGACCGGCTCCACCGGCAGCGTCACCGCCGCATCGGCCCGGCTCCACGTGGCGAGCCAGGCATCCTGCGGCCGGCCGATCAGCAGCAGCACCGGCGGGCAGTGGAACACCTCGTCCTTGATCTGCCGGCAGACCCCCATACCGCCCATCGGCACGGCCTCGCCGTCCAGCACGACGGCGTCGATACCGCCGTGGTCCAGTTCGCGCAGCACCGCCGCGGGTGTCGCGCACTCGATGAACTCGACCAGCGGAACATCGGGTGCCGGACGTCGGCCGGTGGCCATCCGTACCTGCTCGCGGGTGTTGGAATCGTCGCTGTAGACCAGCACCGTGGCGGTCGGCTGCATGGATCCTCCGAGACGTCAGCGTCGTACGGACAAGGCCGTTTGGGCGGATGCTACCCCCATGAACACCACGTCAACAGCCGTATGACAGGCGAAGACACTCCGAACGGCACCCCCGGGAGTGAGGGCGAGATAAGCGACCGACATAATGTCGGTCGTGGCGACAGCAACGACAGTAGAAACCGGGCACGCGCACCCGTCGGTCAACCGGCCGAACCTCACCAGCGTCGGAACCATCATCTGGCTGAGTTCCGAGCTGATGTTCTTCGCGGCCCTCTTCGCGATGTACTTCACCCTGCGTTCGGTGACCGGAGAGGCTCACTGGAAGTCGATGGCGCACGCGCTCAACGTGCCCTTCTCCGCGACGAACACCACGATCCTGGTGCTCTCCTCGCTCACCTGCCAGCTCGGCGTGTTCGCCGCCGAGCGCGGTGACGTGAAGAAGCTCCGCGGCTGGTTCATCGTGACCTTCATCATGGGCGCGATCTTCATCGGCGGTCAGATCTACGAGTACACGGAGTTGGTGAAGAAGGACGGGATCTCCCTTTCCTCCGACCCGTACGGCTCCGTGTTCTACCTGACCACCGGCTTCCACGGGCTGCACGTGACGGGCGGTCTCATCGCCTTCCTGCTGGTCCTCGGCCGTACCTACGCGGCGAAGAGGTTCACGCACGAGCAGGCGACCGCCGCCATCGTCGTGTCCTACTACTGGCACTTCGTCGATGTCGTCTGGATCGGCCTCTTCGCCACGATCTACCTGATCAAGTAATCGGCGTGCCGCACGACGGCAACCGATCCATCCCAGAAGCATCGACGCAGAAGATCCTGACACCGGGGTAATCCGTGAAAAAGCTCTCCGCACGACGACGCCATCCGCTGGCGGCGGTCGTCGTCCTACTCTTCGCGCTGGCGGCCACCGGGGGGCTGTACGCCGCGTTCGCGCCCGCGGGCAAGGCGCAGGCCGACACAGCGGCCCAGTCCCTGACCATCGAGGAGGGCAAGAAGCTCTATACCGTCGGCTGCGCCAGCTGCCACGGCACCGGTGGCCAGGGTTCCTCGGACGGCCCGAGCCTCGTGGGTGTGGGCGCCGCGGCCGTGGACTTCCAGGTGGGCACCGGCCGCATGCCGGCCGCGACCTCCCAGGGCGCACAGGTCCCGGCCAAGAAGAACATCTACTCGCAGGCCCAGATCGACCAGCTCGCGGCGTACGTCGCCTCGCTGGGCGCCGGTCCCGAGATCCCGACCGAGGCGCAGTACGGCCCGGAAGGGGCGGACATCGCCAGGGGTGGTGAGCTGTTCCGCACGAACTGCGCGCAGTGTCACAACTTCACCGGTAGGGGCGGTGCGCTGACCGAGGGCAAGTTCGCGCCGAACCTCCAGGACGTCGCCCCGAAGCACATGTACGAGGCCATGCAGACCGGCCCGCAGAACATGCCCTCCTTCCCCGACACCACGCTGTCGGAGAAGAACAAGAAGGACGTCATCGCGTACCTGAACGCGGTCAACAGCAGCGGCACCGAGAACCCCGGTGGCCTGTCCCTGGGCGGTCTCGGACCGGTCAGTGAAGGTCTGTTCGCGTGGATCTTCGGACTGGGCGTACTGATCGCGGTCGCCGTCTGGGTCGCCGCTCGGACCGCAAAGGCCAAGAAGTCATGAGTAGCCAAGACATTCCAGAAGAGAACCTGCCGGCCGAGCAGGGCGCAGCCCACGGCGAGCTGGGCATCGCGGACGAGAAGAACCCGTTCGCCGACCCGGGGCTGCCGCCGCACGAGCACCGGATCCAGGACATCGACGAGCGGGCCGCCAAGCGGTCCGAGCGCAGCGTCGCCCTGCTGTTCACGGTGTCGATGCTGGCGACCGTCGGTTTCATCGCCTCGTACGTGGCGATCCCGCCCGACAAGTCGATCTTCGTCTTCCCGATCGGTCACGTCAGCGCGCTCAACTTTGCGCTCGGCCTGACGCTCGGCGGCGCGCTGTTCTGTATCGGCGCGGGTGCGGTCCACTGGGCCCGCACCCTGATGTCCGACGTGGAGATCGCCGACGAACGGCACCCGGTCTCGGCGAGCCCCGAGGTCCGCGAGCGCGTGTTCGCCGACTTCAGGCAGGGCGCCAAGGAGTCGGCGATCGGCCGCCGCAAGCTGATCCGCACCACGATGTTCGGCGCGCTCACCTTGGTGCCGCTGTCCGGCGTCGTCCTGCTGCGCGACCTCGGCACACTGCCCGAGTCCAAGCTCCGCCACACGCTGTGGTCGAAGGGCAAGCTGCTCGTCAACATGAACACCAACGAGCCGCTGCGTCCCTCGGACATCGCCATCGGCTCGCTGACCTTCGCCAAGCCCGAGGGCCTGGAGGAGCGGGACGAGGAGTTCCAGACCGAGATGGCCAAGGCCGCGCTGATGATCGTGCGGATCCAGCCCGACAACATCAAGGACAAGCGCGAGCTTGAGTGGTCGCACGAGGGAATCGTGGCCTACTCCAAGATCTGCACCCACGTCGGTTGCCCGATCTCGCTGTACGAGCAGCAGACGCACCACGTGCTCTGCCCGTGCCACCAGTCCACCTTCGACCTCTCCGACGGTGCCCGAGTGATCTTCGGTCCGGCCGGTCACGCCCTGCCGCAGCTGCGCATCGGCGTGAGCGACGAGGGCTACCTCCAGGCGCTCGGCGACTTCGCGGAGCCCGTCGGTCCTGCATTCTGGGAGCGCGGATGAGCACTGCATCGAACGAAGCACCCCGCTCGCGCGGGAAGGCACCGGCCGGCGAACGCGTCGCCGACTGGGCCGACGGCCGGCTCGGGATCTACTCCCTGGCCAAGGCCAACATGCGCAAGGTCTTCCCCGACCACTGGTCGTTCATGTTGGGCGAGGTCTCCCTCTACAGCTTCCTCATCATCATCCTCACGGGTGTGTACCTGACGCTGTTCTTCCACCCCTCGATGAACGAGGTGGCGTACAGCGGCTCGTACGTCCCGCTGCAGGGTCAGCTGATGTCCGAGGCGTTCAACTCGACCATGCACATCTCCTTCGAGGTGCGCGGTGGTCTGCTCGTCCGGCAGATCCACCACTGGGCCGCGTTGATCTTCCTCGCCGGCATGTTCGTGCACATGATGCGCGTGTTCTTCACCGGCGCGTTCCGCAAGCCGCGTGAGATCAACTGGCTGTTCGGCTTCCTGCTGTTCATGCTGGGCATGTTCACCGGCTTCACCGGTTACTCGCTCCCGGACGACCTGCTCTCCGGCACCGGTGTCCGCTTCATGGAGGGCGCGATCCTGTCCGTGCCGATCGTCGGCACGTACCTCTCGTTCTTCCTCTTCGGCGGCGAGTTCCCCGGCCACGACTTCGTGGCCCGGTTCTACTCGATCCACATCCTGCTGCTGCCGGGCATCATGCTCGGTCTGGTGGTGGGCCACCTGATCCTGGTCTTCTACCACAAGCACACGCAGTTCGCGGGTGCCGGGCGGACCGAGAAGAACGTGGTCGGCATGCCGCTGCTGCCGGTCTACATGGCCAAGGCCGGAGGCTTCTTCTTCCTGGTCTTCGGCGCCATCGCGGCCATCGCGGCCATCGCGCAGATCAACCCGATCTGGGCCATCGGCCCCTACCGGCCGGACCAGGTGTCCACCGGCGCCCAGCCCGACTGGTACATGGGCTTCGCCGAGGGTCTGATCCGCTTCATGCCGGGCTGGGAGATCAACTTCTGGGGCCACACGCTGGTCCTGGGCGTGTTCATCCCGCTGGTCCTCTTCCCGCTGGTGCTGATGGCGATCGCGGTCTACCCGTTCATCGAGTCCTGGGTCACCGGCGACAAGCGCGAGCACCACATCCTGGACCGCCCGCGCAACGCCCCGACCCGTACCGCGTTCGGCGTCGCCTGGATCACGATCTACATGATCACCCTGGTCGGCGGCGGCAACGACCTGTGGGCCACGCATCTGCACCTGTCGATCAACGCCGTCACCTGGTTCGTCCGGATCTTCTTCTTCCTCGGACCGGTCATCGCGTTCATCGCCACCAAGCGGATCTGCCTCGGCCTGCAGCGCCGGGACCGCGACAAGGTGCTGCACGGCCGCGAGACCGGCATCATCAAGCGGCTGCCGCACGGTGAGTTCATCGAGGTCCACGAGCCGCTCAGCCAGGAGCAGCTGCACACCCTCACGTCGCACCACCAGTACCAGCCGGCCGAGATCGGCCCGACGGTCGACGAGAACGGTGTGGAGCGGAAGGTGAAGGCCGCGGAGAAGCTGCGCGCCAAGATCAGCGACTCCTACTACGGCGAGGACTCCCAGATCCCGAAGCCCACCGTCGAGGAGTACAAGGAGATCACGAGCGGCCACGGCCACCACTGATCGCTGCGCACACCACGCCACACGCGAGGGGCCCCGTCCTCCCCAGGCTCGAAAGAGCAGGGGGATCGCCATCCGGACGGGGCCCCTCGCCGTATGCCGGGATCGATAGGGTGGAGGCCGGATCCGTACCGTCCACCACCCAGGAGCGGCTGATGAGTGCTGTGACCCCCGCTGGAGGCGACACCGCGGCGGGCCGTTCCTGGCCCGAGCTGCTGAGCGCGCTGCTGCGCGGCCACGACCTGAGCGCCGGTGACACGGCCTGGGCCATGGACCGCATCATGCGCGGCGAGGCCGCGGACGCCCAGATCGCCGGCTTCCTGGTGGCCCTGCGGGCCAAGGGAGAGACGGTCGAGGAGATCACCGGCCTCGTCGAGGCGATGTACGCGCACGCCAAGCCGCTGGACATCCCCGGGCCGGCCGTCGACATCGTCGGCACGGGCGGCGACCGGGCCCGTACGGTCAACATCTCGACGATGTCCTCCATCGTGATCGCGGGCACCGGCGCGAAGGTCGTCAAGCACGGCAACCGGGCGTCGTCCTCCGCCAGCGGGTCGTCGGACGTACTCGAACAACTCGGCGTCAACCTGGATCTGACGCCCGCCCAGGTGGCCCGGGTGGCCGAGGAAGCCGGGATCACCTTCTGCTTCGCGACCGTCTTCCACCCCTCGATGCGCTTCGTCGGCGCCGTCCGGCGCGACCTCGGGATCCCGACCTCGTTCAACCTGCTCGGCCCGCTGACCAACCCGGCGCGGGTCGGTGCCTCGGCGATCGGCTGTTTCGACACCCGGTTGGCCGGGCTGATCGCCGGCGTGCTGGCCGAGCGCGGCTCGTCCGCGCTCGTCTTCCGAGGGGACGACGGCCTCGACGAACTGACGACCACCGCCACCTCCCGGGTGTGGATGGTGCGCGACGGCAAGGTCACCGAGCAGGTCTTCGACCCGCGGGACGTCGGCCTGGACCTGGTGCCGGTGGAGGCCCTGCGCGGCGCCGACCCCGCCTACAACGCCGCAGTGGCCCGCCGCCTGCTGGACGGCGAGCCGGGCCCGGTACGGGATGCCGTCCTGCTGAACTCGGCGGCGGCTCTGGTGGCCCTGGAGCCGGAGGACGGGCCGCTGGTGGAGCAGATCCGCACGGCCATGGCCAAGGCCGCGAAGTCGATCGACTCGGGCGCGGCCAGGAACTCCCTGGACCGCTGGGCGACCGCCAGTCACGCCCAGGACTGCGACCGGTAAGGTCCACCGGCTCGCGACGCCCGGTATGGTTCCCCTCTCGCTCGGCTCCGCTCGCGCGGGAGGTGCCACCGGCATCGGACGGCGCGAGCCGTCGGCAAACCTTTCCGGCCATGGCACCAGCGCCGGGACGACCCGCGGAAAATACCAGGTCAAAGTAGAGTGGGAGGACAGGAGAGTCCCCGGCGGGCCGCGAGGAGCCAGGCATGATCCATTCAGCCGATATCCGTGAGTGGCGCAATCGTGACGTGATCGATTCCGAGGGTCGCAAGATCGGTGCCCTGGAAGGGGTCTACGTGGACACCACCACCGATGCGCCGGCCGTGGCCACCGTCCGTACCGGGCTGCCCACCCGGCAGCGACTCGTCTTCGTCCCCGTCGACGAGGCGACCGTGGGACCCGGATACGTGCGGGTGGCGTACACGCGGGGGCAGGTGAGGAAGGCACCGTCGATCGGCACGGACGGTGTCCTGCCGGCCGCCCGTGAGGAAGAGATCTTCAAGCACTACGACCGGCCCTACGCGCCCGGCGCCGATCGCGGGCGCCGCCTCGCGCGTCGCTGAGGCCGGACCGGAGGAGGCGGCCGCCCGTGTTGGCGTTCTTCCTGTTCCTGATCCTCGTGGCGGTCGGCCTGGGCCTGGTCGGCACGGTGGTGCAGGGACTGACCTACCTTCTGGTCATCGGTGTGGTGGTCTTCGTGGCCGACCTCCTGCTTTTCGGCGCGCGCTGGGCGCGGCGATCGCACCAGCGCCTCGTCCGGTGACGGGGCCGCGCCTACGCGTGTGTGCGTCCCGTCATCCGGACACGGGTTGCGGGCGATCGATCATCCGCGTACTTTTCCGTTCAGGTCATGAGTGACAGTCATTCGGCCCCGGCCGACTGTCCGGCAACCCTCCGTCCGTGGCGGGGTGCCCCGGGTGAAGACCAGGCCGCAGGCAGCGAGGTCTGCGGCAAGCGCGGACCCCTCGTGGAATCCAGGGGTCCTGGAGGTCGAGGGAGCCACCCGTGAGCAAGCGAATGCGATAGGGCCGCAGAGCCCCGCCTCCGCGCACCCTTTCACCCCTTTCAAACTTTCTTCCCGCGCTGAGCCGCACCCGCCGTCCCGGTGCTCGCGCGGTGAATTCCGCCTGCCTTCACGGGAGTTGTGCCATGTCCGTCTCCACCGCTGCCTCCGCCCCGGCCGTGTGTGCCCCGCTGCCCGTCCTGGGCCGTGACGTCACCGTCCCGCTCGTCACCGGCGGCGAGGTCACCTACGCCGCGCTCGACTACGCGGCCAGCGCCCCCGCCCTCCAGCGCGTCTGGGACGACGTCGCCGCGTACGCCCCTTACTACGGCAGCGTGCACCGCGGCGCCGGTTATCTCTCGCAGCTGTCCACCGACCTGTTCGAGAACGCCCGCGCCACCGTCGCCGGGTTCCTGGACTGCCGCGCCGACGACCAGGTGATCTTCACCCGCTCCACCACCGACTCGCTCAACCTCCTCGCCGCCGTGGCCCCGGCCGACTGCCAGGTCTTCGTCTTCGAGACCGAGCACCACGCCGCCCTGCTGCCCTGGAAGAACGACCGGGTCAGCTACCTCGACGCCCCCAAAACCCCGGCCCAGGCGGTCGCGACCCTCCGGCGGGCGCTGGGCGACCGCGACGCTGAGGCCCCGGCCCTGGTCTGCGTCACCGGCGCCTCCAACGTCACCGGCGAGCTGTGGCCGGTGCGCGAGCTGGCCGCCGCCGCCCATGAGCACGGCGCCCGGATCGTCCTGGACGCCGCCCAGCTCGCCCCGCACCACCCGGTGTCGGTGCGCGACCTCGACGTCGACTGGGTCGCCTTCTCCGGGCACAAGCTGTACGCCCCCTTCGGCGCCGGCGTGCTGGCCGGACGCGCCGACTGGCTGCGCGCGGCGGAGCCGTACCTCGCGGGCGGCGGGGCGAGCCGTACGGTCACCCGGCGGGCCGACGGAGGCGTGGCCGTGGAGTGGCACGAGACGGCCGCCCGCCACGAGGCCGGCTCGCCGAACGTGATCGGCGCCTACGCCGTCGCCTCCGCCTGCAAGGCGCTCACCGAGGCCGGCTTCGACACCCTGGTCGCCAGGGAGCGGCACCTGATCGACACGGTCCGCGCGGGTCTCGCGGAGGTCCCCGAGGTCAGGGTGCTGTCCCTGTTCGGCGACGACGCCCCCCGGGTGGGCGTGATCTCCTTCGTGGTCGAGGGCTGGAACAGCTCCCACTTCGCCGCGGCGCTCTCCGCCGAGTACGGCATCGGCGTCCGCGACGGGCTGTTCTGCGCCCACCCCCTCGTCCGCACCCTGCTGGGCACCGATCCGCAGTCCCAGGGCGAGTGCGGCGCCCCCGAGGCGGCACCGGGCGAGAAGTCCCTCAACGCCGTACGCGTCAGCTTCGGCGCGGGGACGCCGGACGAGCACGTGGAACGATTCGTGACCGCCGTCAGGGAACTGGTCCGGGACGGCGCGAAGTGGCAGTACCGCACCGAGGACGGCCGCTGCGTCCCGGCGTCCTGACCGGCCCCCGGAACGCGAGGACAGGCCCCCCGCGGGCCTGTCAGCTGTCCAGCCCGATGGCGAAGGCCGCTTCCATGTCGTGCCGGGAGTACGTGCGGAAGGCGACGTGGGTGTCCGTGGCCTCCACGCCCGGGATCTTGCTGATGCGGCCGGGGATGACGTCGGCGAGGTCCTCGTGCTGCCCGACCCGGACCATGGCGATCAGGTCGTAGGTGCCGGTGACCGAGAAGACCTCGCTGACGCTGTCCAGCCCGGCGATCTGCTCGGCGATCTCGGGGATCCGGTCCACGCTGGTCTTGATGAGCACGATCGCGGTGATCACGGCTGGTTCTCTCCCTCGGGAGCCGGAGCTGGGGCGGCCTTCACTCTAGCTGCACGTCCGAACCGCACCCAGGCGAAGACGAAGCCCAGGGAGAAGCCCACCAGATGGGCCAGATACGCCACCCCCGGCCCGTCGGTGGCCTGCCGCGCCGCCGCCCATTGCAGGGCCGCCCAGAAGGGCAGGACGACCCAGGCGGGAAAGCGCAGCGGGAGGAAGAACAGGAAAGGGAGGAGACTGGTGACACGGGCGCCGGGGAACAGGTACAGGAACGCTCCCAGGACTGCGGAGATCGCCCCGGAGGCGCCGACCAGGGACTGCTGGGAGGCGGCGTTGGCGGCGGCGTAGCCGATCAGTGCCAGGTAGCCGCAGCCGACGTAGAACAGGGTGAACCGCACGCGGCCCATCCGTTCCTCGGTCATCACTCCGAAGACGTAGAGGAACAGCATGTTGCCGAGCAGATGCACCCAGCTGCCGTGCACGAACAGGGCCGTGGCGGGGGTGAGGGCCTCACCGACCGGGCCGGCGAACAGGTTCGTGGGGATGACGCCCCAGCGCCGGAAGTATGCCCGCTGGGCGGCCAGCAGCTCGTCACCGGTGCCGTACGTCGTATTGAAGCCGGACGCGGGCCCGATCAGGAAGATCAGGCAGCACAGGGCGATCAGGACGTGCGTCATCGGCGCCGACGAGCCGCGGACCGCTCGGTAGATCCGCCGGGCCGTCGCGCTCCAGTTGCTGATCATGGCTACAGAGCATGACGTAAGGGGACGCAGTAGCACAGACCGCCTCGCCGCCACGGACGAACGGGCGACGAGTACCCGCCAGGCCGTAGGGTTACGAGCCACACGTGCCGGGCAGACCGCGCGTCACGGAGACTAAAAGGAGGCGAACGGTCGCGATGCCGGTTCCCCTGCCGACCGCCACGACGCGATGGCGCTGCACCCTTTGCGGCAACCTCACGCGTTTCGACGTCACACGCGCGTCGAGGGTCGTCGAGTACGTCCACCTGGACCTCGCCGGCGAGCCCAAGGTCGAGGAGCGCGAGGTGGTCAGTGAGACCATCGAGTCGGTGCGCTGCCGCTGGTGCAACGCGGCGGACCAGGTGGAACTGGTGGACAGGCCGGGTGCCGACTCCTGAGCACGGGAGACGGACCCGTACCGGTATTGGGGTGTGAGGATGGTGGAGACCACGAGCGGGGGGCCGGGCGACGGCACCGCCGAGGTGCTTGACCGTCCGCTGCCCGACGGTGTGCGACGCCGGGTCGTGCAGATCGTCTCGGACGGCTTCGGCGCTCTGACGGTCGGCGAACTGCCCGCCCAGCTGCGGCAGTATGCCCGGTTCGCTCCGAACCGCCGCGCCAAGTTCGCGGGCAATGCGATGGCCGCCGCCGTCGAGAGCGACCTGCTGTTCCGGCAGCGCATCGGCGAGAAGCTGAGAGAAGCGCAGCCGGAACTCTCCGGCGCGCTCGACTCCGGTGCACCGCCCCCGGCCGCGGACCCGCTCGACGTGGCGGCCGCGGCCTACGTACTGCGTCCCGCCGGCTGGGTGAAGCTGGTGGCCGCGGCCGGCGAGGAGGCTCAGCGGGCGGACGCCGAGCGCGCCGACGAGGAGAGCCGGGCCGAACTGGACCGGCTGCGCGCCGAACTGGACTCGGCCCACGAGCAGACCCGCGCCGAGACCGAACGGCTGCGTGCCGAACTGGACTCGGCCAAGCGGGAAGCCGAATCGCTGCACCGCAAGCTGCGTGCCGCCCTCAGCGACGTCAAGCGGGGCGACGCCGCGCTGCGCAAGGCCCAGGGCGAGATCGAGGCGGTGCGCGCCGATGCGCAGGCCCAGGTTTCCACGGCTGAGAGCGAGACCCGGCGGCTCAAAGCCCGCCTGGGGGAGGCCGAGGCCGCCCTGGAGGCCAGCCGCAGGGCGGCGCGGGAGGGGCGCAGCGTCGAGGGCATGCGGGTGCGGCTGTTGCTCGACACGGTGCTGGACGCGGCCCAGGGGCTGCGCCGGGAGCTGGCGCTGCCGCCCGTCTCGGTGCGGCCCGCCGAGACCGTGGACGCGGTGGAGCCGGGCCGGATGACCCCGAAGGACATCGCCGCGCGGGCGCTGTCCGAGCACGATCCGGCGATCCTGGACCAGCTTCTCGCCCTGCCGCAGGCGCACTTGGTGGTCGACGGCTACAACGTCACGAAGACCGGCTATCCGCAGATGCCGCTGGAGCGGCAGCGGCTGCGGCTGCTCGGCCAGCTCTCGCAGCTGGCCGCGCAGACCGGTGCCGAGGTGACGTGTGTCTTCGACGGTGCCGAACTGGCCGCGCCGGTGCTGCTCGCCCCGCCGCGCGGCGTGCGCGTGCTGTTCTCGAAGCCCGGTGTGACCGCCGACGAGCTGATCCGCCAGCTGGTGCGGGCCGAGCCGCCGGGCCGGCCGGTGATCGTCGCCTCGACCGATCGCGAGGTGGCCGACGGCGTCGCGCGGGCGGGTGCCCGTCCTGTGGCTTCTGCGATGCTTCTCAAGCGACTGCCGTAAACGGCAATGTCCGTACCTAATGCCCGAATTGGCGTGAGTGTCACGCAACGTAGCGTCAAATAAACATCACGGGCCGTTAGTTGTGGGCAAAGAATGCATGGTGTGACGGATTTTTTCTCCTGAGGATTTGAACTGATCACAACTGGGTCACTAGGGTCTGGCCTCGAACCTCCACACGGGTGATCACTCAAAAGAAGGAGCCCGTCTCCGTGGCGTCCCACCGTCGACCCAAGCAGCCGAGTCGCACTCGCGTGACCGTGCTGACCACCGCAGCCGCCGCTGCCGTCGCTCTGAGCGCGCAGGCGGCCAACGCGGCCCCCAGCGAGAAGCTGAGCAAGGACGAGGTCAAGACAAAGGTCGACAAGCTCTACGAGCAGGCGGAGCAGGCCACCGAGAAGTACAACGGCGCCACGGAGAAGCAGGAGAAGCTCCAGAAGGAGATCTCCACGATCCAGGACGACGTCGCCCGCGGCCAGCAGGACCTGAACAAGCTGCGGGACGGCCTCGGCGCCATGGCCAGTGCGCAGTACCGCTCGGGCGGCATAGACCCGTCCGTCCAGCTTTTCCTGTCGGCCAACCCGGACGACTACCTGGACAAGGCGTCCACGCTCGACCAGTTGAGCGGCCAGCAGGTCGACGCTCTGAAGAAGATCCAGGACAAGCAGCGCGAGCTGTCCCAGGAGCGGACCGAGGCGAGCAGCAAGCTCAAGGACCTCGACTCCACCCGCACCGAGCTGAAGAAGCAGAAGCAGGCGGTCCAGAACAAGCTCGCCGAGGCGCAGAAGCTGCTGAACAGCCTGACGGCGCAGGAGAAGCAGGCGCTGGAGGCCGAGCAGGCGCGCGCCAACCGCTCCTCTCAGGGTCGCGTCGACCTCGGCGACGTCCCCGCCGCCTCCGGCCACGCCTCGGCCGCCTTCGCCGCCGCCCAGAGCAAGATCGGCACGCCGTACGTCTACGGTGCCACCGGGCCCTCGTCCTTCGACTGCTCGGGCCTGACCTCCTGGGCCTACGCCCAGGCCGGCGTCTCCATACCGCGCACCTCCCAGGCGCAGGCCGGCGCCGGCACGCGCATCTACAGCCAGAGCGACCTCAAGGTCGGCGACCTGGTGCTTTTCTACGGCGACCTGCACCACGTCGGCCTGTACGCGGGCAAGGGCATGGTGCTGCACGCCCCGCGCACCGGCACCGTCGTCCGGTACGAGTCGATCAACAACATGCCGTTCCAGTTCGGCGTCCGGATCTGAGCCTGCGCGGCTCGGCCGACCGGGGTATCGAGGCGCCCGAACGGGCGAATCCCGGCAACCGAAACTGACTCCACGCCCCGCCGGTGACCTGCGTCAGCGGCGGGGCGCCACGTTGTGCGACCGCTGACGGTCTTTGGCCGGCGGGTATCCACGCGGCTACTGTCTGCCGCGTTTCCCCCACGACCCGGACACCCCGTCCCGGCACCGGGGAGACGGCAACCGTCCGCCGGCAGCGCGTGAGCCGAAGGGTGCGCCGGTGCCGTGGGCGCGTGCGTGCAGGCCGAAGGGCCGAGCGCGACCGCTTGTGGGCACCGGCCGTCCCCCGCAGGCGAGCGAGCGGTCACGAGGTGAAGGAGTGCGGCCTTCCGTGGGGTCCCATCACCGCCTTGCACCGTCCGGGTTCAACCGGGGCATCACCGTCCTGTGCGTTCTGTCCGCGGCCGCCGCGCTCGGCGCCGTACCGGCGGGCGCCGCGCCGCGTGACGACGCCTCCGCCGAGGTGGACCGCCTCTACCAGGAGGCGGAGAAGGCGACCGAGGTCTACAACAAGGCGAACGAGCAGACGCTGAGGCTGCGCGAGCAGGTCCGCGCCGCCCAGGACCACATCGCCCGGCAGCAGCAGCACATCAACGCCATGCGCGAGGAGTTGGGGGCGCTGGCCGGTGCCCAGTACCGCTCCGGCGGCCTCGACCCCACGGTCGCCCTGCTGTTCTCCGCCGACCCGGACGACTACCTCGCCAAGGCCAGCACCCTCGACCGGATCGGCATCCGCCAGGCCGACCAGTTGCGGGCGCTCCAGTCGGCCATGCGCGAACTCGGCCAGGAGCGCACCGCGACGGCCGGGAAGCTCGCCCGGCTGGAGCACAGCCGCAAGGCCGTCGCCGCGCACAAGCGGACCGTGGAGGGGAAACTCGCCAAGGCCCGGGCACTGCTCAACTCCCTGCCGGACGGCCGGCGGGTCGCCTACGAACGGGCCTCCCGCGGCAGCCGGGCCGACCTTTCCGGCCTGCCGGACGGCACCCCCCTGGACGCCCGGGCCGCCGCGGCCGTCGACGCCGCCCGCTCGGCCCTCGGCCGCCCCTACGTCTGGGGCGCCAACGGGCCCTCCGGCTTCGACTGCTCGGGCCTGATGCAGTGGTCGTACGCCAAGGCCGGGATCGCCATCCCGCGCACCTCGCAGGAGCAGCGGTACGCCGGCCGGCAGGTCCCGCTCTCCCAGGCCCGCCCCGGCGACCTGGTCGTCTACCGCTCGGACGCCGGGCACGTCGGGATGTACATGGGCCACGGGCAGGTGATCCACGCGCCCTACCCCGGCGCCCCGGTGCGCTACGACCCGGTGGGCATGATGCCCGTCTCGTCGGTCACCCGGGTCTGACCGCCCCGCCGCGGGCCGTACGATCGGGCAGATGGCTGGTCGTGGACACAGAGGGCGGTCGGCGGCGCTCTGGCTGCTGCTCGTCGCGCTGCTCGTCCCGCCGGCCGGGTGCGGCGGGCGGACGGCGGCCGATCCGGCCCGGGCCGAGGTGCAGCGGCTGCTCGACCGGCGCGCGGCGGCGCTCCTTGAGCACGACGGGAGCGCGTACGGCGCGACCGGCACCCGCACCGGGTACCCGAACCTGGACACGGTTCCGCTGGCGTCCTGGTCGTACCGCGTGACCGGCCTGCGGCACACCGGCGCCGACGCCACCGCCGAGGCCCGGCTGAGCTACCGGATCCGCGGCTACGACAGCGCCCCCGTCACCGCCGACCGGACGATCACCCTCAGCCGCACCGCCGACGGCAAGTGGTACGTCGACTCCGACCGGCCCGCCCGGCACGCCGGACCGCAGCTGTGGGACCAGGGCGAGGTGTCGGCCGTCACCGGCGCGCACAGCCTGGTGCTCGGGGTCGGGCAGTCCGCCGGGCAGCTGCGCGGCTACGCCCGGCTCGCCGACCGCGCCGTTCCGGCCGTGTCCGGGGCCTGGGGCACGGACTGGACCCGGCGGCTCGTCGTGCTGGTACCGCGCGACCTGGAGGGGATGGCGGGCCTGCTCGGCTCGCCCGCCTCCTCGTACCGGGGGATCGCCGCGGTCACCACCGGCGAGGCGGGCGGCACGGTCAAGGCCCCCGCGGACCGGATCGTCATCAACCCGGAGGCGTACGCCCAGCTCGGTGACGTCGGCAAACAGGTGGTGCTCTCCCACGAGACCACCCATGTGGCCACGCGCCCGCACACCACGCCCGCCACCCCGCTGTGGCTGTCCGAGGGGTACGCCGACTGGATC
The DNA here is from genome assembly GCF_042871185.1 of Streptomyces sp. NPDC006012. Lineage (NCBI taxonomy): Bacteria > Bacillati > Actinomycetota > Actinomycetes > Kitasatosporales > Streptomycetaceae > Streptomyces > Streptomyces sp. NPDC006012. The sequence continues at coordinate 17,897 of NZ_JBIAIE010000009.1, forward strand.
GGCTACCTCGGCGAGGGGCGTACGCCGACAGAGGTGGCACCGGAGCTGACCCGCGCGGTCCGCGCCCGGCGGATCCCGGCGGGGCTCCCGCCCGACGGGGATTTCGCGTTCACCGCGGACCCCACCCGGCTGGCCCAGGCGTACGAGGGCGGCTGGCTGGCCTGCCGGATGATCGCCGAGCGCTGGGGCGAGGCCCGGCTCGGCGCGTTCTACCGCGCCGTGGGCGCCCACGGACAGCGGGCGGGCGCGGTCGAGGACGCACTGCGCCAGGTGCTCGGCACCGGCGCGGCGGACTTCACCCGCCAATGGCAGGACCACCTCAGATCCCAGCTCTCCTGACCGGGTGGTCGGGCGAATCTCCTGAGCCGGGCCATCCGGTGGCCCGGCTCAGGAGGAGACCGGACTCTCCTCCGTACGGGCGGCCCGGCTCGGCAGGGCGGCGGCGGGCTTCGCGGGGACCGTGGCCCGCCACAGCCTGCGGGCCGCGAGCAGCGAGGCGCCGACCAGCAGGCCGTTGCGCAGGAACAGCAGGCCCGTGCCGTACCGGTCGCTGACCACGACGTGGGAGAAGCCGACCGGGAACTCCAGGACGGTCACCAGGGCGGCGGCCAGGACCAGCAGGGCGGGCGGACCCATCCGGGTGGCACGGAAGGACAGGCAGACCGCGGCCAGCCCGATCAGCCAGACCAGGTACTGAGGGCTGATCACCCGGCTCGTCGTGACGAACAGCAGCACCGCCGTGAACGCGGCGTCCGCGAGGGTGTGCGGTCGCGGCCGCATCCGCCGCGCCGCCACCCGCCACAGCAGCAGCCAGCCGAAGGCGACCGCGGTGAGCGCCAGCGCGGTGGTGCTCACCAGGCCGACGTACGGGCCCAGGAACTCCACCGAGCCGTAGTTGAGCAGTACCTCGCCCCGCCAGCCGTGGTGCCGCGCCACGTGGAAGACCAGGGCGCCCAGCGACTCCACCTCGGTGCCCCGGTCGCGCTGGAAGGCGAGGAAGGCGAAGGCGCCCGGCATGGCGAGGGCGAACACCGCCGCCACGCCCACCGCGCTCACCAGCGCGGCGCCCCACGCCCGCAACCGCACGGCACCCACCAGGAGCAGCGCGGGCCACACCTTCACCATCGCCCCGAAGCCGGCCAGCGCCCCCATCACCCGCGGCCGGCGGGCTCCGGCGAACAGCGTGGCCACCGCCACCGCGGTCACCATGACGTCGTAACGGGCGTAGGCCGTGGGTCCCAGCAGCGGGAGGCCCGCCACCCACACCCACGCCCCGCGCGGCGACTTGCCGGGGCGCCGGCCCGCGTACCCGAGCAGCGCGAGGACGGCGAGGTCGGCGAGGCAGGCCAGGACGAAGAAGGCGTCGGGGTAGGCGAGGAAGGGCAGGGCGCCCGGCGCAAGCACGGCGAGCGCGGCGGCGGGCGGGTACTGCCAGGTCACGTCGTCCAGCGGGAACGTCCCGTGGCGCAGCACCTCGAACCAGCCGTGGTAGATCACCGACACGTCGGTCGTGACGTCCGCGCCCGGGAAGACCAGCACCCGGAAGACGAAGAGGAGCAGCATCAGCCGGGTCAGCCCCCAGACCCCCAGCAGCCCGGCCAGGGACCTCCTCGCGCCCGCCATGTCCACCCAGCCCCTGTCCGTCGTGTCCCGTCCCGTGGAGTGACCCGTCCCGCGCAGCCATGATGTCGCGTCAGCCCGTGCGGGGCCCGGCAATGCCGCCGCGCGGCCCGGTCGCGTCGCCCGCCCGGACCGCCCCCGGGGCGGGCACCGGTCGCCGGTCCGCGGTGGGCGGGCGCGTTGGATAGGTTGGGCGTGATGCACAAGACCTTGATCGTGACCAACGACTTCCCGCCCCGGCCGGGCGGTATCCAGGCGTTCCTGCACAACATGGCGCTCCGGCTGGATCCCGGGCGGCTCGTCGTGTACGCCTCCACCTGGAAGCGCGGCCGGGACGGCGCCGAGGCCACGGCCGCCTTCGACGCCGAGCAGCCCTTCACCGTCGTACGCGACCGTACGACGATGCTGCTGCCCACGCCCGGGGCGACCCGGCGGGCGGCCGGACTGCTGCGGGAGCACGGGTGCACCTCGGTGTGGTTCGGGGCGGCGGCGCCGCTCGGGCTGATGGCGCCCGCGCTGCGCAAGGCGGGCGCCGAACGGCTGGTCGCCACCACCCACGGGCACGAGGCGGGCTGGGCCCAGTTGCCCGCCGCCCGGCACCTGCTGCACCGGATCGGGGAGTCCACCGACACGATCACCTACCTCGGCGAGTACACGCGCACCCGGATCGCCGCCGCGCTGAGTCCGGCGGCGGCCGGACGGATGGTGCAACTGCCGCCCGGGGTCGACGAGAAGACCTTCCACCCGGGGTCCGGCGGCGCCGAGGTGCGGGCGCGGCTCGGGCTGACCGACCGGCCGGTCGTGGTGTGCGTCTCCCGGCTCGTCCCGCGCAAGGGCCAGGACACGCTGATCCGCGCGTTGCCCCGGATCCTGGCCGAGCAGCCCGAAGCGGTGCTGCTGATCGTCGGGGGCGGGCCGTACGAGAAGGACCTGCGCAGGCTCGCCCACGACACCGGGGTGGCCGGCTCGGTCCGCTTCACCGGCGCCGTCCCCTGGTCCGAGCTGCCCGCGCACTACGGCGCCGGGGACGTCTTCGCGATGCCCTGCCGGACCAGGCGGGGCGGACTCGACGTCGAGGGCCTCGGAATCGTCTACCTGGAAGCCTCCGCGACCGGCCTGCCGGTCGTCGCCGGCGACTCGGGCGGCGCACCCGACGCGGTGCTGGACGGGGAGACCGGATGGGTCGTCCCCGGCAACGCCCCGGCCGAGACCGCCGAACGCATCACCACCCTCCTCGCCGACCCGGCGCTACGCCACCGCATGGGAGAACGAGGCCGAGCCTGGGCCGAGGAAAAATGGCGCTGGGACCTCCTGGCCCAGAACCTGAAACAACTGCTCTAACACGGCCCCCGACAGGGGCGCGGGGAACTGCGCGACCAGCCACACTCAAGCCGCACTCGCGCATGGCGAT